>CAVIQL010000024.1:0-39015 GCA_963644855.1 Clostridiaceae bacterium Marseille-Q4149 | reverse complement strand
ATCGTAAAGAGTAGGGATAATCCTTCAAAAAAACTTACATTATGAAGAAGAAAACAATCATTTCCACGTTCGCCATTGCAGCAATGGCACTGACGGCGTTCACTGGCTACAAGATCTTTGGTTCGAAACAATCCATGTCAGACCTCCTCCTTGACGAGAACATAGAGGCGTTGACAAATGGAGAACTCAAGTATGGCTACATTGTTAAACGAGTACAATGTTCGCGAAGTAGCAAAGTACAAATCACCTGCCTTCCCAACGGAAATGACGGATGTAGCCCAGCAGACTGCTAACAAACATCAGGGGACGTTGGAAAAACATCAATGCCCCCTAAAAGAAAACACTGCTTATTATGATAACTATTAAAAAAACCGTAAAGTACACAAGCTCTTTATCGTTTCTAGTCTTAATGGTTCTCTCCATGGCATCCTGTGGCGGCGAGGCTTCGTCAGATGTTAGGGAATTTAAATTAGAAAAGACGGACTACAAGGATTGGGCTAAGCTGCTGGACGTGGTGAGCATTGTGCAGCTACAAGAAAGCGACAGTTGCCTGATGTCTTTCGCCCAAAAGTGCATTTTTACAAATGACTGCATCGTATTTTGGGAGTACAAGGCAAAAAAGATCTATTCTTTTTCGTATGACGGCAAGTTTTTACGTCAGATAGGACGCATGGGGCATTCCGCTTCAGAATACACTAATATCGATGATATTTGCACGACAAACAACGACTCCGTTATGATGTTGTTGGATAACCGCGGAGTGGCATGCTATGACGTGAACAGCGGAAAGTTTGTCGGTCGGAAAAAGTTTTTCTCACAAAAACTCGGAGAATACCAACGAATTGCTCCTGTCGGGAATTCAGAATTTCTTTGTTCCACGTATAATGAGACCCCAAACAGCATCGTTTTAGACAGTCCGAAAGGACAGGTAGGACTGCGAGAAGGCAAAAGATTTCATTTGGGCACAGATTGCTTTTACAAATACCAAAACGCTTACCGGGTTGTCTCTGACTATGGGGACTTTTACATAGACAGCTATGAGAATGGAAAGTTCAAAATTCTGTATAAGATTAATTTGGGGGCGCAGGCACTTCCTGAAAATGTGCTTCCAAAGACATCGAAAGAGTTTGACGTATCATATAACAGTCCAGAATACTTCAAGTGTATATCATATGCTTATGAAACCGATGGCTGGTTGTTTCTACGACTTACTGGACCAAATCAGGAATATTACGCTGCATTCATCAACAAGCGCAACGGCGCATACGCACTTGGCAGGGAAGCACCATTGGGATTAACTGTTATGGGTGTAAAAGACAATTGCTTTTATGCTCTGGTTTATCCAAATGAAGAAGAACACGGAACACTTGGACGGAAGATTTTGGAGAAGTACAATATCACAAAGAACAGCCCTGTTGTCGTAAAACTCAAATTGAATGAAGCGGCTTTATAGTTTTGCAGCCTACATAGCCTTAGTCTGTCTGGCAGTTTCGTGCGGTTCGAGAAACCGCATAGACAAGGAGGTGAAAGACTTTCACCATTCGCAGGTAAAAGTACCCTTGGACTCCATGGTACGCCTGTCGTCAAAGCCCTTCCCGTCAATCTACGGCGAGGCAAAATACATATACGTTATGTATGTGGACTCGGCATCATGCGGCGACTGTGCAATCTCCCACTTGCAGGACTGGGCGGCGATAGACCTTACCGACGCATACAAAAGCGGCGCATTGAGATATGCCTTTGTGATTGCGCCCAGACAAAGCCAGTTCAGGCACGTAATTGAAAAGCTTGGGGAGGACACCGTGTACAGGGACTTCATCTTTGTTGACACATCGGGGGTGTTTGAGCGTTCCAATCCCAACCTGCCCGCCAACAAGCTGCTGCACACGTTCATGATAAACGCGCATGGGGAGGTGGAACTTATTGGCAGTCCCATCAGCAACACACGCATAAAAGATATGCTCGTGAAGATTGTAGGCAGAAAGGGCAGTAAAGACTGACAGAACATTGAACACAAAAAGGGAACAGGTTATTACAAGGGTGTTGACAGCGGTTATTTTGCTGCCACTGCTCTATCTATTGTGGTTAGGGACGCGCTGCTTTATTACAGACTATTTCTCTATCCCTACCAGTTCCATGCTCCCCACTCTAAGTCCCGGGGACAAAGTGTTTGTAAACAAGCTGACGATGGGTGCGAGGATATACACCAGTTTCAATTTCAGCCTTGAGGGTGCGGAACTAAAAAGCCACCGAATGAAAGGATTGCGAAAAGTTGATCGCAACGACATTGTTGTGTTCAACTTTCCGCACCACAACGGCAAGATAAACTTCGTAATAAACAATGTGTATTGCAAGCGTGTGGTTGGCGTACCAGGCGATAGCATACGCACAGAAAATGGATATTACAGGAACAACAACCACGTGGGAGTACTTGGCGTTGAGAAAATGCAGCAGATTTTATCTGAAACGCCCGACTCCATTATTCCCAAGGAGGCACTCAACATTCTTCCCTTTGACGGGCGCACACCATGCACCATAAAAAATATGCACCCAGTGTACGTACCGCGCAAAGGCGATGTGATAAAAATAACGCCAAACGAGGCGGCTTATTACAAAATGATATTAGAATGGGAGTTGGGTAAAGGCATTACATGGGACCTGGAAAAAAATGCCGTGTATGCCGACGGCAAACCAATAAGCAAACACAGGTTCACTCACGACTACTATTTTATGGCTGGGGACAATGTAGCCGACTCAAACGACTCGCGCTATTGGGGGCTTGTACCGGAAGAGTACATTGTAGGCGTGGTGGGATACATTTACCATCAAGACAAATGACATGAAACAGATTCTTTTCATACTATCTTTAATATTGTTGAGCGGTTGCGCCTCGTTTGAGGCAGACCGCCAATTGGAAGACGCGCTCGAACTGGCTGGCAATAATAGAGGAGAACTGGAAAAAGTGCTTGAACACTATGAAAAAGACTCTTTGAAACTGGAAGCCGCCAAGTTTCTTATACGGAACATGCCCGGACATTTCTCTTATTCCGACACATCGGTGGTGTTGAGATACTCCCTTGCTGTTGATTCCGTCCTACGGGCGATGAAAGACTCCTGTTTCAAAAGCATAAGAGACTCTATAAACGTATGTGCCGACCGTTTGGGTATGGCAAATCTGAAAAAGGTACAAGACATAAGAATTATCACAGCCCAGTATCTTATAAGGAACATAGATGCTGCCTTTGACGATTGGAGAAAAGGGCTGTGGGCGCAACACCTAACCTTTGACGAATTTTGCGAATATCTGCTACCTTACAAAGTGGAGGAGTTGCAACTTTTAGATGATTGGCGTTTCAGACTGAAAAAACTCCAATCCAAAAACATGCGGGAGTTGAATCGTTGTGATGTATACAGAAACTCAACTATCGCAGCTGCAAGAAAAATTATACGTAATAGCCAAGACACAATCAAGCCTTTCATTGAACTTGTCCAAACCATTAGATATCCTATCATGAAATGGGAAACGCGGATGAGAATTCCGTTTGGTACATGCGACCACTACTCTTCCATAGGCATGGCCATACTGCGTAGCAACGGTATTCCCGTAGCTTCTGAAGTAACGCCCCACTGGGCTTGTCGCCGTTTGGGGCATTCGTGGAACATCCTTATTGCGGAAAACGGGCATAACTATCCGTTCAATGGCATTACTTCGTTTCCTGGAGACAATTATCTGCTTATGGAGAAAATGGCAAAGGCATACAGACACACATACTCTATAAACCAAGATTTGGTAGACTTGAACAATGCAGAAAAAAATGTTCCTAATCTGTTCAAAACATTCTTTCTGAAAGATGTTACAGACGAATACGTAAACTCGATAAGTATAGACATAAAGCCAAATGGGTTGCCGAAAAATAGAAAATATGCTTTTCTGGCCATTTTCGGCGACCAGGACTGGACACCCATTTCGTTCGGAAAAGTAAAAAAAGGCAAAGTGCATTACCAAAACCTTGGCAGAAACATTCTATATATGCCCTTCTGTTATACCGACGGAGGAGTTGTTAACTCCATAAACGAGCCGTTTGTGGTGCTTCCGTCTGGAAAAACCAAAAAGATAAAGGTAAACCGCAAGAAACGAATTCAAGTTGTACTAAAGCGGAAATACCCCACGTTAGAACTCGCATACCAATTTCTGAGTAGATTAGACGGCTGCGAGTTTCAGGCATCGAACGATAAGAAATTCCACAAATACCAGATAATTCACAAAATAGGCGAGCATTATGCTTTCGGCTATGACGTAAAAGTGGCCGACAGTGTTCCTGCATATAGGTATTGGCGTTTCTTTTCAACAAAAGCAGAGACACACGCCAACATTGCGGAACTTTATTTCTTTGATGCATCGGGAAAGGAAATCAAAGGAAAAGTTATCGGCACAACCAGTTCATGGGACGGCGGAAAGAACAGCACTCGCGATGCTGTAGCAGACAGAAATCTTATTACATTCTTTGATGCTCCAGATGGTGATGGTTCATGGGTGGGCATAGACTTCGGCAAGCCAGTAAACATAAGTCATTTTTGTTTTTACAGCCGTGGAGACGGCAATTCCATAGAACTAAACAACAAATACGAACTCTTTTATTGGGATAAAAACAAATGGAACAGTCTTGGCGTAAAAAAAGCACTCTCCCCTACCCTTTTATATAACAATGTCCCGTATGGTGGTGTGTATTTGCTGCGCAATCTTACCCACGGGCATGAAGAACGTATCTTTACTTATGAGAAAGGCAAACAAATATGGTGGTAAACTGACATAAAAACTACGTCATAATGAAACTCGCATTATTCCACTTTCCTAAATGCCATATGATCAACATGACTGTAGGCTTTGCTGTGCTTATATTTCTTATATTCACTACAGTGATACCAGTTGAAACACGTTGGAGCACAGCAGAGGTTGTGGTAGCAAAAGCGTTACCGTTTTTATGCATAGCCGGGTTAGCATTAACATCGCTGCAAAATACAGGAAAAAAGAAACTATTGTTGTTAGACGTACTTGTAATTGCATGGTACGCATACTATTTTTGCCGCACCTGGGCTGGGAACGAGTTCCCTTGCGCTACACAGTTCTTGAAAGATACAGAATTGTTTGCACTATATATTTCTCTCAGAGCAATATACTACAACATAAGCATTCCTCCGGTATTTATTATTGTCATTCTTATGATTTTGGGTTGTTACGAAGCCGTACTTGGACTATGGCAAATAATAACTGGAGAAAGCCGCCATACCCTTTATTTGTTTACCGGTTCGTTTCTTAACCCAGGTCCTTTTTCTGCCTATTTACTCATTGCGCTTGTCGCAGGATTATTGGCAAAGAACGAGATATTCTCCTTATTAAGGAAATCTCCACAACCCAGAAGCCGTTATATTGCAGTCTTATACATTGTTTTGTTGGCACTACAAGCTATTGTGTTTCCTGCCACATGGAGCAGGGCTGCAATAATTGCTTTTGGCTTTATATTTCTATTGGCTTACAAAAAAGATTATTGGCGGTGGAGATACATTGTTTGGGGAGTATGCTTTGTTGTAGTTGCGACATTATATTTCATTAAACAAGGGTCTGCCGACGGACGTATGCTGACATGGGCGGCAAGCGTTACATCATGGAGGCATTCCCCTTGGATTGGCGTTGGAATAGGTGGTTTCGGACACGTATGCGCAAAAGGCATTGCTGAATTGTACGCGGCAAACCCTACAAACCCATTGTTTGCCTCTGGTGATGTGGCAGAATACGCTTTCTGCAACATTCTGAAAATACTCGTAGAACAAGGTGTCATTGGGGCTACACTTTGTATTTTTGCGATAGCGACTTTATTGCATAACACTTACAGTTACAGCAAGCCGCTGTTCTTCTCCCTGCTTGCACTGCTCATCTTTTCCCTGTTCTCCTATCCGTTTGAACTGTACCCATTCCGATTTTTTATAGTAATAATAGCAGCCATTTCTTCAGGCAAGACAAACACTGTTAATACCATCGGATGCAAAAGAATTATGCCTGCTTTCATTGCGTTGGGAGGATGTATTACTATAATTTCTGTATATTTGGCAAAAGAGATTAACATACGCTACAAAGCAGACAAGGAGGCTGATATATTCTTGTACCATCAGCAGGACTTTGCGGCAAATAAGGCAAATTTGTTATTCCAAGAAAGCGATAATCCACGCTTTTTGTTTATATTTGCGAAGTCGCTAAGGAGCAAAGGCAGATACAACGACAGCAATACCTATTTGCGTCAGGGCGTGCTGACAAGTGGCGACCCTATGTTCTTTCTGCTACAAGGCAACAACTACAAAGACATGGCTTGCCATGACTTGGCAGAACAAGCATATCTGAAATCCTACGCCATAATGCCTAACCGTCTGTATCCTTTATACCAACTAATGATGCTATACGAATCTACAAGCCAAGAAGAAAAAGCCAAGCACATAGCAAAGAAAATACTTGAGATTAAGCCCAAGGTTGACTCACAGGCAATAAAAGACATAAAAAACAAAGCAAGAGAAATATTATGAGAAATACCATATTTGTCTTAATACTTTGTGGATTAACAGCAAGTGCCCAACAGTTGACATTGGGAAATGCAATAGCTATTGCCCAGGAAAATTCTTACGACATACAACTGGCAAAATTGTCGTTCATGTCGAAATATTGGATATACCGGTCGTTTTTGGCAGATCAATTGCCTTCGATAAACTTGAATGGAGAGTTGGGTAGTTTCGACCATTCGCTCGTGGCCGTGAGAAACTATGACAACGGTCAGATTGCCTATGTCAACAACAATTCTTTGTCGAATATGCTTATGCTTTCGGTTGACCAAAAAATTGCCGCCACGGGAGGAACGGTCTCGCTACAGTCATATCTTTACAGTCTCAATCAATTTACATATGATGAGACCACTTTCAATACCCAGCCGTTGAGAATAAGCTACACACAACCACTGAGAAGTTTCAACGCTCTGAAGTGGAATAAAAAAACTATACCGCTTGACTACCAAATAGCCCAGAAAACCTACCTTTCGGCAATGCAACAGGTAACAATACAAGTAACGACACTTTTTTTCAGCGTGCTTGCCGCGCAGTCTGAGTACAAGCAAAGTGTAGAGACCGTTAAAGACCGCGAACTACTTTTCGATATGGCAAAAAAGCGGCTTGATTTGGGTACGACTACCAAAAGCGAAGTGCTTCAGCTTGAACTCTCCCTGCTCAATGCACGTGTATCGGCAAACAACAATAAACTAACGCTTGATGACCGGAAATATCAGTTTTTCTCCTATTTGCGCGTTACCGATTATGAAAAAGCAGAACTTATTCCCCCATACACCGTGCCAGACATTTTTCTGAGCATGGACGAAGTATTGAGAAAAGCCATTGAAAACTCATCACACACCCTCGAGCAGAAACAAATGATGCTCGAAGCAGAAAAAGGACTAGCACTGGCAAAGGCAGGGCGCGGCATACAACTTACGCTCCATGGAGAAATAGGGTTCACACAGTCGGCAAACACCTTTGCCAATGCCTACCGCCGCTTGAACGATAACGAAGTGGTGGGGCTTACGCTCTCACTACCGATATTCGATTGGGGCGTGAGCAAAGGCAAAGTAAGAATGGCGCAAGCTGAGCTAGAACTCGCCAAGACAAAAAACGAACAGACACACCTTGATTACGTTCAAGAGCTAAAAAAGAAGGTGATGCAGTTCAACGTACAGCCACAGCAATGCAGAAATGCCCTAAGGGCACAGGAAATAGCGGAAGAAAGGTATGATATAACAAAAAAACGCTTTGAAACAGGCTCCGTGTCCGTAACTGAACTCAACACAGCACAGCAAGAACTTGAGTCTGCAAAAATGCAATATATCTCACTTCTGCAAACTTTTTGGACAGACTATTACACTCTACAGAAATCAACCCTATATGACTGGATTAACCATTCGGACATACGTGTTGATTTTGACAAACTGACAAAAAAATAATGCCATCATGAAAATCAATCGCATCATTCCATGTATAGCAATCATTCTGCTGACCTTTGCTTCCTGCAAAAACAAAGATGCCAATGAACAGGAGAACGCCACCATAGAACAGCAACAAGAGGCTGTTGCAGACGTGGACACAATAAGACTGAAACGCCAGATTTTCCAAAAACAACTTTTATGCAATGGAAAACTTGCGGCCATAAGAAAGGCAGACTTGCAATGCAACAACCCAGGAGACATATTGCAGAAAGTTGCAGTGGTCAACGGACAACACGTGGCAAAAGGAGCTTTGCTATGCGTGTCAGACACACGCGACAAACAAGCCGAGTTGGAAAAGGCGAAACACGATCTAGAAAAAGCCAAAGTCGACCTGCAGGACAAACTTATAGGCTTGGGGTATGATTCTGACCTATCCAAAGTCCCAACTGACGTTCTTCGCAAGACGGAAATATTGTCGGGCTACTATACGGCAAAGTTTCAACTGCTTTCAACGCAGAAAAAGCTTGCCGAATGTGAGTTGCACGCCCCATTTGCCGGAAGAATCGCAAATTTAGAAGCACGCGCACACCAAATTGGAGGAAAATTCGCCACACTGATAGACGATTCTTCCTTTGAAGTGGAATTCCAGATACTCGAAGCGGAACTTGTATTTGTAAAACGAGGCGAAAAAGTTATCATAACGCCCTATGTAAACGGACAGGAAAATTTTTCGGGCACAGTAAAGGAAATAAACCCAACTGTTGACAACAAAGGCATGGTAAAAATCACTGCAAACGTGAAAAACAGTTCGTCAAAACTCATCGACGGCATGAATGTAAAAGTTATTGTTGAGAATTCTGTCCCCAACATGTTTGTCGTGCCCAAAGAAGCAGTGGTGGAACGCGACGGTTATCATGTGATTTTTACATACGACAAAGAAACAAAACGTGCAGTATGGACTTACGTTGACATCGTCTATAGCAATCTTACAAGCTATGCTATTACGGGGTGTGCAAAAAAAGAGACGGAGATTAAGGAGGGGGATGTGGTGATTGTTTCAGGGAACCAAAACCTTGCAGACGATACAGAGGTAAATGTTAACTAAAGACTAAACGTCCATTACAATACAGAAAAAGCTAGCATCATGTTTCGCCAACTTCTTCACCGTCCAATAGCCGTAAGCATGGTTTTGATAGCGATGGTCGCTGTCGGAATACTTTCATTCGCCTATATACCTGTATCGCTTATGCCTGAGATAGACATTCCGCGAATCACGGTGCAGTTGTCAAATCCAGGAGCCTCAGTTACGGAAATAGAGCAACAGATGGTTACCCCTATGCGCCATCAACTGTCGCAGGTTGCTGGATTAAAGGACATAGAAACACAGTCGAGAATGGATGCAGGAAGCATCACGCTTTCATTCGAGCCTGGCAGCGACATGGATCTTCTTTTTATCGATGTGAATGAGAAGATTGATAGGGCAATGAACACCATGCCTAAGGATATGGCACGTCCTAAGGTCATAAAAGCCAGTGCTATGGACATTCCCGCATTTTACATTGACATTACGAAAAAAGGAACTTCTGATGGCAATGATATGGCGCAATTGTCGCGTTTGGCGAAAAATGTAATAACAAAACGCATTGAGCAGTTGCCACAGACTGCAATGGTAGATTACAGCGGCACAGTCGGCTCTGAAATCAACATTGTGCCAAACGTAAGCAAAATACACTCGCTCGGCATTACCTCGCACGACATCGAAACGGTCATCAACGACAACAATATCATGATTGAAGCTTTGAGCGTGGTAAGCGGAATTTATAGATATAACATACATTTTGACTCGCAAATTCTATCAAAGAAAGACATTGAAAACATTTATCTACGCCCCGAAGGGCGTTTGCTGCAACTGAAGGACATTTGCGACATTGAAGAGAAAATAGGTGTAAGAAATGGCATTGTACGCCATAACGGTAAAGATGCCATCACCATTGCTGTGATTAAGCAAAACGATGCACAAATGGCCGACCTGCAGAAAAGCATTAACAGTCTCATTGAAGATATGCAAATAGACTATCCCAACATAGAATTCAATATCACCAGAGACCAGACCGAACTGCTGAACTATTCGGTGAACAATTTAGAGTGGAACCTAATTCTCGGAGCAATACTAGCTTGCATAATTCTATTTGTGTTCAACGGCGGATGGAAAATTCCCTTGCTGGTCATAATATCAATGCCACTTTCGCTAGTTTTCACCATTTTGTGCTTCTATGTACTGGGAATATCGCTGAACGTAATATCCTTGTCGGGACTTATTCTTGGCATTGGCATGATAGTGGATAATTCCATTATCGTAATCGACAATATACGCCAACGCGGCAATATAGTAAATGCGACAAGAGAGGTGTTTGTGCCTATGCTAAGTTCGGTGTTAACAACTTGCTCGGTTTTCATTCCTCTTATATTCCTTAGCGGAACAGCTGGCGCACTGTTTTACGATCAGGCCATGGGCGTAACTATTGCCTTGTTCGCCTCACTTATCGTAGCTGCAGTGGTAGTGCCAGTATACTTTTACGCCTTATTCAAGAAAAAAGGCTACACCCAATCTAAAGAAGGAAAGGCGGATAAACTCCTAATAAGCATTTACGAGCCTGGGATGCGGTGGACTTTGAGACACGGCAAATTGTGCATATTGGCTTTTGCGTTGTGTTTTGCAACCATTGGCGTTGTTTATCCGCACATCAAAAAAGAGCGTATGCCGTTTATTGAGCAAAAAGACGCATTAATGACCATTGACTGGAACTCGGGAATTTCTACTGAGGAAAACGACAGAAGGGTACAAGAACTACTAAATACTGCAAAAGGAAGTATTGAAACCAACACCGCCATGATGGGAGTGCAACAGTTCATACTTTCGCACACTAAAGACATTACCAATAACGAGGCTGTAGTATATATCAAGGCGCACAGCGAGAAATCGCTTGACTCAATAAAAACGACATTTTCCAAATACTTGAAGAAACATTATGCAAAAGCAAAAGTAGAATTCGGAATATCGGGGAACTTGTATGACCTAATATTCCAAACCGACAAGCCAGACCTCGAAATAAAACTTCAGAAAGTGGAAGGAGGCAGGCCAACCGTAGATGAAGCCAAACAGGTTGTTGACAGCGTCAGACGCAGGTTTCCTACAGCTGGCATCCAACCGGTAGCCACAGAAAATGTACTGCGCTACATAGCAAATCCCGAGCAACTCGCATTATACCATGTTTCGTACAACCAACTCTATTCTCGTCTTAAAGAGATTGTGGGAAACAACAAAGTGTTCGGCATAGCCAACGGAGACCAAAACATACCCGTGATAGTCTGCCAGGACAAGACGGATGCCAATGGGATAATGCAGAAAACCGTGCGAAACGACGAAGGGATAGACATTCCATTGGAATATGTAGTCGAAGAAAGCCTGTCTGAAAGTTTTAAACGCCTTAACGCCGGAATTGAAGGCGAATACTATCCCATTGTGGTGAAAAACGCTTCAGACAAAGACGTAAAAAAGATTGTGGACTATGTCGAAAAGTTGCACGAAAAGAAATTCCCAAATCTGAAATGCTCGTTCCACGGCAACTACTTCGATTCACGCAAAATGATAAAAGAACTCGCAATGGTTTTGTGCGTTGCGCTGCTGTTGCTATACTTCATACTTGCCGCACAGTTTGAAAGCCTTATTCAGCCCGCAATAATCCTTGCCGAAATTGTCATCGACGTATGCATAGTATTTTTGGCACTGTGGATTATGGGCGAATCGGTGAACATTATGTCTATGATAGGACTTGTTGTTATGAGCGGCATCATTATCAATGACTCTATCCTAAAGGTTGATACAATAAACCGCCTATACAGAAGCGGGGAAAAGACCTCGCTACTTCGTTCGATAATCATTGCTGGTCAAATGCGTCTACGCCCTATAGTAATGACTTCGCTGACCACTATACTGGCCCTACTGCCTTTTCTCAACAAAAACGATATGGGTTCGGCTTTGCAGTTTCCTCTATCGATTACAATTGTCATAGGCATGATTGTGGGCACAGTCGTCAGCCTATTCTTCGTTCCACTGCTATATTTCATCATCTACAAGTGGAAGGAAAAATTTGCCCTACGATAATTTATTAAAAGCTATGAGGCACACGTTTTCCATACTTCTGACCATGTGCATACTGATGGTAATCGGTGTGGCTCTCATTCCCAGTCTCGACATAAGCAACAAGCCCGCCCCTAGGCAAGGCAAGTCGCTTACCATTTCATATAACTGGCCTGGAGCTTCGGCAAAAGTCATGGAGCAGAACGTTACCTCGCGCATCGAAGGTCTGGCAAGTTCTGTGCGTGGTGTGGAATCTGTGTCGTCAGTATCTTATTTCGGATCAGGAAGTGTAACAGTAAGGCTGAAGAAGAACGCATCGGTGTCAAGCGTCAAGTTTGAGATAGCCTCTCTACTGCGACAAATAAGAGACAAATTGCCTAAGGGTGTTTCATACCCGGATTTGTCGGGCGGAGAAGTTGTTACCGGAAAGGAACGTGAAGACAACACGCCTATTCTGACATACAGAATTAATGCGCCAATGTCCGACTTTGACATAAGAAAACGGGCGGAGCGCACCATCAAGCCCAAATTGGAGCGGATAGAAGGCGTAAGGCACGTTGACGTATCGGGAGGGACTGGCAGATATCTTGAAATATCATACAACGCCGAACAACTTGCCCTCTATGGGCTTACATCAGTAGACATAGAAGAAGCCATACGCAACTATCTCGGCAGGCAGAACATCATAGGCGACATAATAAAGCGCGACCATAACGGAACAGGGGAGAGAATTTCGCTTTTCCTTGTAGTTAACGGAAAACAAGGACTACTAGAATCGATACCCGTAAAGACCATAGAGGGTAAAATTATATATCTTAACACCCTCGCCAAGTGCGAATATAAGGAAAGGGAGCCTTGGAATTACTTCCGGGTGAACGGCATGAACACCGTTTACTTGAATGTATTTGCCGAAGAGGATATAAGCATACGCCATGTGGCATCGCAAGTGAAAAGTGAAATGGGAAAACTCGAACAAGCCGACCCTAAACTTAAATGCACCCTTACATACGACAAGCCCGAAGAGCAGTTCTCTGATTTTGAAACCTTGATAACCCGAAGTGGAATGTCGCTTCTTATCCTTTTGCTTTTCGTGTTCGTGTGCAAAAGGAATTTTAAGCATCTGCTTATCGTATTTCTTTCATTGCTGGCAAATATTCTTATTGCGGTTATTTTTTACAAACTTTTCGGCATGAGGCTTCAGCCGTTCTCTATGGCGGGAATCACGGTGTCGCTAAGTCTTATTATCGACTCCACGATTGTTATGACCGACCATTACAGCTATAATCACGACTTCAAGGCCTATCCCGGCATAGTAGGAGCTATGCTCACCACCATAGGCGCACTTGTGATTATATTCTGGCTGCCCGACTATATAAAAAACGATCTCTACGATTTTTCGTGGATGATAATCATCAATCTTGCAGTGGCGCTACTTGTTTCGGCACTATTCGTACCGGCATTAGTCGACAAACTCCACTACAATAGCAGGCAAAAGGGCAGACCGCGAAACACCAAACCAATACTTTTATGGAACAATTTCTACCGTCGCTATCTCGCCTTAAGCCAACACCGCGTGATGCGCTGGGTACTGTTAGCGATTTCCGCGGGCTTGTTTGGTTGGTCGCTGTATCTTTTCATTGGCACGCTCGAATCAAACACCTACCGCCCCGAACCTGAAGAAATGAAACTTCACATAAGGGGGCAGATGCCTTTGGGAGGGACTCCCAAGCAACTGAACGAAAAAGTAGAAACTATCGAGGCTTTCATGTCGCAATATAAAGAGTTGAAAAGATACGAAACCAATATAGGCGGCTGGGGAGCGGAAATCATTGTTGAGTTCAAGCCCGAATACCTACACACAGATTTCCCGTATGTTTTTGAAAACAAAATTATCGGAAAACTCATAACCATAGGCGGAGCGGATTGGAGCACATGGGGAGTTAGCTACCGCGGATTCAGTAATTCGCTCAACCTACAGTACCGAGGCAGCAACATTGAGATAACCGGATATGAGTATGACCGCTTGTACAGGTTTGCCGAAGATATATACAAGCGATTGAAGCAGAACAACCGTGTCATGGACCTTACCATTGAAACTCCAGGACACGAGCGTCAAGAAGACGAGTTCTACATGGAGTATAACAATGAAATTTTGAATCTCGACAATGTGAGGGTACAGGACATACACAAGACGCTTTCGAGCATGCTTGCAGAGCATGAAATGGGCAAAAAGGAAGGTTCCGGACAGCAGACCGACTATGTATTACGCCCGGAACAAAACGGCAAATTCGACTTGTGGCAACTTGAAAACTCGTTTGTAAAAGTAGGAGGCAGGGATTTGCACCTTACCGATTTCATGACCATAGACAGGAGAGAGGCAAAAAACTGCATACCACGCGAAAAGCAGGAATACGTACTAAGAGTTGCTTTCAATGTGCTTGGATCATACAAATACGCAAACAAATATATCAAGAGTATTACCGATGAATTCAACTCTAAGTTCCCAGTTGGTTTTCGCTGTGTAAATAAAACTTATGGCAACTATGAAGACAATGGCACCCAATACTGGCTCATAGCTTTGGTAGTAGTCATTATATTCTTTATCTGTACAATACTGTTTGAAAGCCTTTACAAGGGACTGGTTATAATTTTACTTATCCCCGTTTCGCTTATAGGAATGTTCCTTGCCTATCACTTTTCCGGCATTGAGTTCGGAACTGGCGGATTTGCCGCCATGGTGATGCTTTGCGGACTAACCGTGAACAACGGCATATACATCATGAGAGAGCGTTTCTACACGCGGAACTATCTGCAAGCCTACAATCACAAGATAATTCCCATATTCCTAACAATATTCTCAACCATACTCGGCTTCTTGCCATTTCTGTTCGACGGTCCAGGCGACAGATTCTGGTTCTCGTTTGCTATCGGCTCCATCAGTGGTCTGGTGTTTTCATTCATCTCGGTAGTACTGATACTACCGCTGTTCATTAAAATAAATAGGCACACAAAATAATCCAAGGCTGCCCCTACCCTATTGTTTTTTGTTGCTACGGAGATTTACAACATGATTGGGGGGAACAAATTTAGCCGTATTAAAAGAACAGATTTCGCTGTCATTCAAAAGGTTGCTATCACTTTTTTAATTTATTACCTAACGGCAATATTAAAAGAGTGGGATAAACTGGTGGTACGAGTTAGCAAAGCCAAGGCATTAGTTTGAAAAACAAAGGCAGGAGTTTTCACCCCTGCCTATTATATTTTAAACAAAAAAGTTACTTGTTGTAGTTGTCCACAAACTGTTCAATGGTCATCGGTTCGTTTATACGTATTCCGTCGCGCCTTACTATCCTAAGAAATTCAGCGAACGTGCCGTTTTGTTTCGCTTCTTCTTTGTTTCGCATCAAATATAGATAGGCTGGCGAGAGCCATAAATGTTCTATTCTGCTTAGTTCGTCCTGACCGTTACAATGTTTCTTTGCCTCATCAAGCAGAGTCATTGATTTTGTAATAAACGTATCGCTAAACAATGGGTTGTGGGCGTTGGGATAAATGTTGGTATGCGTGTTCTCTCCCACAAGCCCTTGCATTTCGTTGTAATATTGCATCACATATGAAGCTGCTCCGCCATAGAAACCGTTTATGAATTCTTTCACAAGCATATTCACGTCCAGCGAAGGGTCCCATAAAAGTTTCGACAATACATATGAACGCAACTCAGAGAACTCTCCGTATTTTGTTTGGTATTGTGCTTCTTCGTATATGCCTATAGCGTTGTATTTTGCAAAGGTTTTGATGTTCGGCCCCAGTACGTTGAAATTTGGAAACGGCGCAAGATATTGCGAATACGACACCACATAGTCCCAAATATAGAGATGAGGAGCAATTTCTGCCCATGCTTTTATGTCTTTAAGGAATGCCTTGTTGAGATCTTGCGAGCACCCTTCCAAACTATGCATGAAGCAACATTCTATACTGCACAAACGCACCACCACATTGTCTGCCGGCACTATGCCAACAGGCGGCTTGCGCGTGTAGTAGTATGCAAACGTACCAATATACTTGTTGGGATATTTTTTCTTCACTTCTTTTGCCACTTGGTTTACAAACCAAATCCAAATGCCGCTTTGTCCGCCATATTTGTCCGCCAATGCGGTACATTCCGGGCAGGTACAATAGGTTTGGTTATCATTCTGACTCATATCATATATGGCATTGCCTGGAATGGTGGCAATCTTCTCCATTATCTTCTCGGTCATGATTTTCAAAACTTCCGGATTGGAGAGACAAGGTTGGCTTTCTGCCACACGTTTCCCATCGCGCAAAGCATAATATTCGGGGTGGGTTGAGAAATATTGCGAAGGAGGCATAAACTGTCCCGCCGTATGGCAATTCCAAAAACCATCGCAGCCCCCAAGTTCGTCTTTAACATAGTTGCCGTTCACTTTGTTGTGGGCACACCATTCGCCGTCGTTCATTTCTTTGTAACCAATTTGCCGGATTGCTATTTCGGGAGATGATTCCTTGGAAAAGTTGCCAAACGAATATTTCTCGCGTTTTGGCACTCGGGTAACACCGGTTGCAAACCAGCGAACATCGAACATATCTTCGAGAAAACTAAAAACTCCATACATTGTGGCACGTTCGGTGTTGCCATATATATAAATATTGCCTTTCTTGGAAACATACGAATAGACATCTTTCATTCCAAGTTGGCGTGTGCCATACATCAAAGCCTTTCCCGTGGCATCATATCCCACATAGATATGTTTGCCCTTGCTCTTTACGCCGTTGCTTATGGGAAGTTTTGCTCCACTTATGTCTTGAATATAACCTTGCAGCTCTTTGGCAGCATTTTGCTCGCAAGCGGTAGCCTGTGGACGCACTACGATGGAATAGTTGGATTTCCCGTTTGAAAACAGTGTGTAGGAAGCGGCTAACACATTGATATTCCCAGTTATAATAGCCATTACGGCTACTAACAATTTGATTTGATACTTCATATTGGTATTAGTTTTTGTTCTTGTCGTGATATTAGTAAAACAATGTCGGATATTGTTTAAAAAATATCGGTTATCGTTTAAAAAATGTCTGACATTATTTTTGCAATAACCTATATGTGATTTTTAGTTAAGACACCCTCAAATTTACAAACAATTATACAGATAGAAGCACCAATGTCTTTTTTTCTATTCGCCATAAGTGGTCGTTGCCAAATCGGGCTATTCCTTGGCTGATAGTCTTGAATTTTTTGGCCTCTGAAAGCGTGCAACTGCCTTGCTCAAATTCTACGGCATCTAATATACCATCGAAAGCCTTGATGCGACCAAGATTACATATTTCGTAGCACACGCAATTTTCTTCTTGATATGGAAAAGCTGCGAACGCACTTTTGGCATTGCTTTCCGCTTTAAGTTCGACAAACACGGAGGAGCGGTTTAAATCAAAGAAACCTTTGCGCAATAAAGTATCTTTGCCTACTTTATCTATCGGATTTTCATTGATTTCCTCGGTTTTGTTAATCTTTTGTTCCAATTCAAGAATCTTCGCGCTCAACCACTCGTTAGCCGTTGTCAAAGTCTCGTTTGTCTCTTTGCATTCCTTTAATTCCTTCTCCAAACCAGCCAATCTCTTCTCCAAATCAGAAACCAAGCTATTGAATTGCTTTTTGCCTATTATTATAACCATGATTTACCGATTTTGTTCGTAGATTTTTTGCGACAAACTGTTTATCACGCCTTTTAAGGGGTAGAAAAACAAAGTTTCTTCTATTTTCTTGTCTTTATCCCCGTTTTCCACTTGCATAAGCAGTTTCTTTAGATAAGTTCCCAAATCATTGCCACAATTAGCCTTTGCAAAAGAAACAGACTCCTTGGTAACTCCGAAAAGATTTTCGATATCAATGTGTTGTGGTATTTTGTTTAACACAAAGTCCAAGAACTTATTAACAGATGCAACCGTGTTTTCAAAACGTTCGTTGTCTATGGAATAATAATTATCCCCCTGCTCCACAAAGCCCGTTCCGTCGGCTTTAAGAATTACCTCATGAGGATTTGCAGCGCCATTGAAATCATCAGAAACTAATGCGCCTTTACACGTAACCACTTTGGGACTGCAACCATACTCCAAGCCCACAATTTCTATGTCGTGATTGCATTGCTTTCCAGTAACAACTTCGAGCACAACCTTTGTGTATTGCGAAACACTCATCATGTTCGACGAAATAATGTTCACAACGTATCCACCATTGCCGCTAAAAGCAATGTGGCGCGGGAAATCAAGATTTTTACACCTTATTATTTCTGCCACATGGTATATTATAGCCGTATAGAACAGCAGGAAAACAATTTTGAACCTATTGTCAACTTCCAAGATATAGTCGAAGTCGATAAGTTTTTCGTCTATTTTCTTCGCCATTTGGTTGTCTTTCAAAGTAAATAAGAACGAAGCCATGTTTTCCGGACGTTTGTTGCTTTCGCAGTCAAGCATCGCGAGAAGTTCTGCAAGATTGTTGTTTTCCAAAATCTTGCGAATCTTAGGCTTATAGTAATCAATAATTCCGTTTCCAAAGTTTTCTTTGGCTATTGCGTCTCTAAACAAATCGTTCATGGCAAAGCGGAAAGATGTAACGCATTGCAACTGTTTGTCTTTGGCAAAAGCAATATCTGTAGTGCCGCCACCGATGTCAATATTCACTATATCCGACGAAGAAGCTATCTTGTTGAAATAATATTTTATAGGAGCCACACTTTCCAAGACACTGCGTGTTTTTGCTGGAGCCGGAGCAAAATATTTGTTGTATTTTTCGTTCCAAATTCTGCCTAAACTTGTCAATTGGTTTTGCGCCATACTTTGCGGATAAGACCATATAATTTTTGTCTTCTCCAAATCGCCGTTGTTCATCAACACTTTATTGCGCAGCAACAACGTAATACATTCAATATATTTATCGAGCACCATTCGCTCTTGTTCCCCACCCCATTTTATATTGAAGATATAACTGTTGTGAGGAAGTTCTCTGCGTTTGCCATATGTAAACGGAATGTTCACCAAAGCAAAAGCATCAACTTTCTTATCCCATGCCAAAGAACGCGCACACGATAGAACTGTTTGGGAAGGCAGTCCATAATCAACCATCTTGTTTTGTCGGTCGCGCAAGTCTTTACCCAATAATATCGGCATATAGTCTTTTTCCAAGAAAGGCTGTTCGTCAAGCAAATCCCATTGGGTGATTTTTCCATCATTTTCAATATATTCTGGCACGAATACTGCGCTAACCAAAGAATCCTGTTCGTTGTATCCAAAAGGAACGCTTTCGGAAGAACTTCCCGACTTACATTCTATATGAGTAAAACTTGTGCCTAAATCTATTGCAAATTCAAAAGCATTGACCTTGTTGTTGTTCTTAAAACGCGGAATTATCAAACCTGCAATATCGTTTCCGTTGCAAACTCTGATATATTCAAAACGTTTTTGTTCTATAGTATAGGTAATCGCCCGGGTTAAGTCTTCGCTTGTTGTGCGTGAAGCACTACGTATCTCAGACAATTTCTTTTCTTTCTGGTAGAAATCCAAAGTTAAAGCCTTTTCATCGGTAGTGATTATTGCAGCCGTATAATACGCCTCCTCTTCACGTTCAAACTGTATGTTCGGTGTTATAAACGCAGTAAAATCACATTGTCTTATTATCCCCGCTTTATCGTTCCCTAAACTTGCATTACTATTTTTATAGACCTTTGTGTATTCTATATATCTAATTTTATCATTCCCACGTATTGGAATTCTAAGAACAACTTTCGCCTCGTTATTAATATATAATATTTCTATAGCTTTTTCCCCGTCAGGCATTGTCCCCATTAAATCTTCTGCTGTAAAATAACGGAAATACAATGGCTTGACTGGCATTAAGAATGAAAGAGAACCGTTTGTTTCTGTAAGATTACCGTCAAAATAATTCGCATTATTAAAATTATGAGATACGGCAATTATAGAATCTTCCAAAAAATCCCCAAGCGTAAGATATGGTTGCTTTGTTCCATCAAAGGGAAGAGTACGTTCTTCAAGCACTCGATTGTCTTTTTCGGGAGCAGCATTCAAATATCCCCAGTTTGAACTCGTATAAAGAAGGTGTTCATAGATATTTCCTGCTTCTGTCGGTAAAACAAGAGGCTTTTCAACAACTTGACGATTGGAAAGAATTTCAAAATCACTGCCATTAACTTTACGAGGTTTTGAAGCAAGAATATTGTAGCCAAGAACTTCTACAATATCAGAATTACCATCAGAAAGTTTAATGTTTTCGAAAGCATCAGTCCCTACTTCGATATTCAAAATCTCATCTTTAAGTTTGGAGTCTTTTATTTCTACAAAATTCTGATTCAGATAATCATCTACTTCTGGGAAAAGTTCCGAAAAGTTAGCAATTCCTTTCCTAAAAGAAAACCACGCTTTTATATATTCTGCGTCTCTTTTGTAAAGAGGTTCGAAATCTTTACCAAAAGGTTTATGCTGCCCGAAAACAATTCGTTCAGAAACAAAAGAATTTGCATTTGCGTTGGAAAAGAATATGGTCGCAGGCGAAGTTGCACCGATAATGTTCAACAGTTGTGTCCCACGCTTATAATTAAGAAGATATATATTGTGTATAGAAGCAAAATTATAGGCAGAAGAATCGGAATCGAGATATTTTTGCAAGACATCTCCCAAACACATATTACCTTCATTACCTGAATTTAGAAGTTCTTTAATACCTTGTTTCGGATTCCATTTGATAATTTCTATATCATTTTGGAACTTGGCTATATTGAAGAAAATTTCTCCTACATCAAGTGTTTCTGAAACGAGTTTATGGTAAATAGTATCCCCATCAATAAAATTGGAGTTGTTATTGTTTTGCCGACAGATATAACCAAAAGCATTTTTTACAAGATCTATTCTTGCAAAAGGAGAAGGTATCGATGTTATTTCCTTAGAGGCAGCGGCTCCTTCGGGATCTATTATGCTTTCACGATTTGTTGAATCGTAAGGATAGTCGGGCGAAGAATTCCAATCATTATATGTGTTGGAACCTTCTTTGAATATTCTAAAAACCTTTCCCATCAGAAATTTATTTTTTCGGCGACTAGTCTGTCGGTTGCCTTGTAAAACATTTTTATGAAATCTGTTTCTATGGAGGAGCGATCTATTTTCTGCGCCACAGAATTTAGTCTGTCATAAAACAGATAGAAATCTTTTTTAATGCTGTGTACTGATTTCGGAGTTGTATTTGGTATAATGTCGAATGGGTGTGAACCGCTTTCTATATTGTATAAGTCCAAGCTGCGAACGTTTTCTTTCATTTCTATGAGCCATTCTATATACGCCGACGCAAATGATTTTATGTCTTGCATGAACGTTCCTTCGTAAAAACTTTTCTTCAGTCCTAACACATGGTTTGCATTCATGTGTACAGAACTTAGAAAATCAAATTTGTTCCGAATACAATTAGCAAAGAGCAACATTCGGGTCAACGGAAAACCAGTCATTCCGAGTAATCCTTTGTACATTTTATCAAAAGAAACTCCGTTTGTTATGTCTTTTATGCCCAATTCTAAATTTTGTGTGGGTTGATATGTATTGTTACAGAAATCAACAACGGCTGTAGCCGATAGGAGTTCAATAAGATGAGCTTCGTTCTGCTGTAAATGTCCGCCTTCGTTGTTTTCATAAATGTTGGCTATGTCGTCTCCGATAAAGTAAAGCGCATTTATAAGTTTGTCTTTATATATATTGTTCTCGTAATACGCTAATGCTGCAACTGCTTTTGAAATAAACGTAGAAGAATCTATTTCGCTGTCTTGCGAAGTTCTTACCCTAAAATAAGGCAACACGGAAATAGCTCCGATTTCTGCGTTGTTTATCAAAGAATAATTGGGGATATCAGTGCTTGTTCTAAGAGTTTTCAGCAGCAAGGGGAAACCGCTTGCTCCTGTGCCGCCAAAGATTGAACTTATTATAAAAATCTTATCTCCTTCAACGAATGTGTTTGCGAAATCTGAAAATTGTTTTGATTTTACTATTTGATTTAATACCACACATCCTATGTTGGGATTGCCTTTGAAGCCGACTTTCATGGAGCTTTTCAAATTGTTTTGGCT
Organism: Clostridiaceae bacterium Marseille-Q4149; assembly: GCA_963644855.1. Classification (GTDB taxonomy): domain Bacteria; phylum Bacteroidota; class Bacteroidia; order Bacteroidales; family Bacteroidaceae; genus UBA6398. The sequence continues at coordinate 16,726 of CAVIQL010000024.1, read as the reverse complement.
GAAAAGCATATTTACAAGTGCTTTGTTTTCCTTGCTCATCGAGTTTACGTCCATGAATTTGCTGAAAGTCATGTCGCTTGTATTGGAAATCTGCAACGAGAAATTTGCGTTTTGCTTTGTAATCTTTGTTTTGAAAAACGTGTCTTCGTTTTTTATTTCCAGTTTTTCCCTTATGCTGTTATACAGATCCATTTGTTTCACCGCTCTTGTAAGATCGGCGTTAGACGAGTCGGGATCGATTATTATGGGTACGATTTCTTCGGCGTTTATTTTTACATTACCTGCCAACAACATCGTAAGCGAACGCAGCACTCTCGAACCTGTACCGCCTATTGCAAACACATAGCACTTTGACATTTCAATACTTCTTTATATGTGGGAAATACGAACAATTTACGCTTTTTCGTTTTATGACAAACGAAACAATTGTATAGAACACTACAGAAATTATTGCCACAGCTATTCCGAAATTAAATAGATCGAAAGTTGACACGGCAATGGGGACTGATTCGCCCGTTGACAGTTCGGTTTCAACCATCATGCCGGCATTGTAAATTCCAAGCACTCTAAGCCAAGCAATAAAGAAACATATCACGGCGCTCACTCCATTTGAAAGTCCCCACCCTTGCCAGGAGTTTAATGCGGGGTGGTCTATTACGTAATAAAAAAGGAATGCCACAGCAACGCATACACACATCATTGCAATTCCTATTTGGCTATAAATTCTTCCGTCTTCAAACAAAAAGTTGGCAAGTGGTATGCCATATACGTTTTGGAACACTCCGAAGATGCTGCCGAATACTTCGTTCATCTTAATTTCGCTTTATCTTAAAATTCAGTTCTATAGTATTATCATTGTCATAGGCTTTGCCTATTCCATCGAGCACATATTTTATACCGGTTGTCTTTCTGCCTATAAAAGTTCCCGTATTGTCGTTTGCTTGTTCTATCCAAATGGGAGTTTCTGCTTTTTTTATTGTGATGCTTTCCTCGGTTGGTTGCACTGTCAAGGGAGTGCTTACGGTTATTATGTGCGTGTAAGGATTGTCTTCTTCGCTTATTTTCTCAACATACTCCACTTTGAACTGACGGTCGGAACTTTTGTAAATGCTCTTGTCGGCAAGAGTTTTTTCGTCAAGGAAAGCCGATGTCATATCGGCGAGTATTTTTATTCTGTAGTTGTTTGAGCCTCTGTCTTGCAGCAAAGTGCATTTTCCGTCCTTGAACATTCTGCCCGTAGAATTGGTAATAGTCATCGTGGGCACGTGATTGTCGGTATAAGCCACCATGCTTGTTACATTGGCATTGGGAATGTTTTCCAAAGATACTTTTCGCATGAGTTGACAAACCGCCTTTCTTGCTCCGATAAGCATTATATAATATGGACGTTTGGCATCGATTTTTGTACTGCCGTTGGAGTTGTAGAAATTCCCGTAGAAATGCGAAGTCAGTCTGTAAACCACAAACGTAAGGTCTTTTTGCTTCTTCAACTTCTTGCTTACGATAGCTTCGATGGCTATCTGGTTGTTGATAAAATAGTTTTTGGCAGCTCCTTTGGGCAAAGCCAAAATGCAGTCGCTCACAAATACCGACACATTCTTGTCATCGGTTTTTTCAAGCACCATTTTCAATATAGAGGCCAAGTCTGTGGAGCCTCGATCTCCGCCAGCTTTGCGAAAGGCCCCTACATCAAACGATTGGCTCAAGTTTTCCAACGAAATGTTGTTGGGAAGAATTTTGCTGTTGATATAATAAAACTTGGAATCGCCCACATATTTGTTTATGCTTGTCATATAACCAAACACTGCGTCCTTGAAAGCAAATCCGTCGTGCATGTATCCGTCCATACTGCCCGAATTTTCAATATATAAATTCACCTGTAATTTGTCCAAATCCACAGGGTCGGATTTTTTCCATAGAATTTTAGCCTTGCCACACCCGGCAAGTATCGTTAGTAAGACGGCAAAGAAAAGTATTTTCTTCATTAAAAGGAAGGCTGATTTTGTTTCAGTACACTATAATATGTGGAATTCATTTGGTTGATTGCAAATTTACGAAATATTTTCTATACCCTTTCACTTCTACGGCACATTATACCATTCAACTACAATGCTAATGTTGTTGGAAAATACCTGGAATTTACAACATGGTTTATCGTTGAAATAATATCGGACCTTTTTTAAATAATATCAGACCTTTTTTAAAAAAGGTCTGATATTATTTTTGCCACTTCAAATATGCTTTTTTTGCTTGGCATAACAGGCTTCAAAAGTCAGCAGATTAAATTGGCTACAATGGCTGGCGAAAGAAAAATAACTGGGCGCTATGAAATTTGTAATGATTATAAAAATCGTTTTTCCCAAAGACGACAGCTTGAAATTTATTTTGACAATTATTAAGCATTTGTTTCTTACCGAATTACACACGGCAATAAAAAAGCAATCATGTCTCGCTGGTTTTGTTTCAAATTACTTTAACCCTTAATATCAGTGGTTTTGAAAAACAAGCAAGCATGTTTCCATTTGTTTTTATAACGGCAAAACTTTTAGCACATTACCTCTATCAGAAATTCGAACACCAACATTTGTTTTGCTCATAATAATATTTTTTCCCAACTTTGCAAAGGTTGTTTAGTGGTAAAAAACAGGCTTCCGGTATATCAATACTCTCCTGTAAAACACACATAGAAATCACTGTCGTTCTGATCTAAACGAAGGTAGTGATAGCATAGTTTGCTGCCAACAACATCGTGATTAAATTGTAAATCGACATGACTGAAAACTTCAAAGAAAGATGGAATAGGTGTCTTGATTTTATCAAGCACAACATCGAGGAGAGTACTTTCCGTACTTTCTTCACCACCATTGTATTTGAAGGTATCAAGAACGACAAGATTACACTCTGTGTGCCGTCGCGTTTTGTTTGCGAGTACATAGAGGAACATTATATAAGCATTGTCAAGGCAGCTATACGGCGCGAATTTGGGAAAGACCTAAAAATTGGCTACCAAATACAAGTCGATTCCGAAAACAATCTATACGGGAATGAAGAAGGAGGCATAAAATCTCCCCAAAAAGAAATTAGGGGAAACCAAACGCCCGACCCTATCAACGCACTAAAAGGAAATGCTCCGCAAGAACTCGACTCTCGCCTAAATCCGGAGTATACATTCGATACTTTTATTGAAGGCGATGCAAACAAACTGCCACGCAGCATAGGAATGTCGATAGCCGACAAACCGGGACAGAACCCTTTTAACCCATTGTTTATATACGGACAATCGGGAGTGGGCAAAACCCACCTTGTAAACGCTATTGGCAACAGAATAAAGGAGTCCGACCCTACAAAACGCGTATTATATATATCCGCACACCTATTTCTTGTTCAATATGGCGATGCTTCGCGCCGTAATTTGCGCAATGATTTCATTCATTTCTATCAAAGCATCGACGTTCTCATAATCGACGACATACAAGAACTGTCGGGCGCATCACGCAAAGGCACACAAGACGCATTCTTCCATATATTCAACCATCTGCAACAAACGCAGCATCAATTAATAATGACAAGCGATCGTCCTGCTGTGGAACTCGAAGATATTGAAGAGCGTTTGCTCACACGTTTCAAGTGGGGACTTGTTGCCGAACTTCAAAAGCCGGACGTTAAATTAGCTAAGAAAATACTTCAAAGCAAAATCAAACGCAACGGATTGAATTTCCCGAAAGAAGTAGTGAATTATATAGCAGAAAACGCTTCGGAAAATATCCGCGATTTAGAAGGTGTGCTAAACGCAATACTTGCTTATTCTGTTGTTTACAATTCTGATGTAGATATGGAGCTGACCAAACGCGTTGTTGCTCGCTCCGTGAAACAGAAAGACAAAACAATTTCGGTTGACAGGATATTAGAAAAGGTAGCAAAGTTTTATGATGTTTCCACCAAAGAAATTTGCTCGGTTTCTCGCAAACAACGCATAGCCCAAGCCCGACAAGTGTGTATGTATCTCGTTCAGAAACATACAGGCATGTCGTATTCGAGAATCGGAAACGTAATAGGAAAACGCGACCACTCCACAGTGTTGCACTCATGTTCCGTTGTGGAGCACAAAATAGACACCGACAAACTTTTCAGAAAAGATTTGGAAAATATAGAAGCAAATCTTTGAGCAAATAAATCATTAGCAAAACCACCACATAAGTTGTAAAGACAACAAGTGTTGAACATATAAAAAAGACTCTTGCTTAATTGAAAAGCAAGAGTTTTTTGTTTTAGCCGAATATGCCTTCTCAAAGATAACTTGGCATACCCAAATTTTGCAGTCCGGTAAAATGTGTGCCTTTGCTCATTGTTACTGGAATTAGTTGCTGAAAAACAAAGGAAAATAAAAAGAGGGCGAGTCTCCCCGCCCATAATGTTATTCACAACGGAATAATCCTTATTGTGATTAGCTATAAAATCTCTGCAAATATAAAAACTTTCTCTATAAGAACCTAATACTTATGATGTTTTTTACTAAATTCGCAAATAACGACAAAAAAATAATATCATGAGTAAAATATTAGGTCTGGATTTAGGAACAAATAGTATAGGTTGGGCATTGGTCGATACCGATGAAAACATCATCATTAAAGCAGGCAGCCGCATTATTCCCATGGATGCTGCCACAATAGGCGATTTCGAAAAAGGCAATCTAAAATCAGCCGCTTCGGAACGGAGAGGATTTAGAGGCACACGCAGATTGTATGAACGAGCCAACCTTAGACGCGAAAGATTATTACGTGTTCTACACACCATGAATTTTTTGCCCCTATCTTTCGAAGCACAAATCGATTTCAAAGATCATTTGGGGAAATTCAAGAATCATAGCGAACCATTGCTGCCATACTACAAAGACGCTAACGGGAAAAACTCGTTTCTATTTCAAGATTCGTTTAGCGAGATGCTCCACGATTTCAGAGAGCATCAGCCACAACTTGTAAGCAATGGTAGAAAAGTACCATACGACTGGACCATCTACTATCTGCGTAAGAAAGCACTTACCGAACCTATCACAAAGGAAGAATTGGCATGGATTATACTTAACTTCAACACTAAACGAGGATACTACCAACTCAGAGGTATGGACGACACAAATGGAACAGAGGATAAAGAATCGACAGATACTAAAACCAAAGAATATAAGATAATTGAAGTAACAAAGGTAGAAGAACTTGGCCCCAATACAAAGAAAAACGGATACAATTGGTATCAGATTACATATGACAATGGTGCCATAAAGAAAGCTACCTCCACTATTCCACCTCAACAAGTTGGCAACAAGGTTGAAGCTGTTGTTACTACCTTCATAGATAAAGAAGGAAACGTAAAGAAAGACAAAGAAGGTGTGCCAAGGATAACAATAAGCACACCAAGCGAAGAAGACTGGACTTTGATAAAAACTCGCACAGAGAAAAACATATCAGATAGCCATCAAACAGTCGGTACTTATATCTACGAGCACATTTTGGCTGACCCTAACATCAAAGTGAGGGGTAAACTAATTCATACCATCGAGCGCCGATTTTATAAAGAAGAACTGCGTCTCATCTTGGAAAAACAAAAGGAATTCATACCCGAGTTGAATGACTCTAATCTCTATCAAGCTTGCATACGCGAACTTTACAGAAACAATGAAGCCCACGGTGAATCGCTCCAAGCGGGCAACTTTACCAACCTTTTCATCGATGATATCATTTTCTACCAACGCCCTTTGAAAAGTAAGAAGAGTCTGATAGCCAACTGCCCGTTAGAATCCTACCATTTCAAAGATAAGGAAAACAACCTCCAATCTCGTCCAATCAAATGTATACCTAAGTCTCACCCACTCTACGAAGAGTTCAGACTGTGGCAATTCTTACACAACCTACGTATCTACAAGAAGAAAGCAAATATCAACGGGAAACTCGAAGTTGACTATGATGTAACAAATCAATTCCTTACATGTCCAAACGATGTATGCAACTTATTCGAATGGCTGCGGGAAAAGAAAGAAATAAACCAAGAACAGTTGCTTAAATACAAGCCATTCGGCATAGCCAAGACTATCAAAGACTATCGTTGGAATTATGTAGAAGACAAGTCATACCCATGTTGCCCTACAATATATGAAATAACGAAACGACTTCAAAACTTGAAAAAATCCAACGAGGACAAGGTCAACTATATTGACCTTTGGCATATTCTATACTCTGTAGACGACCCTATAATGTGTCAAAAGGCTCTGTCCAAATTTGCCAGCAAAAACGGATACACTGAGGAAGAATTTGTTTGTAAGTTCAAGCAATACTCTCCCGAAAGCAAAGACTATGGTGCCTATTCTGAAAAAGCTATTAAACGCCTGCTACCACTAATGCGCATGGGAAGGCTTTGGGACGAAAACAGCATCGACTCCAAGACACTTGTAAAAATCAACAACATTATTGATGCCGTAGACGACAAAACTATTTCTAACCGAACTAGAGAAAAACTTGCCGACAAACATAATATCAGTGATTTCCAAGGGTTATCGCTTTGGGAAGCATGCTATACCATATACAACCGTCATTCTGAAGCATCTGAAATAATCAAATGGGAAAAGCCCGAAGATATCGACCTTTACCTTAAAACCAACCTTAAACAACATTCACTTCGCAACCCAATTGTAGAGAAAGTAATAGGAGAAACTCTACGAGTGGTAAGAGACATATGGAAAACATATGGTAAAATAGACGAAGTACACGTTGAAATGGGACACGACCTAAAGAAAGATGCAGAAAGTAGAAGGAAAGACAGCATGAGAAATGCAGAGAACGAGCATACCAATCTTAGAATTCGTGCTTTGCTGCAAGAGTTTGCCAACCCCGAATACCATATCGAAAACGTTAGACCGTACTCTCCAAGTCAGATCGAGACTCTGAAAATATACGAAAACTGTGTTCTATCCGACCCAACTGTGGAAGCTAACGAAGATATACAGAGAATAATGAAAGATCTTGGCGATTCAAAAACCGTACATATTAAGCAAGCAGACGTACAGAAATACAAGATGTGGTTGGAACAAAAATACAAATCACCCTACACTGGTCAACCTATATCCTTGTCCAAACTTTTTACATCTGAATACGAGATTGAACATATCATACCGCAATCCAGATATTTCGATGATTCACTCTCCAATAAAGTAATCTGTGAAAAAGAAGTTAACCAAGAGAAAGACCGTATGCTTGCCCACGAATTCATCACGAAAAAAGGAGGAAGTATCATCAATGGTAAGTTTAAAATTTTGGATAAGCAACAATACGAAGACTTTGTGGAGAAACACTACTCACACAACCACGCAAAAATGAAAAGACTTTTGCTCGATGACATTCCCGAAGGATTTGTACAGCGACAACTCAACGACAGTAGATATATGAGTCGAAAGATGCTCAGCATTCTGTCGTGTCTTGTAAGAGAAGACGGAGAACAAGAAGCAACCTCCAAACATGTGATTGCTACCAATGGTAGTATTACCGATAGGCTGAAGCGTGAATGGGGCATCAATGATGTATGGAACAATATCGTATCTCCACGTTTTGATCGTCTCAATAAAAAAAGCGGTACTACCAACTATGGCCAATGGGTAAACGAAGAGGGTAAACGCTATTTCCAAATAAACATTCCGTTGGAGTTGTCGGTTGGATTCAGTAAGAAACGAATTGATCATCGCCACCACGCCATGGATGCCATTATAATTGCCTGCACAACTCGAAGCATTATAAACTATCTGAACAATATAGCTGCCTTATCCTCTAAAGACAAAGAAAGATACGACCTCAAACATCTATTATGCACCAAGGTAAAAACTGACGACCGAGGCAACTATATATGGAGGTTCAATAAACCTTGGGACAACTTCACACAAGACGTAGCAACCGAGCTCAACAACATCATCGTCAGTTTCAAACAAAACCTGCGCATCATCACCAAGGCAAACAACTATTACACCCACTACGTAAACGGCAAAAAGATTGTAGATCACCAAACAAAAGGCGACGGCTGGGCAATCCGAAAGTCTATGCACAAGGCCACCGTTTCTGGATTCGTAAGCCTACAACAAACAAAACAAGTTAAATTGGCTGATGCCATAGGCGATTGGCAACACATCGTTGACCGTGAACTGCGAAAAGAAATCGCAAGTCTCATAGAAAGATACCATAAATTCGACAAAAAACTATTTGTAAGGTATTTCAAGGACAGGAAATATAAACTAAACGGAAAAGACGTCTCAAAAGTAGCCATCTATCACTACACGGGAACAAAAGACGCTATTTCTGCAACAAGAGTAGCCATTGACGAGACTTTCGATTCCAAGAAAATCGAAACGATTTCCGACAGCGGCATCAAGAAGATTATGCTTGCCCATCTTAAGAAATACGATGACGCCCAAGGCAAACAACATCCCGAAACAGCATTCTCACCCGAAGGAATTGTAGCTATGAACGAAAACATCAAAGAACTGAACGACGGCAAAGACCATAAGCCAATCTATAAAGTGAGAAAAACAGAAAGCCTCGGCATGAAATTCCCTATAGGTGAAGTCGGCTGCAAAAACAAAAGCTATGTAGAGGCAGACAAAGGCACCAACCTTTTCTTTGCCATCTATATCAACGAATCAGGCGAGCGTTCGTTCGAAAGCATACCACTCAACGTTGCCATCGAAAGGCTCAAAAATCATCTTAACGTAGCAGAAGAAGTCAAAGAAGACGGACGCAAATTACTATTCACCCTTTCGCCAAACGATTTGGTATATCTACCAGGAGCAGAACCAGGGCGCAACATCTACAAAATGGTATCATGTACAGAAAGTTCATGCTATTTTATTCCAGAAACCTGGGCTTCGCCTATCCACAACAAATACGAACTTGGTCCTCTAAACAAAGCGGAAAAATCATTGGAAGATATCTTTGTCAAGAAAGAATGTGAGAAAATCGAAGTAGACCGTCTTGGACGTATAGTCAAAACCTATAAACAATTGAACCCATGATAAAAAAGACCCTATATTTCGGAAACCCCTCCTACCTGTCGCTAAGCAACAAGCAACTGGTAATCAAATTGCCCGAAGTGGAAAAAAGCAAAAACGTCTCCGATGTCATCAAGGCAGAGGCCGTAAAAACCATACCAATAGAAGACATTGGAGTAGTAATACTCGACCACAAGCAAATCACCATCACTCAAGCCCTCATTGCTGCGCTACTTGACAACACCGTAGCCCTAATCACCTGCAACGACAAGCGCATGCCCACAGGAATGCTCCTGCCATTACAAGGCAACACCACGCAAAACGAACGGTTCAGAAAACAAATCGAAGCTTCGCAACCATTAAAAAAACAATTGTGGCAGCAAACCATCAAAGCAAAGATAGAAAACCAAGCCACACTGCTCGAGAAGCAAACAGGACAAATAGCAAAAAATCTAAGACGAATAGCAAACGAAGTAAAAAGCGGAGATTCCGACAACTGCGAAGCACAAGCCGCCGTGTATTATTGGAGAAACATCTTCCCTACCCACCCAAATTTTATCCGGGGAAAAGAAGAAAGTCCGCCCAACAACCTTCTCAACTATGGTTACGCCATACTTCGCGCAGTAGTAGCCCGAGCACTTGTAGCCAGCGGACTTCTACCCATTTACGGCATCTTCCACCACAACAAATACAACGATTACTGCCTTGCCGACGACATAATGGAACCCTACCGCCCTTTCGTAGACCAAATAGTTGCAGGCATAATAAATTCAAGTGAAAACATCGAAGAACTAACAACAAACTTAAAGCGCAAACTCCTGCAAATACCAGTCATCGACGTAAAGATAAACGATAAACGAAGTCCACTAATGATAGCCGTAACACAAACAACAGCAAGCCTGGCAAAGTGTTTCAACGGAGAAGCAAGAAGAATAGCCTACCCCAGCTTCGTATGATAGAACGGCTAAACGAATATCGCATAATGTGGATACTTGTATTCTACGACTTACCCACAGAAACCAAAAGAGAGCGAATGGCAGCAGCCAAGTTTCGCAAAAACATCATGGCCGATGGATTCACAATGTTTCAATTTTCAATCTACGTGCGCCATTGCGCAAGCATCGACAACGCCCAAGTACACATCAAAAGAGTACAAGCAATGCTCCCCGACAACGGACACGTAGGAATCCTTTGCATCACCGACAAACAATTTGCCGACATCAAAATATTCTATTGTAAAAAAGAAAAGAAACCCGACACACCATGTCTGCAATTGGAATTCTTCTAAACCAACGTTAGTTCTACGAAAATTCCATAGAAATAAGATGATTTTGCCCAAACACCACAATCTCTTTCCCAAACGCTGCCTTCGTTTTCCCAACTCATGCCTTGATATTTTATTATGATGCTGGTGTCTTGCTAAAAGACATGCTGGTGTCTTGCTAAAAGACATGCTGGTGTCTTGACAAAGACATGCTGGTGTCTTGACAAAGACATGCTGGTGTCTTGACAAAGACATGCTGGTGTCTTGACAAAGACATGCTGGTGTCTTGACAAAGACATGCTGGTGTCTTGACAAAAACCTCTTGAAGTCCTGAGTAAGTGATGCACATCAGTCTTACCGCCATATATATATGACATTAGGTTTTTACGATAAAAGTAACTGCAAATTGCAGTTCAAAGCACTATCAGCAGAGTAAGCCTTGGTTCTAACTCGTCGAACTCACGTTAAACCATATCCCCCAAAACAACATCTCTCTTTGTAAAAACAAAATCCCATATCATTCAAACAATATCAGATATCGTTTCAACAATATAGGATTTCTGAAAGTCCTCTCTTGAAACTATCCGCCGCCCAATTGGAACAATACGGATATCCCAAGCAACCTCATTTTTTCTTTTCTAACATCCTTGTTATACACATGATTTACAACAAGATGTAGCCTTCGAGTTGTTTTTGACCCTACGAAGGTAAGAATTTTCTAGCTAATCACAACAAAACAAAGAGTATGACATTTATAAACTTAGTTGTTTTTGACCCTACGAAGGTAAGAATTTTCTAGCTAATCACAACAAATACGAATATGTTCCTTCTGTCTCCGAAGTTGTTTTTGACCCTACGAAGGTAAGAATTTTCTAGCTAATCACAACTACATGCAAATATAGCAATTAATCTACATGGTTGTTTTTGACCCTACGAAGGTAAGAATTTTCTAGCTAATCACAACCACAATGGAAGATGCCAACGAATATGCAAGTTGTTTTTGACCCTACGAAGGTAAGAATTTTCTAGCTAATCACAACACGTTTCCCTATTTCGGCAAAATATTTTTGTTGTTTTTGACCCTACGAAGGTAAGAATTTTCTAGCTAATCACAACAAATATGAATATGTTCCTTCAGTCTCCCAAGTTGTTTTTGACCCTACGAAGGTAAGAATTTTCTAGCTAATCACAACACACAAAAAATAAGGGCGAAAATATTAAATATAATACTCGCCCTTTTATCTTATTATTAGTCGTTATAAAGTAAATGCACCATTTCTGTAACGGCTTTATATATCGGAAATTTTTTCGCGACTTCTTTTGCGACTTGTAGATACTTTTCGTTACCCACATCTGTAAGACGCGATACGGGGATTAATTCGACATCGGCACTGTTTCTGTACAAGCCTGTAACCCAACGTGAAATTTCGCCGTATTGCTGCTGCGCTTCTTCGTGTGTGATTACCACTTCATCGCAATAGTAAAAATCACCATTTCGGGCAATGTAATAGTATATTTTTTCGGAATCCAACATTTTTTTTGCGAAACTTCCAATGGTGTATTTACCGTAATCTAAAATTATAAGATTATTGCTGTTGTCGTAGCTGAATACAACAACGTCTTTTAATTCGTTCATTGGTCAATTAGTTTTATTAGTTATAGTTTTATTAGTTATACTTACTTCCCGAAATAATCGGAAAGGTGAAATTCTTCTATAAGACAGAGCCGAAAATCATCGTTGTTGACAAGTTATTGCTTTTGTGAGTTCTGTTTTATTGCACTGTATGCGTCATACAATCCAAGTTCTCCCGCCTTGCTCAAATCCGAAAGTGCTTCGTTCTTCTTCGACATAGCCAGCCGCGCCAGCGCTCTGTTGTAAAAAGCTTCGGCAAAGTGTGGGTCTTTCGAAATGGCTTCGGAGAAACACGCCTCGGCTTTGTCGTAATCCTTGGCAGAGAGATAGGCACAGCCACGATTGTATATTATGTATTCGTTGTTGGGCATTGTCTTTTCGGCGGCATCAAGGTCGCTGAGCACTGATTGCAAACCGAGCAGATGCCCTCCGTGAGTTTTTTCCTTCTCCTCTGTATTGTTTTGAAAATCTATCACAAACTGCTTTACTGCAGCGCGTTCAAAATACGCCATTGCGTTGTTGTTGTCCTTTGCTATGGCCTTGTTCAAACAGTTGAGCGCAGAATTGTAGTCTTTCGAATCACTATAGAGTATAGCCCGGGCAACAAGCGAATGCACCTCGTTGCTATCGGTCTGATTAGCGAGACGCTCGATATCGGCAAACATGGCGTTGATATCACTCTCGCTTGCGGGCTTTATCGTATTGGTCAACCTCACAGGACGTGTGGTAGCTTTCTTGCGATTCCACTTATCGAGTCCCTGCCAATAGGTTGCTACCATTCCCATAGAGTTTCGTGCGCTCTCCGAGGTAGAGAATGCAAACATTGGCTTGGCTTTCACCTCAACTTTGTTGTATTGCACTTTGCCACGATAGTCGTTGGCGTATTTCTCAACGTTGTTGGTATCGTCTTCAACCACTATCTTCTGATAATCCTCTATATTCAGTTCGCGGCGTTTGCGAGTGCTCTTGTTTGCGTATTTCTTATGATTGAAAGCATGGTCGAGTTGTGCCACAAACACCTTGCGCTCGTCGTTTGCCGCTCCCTTGTTGTCGCCTATCTTCCTGCGGCAGCGCGCACGCAACTCATAGCCCGACCAAAAGTGAGGATACTCGGCTATAACCTTTGACACATCTTTCACCGCCTGACGGAAGCCTCCCGTTTTCTCATGCAACACAGCACGATTAAACAGGGCAAGCAGATTATCAGGTTCTGTCTTCAACACGAAATCAAAGTCCTCGATAGCCTTATTGTCCTCGCCCACCTGCGCTCTAAGCAAACCGCGATTGTAATGAGCAAGAAAGTTTTGCGGGTCTACGTTTATCGCATTGTCATAGTCGCTCATCGCATCGCGAAGCCGCTTTTTGTGATACCTTATCAAGGCACGGTTCACATAATAATCGGGAATGTTGGGCGAATATTTTATGGCGTTTGTAAGCAATGTGTCTGCGCTCTCGTAATTACCTTTGCTAAACGCAATCATTCCGCGCGCGCCCCAAGCATCTCCGTTGTCGTGGTTCTTGGTTATGACATACTCAAAAAGACTGTCGGCTTTGAGTGTGTCTTTTACCTGCAAACATACTTGCGCTTCTATTTCGTAGCATTTTGTATAGGAAGGCCATTTGGCGTGCATGCTCTGCAAATCAGCAAGTGCTTCGTCGTATTGTTTAAGATGTATCTTACACAATACACGATTGTACCACGAAACTTGGTCGAGCGGCTTGTATTCTATCACTTTTGAATAGTCGCTCACAGCATCTTCGTATTTGTCCTGCTTTATGCGGCACAATCCGCGCAACTGATAGCTGTCTTCTATAAACGGGTTGAGGTCGATAGCCTTGGAGCAGTCTGCCTCGGCGCCATGATAGTCTTCGAGATAAAACTTTGCTACTGCGCGAAAATAATACGGGTCGTAAAGGAAAGGCTTAGCATTTATAATCTCGTTGAAATACTGTATCGACAGCACATAGTCGTCATAATAGAGCGCATTGCGCCCTATGAGCATCACCCTGTCGGTATTGATTTGCGCCGCTACCATCAGGGGAAGTAAGGCGAGGATTGTCAGTAGTTTTTTCAAGATTACAAATGGTTACCCCTACGTTATCGCATTTCCCAGGCACAAGGTTTTAGAGTGCCGTATGCAACTATTATTTAAGGTGGCGGTTGAATTTGGTCTTGTATGAGCAACGATACTTGCCATGTGCGATAGCCTTCATCTTACGTGCAATCATCTGTTTGCGCAAAGGGGATATTATATCTGTGAAAACGTGTCCCTCGAGGTGGGCAAACTCATGTTGCATCACTCTTGCCAGGAAACCGTCGGCCCATTCTTCGTGTTCGTTGAAATCTTCATCGAGATATTTCACGCGCACCCGTTTTGCCCGCACTACTTTCTCGTGAATTCCAGGAATGCTCAGACACCCTTCGTCGATAGAGCATGTTTCTTCGCTCTCTTCCAGTATCTGGGCGTTGATATAAGTTTTAAGGAAATCCTTGTATTCGGGATAATCGTCGGCAAGGTCGCGCAAGTCGATAACCACAAGGCGTATCGCCAATCCTATTTGCGGTGCCGCGAGCCCCACTCCCTCTGCGTCTTCAAGGGTTTCATACATGTTTGCGATAAGTTGTTTCAAATCGGGATAATCGGGCGTTATGTCCTGCGCCACCTGACGCAAAACGGGTTCGCCATACACATAAATAGGTAGTTTCATATGGTTGTTTCTGTTGATATTCACGTTAATATTTCAAACTCTCCATATAGGATTGCAAAATAATTGTAGCACTTATTTTGTCAACAAGCGCCTTGTTCTGTCTCTCCTTTTTATGAAGTCCTCCGTCAAGCATTGCCTGATGGGCAAGCACCGAGGTGAAGCGTTCGTCATAAAATTCTATTGGCACGGCAACGGCTTTTTTCAATCTGCCAACAAACTCTTTCACTCTTGCCGCGTTTTCCGACGGCATGCCATTGGGTTGTGAAGGCAAACCAACAACAATGCGCTCCACATTTTCCTTTTGCAAATAAGTTTTGATATATTCGAGCAGTTTGGGAGTGTCCACGGTATCAAGTCCTCCTGCAATAATTTGCAGAGGGTCGCTCACGGCAATGCCAGTGCGCCGTTTGCCGTAGTCTATAGCCATTATCCTTGCCACGTGTTGCCTGTTTGGATTTACTGTTTTGTATTGCAAAGTTAATGAAAATCCGCGCGTAACGCAAAAAAGCAGCTTATGTTTAACAAGGTGCAGAAATGGTTTTTGCAATATCGGATATTATTTAAACAATATCCGACATTATTTAAAAAATGTCTGACATTGTTTTTGCGATATCCTATATCATATATTCTCTAACGATTTTCATTAAACCGAGGAGCATAAACTCTCTCACAAACAAAAATATATGCGCACTTTCTTCAAAGCACGCATATACTATTTCGTAATCGGAATGTTTTCTGTCTCACCCCACCGGCAAACTATTTGGCATAGCTCACCGCACGAGTCTCACGAATTACCGTAATCTTAACTTGACCGGGATAAGTCATCTCGTCCTGAATACGTTTTGCGATTTCGCCACTAAGCGTTTCCGACTGTTTGTCGTCGATCTTGTCTGCTCCTACAATCACGCGCAGTTCTCGTCCTGCCTGGATAGCATATGTTTTTGTTACACCCGGGTAACTCATCGCAATATTCTCGAGATCGTTCAAACGTTTTATATAAGCCTCCACAACTTCACGGCGTGCTCCAGGACGTGCACCGCTTATTGCATCGCAAACCTGCACTATTGGCGCAAGAAGAGTGGTCATTTCCACTTCATCATGGTGAGCTGCTATGGCATTTACAATATCTGGCTTTTCCTTGAACTGTTCTGCAAGTTTTGCACCATATATAGCGTGCGGCAATTCAGGCTCTTCGTCGGGCACTTTCCCTATATCGTGCAACAATCCGGCACGTTTTGCTTTCTTTGGATTGAGTCCAAGCTCCGCAGCCATGATAGCGCACAAATTTGCAGTCTCGCGTGCATGCTGTAAAAGGTTCTGACCATAAGAAGAACGGTATTTCATCTTACCAACAAGCCTTACCAATTCTGAATGAAGCCCGTGAATACCCAAATCAATGGCTGTACGCTTACCAGTTTCAATTATCTCGTCTTCAACTTGCTTCTTCACCTTTGCCACAACCTCTTCAATACGTGCAGGGTGAATTCTTCCGTCGGTAATAAGCTGATGCAACGCCAAACGGCATATCTCGCGACGCACAGGGTCGAATGCCGAAATAACAATTGCCTCGGGAGTATCATCAACAACAAGTTCCACGCCGGTTGCTGCCTCTAACGCACGGATATTACGCCCTTCCCTACCGATGATACGACCTTTTACTTCGTCGTTATCAATATGGAAAACTGTAACACTGTTTTCTATTGCGGCTTCGGTAGCTACGCGTTGAATTGTCTGGATTACTATTTTTTTAGCTTCCTTGGTTGCGGTAAGTTTTGCGTCGTCCATTATATCGTTGATATAACTTTGCGCTTCTGTTTTAGCTTCGTCTTTCAACGATTCCACAAGGCGTGATTTTGCTTCTTCGGCAGAAAGTCCGCTAAGTTCTTCTAATTTATCGCGTTCCTGAGCCTGCATTTTCTGAAGTTCGGCACGCTCTTGTTGCAATGCGTTCTGCGCTTGTTCCAAACGCTGCACCTGCGATTCTTGTTCTGACTTGCGGCGTGCGAGATCGTCTTGTTTTTGATTTAGACTGATTTCGCGCTGTTTCAAGCGGTTTTCTGTTTGCAGTAGTTTCTGATTTCGTTGCTGCAACTCCTTGTCA
>CAVIQL010000023.1:0-40365 GCA_963644855.1 Clostridiaceae bacterium Marseille-Q4149 | reverse complement strand
CGGTTATTATTTTTGCAATAACCTTTGTGGGGAAAAATTAGTAGGACAAGCGGCTCTTGGGGCTTGTTGATGGCTTTTTGTTGGGATAAATAATGCGGGTGATACAATATATAATAAAAGCGTGCGTTATACTTTAAGTCGTATTATCCAAGGAGCAAGATAATGATTGAGTATATACATGGCGAGTTGGCTGAACTTATTCCCACAATGGCTGTTGTAGAAGCCGGGGGAGTGGGGTATGGCTTGAACATCTCGCTTACCACATATGATTTCTTGAAAGGAAAAAAAGATGTGAGGCTTTATGTTCACGAGAACATTCGTGAAGACGCATATATATTATATGGCTTTGCCTCGAAAAACGAACGTGCTGTGTTTGAAGCCCTGCTTTCGGTTTCGGGAGTGGGAGGAAATACTGCGCGCACCATACTCTCGGCGTTTTCGCCCGATGAGTTTCGCATGGTTGTGGCAAACGAAAATTCCAGCGCGCTGAAGTCGGTGAAAGGTATTGGTTTGAAAACGGCGCAGCGCATAATTGTGGATTTGAAAGACAAACTTGGCGACGTAGATGAAGCCTTGCCTGGAAATATAGACCTGGGTGCTCGTTCTGCTCGCCAGGAAAATGCTGTCGAAGCCGTGGGAGCGTTGGCTACTTTGGGCTATCCTCCTGCTATTGCGCAGAAGGCTGTGAATGCTATCTTGAAAGATGGAGACGGGAATATGGCCGTGGAAGAACTTATCAAGCAGGCATTGAAAATGCTGTAGTATCGGAAGAAAAGAATTATAGAAGTGAAGTTTCTTGAACATCTAAAACTTGCGGCTCTGCTTATGGTAGTGGCTTGTTTGGGTTTCGCCGTGGACGCAAAGGCTCAAACAGGGACGGAAGTGGATTCTGTTTCGCACCCGCGGGTTGATGTGAGCAAAACTTCACCGCTCAACGAAAACGATATCAAGAAACGTCCGTTTGATCTTGCTACGCCCAAAAATATTAAGGATACCGCAGAATTTGATGCCAATACGGGCGGTTACAAATTGGGAATGAAAATCGGCAATTCTTATCTCAATACTCCGGTGTTGCTTACGCGCGACGAATATATGCGTTGGAGTTTGAAACAGTCGATGCGAAAATATTACGCAAGCAAGAACGATGAACTTTTTCAGAACGAGGGTAAAGAAAAGTTTGATTTCACGGATATGCATTTCAGTCTTGGACCTGCCGAGAAGATTTTTGGTCCTGGCGGTGTGCAGATTAAAACCCAGGGATCGGCAGAACTGAAAATCGGTGCCAATACTACGAGTGTGGACAATCCCACATTGCCGTTGCGCTTTCGCAAAACTTTTGGTTTTGACTTTGACGAGAAGGTAAACTTAAGCGTAAATGGACGTATTGGAGACAAGATGGACATGACGCTGAACTACAATACCGAAGCAACCTTTGATGTGGATTCAAAAGACTTGAAACTCACTTATCAAGGAAAGGAAGACGAGATAGTGAAACTCCTTGAAGCCGGAAATATATCCATGCCCTCAAATCTTTCGCTTGTCAAAGGCGCCTCGTCGTTGTTTGGTTTGCGCGCCGATATGCAGTTTGGCAAATTGAAACTGCAGACTGTGGTGTCGCGAAAGAATTCTTCAAGTTCTTCAGTGAAATCGAGCGGTGGCAATCAGCTTACTCCTTTTGAGATATCTGTTGCCGACTACGAGGAAAACCGCCATTTCTTTCTTTCCCACTTTTTCCGCGACAACTACGACCATTCTATGTCGCAATTGCCGAATATTACGTCGGGAATAAAGATTAACCGAGTGGAAGTATGGGTTACAAACAAAACGGGAGCCACTACTAATACGCGCAATATCATAGCTTTCTCTGATTTAGGTGAGAGTAAACACATTGGCAATAGTATGTGGACAGGGAATGGGCAAGACCAACCGCAGAATACTTCAAACACACTTTATTCCACCATATCTGCCAGCTATAGTGCCGCACGCGATATAAGCCAAACCTCTTCGATTCTCGATCAGATAGGAAATTTCGTGGGTGGAACAGATTATGAAAAGCTCGAGAGCGCACGTTTGCTAAGTTCTTCGGAATACACGGTAAATACCACGCTTGGCTATATATCCTTGAAATCATCATTGCAAACCGACCAGGTGCTTGCTGTGGCGTATGAGTATTCCTATCGTGGGCAAAATTATCAGGTGGGCGAATTTTCCACAGATGTAAAAGACAACTCGCAAGCACTGTTAGTGAAAGCCATTAAAAATACATCTAATGTGCCGGCAATGAGCAACTGGGACCTTATGATGAAAAACGTTTATTCGCTCAATGCTACGAGAGTACAGAAAGAGCGTTTCCGTCTCGACGTTAAAATTTTGAGCGATACTACTGGCGTTTATCTTACATATCTTCCCGAACCTGGATTAAAGAATACTCCACTCGTAAGACTTTTGAATTTAGACCGCCTTGACAATAATAATAAAGCTAATGCCAATGGGTATTTCGATTTTGTTGATGGTTATACAATAGATGCCTCGACCGGTAGAATATTCTTCCCAGCAGCAGAGCCTTTTGGCGAGTTTCTGAAGAAAAAAATAGGCAGTGATGCTGTGGCAGACAAATATTGTTTCCAGGAACTTTATGATTCAACAAAAACAGTGGCCCGTCAGATTGCCGAGAAAAACAAGTATATACTCTCCGGACAATTTAAGGCTTCGCAAAAAAGCGGAGAGATTAGTCTTGGTGCAACCGACGTGCCGCAGGGTAGTGTAGTGGTAACGGCAGGTGGCATTACGCTTACAGAAGGTGTGGACTATACTGTGAATTATAGCGAGGGAACGGTAACGATAATAAACCAAAGTATTATAGATGCAGGTACCCCCGTAAATGTAAGCCTTGAAAGCAATACCGACTACGGATTGGAACGTAAAACATTGTTGGGACTTAACTGGGAATATGATTTCTCAAAGGAATTACGCCTTGCCGGTACTTTTATGCACCTGTCAGAACAACCGTTGACCACAAAAGTATCAATGGGAAGCGAACCTTTGAACAATACAGTTTGGGGCGTGAGCCTTGATTGGAAGAAACAAAGCCAATGGCTCACGGACATGTTGGACAAGTTGCCTTTCCTTTCGCTCGAAAAGCCTTCAAGTATTAATTTCTCGGCAGAGTTTGCCCAACTTATCGCAGGAAACAACAAAGGCTCGCAAGGAAATTCTTCGTATATCGATGATTTTGAACAGACACAAAGCAAAATAGATATAAGTACTCCCACAGATTGGCAACTAAGTTCTACTCCATCGGATTTCCCTGAGAGTAAATTAAATAATGATGTGCGCTATGGCTATAATCGTTCGCTTCTTGCGTGGTATAAGATAGATCCGCTTTTCACACGGCGCAGCTCTTCGCTTACACCAAGTCATATAAAAAGCGATCTCGACCAATTGTCCAACCATTATGTGCGTGAGGTTTACAACCGTGAGCTATTCCCCAACAAAGAACAACGCTTTGGCGAAAGTTCCACGCTGTCGGTGCTAAATCTTGCCTATTATCCAAACGAGCGTGGACCATATAATCTCAATACAAATCTTGATACCTACGGAAATTTGGCTAATCCGCGTGAACATTGGGGAGGTATGATGCGAAAACTGAATACCAGCGATTTTGAACAAGCCAATATTGAGTACGTGGAATTTTGGTTGATGGATCCTTTTGTATATACTCGCGAACAAACCGGCGATTTTTCGGGAGATTTATATATAAATCTTGGTGAAGTGAGTGAGGATATTCTGAAAGATGGTAAGAAATTCTATGAAAGTGGTATGCCTACTGACGGCGATGCTTCCAAATATACCGAAACCGTATGGGGACGTGTTCCTTTGCAAAACAGCGTTACTTACGCTTTTAATACAAATAGTGGCGCACGAGACCGTCAGGATATAGGTCTTAATGGACTTTCCAGTGCCGATGAGGCTACTTTCCCTTCTTATAAGACATATCTTGAAGAAATAAAGGCAAAGGTTAATCAGGCTGTTTATGATTCCATAGCCGCAGATCCCGCGGGAGATGATTATCATTATTTCCGTGGTTCTGATTTCGACCGCAATCGTACTTCTATTCTTGACCGTTATAAACATATCAATGGACCGGAAGGCAATTCGCCTGAGTCTAAAGATTCGCCCGAACGTTATTCTACCGCATACAAATCTACTCCAGATGTAGAAGATATAAATCAAGACTATACGCTGAACGAATACGAGAAATATTTCCAATATCGCATACATTTATCTCCCGACGGAATGCAAGTGGGCGAAAACTATATCGTAGACCAGCGTATTGCGAGTGTGAATTTGCGTAACGGACAAACGCCAAAAGTTTCGTGGTATTTGTTCCGCGTTCCAATTAAAAACTATACGAGTAAGGTGGGAAATATAAACGATTTCAATAGCATTCGTTTTATGCGTATGTATCTCACAAACTTTGAGAAACCTGTTGTACTTCGTTTTGCAACTCTTGAACTTGCTCGTGGAGAATGGCGAACTTATGAGCAAAACCTTTACAATGGTGAAGCGCCTGCTGTGAGTGGAACAATGGAAGTCGCTGCTGTGAATTACGAAGAAAACAATGAAAAGAAACCTGTGAATTATGTGATTCCGCCGGGAATTTCTCGTGTAGTTGATCCTAATGAGTCGCAACTTCTTGAACAGAATGAGCAGGCTTTGCAAATGGTGGTCAAGAGTCTTGCCAGTGGTGATGCTCGTGCTGTATACAAGAATCTTTCGCTGGATTTGCGTAAGTACAAACACATACAAATGTTCGTTCATGCCAATTCGCTTGTGGGAGATAATACTTTGGCAGACGATGCTACTTCGCTGTTTATTCGTCTTGGTTCCGACTACAAGAGTAATTTCTACGAATACGAAATACCTTTAAAACTTACTGCCGAGGGACAATATGATCGTTATTCTACATCGGCGCGTCGCATTGTATGGCCGGAGGAAAATATGCTTGATATAAATCTGTCAAAATTCACCGAACTAAAACGCGAACGCAATCGTCAGAAAAGTGAGGGACAGGCTTCTTTTGCGCAAGTGTTTTCTTCCTACGATACCGACCGGCCCAAAAATAAAATAAGTGTGGTTGGTAATCCTTCGCTTGGTGAAATTCATACAATGATGATTGGTGTGCGAAACAATTCGCGCCAGATTTCAAGTGTTGAGGTTTGGGTAAACGAATTGCGCCTGCAGCATTATACCAACAAAGGAGGCTGGGCTGCCAAGGGTAATCTTAATGTGCAACTTTCCGATTTAGGTACGTTCAATCTTGGCGGACATATCGAAACCGATGGCTTTGGTGGTGTGGAGGATAGGGTAGCGCAGCGTCGAGACGATAATCTTTACGAATACGACATGTCTATGAATGTCGACCTTGGGCGTTTCCTTCCCGAGAAGGTTAAGTTTAAGGCTCCGCTCTATTATTCTTACAGCAAAGAGAAGGTGAAACCCAAATACAATCCGCTCGACACCGATATGGATATGGACGATGCTATTAATGCCCTTACTACTAAACGCGAGCGTGATTCGTTGCGCAGAATATGTGAGACTATGGAGGTGAATTCAAACTTTAGTTTGTCGAATGTAAAGTTTAATATCGCCACGAAAAACCACCCAATGCCTTACGATCCGGCAAACTTCTCGTTTAGTTATTCGCATAGTCATAAGCAGAGCGAGGGACAAACCATCGCATGGGAGAAAGATGACAGTTGGCGTTTGAACGGAAACTATTCTTATACACCAAATTTCAAAGGTTTTACGCCTTTTGCAAAAATGAAAAGCAATAGTCCGTGGCTCAAAATTCTCAAAGACGAAAAGATAAACTATCTGCCACAAAGCATATCGGTAAATTCTGATATCACCCGCTCGTATTATGAACTTCAAGAACGTGATATGCAGCAACTCGACAATACTACGCTGCCTCTTACCTGGGCGAGTGATTTCTTTTGGAACCGTCAATTTAATTTGCAGTGGGATATTACTTCCAATATTCATACATCGTTCTCTTCGGGTACGAATGCAGAAATTGAACAGCCCAATGTGCCGGTTAACAAATCGCTATATCCCACTCAATACGAGGCTTGGAAAGATTCTGTGTGGCGCAGTGTCAAACAGTTCGGCTCGCCGCTTACCTATCAACAGAATTTCGATTTCTCATGGAAGATTCCTTTGAACAAGATACCTGCATTCAATTGGGTTACTCCCGATTTTAGTTTCCGCTCTACGTATGGCTGGAATCGCGGAACGTATCTCGAAGACGGCTCAACGCTTGGCAATACAATCAATAATACTCGCGACATAAATGCGAACCTTCGTCTTAACATGCTTATGCTCTACAACAACGTGCCGTTCCTTAAAAAAGTGAATCGCAAGTTCTCTACATCGTCAACATCGAATGTGGCGAAGAAAAAAGACGATAACGAGGATAAGAAGTTCTTTACGTCCGAGATACAACTGCTTAAAGACACGACGGTTAACGTTACCCACAACAAACACTCAAAGAATCTTCGAGTGAAGGCCTTTCGTCAAGATGGTACAAGCTATCCTGTACACTACAAAGTGCTCGACAACAATCATATACTCATTACATCGCGCGACACGGTGAAGATAAAACTAACGGTAAGCCCGCGTGCAAATCCCGAAAACCAATTCTGGTATAAGGCATTGCAAACTGTGTCGCGTCTTGCTATGTCGGTGAGAAATGTAAGTGTGTCATACAAAAACACATATAGCATGTCGCTACCGGGATTCCTGCCAAATGTTGGCGATATGTTCGGACAGCGTTCGCGAGGAGGCTTGCAGCCGGGGCTTGACTTTGCTTTCGGAATGACGGGTGAGAGTTATATTTCAAAGGCAATGCGTAAAGGCTGGCTATTGGCTAACGACAGTGTAACCACTCCTGCTGCCACGAGCAAGAACGAGGCTTTGCAGATAAGCGCAACGGTTGAACCTTTCCGCGACTTCAAGATTGATCTCAATGCATCGCGCACTCTCAACACTTCGCGCAGCATACAATATATGTATGACGGAATGCCGGCTACCGAGACGGGTTCGTTCAATATCACAACCATTTCCATTTCATCGGCATTTGCTTCGGTGGGAAATGCTGACAATAACTACAAGAACAAGACCTTCAACAAATTTGTCAACTCCTTGCCACAGTTCCGCAATCGTGTGGAAGCGCAATACGAAGGTGCGGCATATCCGGTAAACAGTACTCTCGCCGGAAAAACGTTTGACCCTGCCAACGGCACTGTGTCGCAATATTCTTCGGATGTAATGATTCCCGCTTTTCTTTCGGCATATTGTGGTGGCAAGTCGCTTGGCATTTTCCCCTCAATAGCCCGTATGCTTCCCAATTGGCGTGTTACTTATTCGGGTCTGGGCAAGTTGCGCATCATGAAACCCATATTCAAATCGTTCAACGTAAATCATTCTTATCAGTCGGTTTATTCGGTGGGCTCATACAATACATTTTCGTCCTTCATGCAGCTCGCCGGTAATCGAGGTTTCGTAAACGACGTTTCAACAGGCAACCCCGTGCCTTCGTCTATGTTTGATGTTTCCACGGTGTCGATCAACGAAACATTCTCGCCTTTTATAGGTTTCGACATGACGTTCAACAATAATCTCACGGCAAAGGTAGAATACAATCGCACCCGAATGCTTTCGCTCTCAATGCCGTCGCAGCAGATTTCCGAGGCACGTTCCAACGACTATGTGGTGGGAGTGGGCTACAAGATAGAAGATCTCAAAATCTTTACTGGCACACGTCGTCCCAAACGCCGTGGTAGCAAATCGCGCGCCGCAAAAACACGCAACAAAAACGCCACCGATGCCGAAGGAGAAGAGACAACGAAGTCCTCACGTTCTACCACAAAGGCCGCAGGAACTATAAGCAACGACCTCAACCTGCGTCTCGACTTGTCGCTACGCAACCAAAGTTCTATTCAGCGCAACATTCTAACAATGTTGTCGCAGGCAACTTCGGGAAACAAGGCTTTCAAACTATCGTTCTCTGCCGACTACACACTTTCCAAGCTTATCACGCTGTCGGCATACTATGATCGTCAAACCAATACGCCTTTGCTTTCCTCCTCTTCCTATCCCACAACTACACAAGATTTCGGGGTGAGTATCAAGGTGTCGCTCACGCGATAACAATAACCGATATTTTTTAGACGATATCCGACCTTTTTTTAAAAAAGTCGGATATTATTTTTGCGATATGCCGAATGTTTGAAATTACCTCAATTCCGACTCCTGCAATATCGGTTGCATGCTCTTTAATATCTTATTTAATAGGTCGCCATTCCCTTTGCCGTAATTTCCATTCCGTTTGGGGTTTTATCATATAGCAAAGGAATTTATATTATATTTGTGCGTATTAAAACCCCAACAAACATTACAACAATGAGATTTGGTACGTTTGTCAAACAAGCAGTAATAATATTTTTTCCTTCTGTGGTGGCAGCACAAACTGCTCCACAAATAGAGTTTTCAACGGCAAATGCCGGAAACAAAACGAGCAAGACGCGTGGAAAAGCTCTGTTCATAGACGATTTCAACGATACAAAAAACTCGCTTCCCGATACTGCGGTGTGGGCTTTCTGCAAATCGTTCCCCGTGGCTTGGGCGCAGCATTTCAAAAATTGCTCTCCGTATGAAAATGTGCGGGTTGAAGACGGAGTGCTCAAACTAAAAGCTTCAAAACAAGACGGCAAATACAAGACTTCCGGCATTCAAACCCGATTTGGCTTCCCAGTAAACACCCGTGTTGAGGTAAAGGCAAAATTCGACAAGCAAGTGCGCGGAGCCTTTCCCGCTATATGGCAAATGCCAATAGATGCACCACAATGGCCAAGGGGAGGAGAAATCGACATAATGGAATGGATTCAGTCGGCTCCCGACATGGTGTTCCAAACCATACATTCTTCCTATATCAACAACGAGAAAGGAACAACCGGCATCAGCAATCCGAAAAATGTACATCAGTTTGATATCACACAATATCATGTCTATGCTGCTGAACGTACCGACGAAGCCGTGATTTTCTACCTTGACGGAAAAGAAACATGGAGATACAACAATCTGCATCTGCCAAAAGACAAGATGCAGTTCCCTTTTGCCGATTATCCATACAATATAATTCTAAACTACTCGTTGGGCGGAGAATTGAAAGGAGAACCCACTTGGCCGGGAAAGATTTTCGACGAAGACCTGCCCGGCGAATTATGGATAGACTGGGTACGCGTACTTCCACTTAAAAAGATCAGAAAGGCAAAATAAGTTCTAACCCACCGATACACCAAGGAAAATTCTTCTTTCTTGAACGTAAATATCAATGCACTGTTTATCCGTAAAACGATAACCGATATTTTTCAAACAATATCCGACATTTTTTAAAAAAGGTCGGATATTATTTTTGCGATATGCCGAGTGCTTAAAATTACCTCAAACAAAACTCCGGCAAAGTCGGGCTAAATCATTATATTTGCAATTGTCGGAAAACAAAAACCGCAGTGGCGGCAAACTCCGACAACTTTTATAGGTAAGGCGTTTACTTTAAGCGCTTGTCTTTGACACTCAGAAATTCTCGCAAAATTTCAACCACGTTCAAAGAGCAAGGCAACGAGTAGATGCCCATTAGTGTGTATTGCAAGCCCTCATTGGGTCTGCACTATATCCTCGTGGGAATCTCTCGTTGCTCGTTCTATCGTGGTGGGCAATGCGAGAAGCCTCTGAGTGTGGGACGGGCAACGAAGCAGGTTCCCACGTCTTGTTTACCTCAACCTTATCAATAATAATGTCTTCGGGAATCAGGCAAACCTTAATGCATACCCGATGGCAAACAAAACACTTACGAAAGCTAAAGCGGTGAAAAAAGACGAATATTACACTCTTTATCACGACATTGAAGTAGAGGTGAACGCTTATCTTGACTACAATCCCCACACATTTAGCGGCAAAACCCTACTTCTTCCGTGCGACGACCCAAAATGGAGCCAGTTCACACTGTTTTTCGCGCAAAACTTTTCGCGGCTTGGCTTGAAAAAACTCATGGCAACAAGCTACGCGCCCGAAGCAAAGAAAATAAAATACGGCGTATACGGCCCTATATTCAATAATATCGACCCTCAAACAGTTGCCGACAAAGAAAAGGCAAACGGCAAACTATTTATTCTCGACCACGACATTTCGGGCGATGGCAAGATAGATTTCAATGATCTTGAGTGGGACTATCTTAATGGCGATGGCGATTTTGATAGCGACGAAGTGAGACGCCTGCGCGATGAAGCCGATATCATAGTAACAAATCCGCCGTTCTCGTTGTTCCGAAAGTTTATGGCGTGGATAATTGAAGCGCAGAAAAAATTCCTTATAATAGGAAACATGAACGCCGTAACCTACAAGGAAATTTTTCCACTCATCAAGGAAAACAAGATATGGATTGGCGCAACCGGTTTCACGGGTCGAAAATTTCGCGTTCCTGACGAATATTCCTCTACACCCAAGTTGATAATTGATGAAAAGGGGAACAAATACGTAAGCATGGGTAATTCTTGTTGGTTCACCAATATAGAGCACGGCAAACGTTATAAGTCGCTCCGTTTTATGACTATGGAGGAAAATTTAAAGTTCAGCAAGCACAAAGAAGTCAGGGGACGGAAAGAATATATCCGTTATGATAATTACGATGCCATAGAAGTTCCGTTCACCGACGCAATTCCGGGGGACTACGACGGCATTATGGGTGTACCAATTTCGTTCCTCGGCAAATATTGTCCCGAGCAATTCGAAATTTTAGGGATAACAAAGACCTGGTATGGCGGAGCAATAAAAGTCTATCCGGAACAAATACAAATAAATAAACACGGAAAAGCAACGAAAGTTACAAAATTGAATGACGGAGCTGCTATTTTACATCAAACACCTCCTATGAAGGAAACTCTTTATATTGTGAACGACAAAATATATACTCAAGTATATGCGAGAATTCTTATAAAAAAGAGATAAAGCTATGAAAACAACCCTTCGAACTGACATTACGGTAAGAGATATCTGTAAAGGTTTTGTTTACAACGAACTTGAAGGCAAAGGTCTCTTTGGTCTTTCGGGCAAGCTCGTTATTCAGCCGGAATACCAACGCAACTATATATATGCCGACGGTAAAAAAGATGCTGCTGTGATACAATCGGTGTTGCATGGCTATCCTTTGGGACTTATTTACTTTAATCGCACGGGTGAAGACCAATATGAAGTACTCGACGGGCAACAACGCATCACGAGTCTCGGACGTTATGTTACCGACAAGTTCGCAATAATGGACGCTGACGCAATGCCGCAATATTTCTCGGCTTTGGCGTGCGACATGCAAGAGCGTATAATGAACACACCTCTGTTAATATATATTTGTGAGGGCGAGGAAAGCGAAATAAAGCAATGGTTCAAAACAATAAATATAGCTGGTGTGCCGCTCAATGAGCAGGAATTGCGAAACGCAATATATTCCGGACCATTTGTGAGCGCAATGAAAGAAGAGTTCTCAAATTCCAACAATTCTCACATACAGATGTGGCAAACATATATAAATGGTGCGGCAAATCGACAGGACT
Source organism: Clostridiaceae bacterium Marseille-Q4149 (assembly GCA_963644855.1). Classification (GTDB taxonomy): domain Bacteria; phylum Bacteroidota; class Bacteroidia; order Bacteroidales; family Bacteroidaceae; genus UBA6398. The sequence goes on along the minus strand of CAVIQL010000023.1, from coordinate 28,699 downwards.
TCATGCAAAAGGCATTGGAATGGGTGAGCCGAGGAAGCATTGATGAATATATGTCGGCTCATCGTTACGACAACAATATAGACGAAGCGCGCATTTATTTCAATTGTGTGATAAATTGGGTGTCCTCTGTTTTTGAAGATACCAAATCTGAGATGCGCTCACAAGAGTGGGGGAGACTCTATGAAAGCTATCACAACGTTCCATACGACTCGGAAAAAGTACACGTCCGCCTCGAAGCACTTTATGCTGATGACTTCGTGGAAAACAAAAGGGGTATATTCGAGTATATACTTGGTGGAGAAACCGATACACGCCTCTTGAATGTCAGAGTGTTTGACAAAAAAACAGTGAAAACCGTTTATGCCCGGCAAACTGCAAAAGCAAGAGAGAAACACACGTCAAACTGTCCGCTTTGTGCGCTTAGTTCAAACGAAAACCAGCGTAAACGGATATACAAACTCGAAGAAATGGATGCCGATCACGTAGCTGCGTGGAGCAAAGGTGGAACTACAACAGAGGATAACTGCCAGATGCTTTGCAAAACCCACAATCGTACGAAAGGAAACCGTTGACAACCAAAGGGAAACGCTTCGAAAAATCATTTTCCGTGAGTATGATAAAATCAATGTGCTTTATCCGAAAAACGATAACCGATATTTTTCAAACAATATCCGACCTTTTTTAAAAAAGGTCGGATATTATTTTTGCGATATGCCGAGTGGTTTATACGGCATTGTATGTAGTAGTAAAAAACTACGTGATTTTTATTTTGGAAATCAGGATTGAAATATTGGCACGTATTTTGTTTACTCTTTTATAGCAAACAAAATTATCGAAGTATGACAAAAGGAACAATAGGGGTAACTACTGAAAATATATTCCCCGTTATCAAACAATTTCTTTATAGTGATCATGAAATTTTTCTTCGTGAGATAGTCTCCAATGCCGTAGATGCTACACAGAAGCTCAAGACATATGCAATGAAAGGTGATTTCAAGGGTGAATTGGGCGACTTGACGGTGCAAGTAAAACTCGACGAAAAAGCCGGAACTCTGACAGTGAGCGATCGAGGTATTGGAATGACAGCCGAAGAAATAGACAAATATATAAATCAGATTGCTTTCTCGGGCGCAAACGACTTTCTTGACAAATACAAGAACGACGCCAACGCAATAATAGGCCATTTTGGTTTGGGCTTTTACTCTGCCTTTATGGTGAGCAAGGAAGTGGAAATTGTTACTCGCAGTTACAAGGAAGATTCCAAGGCTGTGCGTTGGACTTGCGACGGTTCTCCTTCGTATGAGATTTCTGATGCCGAGCGCGAAGACCGTGGCACAGATATTATTCTGCATATTGATGATGATTCCAAGGAGTATCTTGAGAAAACCCGCATACAGTCGTTGCTTTCCAAGTATTGTCGTTTCTTGCCAGTGCCTGTGGCTTTCGGCAAGAAAACAGAGTGGAAAGACGGCAAGCAGGTTGATACTGCCGAAGACAATGTGGTGAACGATGTGAAGCCGTTGTGGACACGCAAACCGGCAGAATTGAAGGACGAAGACTATGTGAAGTTCTATCACGACCTTTATCCTATGGCTGACGACCCATTGTTCTGGATTCATTTGAATGTGGATTATCCGTTCAACCTTACGGGTGTGCTATATTTCCCGAAGATAAAAAACAATCTCGACTTGCAGCGCAACAAAATCCAGCTCTATTGCAACCAAGTGTTTGTTACCGACAACGTAGAGAATATTGTTCCCGATTTCCTCACACTTCTTCACGGCGTAATCGACTCTCCCGACATTCCTCTCAATGTTAGCCGCAGTTATTTGCAGGCAGATTCTAACGTAAAGAAGATTTCAACCTACATCACCAAGAAAGTGGCTGACCGTTTGCAGGGAATTTTCAAAAACGACCGCAAGAATTTTGAAAGCAAATGGGACGATCTAAAAATCTTCATAAACTACGGCATGCTTTCGCAGGAAGATTTCTACGACAGAGCAAAGGATTTCTCACTTCTCAAAGATGTAGACGGAAAATACTACACCCTTGAAGATTATCGTACGCTTATCAAGGAAAATCAAACCGACAAGAATGACATGGTGGTCTATCTTTATGCAAACGACAAGGAGACTCAGTATTCTTATATCGAAGATGCAAAAGCCAAAGGTTATAATGTTTTGCTTTTTGACGGACAACTCGATACGGCAATGATTAATCTTTTTGAACAGAAGATAGAAAAGAGCCGTTTCTCGCGCGTTGATAGCGATGCCATAGACCGTCTTGTGCAAAAGAAAGACGATGAGAAAAACAATGCAGATTCTCCGCAAAACGAAAATCTGGCTGAGATGTTTAATTCGCAGTTGCCGAAAATCAACGGTGCGATGTTCCACGTTGAAACTCGAAGCTCCGGTGAAAATGCTGCACCTGTAACGATAATCCAGAGCGAATATATGCGCCGCATGAAGGAGTTGAGTAAAATAGAAGCCGGCATGCAATTCTATGGTCAGATGCCCGATGAATACACTATCATTTTGAACAGCGACCATAGGTTGATAAAGGAAATAAGTGAGGAAGGCGAAAAGGCAACGTCTGACAAACTTAGTCCGATAAACGCAGATTTGAAAGGACTTGAGGCACGTCATGCCGTTTTGCACCAGGAACAGGAAAAGAAGAAAGCCGATGAAATAACCGAAGACGATCGCAAAATGCTTAAAGACTGTGATGAGCAGATTGAAAACCGTCGTAATGAACGCAAGCAAGTGCTTGCCGATTATGCAAAGGGCAACGAAAAACTTCATCAGCTTGTAGATCTCGCGCTATTGCAGAATAATATGTTGCGTGGAGAGGCTCTCGGCAAATTCATTGCACGCAGTATTGATTTGATAAAGTAGGAGTTGAAAAAGCCGGAGCGTTCCGGCGATAAACGACAGACTGCATTTTTCCGATAGCGCAAGTGCGTGGCGGAATGGTGCAGTCTGTTTTTTTTGTGCATCGGAATGGTTTCGATGCACTCTTTTTTTATGTGGAGTTTACACTTTGAAAGCCTTTTTGTATTTATATTGAGTTGCAATAAAGTAAGTTTGCGCAGATGAACTTTATTTGTTATTTTCGCAGAGAAATGATTAGATAGAGTTAATCTGTATGAACAAAACAATCAAACTGCACAAAGGATTGGATATTCCCCTCAAGGGTGTGGCTGCCGACAATATTGTTGATGCCAAAAAGAATGTTGGCGTTGTGGCCGTGTGTCCTCCCGATTTTATAGGGTTTATTCCGCGCGTGGTAGTTAATGAAGGCGATGCAGTGGAGGTTGGTACTCCGCTGTTTGTTGACAAACGCAACGAGGCGCAGGTAATTACCTCTCCGGTTAGCGGCAAAATAGTGGCGGTTGACCGTGGAGAACGTCGCAAATTGCTTGACGTAAAGATAGAAAGCGACAACAATTTTACAACAGTTGATTTCGGAAAAACAATATCCGATATTTTTGAAACAAAGTCTGACATTGTTGAAACGAAGTCCGATATTGTTGAAGCGAAATCGGTTGTTGATTTGATGAACAAGGCAGGCCTTTCTGTCTATGTCCGTCAGCGCCCATACGATATCGTGCCAAACACTAATGAATTGCCGCGCGATATATTTGTTTCGCTATTCAATTCCATGCCCCTTGCTGCAGACTACAACGTTGTTTTGCGCGGTCGCGAAGAAGACTTCAAGGCTGGCATCAAGGCTCTGTCAAAAATAGCTCCTGTGTATGTGGGAATTTCCGAAAACCAAATTGAAAAGTTCGGAAATATCGAAGGCGCAGAAGTAAATGTGTTTGTCGGACCAAATCCTGCCGGTAATGTTGGTGTGCAAATCAACAATGTTAATCCCGTAAACAAGGGCGAAACAGTTTGGACTATCAATCCCGAAATAGTAGCCGTTCTCGGCAAACTTATTAGCACGGGAAAACTCGACTTTACGCGTCGTATAGCCGTTGCGGGAGCAGAGGTTTCTACTCCGCAGTATTATGATACGGTAGCTGGGGTTAGTTTGAAATATTTGCTCGAAGGAAAATTAAACAATACCGAACACGTGAGAATTATCAACGGTAATCCGCTCGTTGGTATGAAGAGCGAGTTGAACGGTTTTCTTTCGGCTTATGCTACTGAAGTAACAGCTATTCCTGAAGGTGATGATGTTGACGAATTGCTCGGGTGGATTAGTCCGCGTATCAAAGAGTATTCTGTGAGCCGTTCATATCTTTCATGGCTTTTCCCCAAACGCAAATACAATATCGACGCACGTGTGAAAGGTGGCGAGAGACATATGATAATGAGTGGCGAATACGACAAAGTATTTCCCATGGACATTTATGCAGGATACCTTGTGAAAGCAATAATAGCAAGAGATATCGACAAAATGGAGGAACTTGGCATTTACGAAGTGGCTCCGGAGGATTTTGCTGTGGCAGAATTTGTAGATTCGTCCAAACTTGAATTGCAGAAAATAGTACGCGACGGATTGGATTACCTGCGCAAGGAACTGGCATAAGGATATAACATGAATTAAGCAGAAGAAAATATGAACAAGCTAAAGAAATATATTGACAATATAAGACCTCAATTCGAAGAGGGCGGCAAACTAAAACCTTTGCGCTCTGTTTTCGAGGGTTTTGAGTCTTTCCTATTCGTGCCTTCCGCAACATCAAAGTCGGGCGTATCAATTCATGATGCAATAGACTCCAAACGTATAATGTCGTTCGTGGTTATTGCTCTTATTCCCGCACTCCTTTTCGGAATGTATAACATAGGATTTCAAAACTACAAGGCAGCAGGAGCAGAAGCATCGTTCTTTGAAATGTTTGCATACGGTTTCCTCGTGATGTTGCCCAAGATAATCGTTTCATATATTGTAGGTCTTGGAATAGAATTTGTCGTTGCGCAATGGAAACACGAAGAAATTCAGGAAGGATACCTCGTTACCGGTATGATAGTTCCAATGATTTTACCAGTGAACTGCCCGCTTTGGATAATGGCAGTGGCAATAGCTTTTGCAGTGATTTTTGCTAAGGAAATATTTGGCGGAACAGGCATGAATATCTTTAACGTGGCACTTGTGGCGCGTGCATTTATGTTTATATCCTATCCATCGAAGATGTCGGGCGATACAGTGTGGATTGCAAACGACACCATTTTCGGATTAGGCAACAAACTTCCCGAAGCATTTACTTCGGCAACACCGCTTGCCCAAGTAGGCGTGGGGCAAACGCCCGATGTTTCGCTATGGGACGCTTTTGTGGGATTAATACCAGGTAGTGTGGGAGAAACAAGCGTTATTGCCATTCTTATAGGAGCAGCAATCCTGTTGTTTACAAATATAGCCAGTTGGAAAACCATGCTCAGCGTTTTTGTAGGCGGTGCAATTGCAGCGATACTTTACCAAAGCGCAGGGCTGTCGAATATTTCCTGGTACGAACACCTTGTTTATGGTGGTTTTTGCTTTGGCGCCGTGTTTATGGCAACTGATCCCGTAACGAGTGCCCGTACCGAAGGAGGCAAATACATCTACGGACTCTTAATAGGCATAATAGCCATAACGATAAGAGTGCTCAATCCCGGCTATCCCGAGGGAATGATGTTTGCAATACTAATGATGAATATGTTCGCTCCCGCAATAGACTACTGCTTTGTTCAAAGCAACGTTCGTCGTCGTATGCGCAGAGCAAAATCCATAAAAAAATAAACCTTATGAAGATCAATACGAACAGTAATGTCTATACCGTGGTTTATGCATCGCTGGTGGTAGTTGTTGTGGCATTCTTGTTGGCTTTTGTGTCGAAAGCGTTGGAACCAACTTCGATGTCGAACGAACGTATAGACAAAAAGAAACAAATACTCGCCTCTTTGAATATCCGTGATTTAAGTAATGATCAAGTAGAAAGCGAATACGATAAAAGTATAACTTTCGACAAGATAATCCGCACCGATGGTAGTGTTTATAAAGACGGTACTGGTAAGGACAAAGACGGATTTACAATTGGTTCGAAAGATATTGATGACAATCATCTGCCATTGTATCAATGCTATGTGAATGGACAGACAAAATATGTGATACCTCTTTACGGCAAAGGGCTTTGGGGTGCTATTTGGGGCTATATTGCACTTGATGAAGACAAGAATACCGTGTACGGTGCCTATTTTAGTCATCAAAGTGAAACGGCTGGACTTGGCGCAAGAATTACTGAAGAATTTTTCCAAAAGGAATTCGTTGGTAAAAAAATCTTTGCAGAGGGTGATAGTGTAGTAATGCTTAGCGTTGTAAAGAAGAAAGAACCAGCGAAAGCCGCGTATCAGTGCGATGCAATCTCGGGTGCAACACTCACGAGCAATGGCGTTACCGATATGATTCATGATTGTGTAGCTAAATATAGTGCGTTTCTTTTGGACAAATGAAATCTTAACAATAGAACCTAACATAGAAGGTAAAATAATATGGCAAAACTTTTTTCTGTAGAAAATCGGGAGGTGTTTACCACACCATTGGGCAAAGATAATCCTATCACAGTCCAAATTCTCGGTATTTGTTCCGCATTGGCCGTAACTTCACAGCTCGAGCCTGCGATCGTGATGGGACTTTCTGTTACGGTAATTACAGCATTGAGCAATTTTATAGTATCTCTTATTCGAAAGACAATTCCAAATCGCATTCGTATTATCGTGCAGCTTGTTGTTGTTGCAGCCTTAGTTACTATTGTTAGCATGGTATTAAAGGCGGTAGCATATGATGTGAGTGTAAAATTATCGGTATACGTGGGGCTTATAATAACGAACTGTATTCTTATGGGACGTTTGGAAGCTTTTGCGATGGGACACTCTCCTTGGCCGAGTTTTATTGATGGTCTCGGCAATGGTCTTGGTTATGCTTATATACTTGTTATTGTCGGAGGAATTCGTGAGATACTTGGCTCGGGCAGTTTGCTTGGTTTTAAATTTATCCCCGATGTGGTTTACAACGCAGGCTATCTTGACAACAGTATGATGACTACGCCGGCCATGGCACTTATTATCCTGGGTTGTGTGATTTGGGTAAGTAATGCGGTTCGCAATAAATGAACACGCGGATATTATGTTGAACAAATAAGAAACAATAGAAATGGAACATGATATAGCTTTGTTTATCCGCTCGGTGTTTGTGGATAACATGATATTTGCCTCTTTTTTGGGCATGTGCTCTTATTTGGCGGTATCGAAGAATCTTAAGACGTCTCTCGGGCTTGGCATTGCCGTAACGTTTGTGCTTGTTGTTACGGTGCCGATTAACTATTTGCTGCAAACCAAGGTTCTTGCGCCAGGGTGCATTATTCCGGGAGTAGATCTTACTTACCTTTCGTTTATATTATTTATTGCTGTTATTGCAGCCATTACTCAGCTTGTAGAAATGGTTGTTGAGCGTTTTTCTCCTTCTTTGTATAACGCTCTTGGCATATTTCTTCCACTTATAGCCGTAAACTGTGCCATTATGGGTGCTTCGCTTTTCATGCAGCAGCGTATAGAGATGGATCCTGCCACAGATGCGCGTGCCATTGCCAATGTTGGTGATTCAGTGGTCTATGCGTTTAGTTCTGGTATTGGTTGGCTTTTGGCTATTGTTGGTCTTGCTGCAATCCGTGAAAAGATGTCGTATTCCGATGTACCCAAGAATTTACAGGGATTGGGCATTACGTTTATCACCGTAGGTCTTATGGCGATGGCGTTTATGTGTTTCTCGGGATTGAATATATAGTTTGTTTGAAAATAATGATTTGAAGATATGTCTCAGACGATTTTAATGTTCATCACTTCGAGTATCGTGGTGTTTTGGGGTGTGATAATCTTGATGGTTATCCTTCTGCTCATCGCCAAACGATACCTTACACCAAGTGGAAATGTAACGATTACGATAAACGACCAAAAGAAACTTTCGGTTCCCCAAGGTGGAACGCTTTTGTCCACACTTTCGGAGCAGCATGTGTATCTTTCGTCGGCGTGTGGCGGTAAAGGTTCGTGCGGACAATGCAAATGCCAGGTGTTGAGTGGCGGTGGCGAGGCGATTGATGTTGAAAAGGCTCATTTCACACGCCGCGAACTTCTCGACCATTACCGTCTTGGTTGCCAGGTGAAGGTTAAGGGTGATTTGGATATCAAGGTGCCGCAGTCGGTGCTTGGAGTGAAGAAATACGAATGCACTGTGGCTTCTAACAAGAACGTTGCATCGTTTATCAAGGAGTTTATTGTGGCTCTTCCCGAGGGAGAACATATGGATTTTCTGCCTGGAAGTTATGCGCAAATAGAGATTCCTGCTTATACGATGGACTACGACAAGGATATAGACAAGGAAAGTCTCGGACGTTACCTTCCTTCGTGGGAAAAGTTTGGTCTTTTCTCGTTGAAGTGCACCAATACAGTGCCCACAACCCGTGCTTATTCTATGGCAAACTATCCTGCCGAGGGCGATCGCTTTATGCTTACGGTGAGAATTGCTACGCCGCCGTTTAAACCCAAACCACAGGTAGGATTTCAAGATGTTATGCCGGGAATAGCTTCATCTTATATATTTACATTGAAGCCTGGCGACAAAGTAATAATGTCTGGTCCTTACGGAGACTTTCATCCGCGTTTCGAATCAAAGCGCGAAATGATATGGGTTGGTGGTGGAGCCGGAATGGCGCCTTTGCGTGCTCAGATAATGCACATGACGCGCACGCTTCACACTACAGATCGCAAGATGTCGTACTTCTATGGTGCGCGTTCGCTTTCCGAGGTGTTTTATTTGCAGGATTTTCATGCGCTTGAGCAGGAATTCCCGAATTTCAAGTTCTATCTTGCGCTCGATCGCCCCGATCCCGAGGCCGATGCAGCAAAGGTGGAATACACGCCGGGCTTTGTGCATCAGGTGATGTGGGAGAAGTATCTCAAAAACCACCCTGCGCCCGAGGATATAGAGTATTATCTGTGTGGTCCCGGACCTATGACAGGCGCAGTGATAAATCTGCTCGATTCGCTTGGAGTAGAACGCAGCGATATCATGTTTGATGATTTCGGTGGCGGTGCTCCAAAGAAATAGGATTTTCTTTTTAAGTTTTTTCATAATAGTTTTATGGAGGGTAGGCGACGTGATGTCGGCTTTCCTCCTTTTTTGTTTGGCAATGTTTTTTGTGTATCAAAATTTTGTGCTTGGGTGTTTGTTGTTTTGTTTTAAAGTCGTATTTTTGTGGCAGTTAGTGTAATTAAAAAGGAGATTGATATGAATGCTAAGAAGATTTTACGAGTTGTTTTGGCGTTTTCCGTAGGTATGTTTTTGTTTTCGGGTTGCTACTCAATGAAACTGATAAACAATTACTCGAATAAAACGGAATCAAACAATCAGGCGTGTGTAAAGAGCCAAGCGGCAGATGCAAACATGGGTTTGGCCGACGCCCGATAACGTATGTTTTTTTTGCAGAAAACCTTTTCGTGAGAAGGGCTTGATTGTTTAGCAAAAACGATGTAGGATATTGTAAAAACAATAAGGCATCTTTTTTAAATAATGTCCGATATTTTTTGAAAAATATCGGACATTGTTTTTACGATGTTTTTTCTGTGTTTTTGCGGCAAATATATGCTCTTTATTTCAAAGGTGGGGCTTTGAATTCTTCGCAATTTTTACACCACAAACCATAGACTTGCTTAATGGGAAAAGCCGTATCTTTGCAATCAAAAAACTATGAAAAATAATTTTTCCCGATTTTCTATGTCTATCAAGAAACAATTGAAGCCGGCGCTCGCTATGACATTTGTTATTCTGGTTGCTGGCATGTCGTTTACCTCTTGTTCTGATGACGAAGAACCACGTACAAAAACGTATGTGCCCGGTGATATCGTGCCTGCCGATGCTGTAGAGAATGCTGGAGCGAAGAGTTTTTTCTCTTCTTCTCCAATTTCGAATGTTGTATTTGCTTTGATGAAAGGCAAGAGTTTCAAGGACGACTGCACTACTCCCCGCGATAGTCTGCGCTATTTGCGATGTCTTCATACCGACAAGGACGGACGCATTATCGTGGGCGAAATGGTTGTAAACAAGATAGTGGCTGACGATGTGCTGGATATTTTTTACCAACTTTATCAAGCTAAATATCCCATAGAGAAGATGCGCCTAATCGACTATTGGAATGCTGACGATGAGATGGCAATGCGCGACAACAACTCGTCTTCTTTTAATTTCCGTTTTATTTCGCATACCACAAAGGTATCTAAGCATGGCAGAGGCGTAGCAATAGACATCAATACGCTCTACAATCCTTATCATAAGATAGCTGACGACGGGACGGAGGTAATAGAGCCTGCCACGGGTGAGCCGTATCTTGACCGCACAAAGTCTTTTGACTATAAGATAGAGAAAGGCGACCTTTGCTACCGTCTTTTCAAGGAAAAAGGTTTTGATTGGGGCGGCGATTGGACAGACCGTAAGGATTATCAGCACTTTGAATTGCCTTGATTCCTGCTTTGCGTAGGGGAGACGATTACATTTCAAAAGTTTGTGCTCCCATATGTTTCAAACAATAAATCCCTGCAAACGTCAAACGCTTGCAGGGATTGTTTTATGCTTCTTGTTTTTTCGACAATTAGATTCCTTTGTTGAGAGGCGCTACTTCTTCAAGATTTTTTTCGAGTTCCTGCTCCGATGGAGCATAGTTTTGTATATCGCCTGCGATGTAGCGGTCGTATGCAGCCAAGTCGATGAGTCCGTGTCCCGAAAGGTTGAAGAGCAGAACCTTTTTCTTTCCCTCGATTTTGCATTTCTCTGCTTCTTGAATGGTTGCCGCAATGGCGTGGCACGATTCGGGCGCAGGAATGATGCCTTCGGTGCGGGCAAAGAGCAACCCGGCTTTGAATGTGTCGGTTTGCTTGATATCAACTCCGTGCAAATATCCGTCTTTGAGCAATTGCGAAATTATCACGCCTGCTCCGTGGTAACGCAAACCGCCGGCATGAATGTTGGCTGGCTGGAAGTTGTGTCCGATTGTATACATCGGGAGTAGGGGAGTGTATCCGCTTTCGTCGCCGAAGTCATATTCGAATTTTCCGCGCGTGAGCTTCGGACAAGCCTCGGGCTCGGCTGCGATAAACTCTGTGGTTTTTCCTTCGAGAATGTTGTGGCGCATGAACGGGAATGCTATTCCGCTGAAATTCGAGCCACCACCAAAACAAGCAATCACTTTGTCGGGATATTCTCCGGCAATCTCCATTTGCTTCTCGGCTTCAAGACCAATTATTGTTTGATGCAGGGATACGTGATTGAGCACAGAACCAAGACAATATTTGCAGTTGGGAGTATTGATAGCCAACTCTATTGCTTCGGAAATTGCTGTGCCGAGCGAACCATTGCAGTTGGGATCAACGGTGAGAATGTCTTTTCCCGCACGAGTGCTCATCGAAGGACTTGGAGTAACTTGTGCACCGAAAGTCTGCATCATGCTGCGGCGGTAAGGCTTTTGCTCGAAACTGATCTTCACCATGTAAACGGCAAGGTCAATTCCGAACTGTCTGCAAGCGTATGCCAATGCTGTTCCCCACTGTCCTGCACCAGTTTCAGTGGTAATGTTTGTTACTCCTTCGTTTTTGCAATACCACGCCTGGGCAAGCGCTGAGTTTAATTTGTGTGAGCCAACAGGACTTACGCTCTCGTTTTTGAAATATATATGAGCTGGTGTGTCGAGTGCCTTTTCCAAAGCATACGCTCTTACGAGTGGGGTGCAACGATAGTTCTTGTAAAGGTCGCGCACTTCGTCGGGAATAGGAATCCACGCATTCTCTTGGTCAAGTTCTTGCCGCGCGCATTCCTGATTGAAGATAGGAAACAAATCTTCCGGTTTGAGTTCCTCGTGAGTCTTTGGGTTGAGAAACGGCATCGGCTTGGTTTTCATGTCGGCTTGAATGTTGTACCACTGTGTAGGTATTTCCGACTCGGGTAGTAGAAATTTTTTAGTATCTATCATATTGTAGTAAGTTTTAAATGTCAATGAAACCGAAACAAAATTAGCGAATAATATCCGTTTAATACGCTTTTTGTATCAAAAAGAATGCTTTGCGCCCGAAAAACACCAAGAAATGTTTGCGCAACTACAATATATTTTTTGTATTTGAGGGTAATTCGGAATGCTTTGTTTTTTCTACTTTTGCACATGGTTTGGCAGAAAATGCCTGTGCCGTACAATAAATATGGACAAGATAGAATTCAATAACGTTTGCCCTGATATATTCAGACTTCGCGAAGACCTTTCTGCCAGTGATATTTGGCGCAAGGAAAGCGTGGCTTTCGAACGTGGCAAACGCTATCTTATCGAATGCGCTTCGGGTACTGGAAAATCTTCGTTTTGTAGTTATTTGTTGGGCATGCGCAATGATTTTTCAGGACAAATACTTTTTGACGGACGCAATACCTCATCGTATTCTGCTAAAGAATGGATAGAACTTCGTAAGAGCGGTATAAGTTTAATGTTTCAAGAATTACGTTTGTTTCCCGAACTTACCGCCTACGAAAACGTTGAGATACGCAATTGTTTAAGCCATGCAACATCACACAACGTAATTGCCGAATGGTTTGAACGCCTTGGGCTCGGCGATAAAATGACTTCGCAACTCGGACTAATGAGTTTCGGACAACAGCAACGCGTGGCATTAATGCGAGCATTGGTTAGTGATTTTGATTTTCTTCTTCTCGACGAACCGACAAGCCATCTCGATGATACAAACTCTGACATTATGGCTACACTTATAAACGAAGAAGCAAGAAAACGCGGTGCAGGAGTGATAGTAACAAGCATCGGACGCCACATGAACATGGAATATGATTATGTTTTTGCGCTATGAATTTGATCAACAAACTTCTTAAGCGGCATATAAGTTTTCCGCAATTCGTTGGCTATTTCGCGGCAAATCTTTTCGGAATGGCTGTGGTTTTGCTCGCGATACAATTCTACTTCGACGTATCGCCGATGTTTGATGGCGAGGATAGTTTTCTCAAAAAGCAATATCTTGTAGTTTCTAAGCATATCGGTGCTGCTGGAACGCTGTCAGGTGAAGACAACTCCTTTTCAGATGGTGAAGAAAAAGAATTGGCTTCGCAGAAATTCGCAAAAAAAGTAGGCGCGTTTCATTCTTCGCAATACAAAGTTACAGCAGCGATGAGCGTAGGCGGAGACAATGCAGTTACTACCGACTTGTTTTTCGATGCTGTGCCCGACGGTTTTGTTGATGTGCCAAAAGAAGTGTGGCATTTCAGTCCTGGAAATGACCAAGTGCCAATAATATTGCCGCGTAGTTATCTTACTCTTTATAATTTCGGCTTTGCGCAAAGTCGTGGCTTGCCTAAAATATCCGAAGGGCTTGCTGGAATGATTAATGTTAGGGTGATTGTAAATTCTGCGGGTAAGCACGAAAATTTTAATGGTAGAGTTGTTGGGTTTAGTGGTAGAATAAATTCAATATTAGTGCCTCTTGATTTCATACAATGGAGCAACGCGCGATTTGCACCCAACGGCGATGATGCTCCAACTCGTCTTATTGTGGAAACAGACAATCCTGCCGATCCTGAAATAGCAAAATATATGGACGCAAAGGGATATGATGTTGTTGACGATCAGCTTGATGCCGGAAAGATGACGTATTTTCTGCGTGTGGTAACGGGCATTGTGTTCTCAGTGGGACTCATCATTAGTGTGTTGTCGTTTTACATTCTTATGTTGAGCGTTTATCTGCTCGTAGAAAAGAATTCCGACAAAATAGAAAACCTTCTGCTCATAGGATACTCTCCTTCGCGCACGTCAAAACCTTATATAATTCTGATGATATTGATGAATGCGTTGGTGTTGTTGCTTGCGCTTGTAGGCGTGTACTTTGTGAGAAATTATTATGTGGATTTGCTCTCGGCAGCATATCCTCAAGTTGGCAGTGGGTTCATTGTTCCGGCTGTGATAACGGGAATTGTATTGTTTATAACTGTTTCCGTACTAAATTTCTTGGCTATCCGTAACAAGATACTCCATATATGGAAAAAACGTCGCGAACGGCGATGAACCAACTGTATATTCCGTAAAAATCATCTGTAGAAAAATTAATGGACGAACTTAAAAATTTATATACGGTAACCTATGGCGAGGAGCCTGAAAAGGTTGAGCGGCTTGCCGCCTCAGGTAGCAATCGTGTTTACTACCGTCTCTTTGGTGCAAAATGCCCCGGTGGTAGCGTGGTAGGCGTCGTGGGACAGTCGGCAGACGAAAACAATGCGTTTATTAAGCTCACGCGTCATTTTACACTCCGTAAACTTCCGGTGCCGCGCATTTTGGCGGTGGCTGATGACTGCATGAGATATTTGCAAACCGATTTGGGTAATCGTACTCTTTATGATGCTTTGCAGAAAGGGCGCAATGCGGGGGGCAGATATACTGTGAAAGAGCGCAAACTTATAGAACGTACAATAGAAGCCCTTCCGGAATTGCAGTTTCGCGGAGCGAGGGGATTGGATTTCTCTTGCTGTTATCCGCAGCCCGAGTTCGACCGTACTGGAGTGCTTTTTGATTTGTACTATTTCAAATATTGTTTCCTTAAGGCGGTGAATGTCGATTTTCATGAGATGAAACTCGAAGCAGCTTTCCAACTTATGGCAGACGAACTCACTTCGGAGCATAGCGAATCTTTTCTTTATCGCGATTTCCAGGCACGCAATGTGATGCTTTCCGAAGATGGCAGCCCTTATTTCATAGATTATCAAGGCGGCCGCCGTGGTCCTTGTGAATATGACGTAGCTTCGTTTCTTTGGCAGGCTTCGGCGCGCTATTCCGACTCGCTTCGCAAGGAACTTGTGGCTAAATATATAGCTTCGGCGCGCCATTACATTGATATCAACGAGAAACATTTCCGCAAACGCCTACCTCTTTTCGTGTTGTTCAGACTTATGCAGGTTTTGGGGGCTTATGGTTTTCGCGGATACTATGAGCGCAAGCCTCATTTCATAAACAGTATTCCTCCTGCCATAGCTAATTTGCGCAATCTCCTTAACGAGGGGGCTTGTCCTTATCCTTATCTCAACGAAGTGCTTGGTAACATTTGCGCCTTGCCGCAGTTTGAGGAGCAGAAACCTAAGGAATTGAAACGCGACGATGGTTATAGAATTGCCACCACAAATGTTTATCCTGCCCACGAAGAAGATGGTCCTCCAACCTATTCCAAATACGATGGCAAAGGGAAACTTGTGGTCAGAGTGTTTAGTTTTTCGTTTCACAAGGGAATTCCCGAAGATGTGAGCGGTAATGGTGGCGGCTATGTGTTTGATTGTCGCGGCACTCACAATCCTGGACGTTACGAACCCTATAAAAATCTCACTGGTCTCGACGAACCGGTTATCCGTTTCCTTGAAGATGATGGCGAGATACTCAAGTTTCTCGACAGTGTATATAAACTTGCAGATTCCCACGTGTTCCGTTACATTCAGCGCGGCTTCACCGACATAATGTTCTCATTTGGTTGCACGGGCGGGCAGCATCGCAGCGTTTATGGCGCACAACATCTTGCCGAGCATCTTAACAAGAAATTTGGTGTGGAGGTAAGAATTTGCCATCGTGAGCAAAACGTAAATTTTGTGCTACCTGCAAACGACGAGTTGTATGAATCAGCAAAAACAAAACAGTAATACGTTGCGCCGTGCTATGATATTGGCGGCAGGCAAAGGCACACGCCTTCGTCCACTTACCGATAGCATTCCCAAGGCATTGGTCGAGGTGGGCGGAATGACGCTTATAATGCGCCAAATGCTCGACCTCAAAAAGTTTGGCTTCAATGATATTACGATAAACGTGCATCATTTTGCCGATATGCTTTGCGATTATGTTTCCAAGAACAAGCCCGAGGGCGTGGAGGTGCACATTTCGTCGGAGAGAGACCGGCTTTTGAATACCGGTGGGGCGTTGAAAAAAGCAGCTGCCACACTTTTGTCAAACAACTATGAGTTGCCAGTGCTAATACATAATGTAGATATCCTAAGCAATGTGGATTTGAAAACTTTTTTCGGAGAAGCAGAAAAACACGATGCCACTTTGCTTGTGAGCAAACGCAATTCCAATCGCCAATTGTATTTTGAGCCCGTAACAATGCGCTTGCGCGGCTGGCGTAATCTCACCACGGGCGAAACAAAAAGCCCATATTCCGATTTCAATCCCGATGAATGCGAAAACTATGCTTTTTCGGGCATTCATGCCGTGGGGAAAAAAGCGCTCGAAGCTATGTCGGAATGGGAAGACGAGTTTTCTATCATCGACTTCTACTTGCAAGAATGCGAATATCTGGATTTGTGCGGCGTAGTAGCCCACGATTTGAAATTGCTTGATGTTGGGAAACTCGATACATTGCACGAAGCAGATGAGTTTGCAAATACCCTTTGAACGATATTCGATGTCGTAAAAAACAACAAGGCATATCGTAAAAACAATAACCGATATTTTTTAAAAAAGATCCGACATTATTTGAAAAATATCGGACATTAGAAAAACGAGGTCTTACCTAATAAAATTTCGCCGCTTTAATTCAAATTAGATGCGGCGAAATTTTTGCGCGTAAGCACAAGAGGAAAATTATACCCTTGATTTTGTAAACTCTTGTTGGTAGTTGATGAAAAATGTTTGCACATTCCTTTTACCTGTGTGTCATTTTGTAAACTAATAATGCGCGGAAAGGCTAATTAATTCATTTTTGTTTGTTTTTCTGCGCATAATTGCCTATTTTTGCTAAGACGTAGAAATTGCAAGATATATTCCGAACAGGGTATTAGTAATGACAGAAAAGATGAAAATACAACTAAGAAGCGCGTTCTCTACTGAAGGGAGAAAAATGGCTGGTTCGCGTGCCCTTTGGGTGGCAACGGGAATGAAACGTGAACAGTTTGGCAAGCCCATTATAGCAATAGCCAATTCGTTTACGCAGTTTGTGCCGGGACATACCCATCTGCACGATGCTGGTCAGCTCGTAAAAAAAGAAATAGAGAAACTCGGCTGTTATGCCGCAGAATTCAATACAATTGCCATTGACGACGGTATTGCCATGGGGCACGACGGAATGTTATATTCCCTGCCTTCGCGCGATTTGATAGCCGACTCTGTGGAGTATATGGTGAATGCACACAAAGCAGATGCGCTTGTGTGTATAAGTAATTGCGACAAAATCACTCCGGGAATGCTTATGGCAGCCATGCGACTCAATATACCTACGGTTTTTGTGTCGGGCGGACCAATGGAAGCAGGACGTTGGAAAAATCAAAACATCGACCTTATCACCGCAATGGTAAAAGGTGCAGACAAAAGCGTATCCCAGGAAGAACTCAATCAGATAGAGGAACATGCATGTCCGGGCTGCGGAAGTTGTTCAGGCATGTTTACAGCAAACTCAATGAACTCCCTTACCGAAGCAATCGGACTTAGTTTGCCGGGTAACGGTACAATTCTCGCCTCTCATGTAAATCGTTTGCAACTTTTCAAAGATGCTGCCAAACTAATAGTGGAGAATGCATATAAATATTATGGTGAGGGCGATACAAGCGTATTGCCGCGCAGCATTGCCACACGTGAGGCGTTCCTCAACGCCATGGCTCTCGATATAGCCATGGGCGGTTCTACCAACACCGTACTTCATCTGCTCGCCGTGGCAAACGAAGGCGGCGTTGACTTTAAGATGAAAGATATAGATGCGCTCAGCCGCAAAGTACCATGCCTTTGCAAACTCGCACCAAATACACAAGTATATTCTGTTGAGAATTGCAATCGCGCAGGAGGTATACTCGGTATTCTTGGCGAACTTTCAAAAGGCAACCTCCTCGATACCTCGGTAAAACGTGTTGACGGAATGACGCTTGGTGAAGCCATAGACAAATACAGCATAACCAAAGAAAATGTAGATTCCGAGGCATCTCGAATTTATCATAGTGCACCAGGACGTAAATTCACAACAATCATGGGTTCCCAAGACGCTCAATGGGAAACTCTTGATGCAGACCGTTCCGCTGGGTGTATACGCGATTTGGAACATGCTTATTCTAAAGATGGCGGACTTGCTGTGCTTTTTGGCAACATTGCAAAAGATGGTTGCGTAGTGAAGACAGCAGGTGTAGACGAATCAATTTGGCATTTCCAAGGTCCAGCCAAAGTTTTCGATTCTCAAGAAGCAGCTTGCGAAGGAATATTGGGCGGAAAAGTCAAGAGCGGCGATGTAGTAGTGATTACTCACGAAGGTCCTAAGGGAGGACCGGGTATGCAAGAAATGCTTTATCCTACATCTTATATAAAGAGCATTCATCTCGGAAAAGAATGCGCTTTGATTACCGACGGACGTTTTAGCGGCGGAACTTCGGGCTTGAGCATCGGACATATATCGCCCGAAGCAGCATCGGGAGGCGCAATAGGTAAAATAGTTGACGGAGATATTATTGAAATAAACATACCCGAACGCAAAATAAGTGTACATCTTTCTGACGAAGAACTCGAAGCACGCCCTCAAGTGCCTTTGAAACGCCAACGCACGGTGTCAAAAGCTTTGCGTGCCTATGCAGCAATGGTTAGTTCGGCAGATAAAGGTGGCGTAAGGATACTTAAAGACGAATAAGATGGGGGACAACTTGATTACAGGCGCGGAAATACTTATCCGCTCGCTTATAGACGAGGGTGTAACCACTGTATTCGGATATCCGGGCGGTGCAATAATGCCCGTTTACGACAAATTATTCGATTATCAAGGTAAACAGATAAATCATATACTTGTGCGGCACGAACAAGCAGCCGCACACGCAGCAGAAGGCTATGCTCGCGTCAGTGGACAAGTGGGCGTAGTTATTGCAACAAGCGGTCCGGGCGCAACCAATACTATTACCGGCATTGCTGACGCAATGATGGATAGCACTCCTATGGTTGTAATCACAGGTCAAGTGGGTGTGGGAGCCTTGGGAACAGATGCTTTTCAAGAATGCGACGTTGTTGATATAGCACAACCAATTTCAAAATGGGCGTATCAGATAAGAAGCGCAGAGAAAGTAGCTTGGGCTGTGAGCCGTGCCTTTTATATCGCGCGTAGTGGACGTCCTGGTCCTGTGGTTCTCGACTTTACAAAAAACGCACAGAATGAGTTGGCGGAATATAAGAAATGTGATATAAACTTTATCCGTAGCTATCAGCCTATTCCAGAACATTCACAAGAAGATATCGACAATGCGGTAAAACTTATCAATGAAAGTTGTAAACCTCTAGTACTTGTTGGACACGGAGTAGAACTTGGCGGTGCCCAAAAGGAATTGCAAGAATTTATTGAGCGTATAGATGCTCCAGCAGGTTGCACCTTGCTTGGACTTTCTGCACTTCCTAGCGAACATCCTCTTAATGTGGGTATGCTCGGAATGCATGGCAGTTATGCTGCAAACGTAAAAACTCAGGAATGCGATCTACTTATTTCTGTTGGTATGCGTTTCGATGACAGAATTACTGGAAAACTTAGCACATACGCAAGCCGTGCGAAGAAAATACATTTTGATATAGACCCTTCTGAGATAAACAAAAACATTGAAGTCGATGTTCCTATACTCGGAGATTGTAAACAGACACTCGTAGAGGTAACAAAACTTGTCAAACAGGCTAATCATCGTGCTTGGCGTGAGAGTTTTGTTCAATTTGCAGAAGAAGAGCGCACAAAGATAATCTCTCCTGAAATTTATCCCAAAGAAGGTGCATTGAGAATGGGAGAAGTCGTAAACGCTGTTACAGAAGCAACCAACAATGAGGCTATACTTGTTACCGATGTAGGGCAAAACCAAATGATGTCGGCACGTTATTTTAAATTCTCCAAGAACAATAGCATCGTAACCTCAGGAGGAATGGGTACTATGGGATTTGGTCTTCCTGCTGCCATAGGTGCTACGTTTGCCGCACCTGATCGTACGGTTTGTTTCTTTACTGGCGATGGAGGATTACAGATGACGATAGAAGAGTTTGGCACTATAATGGAACAGCATTCTCCGGTGAAAATAATTCTGATGAACAATAATTTCCTTGGTAACGTTCGCCAATGGCAGGAATTGTTCTATGATTCGCGATATTCGTTTACCCACATGCTGAATCCTGATTACGAAAAAATAGCGTCGGCTTACAATATTCCGAGTCGCACGGTGGTTGAACGCAAAGACCTTGCCACTGCGATAAAAGAAATGATTGACACAGACGGACCATATTTGCTGCAAACTGTAGTGGCTGAGGAAGAAAATGTATTGCCGATGTGCTGTCCGGGACATGATGTTGATGACATGATGTTTGAATTAAAATAACGTTGAAACTTTAATGACATGGAATCAGACGAGAAATTATATACTCTGATAATATATTCGGAGAATCTTCCCGGTGTGCTCAATCATATAACTACTGTGTTTACGCGCAGACAGATCAACATTGAAAGTCTCAACGTTTCGGCTTCGAGCATAGAGGGGCTGCACCGTTACACAATAACTTGCTATTCTTCAGAACAACTTATCTCAAAGATATCAAAGCAGATAGATAAAATTATAGACGTTGTTTCGGCAAATTTCTTTACCGAAGACGAAATCTTTACTCTTGAAACTGCTCTCTTTAAGCTTTCTACTCCTGTGGTGCTTGAAAATAGGCAGGTGTCGAGGGAAATTCGTATGTTTGGAGCAAAGTTTGTCGAGGTAAATCCCACATATTCTATTGTAACAATAGAAGGGCTTACCGAAGAAATCAATGGTCTTTACAAACATTTGAAGGTATTGGATTGCATATTGCAGTTTGTACATTCTGGTTCTATCGCTGTAACGAAAAGTCGCCGCGAATTTGTAACGGAATACCTGTTGCATCGCAACCGCACTCGTAATTGATTTGTAAGAAAGGGAGTATAAGATAATGGGCATGCTGGAAAAATCGAGTAAATTCGGTTATGTTGTGGAACCATTCATGGAAGATTTCACGGGCAAACTTGCATGGCATGAATTGGGCAATAGAATTCTTGCTGCTGCAGGAAAGCATGCTGATAGTCATGGTTTCGGTATGAAACAACTCCTTCCGCAGAATTTGGCGTGGGTGCTTTCGCGAATGATTGTAGAAGTTCACGATATGCCTAAGGTGAATGAGCAATACTATATAGAGACTTGGATACGCAGTATCTACAGAACGTTTACTGACCGCTGCTTTGCGATTACACGTTCTGATAATTCGGTATTGGGATATGCTTATACAACGTGGGCATTGATAAACACAGAAACACGTATGCCGGTAAATCTTGAAAATATTCCAGGTGGAGGCTTTGCCAACTTTGTTGATGCGGAAAAAAAGTGTGATGTTGCACCTTTTTCGCGCATTAGGGTTAAGGATTGTGAGCCGGAGCGTGTGATTACTGCCTATTATAATGACATTGATATCAATCAGCATGTGAACAGCATACGATATATTGAGCATATTCTCGATTTGTTTTCGATTGAGGAGTTTTCGAAAAAAAGTATTGCTGGGGTAGAGATAGCTTATCATGGCGAGGCGCATTATGGCGACCGCTTGGCTTTTTTCAGACAAGAGTTTTCAGAGAACGTGTATGATGTTGATGTACGAATATTATCAGACGAATCGGGTGTGGCGGGCTATAAAAAAGCTTGCTCATGCCGTGTAACATTTAATTGATCAAACAGAAAATATATAAACATGTATAACATGTTCCCCTGTGCTTGAGCCAGAGGGAACGCAAATCAAAAAACAAAATGGCAAAGATTAATTTTGGCGGCGTTGTTGAAGAAGTTGCAACGCGTGAAGAATTTCCTTTGAGCAAAGCCCGCGAGGTTTTGAAAGACGAAACTATCGCGGTTCTCGGTTATGGTATCCAGGGGCCTGGTCAGGCTTTGAACCTTCGCGACAATGGTTTCAACGTAATCGTTGGTCAGCGTAAGAGCAAAACATATGATAAGTGTGTAGCCGATGGCTGGGTTCCCGGTGAAACATTGTTCTCTGTAGAAGAAGCTGCAGAGAAAGGCACAATCATCTGCATGCTTTTGAGCGATGCAGCACAGATTGAACTTTGGCCCACTATTAAGAAGTATGTAACCAAGGGCAAGGCTTTGTATTTCTCACACGGTTTTGCTATCACATACAAGGAGCGTACAAATGTTGTTCCTCCTTCAGATGTTGATGTAATCATGGTTGCACCTAAGGGTTCTGGTACTTCTCTTCGTTCATTGTTCCTTGAAGGTCGTGGTATCAATAGTTCTTATGCTGTGTTCCAAGATGCAACTGGCAAGGCTGAAGAGCGTACAATGGCTATGGGCATCGGTGTTGGTTCTGGCTATATGTTTAAGACAACATTCACTCGCGAAACTTACAGCGACCTTACTGGTGAACGCGGTGCTTTGATGGGTGCTGTACAAGGTATGTTCTTGGCACAATATGAAACTCTCCGCGCACACGGACATACTCCTTCGGAAGCTTTCAATGAAACTGTAGAAGAGTTTACACAGAGTCTTCTTCCTATGGTAGGTAAGAACGGTATGGACTGGATGTATGCAAATTGCTCTACTACCGCTCAACGTGGTGCTCTTGATTGGATGGGTCCTTTCCACGATGCTATTAAGCCGGTAATGGAAAAGCTTTACGAGAGTGTTGCAACCGGTAACGAGGCTCAGATTTCTATCGATAGCAACTCGAAGCCCGACTATCGTGAGAAACTTAACGCAGAACTTGCAGCTATTCACGATAGCGAAATGTGGCGTACCGGCGAAACCGTTCGCAAACTTCGTCCCGAGAACAACTAATCCTTAGGATAACGAAATTTCAAGCCCTGCAGTCGTTTTGATTGCAGGGCTTTTTTGATTGTGTCTATGTTGGCTTGAAGTATATACTTTTGCGTTGAATGGTGGTTGGTTAGCAGTTGGTTTTGGTGAGGTAAGGGGACTATGAAATCCGATTTTTTGTAGTAAATTTGAATTTTATTGGGAGCCTGTTCCCACAACTCCAAATCATGAATTGATATGCTGAACATTATTGTGGTTTATCTGTTTGTAATAAACGTTGTTACGTTTATTGCATTTGGAATAGACAAACGCAAAGCCAAACATAATCAATGGCGTATATCCGAAAAAATGCTCTTGATGCTTGCCGCAATTGGCGGGAGCGTAGGTGCGCTGTTTGCGATGAGAGTGTTTCGCCACAAAACGAAGCACAAGAAATTTTACATTGGTGTGCCTGTGATTATTTTGCTACAAATAGCTTTGGCTATATGGATTTTGGCAAAATTGTCGCAGACTCCGATGCTCATATAAAGGTGGAAAAAATAGTGTGATTTGATGTCGTAAAAAATATAAGGCATATCGTAAAAATAATGTCCGATATTTTTTAAAAAATATCGGACATTGTTTAAATAATATCGGACATCAGAAAAACGAGGTCCGACCTAATTTTTGTGGGAAACCTTCTAAAAAAGTAATCTTCTTATTTTGTGATAATTATGTTATTATGCTTGGGCTAAAAAAGCGGCCATGCTTCGGCAAGAGCCGACATTGATGGAAATACAATGTTTGCGCCAGCATCGCTGAGCACTTGCGGATTTAGCGGACCCGTGTTTACGGCTATTGTGAATATCCCTGCACCAACGGCTGCCTTTACGCCGAGCGGCGCATTCTCTATCACCACAGCTTCGAAAGGTTTGATGCCTCCTTTTTCCAATCCCATAAGATAGGGATCGGGTGCTGGTTTTCCGCGCTTTGTATCATGGCTCGAAACAACGAGTTCGCGCTTGAAGAAACCGTGGTAACCATGTTCCAGACGCGTGAGCAGTGATTCTTGTCCGCTTCCGGTTACAACAATGATTTTGAGTTTTTCGTCGCGAACTTTTGTGAGCAATTCCTTTGCCCCTGGCATTTTTGGCGATTCCTCAGGATAGGAGTTGAACTCCCTGCATTTTTCATCGTAAATCTTCAGCTTTTCTTCTGCAGTGGCTTGCCGCCCCCAATATTTGCGCGCAAAAATGTCAATAGTGTCATCTCCTGTGCGTCCTTCGTGGTAGTAAACCTCTTCTTCCGAGATATCAAGCCCATTTTCTTTGCAAACCTTTGCCCAGGCTTTGGCATGGCGTGGCATAGAATCAAACAAAACGCCGTCCATATCAAAGAGCACGGCTTTAAGGTCGAGTGCCTTAAAGCCGTGGTTGCTGAGATATTCGTTTAGTTGCGATTCGTACATATTATTCTTTGTCAAGACGTGCACGGATTGCTTCGCTTTCTTTTTCGTAGCCCGGTTTGTTGAGCAATGCAAACATGTTTTTCTTGTAAGCCTCAACACCCGGTTGATTGAATGCGTTTACATCGAGAATGTTTCCGCTCACGCCGCAAGCACGTTCAAAGAAATATATAAGTTGTCCGATATAACGCTCAGAAAGTGTGGGAATAATCACGCGGATATTGGGCACGCCGCCGTCAACATGGGCAAGACGTGTGCCGAGTTCTGCGTTTTTGTTTACTTCGTCCACTCTGCGACCTTCCAAGAAGTTAAGTCCGTCGAGATTTTCGTCGTCGTGTGGGAAGAGCACCTTATGGTTTACTTCTTCAACGCTCAATACGGTTTCGAAAATAGTACGTTCGCCCTCTTGAATCCACTGGCCCATTGAATGAAGGTCGGTTGTGAAATCAACAGATGCGGGGAAAATACCCTTGTTGTCCTTGCCTTCGCTCTCTCCGTAGAGTTGTTTCCACCACTCTGCTATATAGTGGAGTTTGGGTTGGAAATCTGCAAGAATTTCAATCTTTTTGCCTTCATTGTAGAGTGCATTTCGAACGGCAGCATACTGCAAACAGATGTTTTCTTCGAAAGGAACGTCGGCAGCAGAGGCTTTTTCAATGTCGCAAGCACCGGCAACGAGTTCTTCTATATCGAATCCTGCGCATGCAATGGGAAGGAGTCCCACAGGAGTAAGCACGGAGAAACGACCGCCTACGTTGTCGGGAATTACAAACGAAGTGTATCCTTCCTTGTCTGCTGTTACGCGGGCTGCACCCTTGCGTGCATCGGTGATAGCTACGATTACTTTCTTTGCAGTCTCTTTTCCTCTTTGGTCTTCACACTGTTTTTTGAGCAAACGGAACGTCAAGGCTGTTTCGGTAGTAGTTCCCGATTTTGAAATATTGATTACGCCAAATTTTTTGTCTTTCAAATATTCTGTGAGTTCATACAAATAGTCTTCGCTAATGCTATTGCCTGCAAAAAGAATGGTAGGATTCTTTTTGTCATTGATAAGCCAACCAAGAGTATTCGACAATGCTTCAATCACAGCCCTTGCACCAAGATAACTTCCGCCTATACCTGCAACTACAACGGTGTCGCATTCCTGGCGAAGCACTGCTGCACAATCTTTGATTGCTTTAAGATCTGCAGCACTTATTGATGAAGGAAGATGAAGCCAGCCGAGAAAATCGTTGCCCGGACATGTTCCGGCTTCAAGCGCTTTCTGCGCCTCGATAGACTTACTCTGCATTGCGGCAAAGGTTGATTCGCTGACGAATTGCTTTGCCTTTGAAAAATCTAAGCTAATTGTCTTCATTATAATTGAAATTTTAGTTGTTCTGTCATCTTAACGAGTCGGTAAGCAGGTTGATTTCAAGCGCGGGCGATATATGGTTGTACAATATGTCGTAAACGGCATAAAGTATAGGCATATTAACGCCGAATTGTCTGTTTATGATGTAAAGACATTTGGTGCCATAATAACCTTCTGCCACCATTTCCATTTCAATCTGCGCACTCTTTACACTATATCCTTTCCCGATCATCGTACCAAACTCGCGGTTTCTGCTGAAATTGGAATAACCCGTAACCAAAAGGTCGCCGAGATAAGCAGTTGCATCTATATCGCGACCAATAGGGTAGACGGCTTTAAGAAACCTGTTCATCTCTTTTATTGCATTGGAAATGAGCACAGCCTGAAAGTTATCGCCGTAGCCAAGTCCCTTGCAAATTCCCGCAGCTATGGCATAGACATTTTTAAGCACCGTGGCATATTCTATTCCTACGACATCGCTGTTGACAGAAGTCTTAATGTAAGAACTCGAAAAGAAATCGGCGAGTGCTTTTCCCATTTTCTTGTCAATGCAACCGATGGTAAGGTAAGTAAGCCGCCCGAGAGCAACTTCTTCTGCATGACTGGGACCACTGATTACCGCCAATTGGTTGTCGGGCACGTTGTAAATCTGTCGAAAATATTCTGTAACCACCAAATCCTCGTCGGGAACGATACCTTTTATGGCTGTAACCACAAGTTTATCGGTTAGCGAAACTTTGAGCTTCTTTAGATTGTTTTTTAGATAGGGCGACGGCGTTACAAAAATCACAGTGTCGCTTTTTGAAACCACCTCGTTTATGTCGTTGCTGAAATTGATGCTGTCAACATCAAATTTTGCCATGGTGAGATAGGTTGGATTATGTCCGAGACGCTTAAATTCGTTTATGGCGTCTTTTGAACGTAAAAACCAATTGAGTGCGCCGCTATTTTCCATTATAATTTTGGCTATAGCAGTGGCCCAACTTCCGCTACCTATTAATCCTATCCTTCCGCAGTCCGACATTTTTAGGAATTGCTTATTTGTAGTTCTGTGGTTAAAGTTTTTCAAGCCATTCAGAAACTTCGTCAACCGATGGTTTCTTGATGTCGAGTTTATATTTCTTGACCACTTCGCCTATTTGCATCTGAATTTTCTGCGGATTTACGTCTTTCAAATCCGCAACCATATTGTAGCCTGCTTTCTGAAGCACAGCAACAAGTTCTTCAGCCACTCCGATAGCGGTATATTTGTCGGCGGAGTCGCGTTGTGGCTTGGCTTCGGGGCGCATTTGCGGGAACAACAAAACTTCTTGAATTGTTGTTTTGCCAGTCATAAGCATTGTGAGTCGGTCGATGCCTATTCCGATACCGCTTGTAGGAGGCATTCCGTATTGCAAGGCACGCAGGAAATCTTGGTCGATAATCATTGCTTCGTCATCGCCTTTGTCGGCAAGGCTCATCTGATCTTTGAAACGTTCTTCCTGATCTATAGGGTCGTTGAGCTCAGAGTAAGCATTGGCAAGTTCTTTTCCGTTTACCATCAACTCAAAACGTTCGGTGAGCCCGGCTTTAGAGCGGTGCATCTTGGTAAGTGGCGACATTTCCACGGGATAGTCAATGATGAATGTGGGCTGAATGTATGTGCCTTCGCAGAATTCGCCAAATATTTCATCAATCATTTTTCCCTTGCCGTAGGTTTCGTCCACTTGTTCCAGTTTGAGTTCTTTGCAGATGGCGCGTATTTCTTCCTCGTTCTTACCTTCGAGGTCGTATCCGGTCTTTTCTTTAATTGCTTCGAGTATTGGCAAACGACGATAGGGGGCTTTGAAGTTCACCATGTTGCCGTCGATTTCGCGTTCGGGCTTACCGTTTACGGCTATGCAGACTTTTTCGAGAAGTTGTTCGGTGAACGACATCATCCAATTATAATCCTTGTAAGCAATATAGAATTCCAAGCAGGTAAATTCGGGATTATGGTTACGGTCCATGCCCTCGTTGCGGAAATTCTTGCCAATTTCGTAAACGCCCTCGAAACCGCCGACAATCAAACGCTTTAGATAAAGCTCAGTGGCGATACGCATATACATATCTATATTGAGCGCATTATAGTGAGTGATAAACGGACGCGCACTTGCTCCACCGGGAATCGACTGAAGCGTAGGCGTCTCCACTTCTGTGGCACCGATAGCATTTAGTTGCTCGCGAATAGTATTGATTACCGTTGCCCTTTGCTGAAAAGTTTCTTTCACACCCTTGTTAACTATAAGGTCAACATAGCGTTGGCGATATCGCAATTCGGGGTCTTCAAAACTATCGTAAGTCTTGCCGTCTTTTTCCTTTACCACGGGCAGCGGTTTAAGACTCTTCGACAAAAGTTTCAACTCCTCGGCATGCACGGAAATCTCTCCCGTTTGGGTGCGGAATACATAGCCTTTCACTCCTACAAAATCGCCGAAATCGAGCAGACGCTTAAATACAACGTTGTATAAGTCCTTGTTTTCGTCCGGGCAAATGCCGTCGCGAGTAATATAAACCTGTATTCTACCCTTGGAGTCCTGGATTTCAATAAAACTGGCCTTGCCCATAATGCGGCGGCTCATCATTCTGCCGGCAATACAAACCGTTTTTTGTTCCGCATTGTCGTCAAAACTTTCCTTTATATCTGTAGAGAATGCATTCGTGGGGTATTCTTCGGCAGGATAAGGGTTAATGCCCATTTTTCTCAACTCGTCAAGACTCGCCCGACGGTTAATTTCCTGTTCACTCAAATCTAATACGTTCATTTTGCGCTTTAATGTAATTACCTTGCAAAATTACAAATTCTTTCTGATATGCGGGCTACGACAATACAAGTGGCGGCGTTTTAGCAAGCAACCTCGCAACTATTAATACAATATATATAATAGGAAAGAAGAAATAAGAGAAGCCCCCAAAAGCGCAAGTTTTTTAATGTCCCATGTCGTAAAAACAATGTCAGACATTGTTTAAATAATATCCGACATTATTTAAAAAATATCGGACATTAGAAAAACGATATGCTTTGTCGTTTTTTTGTATGTGGAATGTGTTGTGATTTTTGCGGGGTATGGTTG
>CAVIQL010000022.1:36281-44177 GCA_963644855.1 Clostridiaceae bacterium Marseille-Q4149 | reverse complement strand
GCCGACCCTCTGCTTGTAAGGCAGATGCTCTGAACCAGCTGAGCTAAACGCCCGTTTCCTGCTGCAAAAGCGGTGCAAAGATAGGCATTTTTTTTTATCCGCCAAGATTTTTGACTTAAAAATGTAAGAAAAAGGTTTGTGTTTTCCCAGAAATGCCTTCTGATTACAAATGAAACGGTGCTGATATGCCTTATTAGCACGAATTTCCGTAATTTTGCAGTATTAATTTTTATATGATGAACAACGAAAAGATAATACTTACCGGCGACCGTCCAACAGGCCGCCTTCATATAGGTCATTACGTGGGTTCGCTTCGCCGCCGTGTGGAATTGCAAAATTCGGGTGAGTTCCGTAAAATTTTCATCTTCATGGCCGACGCGCAGGCTCTGACCGACAATATGGAAAATCCCGAGAAGATACGCCAAAGCATGATTGAGGTTGCACTTGATTGGCTTGCGGCAGGAATAGACCCGCAAAAATCCACATTGTTTATACAATCGCAGATTCCAGAACTGTTTGAACTCACAGAATATTTTATGAATCTTGTGAGCGTGTCGCGTTTGCAGCGCAATCCTACGGTCAAGACCGAAATCAAAATGCGCAATTTCGAAAACACGATACCTGTAGGCTTTTTCTGCTACCCTATAAGCCAGGCGGCAGACATTACTGCGTTCAAGGCAACCACTGTGCCTGCAGGCGAAGACCAGAAGCCGATGATAGAGCAGGCTGTGGAAATTGTGAGAAGGTTCAACAATGTTTATGGCGAGACTCTTGTGGAGCCGCATATCCTTTTGCCCGAAAACGAAGCGAGCATGCGTTTGCCGGGAACTGATGGCAAAGCAAAGATGAGCAAGTCGCTTGGAAACTGCATTTATCTTTCGGATACTGCCGACGAGGTTAACAAAAAGATTCGCTCAATGTATACCGACCCCGACCATCTTAAGGTTTCCGATCCTGGAAAGGTGGAGGGCAACACGGTGTTCACTTATCTCGATGCCTTTTGCAAGGATGAACATTTCGAACGTTATTTGCCCGAATATGCCAACCTCGACGAATTAAAAGCACATTACCGTCGCGGTGGATTGGGCGACGTGAAAGTGAAAAAGCTTTTGCAGGCTGTGATGCAGGAAATCCTCGAACCTATGCGCATACGCCGCAAGGAATTTGAGAAAGATATTCCGGCTGTCTACGAAATTCTGAAAAAGGGTAGTGAGGTTGCGCGCGCCGCTGCGGCACAAACGCTTTCTGAGGTGCGTCATGCAATGCAGATAGACTATTTTGATGATAAAAAGCTCATAGAAGAGCAGTCGAAATATTTTGCTTCAAAGCAATAATACGAGTTCTCTAAAAAAATAATGCAGTTGTCAATCCCGGCAACTGCATTATTTTTTCTTTGTCAAAATGCGTGGAAAAGGGTAGGGAAAATATGGTTTTTCTAATATCCGACCTTTTTTAAAAAAGGTCGGATATCGTTTAAAAAATATCGGACATTATTTTTGCGATATCCCATATTGTTTTTTCGGGGTGCGAAATCAGTTTTTCAAGTTCTGAAATTATTGCGGTCTGATGCGGAAAGTGCCCAAAAGATGTGGCTTGCCTTTGCGCCCCTGAGTATATATCTTGTAGAATCCAGCCGAGTATTTTGAAACGTCAACAATGCTGTCGTATTTCATTACGCTCAACTCGCGTCCGCAATCGTCATAGAGCATCACAAACTCGGTTTCCAATCCCGCAATGTTCAGTTTGCCTTTTCTCACTTCAAACTTGTCGGCGGGCAGTTCTATTTTGGGCTGCGGTTTGTTTATTGCGGCAAGTTCACTCTCGTTTCCAAATCTGTCGATAGCCGCCACGGCGTAGAACAAGTTGCGGTTTGCCTCGCAGGCAACGTCAATGGAGTAGTGGGTGTCGGCTAAATACGAGGCTATGAGGCGCGCGTTTTCTACGTCAACGGGAAAACTTTGCGACGCATATATATTATAGCGCAATTTGTCGCCGGGAGTTTCGTCGGTCGAGGCATTCCATGCCACATTCCACGTGTATTTGCTTTTCTCTATGCGCACTTCCTCGGGTTTTGTAGGCACTATGCTGTCTTGCCAAACCATTGCGGGTTGCAGGGCTGGCTTGGTGTAGAACGAATGTTGCAGATAGTCGGCAATACCTTTTACATTGTCTTCAAGAAAACGGCTGCGGAAATACGCTTGACCGTTGGCGCCATGAAGACGCAGCACATTGATTTCGCGGGTTATGGTTTCCAAATCCCAGTTTTTCTGTCCTGCATCAAGGAAATATACACCAAGTCCTGGCGCCACCACACGTCCGTTTGAATTTTCTGCCCAATCGAGCGCAAAAGGATAGAAGTTGTTGCCCTTGAAATACATCATCGGGAAAATTTCGTCCATTATCCCCTCTTTCAACCACTGCTGTACATCTTGCGAAACCGTAGTTCGTGCGTTCCAACCAAAAGAAAATTGGCGCGGCAAGTCATCATGTTTTCCTACTGGCGAACAACTGAGCATTACCCACGGCTTCACGGCTTTTATGGCAGTATATATTTTCCTCACACATCGGGTTACGTTTTCGCGTCTCCACTCGGCGCGGTTCTTACCTCCATAGCGGCGAAAAGTTTGGGCGTCGTTAAACGGAATTTCCTTTTCGGGATAACGAATATAGTCGAGATGAATTCCATCAACGTCGTAGTTTTCCACAATCTCCCTACAAATTCCGGCAATATAGTCAGCTGTTTCCGGAACTCCGGGGTTCATTATCCAATGATCGCCGGCTTTTACGCATAATTGTGGCTTTCGGCTTATCACAGAACGCTTTCCGAGTTGACGTGTTACGCTTATGTTTGTAAGCGGAAAGGCTACTACCCACGCTTGAATGCTCATTCCGCGTTTGTGGCACTCTTCTACGGCAAATTGCAAGGCATCATATCCCGGCGATATGCCTGGAGTTCCCGACAAGCAGCCGTCCCATGGCTCTATTGCCGAAGGATAAATCACTGTGCCGCGTATTCGGGTTTGCAAGAGCAGGGTATTTATTCCCATTGTCTGCAAACGGTCGAGATGTTCACAGAGTTGTTTTTTCTGACGTTCCACTCCCGCGGCATTACGTGCGTAGCCTTTTGGCCAGTCAAGCCCGCCGATTGTGGTAAACCAAACTGCTCTCACCTCGCGATTGGTATTTTGCGGAATTTGTGCGTTTGTGCCCACGCCAAACGCTACAAGCAATGCAAACAATGCCTTTATCGTTCTCAAATTCATATATCCCGAATTAACAAAGCACAAAGTTACGGGTTTTTGCGGGCGCGGTGAAAAGTTTTTCTTAAATTTGCTCCAAACAAAATTTGCGACAAAAGATGAAAAGACCGCCGAAAAGTGTTTGGATTACCGCTATAATGGCGATATATGCCATTGTGTTTTTTGTATATCAGTTTGCGGTGAGACACGTGGGCTTTTCAACTCGCAATATTGCGGTGCTCGTTGGGGCAATAGTGATGATTGTTGCAGTGTGGTGCGTAAATCGCAGCATTGAGAAGCGTGAACGTATTGCCGAGAAGCGCGAAACAGAGAACAAAAACAATAAATAATTAAGACAGAATGAAAAAGTTTATCGCCATTGCGGCTTTGTTCGCAATGATTTGCACCGGGGCACACGCCCAATTCGAGGCCGGCACAAAATATATAGGTGCTTCGCTCTCGGGACTAAGTTTGCAGTATAGCTCAAACGAGCGTTTGCGTTTTAATCTTGATGGTGCAGCCGGATTGTTTGTTGCTGATGGTTTTTTGGTGTATGCAAATTTTGGCTATGGGCATACCCGTTACACCGATGACCTTAGCGCGGGACTCAACGGGCGTTTTTATTTCACGCAAAACGGAATCTTTCTCGGCGCGGGCGCACAGTTTGTGCACTACACCAAGAGTAGCAACGATTTGATGGTGCCTGTGGAAATTGGCTATGCTTTTTATCTTAACCATTACCTTGCCGTGGAGCCGTCGGTGTATTATAAGATGAGCATGCACGATTTCAGCGACAATTCTTCGGTGGGGTTGCGCATTGGTTTGGGATATTATTTCTAAGTCCTGATATAACGCAAAAATTCCAAGGCATATAATTTAAATTCCGCCGCATCTGATTTAAGTTAGGTTTTACCGCGAAAAAACGATGTGGAATATGGTTTTTCTAATATCCGACCTTTTTTAAAAAAGGTCGGATATTGTTTAAAAAATATCGGTTATTGTTTTTGCAATATGTCGTATGGTTTTTTGGGACTGCGAAACAAGGTTTCATGTACGGCTCATTAGGCATATAAAAAAATACAAGTCCGCAATTTGCGGGCTTGTATTTTTTAGTTGTATAGAATACCTGCAACCAAAAGTTGCAGGTATTTTTGCTATGTTACTTCTTCACTTTCTTTCCGTCCTTGATGTAGATACCCTTGGGCAGAGCGTTGAAATCGTTGCCGAGATAAACTCCGTCAAGGCTGTAGATGCCCTGCTTGTGTGCCGGTTGGGTAGCTTTCACGCCTTTAATGCCTACTGTAGGGTCGTTTGTTATCACCACTTTGTCGGTTACAGTTTCGCCATCAAGCACAATGGCATGTTGGCTTTCGTCAAACGTAGCTCCGGCGGGCGTAATGATTTTGCAGCCATCAAGTGTAAGCGTAGCTATGTCGCAGATTGAGCCCGCATTGCCCGTTGCCGTTACGGTGGCGTTGCGTATGGTGAGATTTTCATCTCTTACGTCTCCGGCAATGCCCCAATATCCTTTGGCGTTCACTGTGCAACTATCAATTTCGAGCGAATTCTTGAAGTAAATGCCGCAATTGTTTGATTCCAAATATAGAGTTCCGCCTCCGGTGATTGTAATTGGACGGCTGTTAGCATATATTGTGGCTGCTCCGCTTTTAAGATTGTTCTCTCCAAGCACTTTTATTGCGAGGCTGTCGAGAGAAAAATTTTCTATGCAATTTTCCTCGTCACCAGAGTAAGTGATTGTTGCGTTGTCGAGAGTGAGAGTATTTGTTTCGGGGTTATAATTTACGGTTCCGCTTACTCCCGGAATTACACTAAGGTCATTGCAATTTTCGGTAGTAACAATTGTGCCGGCAATCTTCAAGCCGTATCCTACAACATTGGGTGTAAATATTACCTTTCCTGTTACTAAAAAACCATTGAGCGCAACATAATGCTTTGTTTCGTTAAACGCAGCACCTTCGGGCGTGGTGATTTCGCAGCCATCGAGTATGAGTGAATTGAGGTCTACAACTGCTCCATCTCTACCGTCTGCCGTTACATTGGCGTTGCGTATTATTAGAGCTTCTTCCCCACAGATTCCTCTTATGCCCCTACGTCCTTTTGCGTTCAAGGTACAATTTTCTATCACAACCGTATCTTCAATTGTAATACAAGTACCACTATTTGCATCAATAGTTAGAGTACCTCCTCCGGTGATTGTGCTTGAACAACTGATCCAAAAGATTGTTCCATTGCTGTTGTTTTTAATGTTGTTCTCTCCTATTACATTTACTATAAGGCTGTCGATTGAGACATTTTCAATGCTATAGTTTTCTGAGTAAATGATTTCTGAGTTGTCGAGAGTGAGAGTTTTTGTTTCAGGGTTGTAGTTTACAGTTCCGCTTACTCCCGGAATTACACTAAGGTCGTTGCAGTTTTCGCTCGTAACAGTTCTGCCGGCAATCATAAGGCCGTAGGATTCCTGTGCCTTTACTTGGGTAGCACCTACGAGTGCGAAAACAAGCAATAGCATTGTTTTTTTGAAGAGGTTGGTTAGTTTGTCTTTCATAATTGGTTTCTTTTTTCCTCCATGACATTTTTCTTGCCACAAAGGGAGTGGTTAATAAAATGGTTATAGCATGGCAGTTTTCAATTGCCGGTTTTTCGATTTAAGTCCGAATCGCATTTCGGTAACGTTGCTTTTCGCCACAAATATAGTTATAAGTTTTGATAATAAGGCTTGAAATGTTATAGTTTTTGCTTGTTTTATTTACTTTTTCGAGATTGTGGCAAAACCATTGTGGAAGATGCGAAAATTCCAAGGCTTGGAATTTTAATTAGGTTTTACCTCGAAAAAACGATGTGGGATATGGTTTTTCTAATATCCGACCTTTTTTAAAAAAGGTCGGATATCGTTTAAAAAATATCGGTTATTGTTTTTGCAATATGCCGTATGGTTTTTTGGGGATAAATATAGGCTGGACAAAGGTGTGGTGTGGCAAAATATTTTTACCTTTACATTTCGAAAAACAGGCGTGTGGGCCGTAAAAAAACTTGTTGAATATAATAATTTCAGAAAATGAAATACGCAATAATTGGAACTGGAGGAATTGGAGGCTATTACGGAGGTTTGTTGGCAAAGGCCGGAAGAGAAGTGCACTTTCTGCTGCATAGCGATTACGACTATGTGCGCGACAATGGCTTGCAGGTGGATTCGTGCGACGGGTCTTATCATCTCGACAAGGTGGCTGCCTACGATGATACACGCAACATGCCCGTGTGTGATGTGGTAATAGTTGCGCTAAAATCGATAGTCAACAACCAATTGCCCGAGATGCTTGCCCCTATTGTGGGACATGATACGATTGTTTTGCAGATTCAAAACGGAATTGGTGTGGAAGAGGATTTGCAGAAAGCCATGCCCGATGTTCAGATAGCCGGCGGAGTGGCTTATATATGCACCTTGAAACCCTCGGCAGGGCACATCAATCATATAGGGCTCGGACGCTTGCAGGTAGGAAACTATTCTGTGCGCAACCAAACGGCACTCAACGCCATGATAGCCGACATGAAAAGTTGCGGAATAAGAGTGGACGCTTTCGACTTTCTTGAAATGCGCTGGAAAAAGGCTGTGTGGAACATGCCGTTCAATGGTATGACTGTGGCAGTAGATGCCCCGTCGTCGAGAAGCCTCACCGAACGCGCACCAATTGCCAAAGTGGTGAAGAAGATGATGCTCGAAGTGATTTGTGCGGCAAAAGCGTGTGGCGTAAAGGGTATCGACGAAAGCTATGCCGACGAAATGATGAATATGACGGCAAAAATGCCCGATTTCGCCTCAAGCATGAAATTCGATTACGACCATCATAATGCGCTCGAACTGTATTATCTTTACCAACGTCCCATTGCCGAGGCGCGGAAACACGGCGTAGAAATGCCATTGCTCGAAATGCTTGCAGCCGAATTGGATTTCATGCAAGCGCACCACTGATTTCGTTTCCACAAAAACGGTGGCACGCATTATATATAAGGGATAAAACTTTATGGGCGGGCCATAGAAATCGCGGTTGTCATGACTTGTAGGCACGGAAATAATCTTTAATTTTGCAATATCGAAAACACACTGTACTCTAATGAGTGAAAACGAAAATCTAAGGGTTTACCGAGCATCGGCGGGAAGCGGAAAAACATTTACGTTGGTATCGGAATACATAGCACTCGCAATCTCGGCAGGCACAAACGTTTCGGCGTTTGCCAGTATACTTGCCATTACTTTTACAAACAAGGCTACGGGCGAAATGAAGATGAGAGTGCTCAATACTCTTTGGAACGTTTGGAAAAACGAGGGCGACAATGCCGGCTATGTGGCGAAAATAAGCGAAATTCTCGCAGGGCGGTTGAGCGAAGACGAAATTCGCGAACGCTGCGGCGTAACCCTGAGGTGCATTCTCAACAACTATGATTTTTTTGACGTAAAAACCATAGACTCTTTCTTTCAGAGTATAGTGGGCGACATAGCTGCAATGATTGGTTTCAACTCCAATCTCGAAGTTTTCCTAAACGACGAAGAAGCAATCAATGCTGCGGTTGACAGAATAGTGGAAATAGCCGCCGAAGGAAAGGACAAACACATTTCAGCATTGCTTAAAGACTATATCGA
>CAVIQL010000022.1:0-36271 GCA_963644855.1 Clostridiaceae bacterium Marseille-Q4149 | reverse complement strand
TATCGAAAAGAACCTTGACGAAAACATGTCGTGGGATTTTCGACGCGCACTCAAACGTTTTGGGCGGAATGTCTGCATGGAAAACTATATGCGCAACGAAGAGAAAATCAACAAGGTTTTCGGCGATGCCAAAGCGTTTGGAGATTTGTATGATAGCCTGGTAAAGGAAAAGAAAACCGCCGAAGCTGCAATTGCAACCCTTGGCGATGAACTCACAATAGACTACAGCTTGATTGCAAACGGAGAAAAATTGGAGAAATACGTAGCCAAGGCGCGTAGTGGCGGTTGGGACGGCATGAGCAAGACTGTTTGGAAATTTCTTGACGGAGGATACGGCAAACTTCGCACAGATATGAGCATTGTAGACGCTTGGCGCGATGAGTTTGAGGCTTTTGAAAAAGAGGTGGAACGACAGTATTCGCGCAAGATAAGTGCCGAACTCACTTTGAAAGACCTTAACGAAATGCGTATGCTCGAAGCAATTGACAGCGAGGTGAAACGGCAGTCGCGCGAGGAAAACCGCATTCTTCTTTCAAAAAGCCAGGAACTCGTAGACGAACAACTGCGCGATAGCGACAGCATATCGTTTGTGTTTGAACGCGCAGGGCGAAAATACCGCCACATCATGCTCGATGAAGCACAGGACACATCGCACATGCAATTCGACAATCTTTGGAAATTAATCTCCAACCTTATTTCTACAACCGGGAACCGTTGTGTGGTGGTGGGAGACGTAAAGCAAAGCATCTATCGTTGGCGCGGCGGAGACTGGAACATTCTCTACAATCTGGGAAACAAATACGACCCCATGGGACGAAATTGCCTTAAAGACAATTATCGCAGCTACACTCAGGTAGTGGAATTCAACAACGAAGTGTTTGATAACATTCGCAAGCAACACGGCAGCAAAATAATGCATATATATAGCGATGTGGTGCAGAATCCCAAGAGCAAACACCGTTGTAGCGGATTCGTAAAGGTAGAAGCTATTCCCTATCAGAGAGGTGCTTCGGAGAACGAGCGTCTTTCGCGTTTGTTTGACAATATATCAGCCGCACGCGATGCGGGAGTGGAATATTCGGATATGGCAATACTGACGCGCACAAACAAGGAAATTTTTGCGATAGCCGACTATATGAAACAAATAGACGCTCCTTTCAGAATAAACACGCGCGAAGCTTATAGTTTGTGCAATTCCATGGCTGTGAAAATGGTTGTGGCTGCGCTGAAATTCGTGTGGGGCGAAGTTTCGTCAAATCCCGACAATGTGAGTGGCTATTTCGTTGCAATGAATTTCATGAAAAACAGAATGGGAGACGCCTTTGAAGAGCCTGTGTTTGGAGAAAAAGACAAGCAATCGGTCAGGGAATACATAGAGCAGCACCTTCCCGACGGATTAATGCGTAGAGTGGAACGGATAGCCGAATTGCCGATTGCCGAAGCCGTTATGCGCGTAATCAAAATGCTTGAAATTTCAACAATGAAGGACGAAAGCCAGTACATATTCACCTTCATCGACTATATAAACAACTACACGCAGCGCAATGCCTATGATTTCAAAAGATTTTTTGATGATTGGGAGGCAGAAAGCCCCAAACAATTCATAGCCTCGGGTACAGATGACGGAGTTAAGGCTATGACGATTCACAAAGCCAAGGGATTGGAATTCCATACGGTGTTTGTGCCATATTGTGATTGGGTGTTTGTGCCCAATAACGAAAAGAAAATATGGTGCGACCCACATGGCGGAATTTACGACAATATTCCCCTCGTACCAATAGCGTCGGGGAAGAAAACTTTGCAAAGCATCTACAAAAAAGATTATGAAGCGGAACTGTTGGAAACGGCCGTTGACAACCTAAACACGTTGTATGTGGCGTTTACACGGGCCAAGGCAAATTTGATAATAGAGTATGTGGAATCGAAAAACGCCGCAAAAACTCTGGAAAAGACTCCCATAAGCGAATGGCTTGAATGTGCATTGCTCTGTATGGACATGGATAGATACAATCGGGATATCGTGGCAAGCCCAAAGCATAGCGATAACCAACAAGGCGATAAGTTTGCGCTGAAAGGCAGTGTTGTGGAACTCGAAATCAATATGGAAAAATAATGGAGAGAACGTTTTTGAATCAGGTAGCACAGCAATTGCTTGAGAAAGGCGATGAACTCAACGCTTACCAACTTGTATTTCCACAACGTCGAGCCATAGAAGTGTTTCGTCCGCTTCTTGGCAAACGAGCTCCGCGTATGCTCACAATGTCGCAGCTTTTTATAGATTATTCGGGCGTTAGAAGAGCTGATTACACTGATATGTTTTTCCGTTTGTACAATGTTTATCGCAGCGTTTGTGCAGAGCGTGAAGCCAAAGAGGTAATGACGCTTGACGAATTTGTACCTTGGAGCGAAATGATGCTTAATGATTTTGACGATGTGGACAAGAGCCTTGCCGATGCCCATTCTGTTTTTCGCGAACTGAATAATCTGAAAGACATAGAGAGCATTCGATTTACGGACGAACTGAGTTTGAAATCTTTAAAAGAGTATTTCTCTACTTTTTATCAGGCTTTTGGTACGGATATGCGCGGAAAGTTTCACGAGATATGGAACATGCTTTCGGCAATATACGATGGCGTAAACGCATTGAGCGAGAAAACTACATACGAAGGGGCTGTGTATCGCGCCGGGTGCGAGAAAGTCTTGAAATCTTCAACTCAAAAATACGCATTTATAGGTTTCAATGTGCTTTGTGGGGCAGAGCGTAGAACGATGTCCTATCTTAAAGAGCAAAATCGGGCAGATTTCTTTTGGGATTATACTGAAGGATTTGTCGCCGAGGGAAACGAAGCCGTTGAAAACATTAGCCGCAACGTCAAGACCTATGGCGGTTGGACTCCCTCCGAATATGACAGAGAACAAAAGCCTATATATTTAATTGAAAGCCCTACTCAGAGCGGCGAAGCGGCATTTGTGGAAAAATGGTTGGGACATGTTTCTCCTAAAAAGGGAGATTTTACAGCAGTGATACCTTTGGATAGTAACGCCAAAGGAATGTTGTACCACTTTCTGCCGTCCGGGAAATACAATTTCGATATAAGTTTTCCCGTAAGCCTATCTGCTACCTATGCAAGCCTAATGCGTTTTTCGGAAAACGAATTGCGTAGGAACGTAAACAACGAAAAATACTCTTGTAGTGATTATCTTTCGGCAATGAAAGCGAAACTTGTCGAAATAGTGCCCGAAGAAGATGACGAAGATTATGCTTTGGAAAAAATGTCATTGGATTTTGCTCACACGGCAATAGAGACTACGCAAACATTAATAGACAAAAACAATGGAATAACCGTTTCTCCCCAAGTGGCAGCAATGATCTTCAAAAAACAATACGTAAATTCCGAAGACGAGATGCCACTACAAAAAAACGATAAGTCTTCCGGAAAATTGCGCATCGAAGTTCTTGATTTGGCTGACACACGTACGATAGATTACGACAATGTTGTTTTGCTTGATTGCAACGAGGGAGCATTGCCACAAGGATATAGTAGTCCCACGATGCTTCCGAATGTGGTGCGTACGGCTTATGGTATGCCTGCTCTCAGTAACCGTAGTGGTGTGGCGGCATATAATTTTTTTCGTATACTGAAGCGAACGCCTAATGTGGCTGCTCTTTTTGCGTCTTCTGCAAATGCAATGGGCGCAAAAGAGATATCGCGTTATCTTCTTCAGATTATTGCGGGCGAAGTATCTCGAAATTATGAGATGAGAGCAATCGAAAGTCCTGCCGTGCCCAAAGAATATGCGCCGAAAGCGGTTGAGAAAACTCCGGAAATGCTTGAAAACCTAAAACGACTTGAACCTACACCATTATATATGTATGTGGTTTGTCCTTTGAAGTTTTATTATAATAAGATAGCCGGTTTGCGTGCTCCGAATCCTGATGCCGATAAAATGCCGGCGAATTTGTTTGGTACGATATTCCACGAAGCAGTACAATTGTACTACGAAAAAAAAGCGTCGCACCATATTGAACGTAGCACAATAGAGAATGATTTGGGCGATAAGGTTCATAAATATATCAATAAGTGTGTTGATGAAGCTTTCGCGGTTTGTAAAGTGCCCGATAATAGCGTGATTCGCGGCATTATCATGCGTTATTTTCGCGATGTGCTGAAATTCGATTCTCATTGTGCGCCTTTTGATGTGGTTCCGCAGTATATCGAGAAATACATATACACACCTTTTCTTTCAAAAAACGGCTATAAAGTAAATATAGGCGGAAAGTTCGACCGAGTTCATGTTAAAGATGGCGTTTATGTTGTGGTTGATTATAAAACTGGCAAATGGGAGAAACCTGTGATTGCGGCTGATTTCAATACGGTGATATCTAAATACGATAAAAGCCAGCATTACGACTATGTGTTGCAGACCATGGTTTATTCGCTTGCCTTGAAAGATAAACTTGACGCCGACAGAACTGCCTACAAAGCCATTCGCCCCGAATTGTATTTCATTACCGGAATGAGTAGGCCTAATTTTGTGCCGGGGGTATTTGTCAGTGCCGATGTGGTAGAGAATTTCGCGCGGGTGGAAACCGAGGTTAGGAATGGAATACAGGCTTTGGTAGATGATATATTCGATATCGACAAACCATTTGCGCCTTGTGAGGATACCAAGCGCTGCGAATATTGCGACTACAAACGATTGTGTAACAGATAAACCAAACATAATATCAACAATGATGAAAAAAACAATCTTTTCACTTGCTTTCGGGTTGCTGGTGTGCCTTGTCGGCAATGCGCAAGACCGTGCCGACCGTCTGCATCTCTATAATCAAAAATCATTTTCCATGATTGTGATGGGAGATCCGCAGAATTATACGAAATTCGACTTTAACCAGCCTATTTATGAGCTTTGCACGGCGTGGTGTGCCGATAATATTGAGAATTTGAATATAAAAGCGGTGCTTATGACGGGAGATATGGTTGATCAGAACGAGAACTTTATTCGCAAACGCAGTTCTGGAAATCAAACGAGCAAACAAATGTGGGAGTGGACTTCTCATTGTATGGCGCGTCTCGACAATAAGGTTCCTTATATCATTTCTCCGGGAAATCATGAGTATGGCTATACGCGTGGCGACGAGTCTTTCACTCATTTCCCCGAATATTTTACGGTGGAGCGCAATAGCAAAACTGCCCAATGTTTGGTTGCGGCTTATCCTGACCGCATGGGAAAAGCTTCGCTTGAGAATTCCGCGTATGTGTTTAAGGACAAGAATTGGGGCAATCTGCTTTTGGTTACCACAGAATGGGCCCCGAGAGACGAGGTGCTTGACTGGGCGAAAAATTTGTGTACAAGTGAAAAGTACAAAGACTATCGTGTGATATTTATGACGCATTCGTATTTGAAACATAAGACTGCCGCTTATACGGTGAGGGGTAGTTACAAGATAGAATCGGGTAATTTTGGTCAGGATATTTGGGATAAACTTATTAAGGTTACTCCTAATATTCGTCTTGTGGTTTGTGGTCATACCGGAACTCAGGGCGGATTTGAAGATAATGTGGCTTTTCGCGTAGACAAGAACGATGCTGGTAAAAATGTGAGCCAAATGATGTTTAATGTGCAGTTTCTTGCCGGCGGTGGAGGCGGTAATGGTGGCGACGGTTGGGTGAGAATTCTTGAATTCATGCCAAACGGAAAAACTATAAAGGTTCGCACATATTCACCGCTGTTTGCAATTTCGCCAACAACCAAACATCTTGCAAACCGCACTGAAAGTTACGACCAATTCGATATTACTATTGATTAAAAACAAACGCTATATGAATTACAATAGATTTATTCTTTCGCTGTGTCTATTGACTGGGATAGTGGCGGGAGCACAAAAACGCGCTGACCAACAACATTTAACCGACCCTAATTCGTTTTCGATGATTGTGATGGGTGATCCGCAGGGTTACACCAAGTATGACATCAATCAGCCGCTTTTTGATTTAACCACGGCTTGGTGTGCCGACAATATCGAAAATCTTAAAATCAAGGCAGTGCTTGTAACGGGCGATCTTGTGGAGCAGAACGAAAACATAGTGCTCAATCGCTCTATGCTCAATCAAACGAGCAAGCAGATGTGGGAGTGGGCTTCGCATTGCATGTCTCGTCTCGACAACAAAGTGCCTTACATTATTTCTACCGGTAATCACGAATACGGATATGTACGCGGCGACGAACCGTTCACACATTTCCCCGAATACTTTCCCGTGGAGCGAAATTCAAAATGGGGCGAATGTTTGGTGGCTGCCTATCCCAATCGTATGGGTACGGCTTCGCTCGAAAACTCGGCCTATGCTTTTCACGACAAAAACTGGGGGGATATTCTCGTTGTTACTTCGGAGTGGGCACCACGCGACGAAGTGCTCGAATGGGCTAAGAAATTATGTACAAGTGAAAAGTATAAGAATTATCGTGTGATATTTATGACTCATTCTTTCTTGTATGGAAAAACTGCGGAACGCACCAACAACGAAAACTATAAGATTACTCCTCACAATTGGGGCGTGGGCGTTTGGGAAAAACTTGTTAAGGTTACACCGAATATCCGTCTTGTGGTTTGCGGACACACCGGAAAACCGGGCGCGTTTGAGGAAAGCGTGGCATATCGCAACGATAAAAACGATGCAGGCAACACTGTGCACCAAATGATGTTTAACGTGCAGGTTCTTGGCGGAGGCTGGGAAGGCAATGGCGGCGACGGCTGGGTGAGAATTCTTGAATTTATGCCCGATGGCAAAACAATTAAAGTTAGAACCTATTCTACGCTTTTCGGAATATCTCCGTCGACAAAACAATATGCACACCGCACAGGAAAATGCGACCAATTTGATATGACGATAGACTAATTAGTTTTGCGTTCGCCTTATGGAAATTTCTGTATAGCGAAGCGCAGCAAATATAGCTGTAACACTATTGAAGATGCGCCGGAAGATAAAGTTTTTCCGGTGCATCTTTTTGTCTGTTTTCGCAAAAAATGCTCCTAACCCAAGGGCTGTTTTTTCAATACGGCACATCGTAAAAATAATATCGGATATTATTTAAAAAAGGTCCGATATTATTTAAAAAAGGTCTGACATTAGTTTAGCCACATGGCTAATGCTTTTTACGGCATAGGGCAGAGGGGAATTTTTCCCCCATATGGTTTTGAAAAAAATGCCCAAGAAAACAATTGCGCAAAATATTTTTACACCTATGTATTAGTTTGTTAGAGCAAAATTCCTTAGCTTTGTAAGGGAATAATAAAAAAACAAAAGTATGAGAAATAAGACGATAATGCTCTTGTCTGCTTTTTTGCTGACAATACAAGGCGTAAATGCTCAAACGGGCAAGGAATGG
This sequence comes from Clostridiaceae bacterium Marseille-Q4149, assembly GCA_963644855.1. GTDB lineage: Bacteria > Bacteroidota > Bacteroidia > Bacteroidales > Bacteroidaceae > UBA6398. The sequence goes on along the minus strand of CAVIQL010000022.1, from coordinate 28,882 downwards.
GACGATGTGAACATCTATAGAATCAATCGCGAACAAGCCCATACCACAGCCATACCTGTGGCAGACTTGAACGCTGCATTTGAAAACGATATAGAGAAATCGCCGTATTATCTCTCGCTCAACGGCACATGGAAGTTCAATTGGGCGCCCGATCCGCAACGCCGCCCCGAGGGATTCGAGAAAGCGGAGTTTGACGACGAGAAATGGGACAACATCACGGTGCCTGCAACCTGGCAAGTATATGGTGTGAGACACAACAAGGATTGGGACAAGCCTCTTTACACCAATGTGGCGTATCCTTTCACATATGATCCAAAAAGTTTCAGTGTGATGGCTCCGCGTCCCGACAACTTTCAATACAACAACAATATGAAGAATCCCGTGGGCAGTTATCGCCGCAAATTCATTGTGCCCGAAAATTGGAAAGGTCGCGATGTTTACGTGCGTTTCAACGGCGCGGGACACGGATATTACGTTTGGGTGAACGGACATTTCACAGGCTATGCCGAAGACTCGTATTTGCCCTCAGAATTCAAGATTACTGACTATCTGAAAAAAGGCGAAAACACGATAGCAGTGCAAGTGTATCGTTTTACAAGCGGCTCGTTCCTCGAAGACCAGGACTATTGGCGTCTCACAGGCATCACTCGCGACGTGTTTCTCTGGTCTGCACCAAAGATTCAAATTCGCGACTATTTTGCAACCACCCAAATCGACGAAAATCAGCAAAAGGCAACGGTATGGTTTAATGTGCAGTTCAATTTTGCAATAGATGCAAAAAGATCAAAGGGAGTAACTTTAAAGGCAAGAGTTTACGACCACGGCAAACTCGTGTGTGAAAGCACCGGAGCCGACAATGTGAGACATTCAACTAACGCAACTTTCTCAGGCATTATAAATAATCCCAAATTGTGGAATGCCGAACAACCAAACCTTTATGATCTTGTGGTATCGTTGGAACAAAACGGCAAAACCATTGACATGCGCAGCAGCAAACTTGGCATTCGCGAAGTAGGAGTGGGCAAACAGGGAGAAATAACCATCAACGGAAAACCAATAAAGTTTCACGGCGTAGATCGTCATGATTTCAGTAATGTAAACGGGCGCACCGTTTCAAAAGAAGAAATGGAACGCGATATATTCACCATGAAAAGTTTGAATATAAACGCTATTCGCACGAGTCATTACCCCAATAATCCTTATTTGTACGAATTGTGCGACAAATATGGGCTTTACGTTTTGGCCGAAGCCGATGTGGAATGCCACGGAAACACTTCGCTCTCGTCTAATTCTCTTTTCCTCGGCCCTATGAGGGAAAGAAACATAAACAATGTGCTTTGGTTGCGAAATCACCCAAGTATAATAATTTGGAGCTTGGGTAACGAAAGCGGAGGAGGCGAGAATTTCAAACAAATAGCGAAAGCCATAAAATGTTTAGACAATACGCGCCTCACACACTACGAGGGAAATTCCACGTGGTGCAGCGTTACGAGCACAATGTACGCCAATACCGCAACAATAAAGCGTATTGGCGAAGAGCGTGCCGCACAATATGCAAAAGGCGAGCAACCTCGTCCGCATTTGCAATGCGAAAATACCCACGCAATGGGCAACTCAATGGGAAACCAACGCGAATATTTTGATTTGTATGAGAAATATCCCGCCCTTGCAGGGGAATTTATTTGGGATTGGAAGGACCAAGGATTAAACATGCCTGTTCCCGGTAAAAGAAACCAGGTTTATTGGGCTTACGGAGGCGATTTCGGAGATTATCCAAACGATGGAAATTTCTGTACAAACGGTGTGATTTTCCCCGACTTCACTTATTCGGCAAAAGCACTCAATGTAAAGAAAATTTATCAGCCGGCAGATTTTGTGATGACCGACAGCGTGGCTGGCAAATTTGTTATAAAAAACAAGATGTCGTTTGCCAATTTAAAAGACTACGCATTTAGTTATCAGATTCTCGAAGATGGAATTGTGAAAGACGAGAAACAATTGGAATCATACGACATTCCGGGCAGAACAAACAAGGAAATAACGCTCGGAAACCTGCTTCCTGCCGATGCAAAAGGCGATGCGGAATATTTTGTACGCTTCAGTGTGAAACAGAAAGCCAATACTGCGTGGGAGAAGGCGGGTTATGAAGTGGCTGCCGAACAATTTGAATTGCGTGGTGCTTTGCAAAAATCGGCTTACAAGGCTACGAATGACGATAAGCTCAGTGTTAGCAACGATGAGCGCGATATAAAAGTTTCGGGCAAGAATTTTGCGGCAGTGTTCTCGCGCCAAACGGGGCAGATAGTAAAGTATGAGCGCAATGGCAAAGTTTTGCTCGACAGTTTGCGCTTCAATGCTTTCCGTGCTCCCACCGACAACGACCATAATCAGATGGGAAGTTGGGATAATATGGGTTTGCGAAATATGAAAGCCGATGCCGGAACGTGGAAAGTTAATATCGAAAAAGACGGAAGCGTTACGCTTGGAATTACAACGGTATATAAAGGCAAAGGTAGCGTGGAATTTACCACCGAGATGGAATATCGTGTGCTCAACGACGGAGTTGTTTCGGTTGCGAGCAGTATAAATCCGTGGCGCAACGGAACTATTATTCCCAAGATTGGCTATCGTTTCAGCATGCCCAAGGGTTATGAAAACTACACCTGGTATGGCCGTGGTCCGTGGGACAATTATCGCGACCGCAAGGAGTCTTGTTTCCCCGGAGTGTATAACAGCACGGTTACAAAGCAATGGACGGGTTTTGTGAAGCCGCAGGAAACGGGCAACAAGGAAGAAGTGCGCTATATTGCCCTTACAAATTCCAACGGCGAAGGACTTATGGTGGTTGCTCCCTCGCTTATGTCGGCCACTGTGGGACATTGGCGTGCCGAAGACATATATACCAATCGCAGCAACCGCAAACTTCACCCCTATGAGGTGCCTATGGTGGAGGAGAATATTGTTTGTGTAGACGAGGCCAATCGTGCGCTTGGCAATGCCAGTTGTGGACCGGAAGTTCTCGATAAATACGAATTACGTTCTGCACAAACCACGATGAATTTCGTGATTATGCCGCTCGACTCTATGCTCTCGTCCGAAACCATATCGGGAAAAGCACGAATTAGTGGCGTGGTGTGCGAACCAGTGATGATTTCCACGAAAAACGGAAAGGTTAGCATGGCGTGCAAAACCAAGGATGCTAAAATCTTTTACAGCACCGACGGCAAGAAATACGCTCCCTATCAAGCCCCGATGGCTATGAAAAAAGGTGGCACGGTATATGCTTACGCTGTGGGCGGAGGTTTGGCAAAAAGTATGACTACTCAGAAAACTGTTTCTGCCGAAGTTGACAAATCGCTTTGGAAAGTGGTGAGTTGCAGTAGTCAAGCAAATGAAAACGAAAAGGCTTCAAACGCAATCGACGGCAATTTGTCCACAATATGGCATACACAATACAAACCAGAAGAGTTGCCTTATCCCCACGAAATGGTTGTGGATATGGGCAAGACGTATACCGTTAGCGCGTTTGTGTATGTGCCGCGAAACGATATGGACAACGGCTGGGTGAAAGACTATGAAGTTTATTTCAGCAACGACCTCAACAACTGGGGAACGCCCGTGGGGCAAGGCGCATTCGATGCCGACAATTCTGAAAAGGTTGTGAAATTTGCCAAGCCGGTAAACGCACGCTATTTCCGCTTTGTGGCAAAGTCGGAAGCCTATGGACGCAAATTTGCATCGGCTGCCGAGTTTGACATAATTGCCAAATGACGGCGTAGACAGAATGTCGGAAAAACCATTAGGCATTATATATAATAGGAAGCGGATTTCGCACTCGCGAAATCCGCTTTTGTTTTCCTCTTTTTTGCATGTTGGAGAAAGGGAAAAACATGTTGTTTTTGCAATGTCCGATGTCGTAAAAATAATGTCCGATATTATTTAAAAAAGGTCTGATATTGTTTAAAAAATATCGGATATTGTTTTTGTGATTAGACGAGGCTGATTTTCAACGACAAACAAGGGATCGTTTTTTTGAGGAATTATAAAGCCGCCAAAGCCCGTGGTTTTGTTATTATTGCTAACTTTGCGAGGATTAACCCACATTCTCATATAAGCATCAGATATGAAACGCAGAAGATTTCTCGAAATTTTGACAACGATGGCTGCCACGCCGTTTTTGCCCATAGGTTTGCATGCCGCAACCGATGAAACACGTCGTCCGCACTCATTGGCTCCGCTCAATATAAGGAACATTACAATAAAATTGGAATGTGAGGAGGCTTTCTCGGCACTACATATATCTGACACCCATCTCACGTTTGCCGACAATCGCGACAACGAACGAAAAATCAAGTTGGCGGCAGGACGAATGCGCTTCTTCCCCCATGCAGAACACTATCTTGATGCGGCAATAAACCATGCCCGCCTCAACAAAATGCTGCTCATTCACACGGGAGACCTTATAGATTTTACGAGCGAGGCAAATTTCGACCACGCCGCCGAACATATTTTGGGCGAAAACATATTTACGGCTGTGGGGAACCATGAGTTTTCGCAATATGTGGGCGAAGCCCTTGAAGACGAAGCATACAAGCAGCAAAGCTATGCACAGGTGCAGGAAGTTTTCCCAAACAATCTCACTTTTGCCTCAAAGGTGGTGAACGGAATAAACTTCGTGGCAATCGACGACGTATACTACAACATCACCGAGCGTCAGCACGAACAAATGGAACAGGAAATGAAAAAAGGCTTACCCGTGGTAATGCTTTGTCATGTGCCATTGTATACAGAGAAACACTGCGAATATGCTGTTAAAGCCGAAGGAAATCATATGGCATACGTTGCCGGAGCTCCGCAGAGCGTAACCTCGAAATATCCCAACGCATCACAGAATGCCGACAAACCCACTCTCGAATTCATTAAATGGCTGAAAACACAAAAACAATTGAAGGCAATACTCTGCGGACACTGCCATTATTTCTACGAAGACCGTTTTTCGCCCACGGCAATGCAATATATTGTTGGCGCAAACTACAACGGCGACGCCTATAACGTGAGATTCGAAGGAAGAACGCTATAAAAACTATTCTTCCTCGTATTTCTGATAAAGAAAATCGTTGTAGGGATATTTTTGCACGTGCAAGTAGCGCACTTTGTCGTATAACATCTGTTTGAACTCGTCAATATTTGTGCGTTGCTTTGCCGAAATAAAAATACAATCGCCTCCCATCTTAGCCATCCACGTTTTCTGCAACTCGCTGAGCGAAATGTTTTCGGCAGTAGCAGGCGTTAAGTCGTCAGCCTCCTTTTCCACCCATTCATAAGCGTCAACTTTGTTGAAAACAATGATTGTAGGTTTTTCAGCACAGCCCAAATCGCCGAGAGTTTTGTTTACCACATCGATTTGCTCCGCAAAGTCGGGGTGGGAAACGTCTACCACATGAATTAAAAGGTCGGCCTCTCTCACTTCGTCGAGTGTGCTCTTGAAAGAATCAACAAGGTCGGTAGGAATCTTGCGTATAAATCCCACGGTGTCGCAAAGCAAAAACGGAAGGTTCTCTATCACCACTTTTCTTACCGTTGTGTCGAGCGTAGCAAAGAGTTTGTTTTCGGCAAAGACCTCAGCCTTGGCAAGCAAATTGATTATCGTGCTCTTTCCCACGTTGGTATATCCCACGAGAGCCGTGCGAATCATTCTTCCGCGCCCACCTCGTTGCGTGGTTTTCTGACGGTCGATTTCCGAAAGTCTACGTTTGAGCAGCGCCATGCGGTTTAAAATTATACGACGGTCCATTTCGAGCTGCGTTTCTCCCGGTCCGCGCAAACCAACCGAGCCTTTGCCACCGCCCGAACCCGAACCGCCGCCCTGACGTTCGAGGTGAGTCCACATTCGTTGCAGACGCGGAAGCATATATTTGTATTGCGCAAGTTCTACCTGGGTTTTCGCCGTAGCAGTTTGGGCACGCATAGCGAAGATATCGAGAATCAGCGATGTGCGGTCGAGTATTTTCACCTGCAAAGCCTTTTCGATGTTTCGTATTTGCTTTGCCGAAAGTTCATCGTCGAATATCGCCATGCTAATCTCGCGTCCCTCGTCGGCTTCGCTCTGTATGTATGCCGCAATCTCTTCGAGTTTTCCCGTTCCAACGTATGTTACGGCGTGGGGCTGCACTATCTTTTGTGTGAAACGCTTCACTGTGTGCGCGCCAGCGGTTTCGGCGAGAAATTCAAGCTCGTCGAGATATTCTTCTGTCTTTTTTTCGGTCTGTCTTTCCGTAGTGAGTCCTACCAAAATGGCAGTTTCTTCTTTGTGTGCCGAATATATGTAGTCTTTCATCTGCTATGTGTCGAAATTTCAGCACAAAATTAGCAAATTCCCACGAAATTATGTTACACCGCGTCTTATGTCGCCGAAAATTCATAATATTGCATTCAAAACTATTGCTGTGAAATGAAAAAAGTAATCGCATTATTGTTTGTAGCATTGCTGTTTGGGAAAACATATGCCCAACAAGCGCAAGTGGAGAAGCGTTCAAAAATTCCCTATGTGTATAAGGATTTTCAAGATGCCAAGATAGAATTCGCTTTTGGCAAAGACAAAATCTACAAAGCCAATATATTTTTGAAAGATGCTTCGTTGCTCTACAAAAAAGATAGCACAATAATGAAAGCAAATCTGTTTGGCGTGATTTTCGTAACGTTCAACGATGCATTGTATCGCCGTACTGGGGAAAATCAAATGGGAAAAGTTTTGGCTCAAAAGGGAGAAATTTTCCTCACCGAGGTAACAACAATCGATTTGGCTCAGATGCGCGAAGATGCAAGCACGGGAAAAAATTCTACATTCCTTGATCTCCCCGAACTAAACCTGTTTATCGAAACCAATGCGGACTATTGGGCAAACGGGGAAGGAGATTCCTGGCCTCTGAAAACGGAGTATTTTTTTATTGTAAACGGTGAAACTTTTCCGGCAGCCGAGAAAATCGTAAAGAAACACATTCGCAACGATAAGAAAGCCGACTTCAAAGAACTTATGAAGAACCGTAAATGGAGTTGGAAAGATGCAGGTTCGCTGAAAGTGCTTGTGGATTATTTTTAATCGCAATAAACAAATGAAAAGCAGTATTGTCAGAATAATGTGCCAGATGTTTTGCGGCGTAACGTTTGTGTTTGCTTCTTGCGGGCACAACGGCGGCGAAGCAACGCCTCTCGTAGAAACGAAAAGCGCAGAGGCAGCAATCGATACGGCAGCTTTTCTTTACGATAACATATCTAATTGTGCGCGGCTGGCTACTGCGGAATACAAGGTGCACAAGATAGTTACTTTTGATGACCGTATTGTGGTGCGCGGAAAGCTTTTCTCGCAATCGTTTAGCAAGGAAATTCCTGTGGGAGACCGCAAAATTGCAATTCCTATTGATGTTACTTTGCGCGGATACGTTGATTTCGCAAATTTCAACGAGAAAAACATAAAACGGCGCGGCAAGAAAATCACGATAATTCTTCCCGATCCTGATATAACGGTTAGTGCTTCAAAAGTAGACCATAAAGGTGTGAAGAAGATAGTAGATCCGTTGCGCTCTAACTTTAAACAAAAAGAAATTGAAGCGTATACCAAGCAAGGAGTAGACAGTATCGTGGCGGCAATACCGGGTCTTGGCATCGTGGAAGCCGCTCGAAAAAACGCAGTTTCCGTGCTCGTTCCGATAATAAAGCAAATGGGATATGCGGAAAACGATATCACGATAGAGTTTCGCCCTGCAGTGAGCGACAGAACCATACTTCATTGGGCGAATATCGAACATCTTTTGAATAAATAGCGATGGCAACAGAGATTAAATCAAACTTCGACGAAATAAAACGCCAGGCAAAGCAAAGTAGAAGGCGTAGCCGATGGAATATGTTGTGGAGTGTGCCGTTTTATTTGCTTTGCAAATTGTTTTCATTCGTTGTTCACTATCCCTACGTCTTTCTTGTGGCTTTGATAATCGGTGTTGCGGCATTTTTTGTGCATCGTGTCAACACCACATCGGATATAAAGTTGACCCATACCGAGCATATCGAAAAAACTGTCAATCATGTTACTCAAATCAAGGCAATTGGTCAATGGGAGGCTTTGAATATTTCGTGCGAGGAGTTGGTTGATACTGTTGAAGAGCATATATTCGGCGACAAACATCTTGTCAAAATTTTTCATGGACGGATTGTTTTGGGAATAGACTTGAAGGATGCGCGTTCCAATTGGTTTGTCGCGAAAGGAGATACGGCATTTATTTGTTTGCCTAAGGTAAAGGTTTTAAATCCCGACTTTATAGACGAAGCACGTACCCGCACATTTTACGAAAAAGGTACGTGGGGCGAGGGTGCAAATGAGGTTTTGTATCAAAAGGCACGCGCTGCAATGTTGCGCCGAAACCTTACTGCTGCGCAGACTACTCTTGCTGCCGAAAACATACGCCGCCAGTTCGAATCGATGTTTGTTTCTTTTGGATACAAAGAGGTTGTATTTTTGTCCGAACCCCATAAAAAGAATCCCTAAAAGCATACTATATATATGAAATTCAGAATAATTTTCCCTTTGTTTCTTGTTGCGTTGTTGATGTCTGTTCTCGCTGCGTGTAGCAGCGATAGTGGAGGGAAAAGCAAGGAAAAAGATAAAACTACAATACGCCGCACGGTAGTGATGTATGTAAATGCGCAAAACTCGCTTGGATACAAGAATTTCAACAAGGGAGACTCTACTGAACTTATGGCTGGCACGCAGTTTATGAATGCCCGCGATCAGATTCTTCTCTTTGTTGACGATGCCCAAAAGCCGCGTGTTTATCGTCTTTACAAAGGTTGTACAACTCCGCAGGTGGTTCGTCGCTATGCTTCGGACGTAAATTCGAGCGATGCGGGAGTGTTGCAGGAACTTCTCGAATGGACGAAATCCACATATCCTTCCGAAAGTTACGGATTGGTGATGTGGTCGCACAGTGATGGTTGGGTGCCGTCGTGGAGCAAAGATTATTCGGGCGTCAGTGTAAAGAGTTTCGGTCTCGACGTAGGTCAGGGCGGCAATATGGCTACCGATAAGGACGTAAACGGCAACTACGGCTACACTATGGATATTTCAGACATGGCGCAAGCCATTGAGGAGAGCGGAATACACCCGAAATATATTTTCTTCGACTCTTGTATGATGCAGTGTATCGAAGTGGATTATGCGCTTCGCAATGCTACCGATTATGTAATAGCTTCTCCGATTTCCACTCCTGCCATTGGAGGAAATTATACGAGTCTTGTGCGTAACGGGTTGTTTGCCGAAGATCCATCGCAGATTGCCGCGTCGTATTATACGTATCTCACAACGCTGCCTGCTTCTAATGTTTACAGCGACTTCGGTATGGTGGTTTCTTGCGTGAAGACTGCGGAACTCGAAACGCTTGCCGCAGCTACCAAACGTTGCCTCGCGCAAATTCCTGCCTATAACGTGGGAGCGGATAACGACACCGTATATAATTGGCCTGATATGAAAAATGTAACATACTATTCTCTTTACGAATGGAGCAGTTTTTATCGTCCTCATTTCTATGATTTATCGTCCGCAATGTGCAAAATGCTTTCGGCAGACCAATATATGGAGTGGCGAAAAGTACTCGAAAATTGCATAACATACTATAATGGTACTACAAAATTCTATGTTGGCGAAGATCGTAGGGGCAACGAAATTTATTTGCCTGTAAACCATGAGGACTATTGCGGCATTTCGGCGTTTATACCCCAGATGATTTATTCGCAAAACGCAGAATATTGCATTTTCGGCGACCTCAATCAATGTTTTTCGCTTACCGAATGGTATGATGCCGCAGGGTGGAAAGATGCCGGTTGGTAATTTCGTGTAAACAAGGCTTATATTATATAATGCGCGGGACGTTGCGAAAAGCAGGTCCCGCCTTTTTTGTTGGTGCCGGTATGCCGTAAAAATTCCAAGCCTTTGAATTTAAATTAGGTCGGATTTCGTTTTTACAAGAAGCCTTGTGGTTTTTTGTTTATGGGTAAATGAAAAAACGGGGTGCTTGGTAAAAACAAAACCGTCAGTTCTGCAATAGAACTAACGGCTTCTGAAAAATCTGTACACCTGAAAGGACTCGAACCTTCACGTCGCGAGACACTAGATCCTAAGTCTAGCGCGTCTACCAATTCCGCCACAGGTGCGTGATGTTTGGAGTTGCAAATTTACAAAGCCTTTTGCAAACGGCAAAGCGCAGCGCCGTTTATTTGGTGCGCAATATCTTAATTGCGGCTTCTATTATGGTATCTACACCGCGCTGATAGTCGTCGCTGGTGATGTTTACCTTTTTATCGGGCTCTATTCCGTCTTCCACGCATTGCTTTTGTGTGTCATACATTGGGCATGCCGAAAATCTTATGCTCCACCCGTTGGGCATTTCAGAGTTAAACGGCATTCCTCCTCCGCCTCCCGTTTTGTCGCCAACGATTGTGGCATTGGCAATGTCTTTCATATACATCACAAATGTGTTTGCCGCGCTATAAGTGTTGCGGTTGGTGAGCACCACCACGGGCTTCTGCCACCTCACACCGTTCGTGGGGGTTACGTAAACAGCTTTCATATCCGAGAAATCAGAATGTCCTTTGCCGTTTTTGTGTCTGATATATCCGGCGAGTGTCTTGGTGTTTACAAAACCCGATGCCAGTTTTTCGGCAGAGCTTAACATTCCGCCGCTGTTGCTTCTCACGTCAACGATAACTCCGCTGCATAGGGCTAAGGTGCGGAATATTTCGCTAAGATTGCCGCTTCCAATGGAATTTTCGAATGTTGAAACGCGAATGTAGCCAATGTTTTCGGACAGAATGCGATATTTTATTCCGCATGTCAGATAATAGTCGGTTTTTAGGTATATGCGTTCTATCGAATCGCTGTAGTTGGCGGGATAATCTTCAAACCATTTCCAATAGCGTGCCATGTCGTGCGAAGCAGTGAGGTTAACGTGCCCGTCGCGAAGCTCTGCAAGCATTTTTCCACAGAGTTGAAACAGTTGGTCGTTGGTCATGGACGACGAAAGTTGGGCTTTGTAGCGCGCATGTACCTCGTCCCAATCCACATTGTAGAGATTGTTTTTCTCTTCAAAGAAACAATAATGCTCGTCTATGGTTTTCCACAAACTTTCAAAGTTTCCCGTTATTGTGTTGTCGGGTACATCTTCGGTGATACACGATGCAAGTGTGGCGATTACGAATATCAAACAAGGTAGCAGGCGTTTCATAAGTTTACAAAATGGTTTTGTTGCTGCCGCTGTCCCCACGTTTCATGAGACGAAAGTGTTTAACGTAGCCAATCATGAACAAATTGCTCCACGCATGGCTTTTGAGTTGGTTTACATGGCTCTGCCTTATGTCGCAACGCCACCCTATGCGCAGGGTTCCGCTTCCGAGCGGAGCGTCGAGCGTAAGTAGGTTGCGGAATGTGGGAGCGTTTCCAATCCATGTGGGACATACGTTGTGGTCGTAATGGTTTAGCGAGAAAATCTCGTAGTATGATTGTCCGAATGCGGGAGAAAACATTAACCCCATCAAAGGTAAATCAATCTGATAGCGTGCCGAGAATGTGCGACCCAGCAAAGGGAAACGATATATAGCCATACCCGATGCGGCAATGTCGGCAGAGATTTTTGCTTGTGCGGGATTGTTTCCGTTGCGTGTGTTGTAAATTCCCCCGATGCTTGCTCCCGTTTGTGCGCCGGCGAGCAGTCGCAACCCGGGAAGGGGTTGCCAATTATAATGCCAGGCTATGTGCCATTCAAAGTCGCCTGCCAAATAGCTGGCATCGTTTGTGGGGCTTTTGGAGTGGCTTATGTTTCCTTCAAAAAACTGTTGCGTGCTAATACGTCCGCGCATCATTTTTGTGAGACGCATTGATTCGTGCATGAAACGCAGTTCTGTGCCCTTGTATTCAAAAGGTGAGAGATATGTTTCCAGACGGTTTGTACCGCCTATGCCTATCATGTTTGAACGTGTAGTATATCGGTTTGCATCATTCGCGTCGGAGTTTTGCGCGGTGTCGGTTATGGCGCAAACACCATTTGCCGCAAGTTTAAACAATGGCATTGCGGACAAAACGATAACGAGCAGTGTCTTTAAAGAGATAGACATGAGTGGAACAAAGGTAAGAAAAAAATGGTATAATTGCGCTTTTTGTCCAATAAATTGCCCGTAAGGGGCGGTTGTTGCGGCATATTGTATGTGGGGTGTGGTTGCCTGTGAAAACTACAAGGCTTATTGTTTTTCTGATATCGGACCTTTTTTAAAAAAGGTCCGATATTATTTAAAAAAGGTCTGACATTGTTTTTGCGATTAAGCATATGGTTTTTGTAAAACATTTTGCGGTTTCTGCGATACGGAATAATTTCTTAACTTTGCCCGTAAAACCAACGGAAAATGACAAAGTTATATTCTCTACTTATAAGCATCATGGCGTTTGCAACGGCTTTTGCATCGCCGGCACTAAGGTTTCGCATAACAGTTTCCCAACCCGACGGCACGGAACTCACGCTTGTGAAGGGCGGAGACGAACATCTTTCGTATTATGCCACAACCGATGGCTATGTGGTGCAACGCGAGGGAAATGTATACTATTATGCCACGGGATACAACGGAGAACAATGGATTGTTTCGGCACGCACGGCACACGATGAGCAGGCTCGCAGCATTGAAGAGCGCCAATGGGTTGCCGCAAACGGCATTATGGAACTTGAAGTTCAGACCCGAGGCGCGCAGAGCCGCAGCTTGTATGATACAAAAACCGTGGGGCGCAGCGACAACCCCGAGGGCGAACACAAATATCCCGTGGTGCTGGTGGAATATTCCGATGTGAAATTTTCGATAACAAATCCCGTTGACACATTCTCAAAGCAGTTTAACGAGAAAGGCTTTGCCGGCAATGGTGCTCACGGGAGTGTGCGCGATTATTTCGTAGATCAGAGCAACGGCAAATATCTTCCTTCGTTTGATGTCTGTGCTACTGTTACACTTTCGCGTCCTATGGCATACTATGGCGCACATAGCGGCAACTTAAACGATGCACACAAAGGCGAAATGGTGAACGAAGCAATTGGGCTCGCAGAAGAAAAAGGTATTGACTTTTCAAAATACAACGACAACAGTGGCAGTGTACCTTTGGTATGCATTGTGTTTGCCGGATATGGCGAAAATTCTTCATGGTATGACGACGCAATTTGGTCGAGCTTCTTTCAGAGCAGTATAACAACGAAAAACGGGAAAATCAATACCTATCTCATGGTAAACGAATTGCTCCCGGTAATAAAGAAAAACGCAACCGATGTTTCAAAACGCGACACCATAGACCAAATAGAGGGCATCGGAACTTTTTGTCATGAGTTTTCGCATTTCCTCGGGCTTCCTGATTTCTACAACACCTATAATTCTTCGGGCACTGTGGCTATGTCGTGGTGGAGCATCATGGATTATGGACAATATTGGTCGAATGGTACGATTCCCGTGGGATATACTGCATACGAAAAGAATTTCATGGGCTGGCTCGACATAGATACTTTGGCTGTTGAGCCGCAGATTGTGCGCATCAACGCTCTTGGTGCAGATGACGAGAATGCTTATTGTATTCCCAACCCAAATGATGCAACGGGCAACGAGTATTATATTCTCGAAAACCGACAACCGTCGAATTGGTACCCGCGTACGCTCGGTTCGGGCATGTTTGTTACTCACGTAGACTACAATAAAACGGCGTGGGCAAGCAATACAGTGAACACCAATACCTCTCACAAACGCATGACGTTTATTGCTGCCGACAATGATATAAAGACAGAAACGCTTTCAAAGCCTGCCGATTATCAGGGAGACCTTTTCCCGGGACTTACAGGCAACACGGCGTTGCGCGATACCACTGCTCCGAATTTTCAGCAGTATAATGGCGAAAAGATGAACCGCTATCTCACTTGTATAACCGATACCGGTGGCGTGGTGTCGTTTGTTTATATGGCAGAAGGCATTTTGCCCGCACCGCAGAGCCTTGTGGTGGAACCCAATTCAGATGTGTCGTCGCTTATAGCCCGATGGAGTGAGGTGGAAAACGCTACAAATTACAAACTCGAGGCATTTAGTGGCGACAAGTCCCTATATTCGCAAATCCTTGACGGCACAAGCGCCGAAATAGGTGGCTTCCCCACTGAAAAGAACCTAACTTTGCAAATCACGTCTCAGGCCGACAATTATATTAGTGCCGCTCCGCTCGTGATAAAAACCGACAATCCGGTGGGCATAGAGCATATAAATAACGGGAAAGCGGCAAAGTTTGACGTGTTTACCGTTGCGGGAATAAAGATACTTGGAAACGTCGCTCTCGAGAGCCTTGAAGGCAAATTGCCAAAGGGCGTGTATATATTAAAATCCGATACCGAAACACGTAAAATATTTGTGGAATAAACAACATAGGATATCGTAAAAATAATGTCGGATATTGTTTAAAAAATATCCGACATTATTTAAAAAAGGTCTGACATTAGAAAACCGACAAAAAACAACGTAAAAACAGTATACCATCTAACGCAAACAAAATTTGCGAAAAATTTCACACTCTCTTATTTCGCGCACGCAATCTATCGGATTATTCCACCACAAACCGCATATTCTAATACGTTGGCAGTATGTGGAAATCGATAACGGCATCACGGAGATTGCACGCTACACATTGGACGGACAACGTATATTTGTGCCGCAAAAGGGAGTGAACATCATAAAAATGAGCAACGGCATGGTGAAAAAAGTGGTTGTAAGATAAAGCATCATGTGGTTGCTGCGTTTCTTAGGATACCGGCATACATATATAATATAAGGGGCGGATAAAACCGCCCTTTATTGTTTTGAAAACTTCTCCGTTGGTGGTATAGAAACTTAAGGAATTGATGTGTATGATATTGTTTAGGTATGAAAATCTTGCGTGTGTAGACGGAACGTGGCGGAATGTCGCGAAAATTCCAAGGCTTTTGATTTGAATTAGATGCCTTGAATTTTGAATTAGGTTTTACCTCGAAAAAACGATGTGAGAGATGGTTTTTCTAATGTCCGATATTTTTTAAAAAAGGTCGGATATCGTTTAAAAAATATCGGTTATTATTTTTACAAGATGCCTTATATTTTTTTTCGGTATGCCATACCCCCAAAAAATCATCGTATAAAGTAGAACTAAGATGCGCTGGAAGTGAACCAAAAGTGTCTAAAAACTGTAAAATATCAGAGCTGTTTGCCACATTGTCTGTTAAGCGCCGGGCGTAGAGGGTTAAAAGTTTGCAATAGATGGAATTTTTTTCTGTCATTTTTGCTCATTCTGTAACTTTCGGCATTACATTTGCGGTAGATAAGTCAAATGAACAAATTATTAAAACATAACAGCGATATGAAAAGTAACAAACTATTTAGTTGCTCAATTGTTTTGGGAGCCATGTTGGCAGCCGCACCTGCGGTGGCAAACTCGGCACCTGCGGCTGCGGTTAACAATCAGCCGGTAGCGGGAACTACTCCCGACTTGACCTATGCTGCCGAAAAAGCAGTGAATTCAGTGGTGTATATCAAGGTAACACAAAACTCCAAGACCCAAACCTATGACTACTACGACCCGTTTGAAGATTTCTTTGGCGATATATTCGGACGCGGAGGCAATGGTGGCATTCAAAAACGTCAATACCAAACTCCACAACGCAAGGCTGCGGGCTCGGGAGTAATCATATCGGCCGACGGATATATAGTAACAAATAATCATGTAGTAGACGGAGCCGACGAAATCAACGTTAAACTCAACGATAACCGCGAATTCAAAGCACGAATTATAGGAACCGACAAAACAACAGACCTTGCACTCGTGAAAATAGAAGGCTCTAATTTCCCGGCAATCACCATAGGCTCGAGCGAAGACCTTAAACTCGGTGAATGGGTGCTTGCAGTGGGAAATCCTTTCAACCTTACTTCCACTGTTACCGCAGGTATTGTTAGCGCCAAAGCACGTTCGGTTGGAGCCAATGGCATAGAATCGTTCATACAAACCGATGCCGCAATAAATCCAGGCAACTCGGGCGGCGCACTCGTGAATACACGCGGCGAACTTATAGGTATAAACGATATGATAATATCTCAAACAGGTTCGTATGCCGGTTATGGTTTTGCCATACCAACTTCAATAATGAACAAAGTGGTTGACGACCTCAAGAAATTCGGCACCGTGCAGCGCGCAATCATTGGAATTCGCGGCACAGACGTTTCGGCTTATATTGATAGCGAGAAAGAAAAAGGCAACTCCGTTGATCTCGGCACAGTAAACGGCGTTTATGTAAACGAAGTGGAAGACAATAGCTCGGCATCGGAAGCAGGATTGAAGAAAGGCGACGTGATAACCGCAATAAACGGCAAGAAACTCGAAAAGATGGCAGAACTGCAAGAAGCTGTCTCGTTACGTAAGCCGGGCGACAAGGTGCAAATCACTTATATGCGCGACAAGAAAAACTACACCAAGACTATTACACTCAAAAACGCACAAGGCACAACTTCGGTGGTGAAAGAAGTGGATATCGACGAGATGGGAGTAAGCCTAACTCCGTTGTCAGACGAACTAAAACAGCAACTCGACCTCGGATATGGGCTTGAAGTTACGGCGATAAGAAGCGGAGAAATGCAGAAAGCCGGTATTGCCAAAGGAATGATTATACTTCAGGTGAACGACAAGCAGATGCGTACACGCAGCGACTTTGATGAAGCAGTGAAGAACGCGAACATGTCGAGCGATCGCACACTTTGGATTCGCGCCATCACAAAGAGTGGCATCAAGAAGAGCTTTACCGTTGATTTGAGCAAAGACAATAAAGACAAAGACGGAAAGAAATAAAAAGACAACGTTTTTAGCCAATACTTTTTGACTTTACCGGAAACGCTGGAGGCATGCGGGCAAAATCCTATGCCTTCGGCGTTTCTTGTTTACGCAAAATAAAAACACCGCAAGCAGATGTTTGGCGAAAAAATCATATCTTTGCACTAAACAAAACCATTCCTCATATGAACATATCGGTTAAGGCTTTCCTTACAATAATATTCGCGCTAATCACAACGGCTACATTCGGCCAGGTAAAGGATATGGCGGTAAAAGGCACGGTTTACGTTTTTGGCGTAGGCGACTCCATGCGCGATTCAACAGTTTTCATTACTTCTGTGCAGCGTATCGATAACGCCAACTTGCAGAAGCGTTCAAAACTTTTGCTTGATCGTCCGTATCTTTCGATGCAGTTGAAATCTCATTTCGCAAAATCGCTGAACGATCCAAATCGCCTTTGCATTCTTTACTATGCCAAGAGCGAAAAAGATGCTACGAAAAAACAAATCAAGGTGCGAAAAAACTATCTTGACGAAGGAGCAATCGTAAAACAATTGGCACCGGCAGAATTTCAATTCACACCAGAAGAAAATGCCGTGTATCAAAGTGCGGGAGAAGAGATAGATCCCGGATTTTCTCAGGAATCAGACGAACAGGAATAGAGATGGGCGAAACGCAGACCTATAAAATAGCCGGGCATAAGGTTGTTGTTGAATTGACAGACGCTCCCGCAGCAGCGGCAAAGGTTGCGCCGTCGTTTCAGCCGTTTCTTGTAGATCCGAAATCCGACGGAAATGTTGTACTTCGCGCTGTGGTTGACAGCAAATACCGTCCCGATGCAAGCGAACTTAAAAAAGTAGCCCATTTCTCTGTTACCGATTCAGAATATAGCATGTTTGAGCGTGCGGATAGCAGTGTGGTTTTCACGATACGCGATAACGACCGCACACCAATGACTATCGTAGATATTGCGCCCGATTTTGCAAGCGCAAAGATAGCTGTGATGCCGAGAGACTACCGCTATGTGCGCGTTTTGGCGAATGCTCTGATGATTGCATATACTTTTGCTACAAGCGGTATGGACACTCTTACGATTCATTCCTCAACTGTGCGCTACCAAGACAAAGCTTATATGTTTCTTGGCAAGAGTGGAACGGGCAAGAGCACTCATTCGCAAGCCTGGCTCCGGAATTTTTCGGGCGTAGAGCTTATGAATGACGATAATCCCATAATTCGTCTCAACGATAACGGAGCTACAGTATACGGTTCGCCTTGGAGCGGAAAAACTCCTTGCTACAAACAAATCAGTGCGCCGATTGGTGCGCTTGTGGGGCTTGTTCAGGCAAAACACAATAGGATAGAGAAACTCGACTGCGTTAAAGGTTTTGTGCATCTCTTTTCTTCGGTTAGCACTCTCATTTGTCATAGCAAAGCCTACGATTCTATTCTTGGCACAACCCTTCGCCTTGCAGAGAGAGTGCCGGTTTACGAACTTGAAAACCTGCCTGACGACGAGGCCGCCAAACTTTGCAATTCCACAGTGGTATGCCAATCGATGCAGTAACCATACCAAACGATATCTTTTTTGCTCACGCCAAAACTTTAATCGACGAAGGGCATTCGTTAACCATTACCGTGGTGGGGAATAGCATGCAACCTTTCTTTGAAAGCCTTCGCGACGAGGTGAAACTTGAGAAGTGTAAGCGTGCAAAGGTTGGAGATATGATTCTTGCGCTTACCGACGACCGAAGATACGTTGCTCACAGAGTGATTGCCGTAAGTGGCGAAAGGATAACGATGCGTGGCGACGGCAATGTGTATGGTATTGAACATGCGGTGCAGAATGATGTGGTGGGAATAGTAACTCATTATCGCCGCAAGGGAGAGAGTGGGTTTCATGACATGTATTCGTGGAAATGGCGACTGTATTCGTTGCTTTGGCCGCGCAATGTTTTGGTGCGAAGACTATTTCTTGCTTTCCACCACTACGTTTGGCTGAGACTGTTATGGCTTGCGAAAAAACCAGAATGGATAAATCTTGACAAAAACAATAAGAAATGAAATTAGACGACGGCTTGGAAATGCGCACACTTGCGGGCTTTAATATAATAGTGCCTTCAAAAGTGAAAGATATTGATTATACTCATGTGCTCACGCTCAACGAAACGGCGACTACTATTTGGAAACGCATGACAGAGGGTGATTTTGAAATAGACGACCTTGTGAAATCGATTACCGATACTTATGAGGTGGACGAAACGCAGGCACGGAAAGACGCTATTGAGATAATTGAAAAACTGCGCGAGTTGCGTATGATTATCGACTGAACATTGCTTTTCGGGATAGCATAGCTTTTTAACGGCGAGGTGTATCTTTTGAACGATATGCCTCGTTGTTTTTGTATAGTGGGGTGTAACGTATGTTTTGCCCCGTATTTTTGTGCTTTTTGCTCAAATTGTAAGTTGATGATTTGTCGTGAGAAAAAATTAGCGGTTTTTCGTCTTAACGACGTCCTATGTAATTTAAATTAGATGCCTTGGAATTTAAATTACATCGGACCTAATTTTTGCGAGATGCCGTGTCGTAAATATCATGCTGCTTGTCGTGTCGGTGGTGTGAGAGATATAATTCGTATATTTGCAGATGAAGATGAACAACTTTCGCCAAATATTTCTGATGCTTGTTATGCTTTTGTCGGTTTGCGCCTCTAAGATTTCGGCGCAAGGAGACGAGGTATTTGCCGTGCTTTCAAAAAACGGCAGCAAGGTATCGGCGGCGGCTGCAAAGGTGGGCAGTTTGGGTTTTCTCTTGAAGGCTGATGTCGAAAACCTTTATTTGCAAGACGGAAGCTTGTTGCTTACAGCCGATTACATGAGGTGGAGCGTTGACAAGGCCACCGAAGATACATTTTCGCTATATTGTAATGGTTATGGCTATCTTGGCGTGGGCGGTAAGGGCAATGAACTCTACATGACCGAGGTGAAGGAAAAAAACACGGGGACGCGCTTTTTTGTGAACGATAGTTGCATAGCCACATATTCGGGCAAAAAAATGCTTTACTTGGTGTTTTCTCAAAAAAACTATTTCTGTTTCGTAGAAAAACAGTCGTTGCAGTCTGGAAAATTCTCGAAATCTTATTTGCAAGCCATGCCCGCGCAAGGCAAAACCATGGTAGACGAAAAAGGCGTGAAAACTTTTGACGGACATTTCGTGGCAAAGCAAATTGCTGCTGCTATCGACAGCACAACAACGGCTATCGATTTAACCCAAGCCGTTTTGCCGCAACATCTTTCAGACTTTATTTTTTCGGCTCCCACAAACTGTTTGATTTATATGCGTAACAATGCTGTGGAACTCGCACCTCAATCGTGGCAAAACGTGGTGGCAGTGAGCGAAAACGGCGCACATTTGGTGAGACAAGCCACACTCGTTGACGGATGTCAGTTTTTTGCTCCACGTTCTTTCACTGTGGGCGAAGATTCGTTGCATTACGTGAGGTTTATACCGCAAGAGGGGTGGAATACATTGGTTCTGCCTTTCGCAACAAGCACTATCCCCGAAGATATAAGCGCTTATCGCCCAACCGATATCGACAATAATGAAATCAAACTCGAATGTTGCAGCGAGATAAAGGCAGGTACGCCCTATCTTGTGCGCAGACAATCGGGCGAAGAGGGCAATGTGGCTGTAATATTCACCGCAGCGGGCGGCTCAGAAGTGGTTTGCGACACCCAAGAATGGATTTCGGGCACATTGTGCGGCACATTTCGCAAATTCTCTCCCGTAACGTCGAACGCTGATTACTTTTTTCTTGCTCCCGACGGCTTTACATTTTCGCGCGTTGCCGAAGGAAGTTATCTTTCGCCGTTTCGTTGCGGGTTTATGTTTGAGACCATGGCGCAGACAAGGTCTTTGAGTTTGCCCGGAAACGGCGTTGTGAATATTGCGGGCGCAAAGGTTTACAACGAAAAGGCACAGAAAATTTATGACATTCAGGGTCGGGAAATATCTGGGCAGTATGGTATGCCGAATGGCATTTATATTATCAACGGTAAGAAGAAATATATAAGGTAAGAAGAAACATATTAAATCAAAATGAAGATATCTATAGATTTCGACGGGACAATAGTGGAGCATCGCTATCCTGAGATTGGCAAGGAGGTGCCTTTTGCAACGCTTACGCTTAAAAAATTGATTGAAGACGGGCACGTGCTTGTCTTAAATACCGCGCGCGAAGGAGTTTTATTGGAAGAAGCAGTGGAATGGTGCGCTGAAAGGGGCGTAGAGTTCTTTGCTGTAAACAAGAACTACCCGGAAGAAACGCCTGAGTCGCCTGATTATTCGCGCAAGATAAAGGCAAGTATGTATATCGACGATAGAAATTTGGGCGGTTTGCCCGATTGGGGAGTAATATACGAGATGATAACCACCGGAAAATCGTTCGAAGATATCGCCCGCGAGGGAATAGGCGCACCGGCACCCAAAAAGAAACATTGGTGGAGCCGCTAAAAAGGTTCTGAAACCAATTTTGAACAACGCATATGGCGTAGAAAAAAAAGATATGGGACATTGCAAAAATAATAAGGCATCTTTTTTAAAAAAGGTGCCTTATTATTTAAAAAAGGTGCCTTATTATTTTTGCGTGAAATGGTCGTGTTGAAATATATTGGTATTCAGATAGTTCCTTGTTGCTCGATTTTTTCAGAAAAAGGTCTTGCAGCCATCAGCAAATCCTTGGTTGTGGAGGAACATCAGGTAAGCGTGAAACTGTGTGTGCTCCCCAATCGGAGTGAGCGGCATATAGCCCGTAAGAAAACGCTCATCGCCGTGAGCGGAATAGGATTTCACGGCAGGAAAACGGCGAGCAAGTTGGGCAGCGTGGCTCATGGTTTCGCCGCTATTGGGGTGGAACATGATGTTGAACCATGCCGTGGTTCCGGCTTCGCAGTTTATTCCGAGCATGTTTGAAAACAAACCCATTGTGCGGCGAAAATTCATCTCTACACACGGAAACAAACCTACGCCCGTGGCATATTGGCACAACAACATATCGATGCCGAGAAAACCATAATAGCTGTCAGCGTAAGTGTTGAGTGTTTCGAGAACGATTGTCTCAAATGCCGTTTTCACATCTTGCCCTGCTCCGAGAAGTTTCCATACATCTTCGCCGTTTTTTGAACCATTTGATAGAAAGTTGCCCGTGTATCCACCGTTTTCGGAAGTTCCAAATTCAGAATATCCCAAAAACTCGTAGGGCTTTCCCGCTTCTTTGTGAAACTCCATGGCAAAGTCGAACATCTTGTGGCAATATTGTTGCACTTCTATACACCCTTGTTTGCGTAGAATGGCTTCACACCATTCGCGTTTCCTGTCTGTTAGTTTTTTTTCGGCAAACACAATGCCCCGTCCGCTTCCTGAAATAGGACGTTTCAGTACGCATTTCTCGTAAGTGCGCATGAGGTTTTGGATATCTCCCATGTTATAGGCAATATGTGAGTTGCCAATAATGTTCAACCCATTTAGTTTTTCGCAACGTGCAGCATTGAATTTAATATGTTGCAGAAAATCCGAACTGAAACGGCGTGTCTGCATGCTTCGGAGCATATCGAGATATTTGTCGCTCACATTGGAAACAATTCCTGCTTTCTGCGCCATTTTTACAACGGCTTTGTTCCAGCCCCAAGGCATAAGTTCTGCCCCTTGAGCCTTGTCGAGAGATTCAATCAGCACGCTTTTGCGCCGCAAAAGTGGGGAACGCGACAGAAAAGCCTCGCATTCCGCCACATTGGGCACCAAAACAAAATCGCAACCGTAGCCCCAATAAGGTAAAAGCGCAAGGTCGCGCTCAATAGCCCTTGCGGTTTTCGACGGAGTGAAGTTGGCGCAATCAAATTCCAGAGCTTCATCATGGCTCGCGTTGAAAATTCCGACAGAAGGCACGGGTTGCAAAAAATCTTTGTTCATGGCGCAAAGTTATTCCTTTTGAAACTAACAGGACGCGATATCCTATAAAAACACCTTGAAACATTGCTAATTGGAATATAATTCGTATTTTTGCAGTCGATTTTGCCGGAACAATAGCTTTGGCTTAAAGCAGTGTGATGGCGAATTAAGGTATTAACAACTTAATTTAGAGTAACACAATGAAAGAAATTACAATCAATGGTACTTCGCGTAAAGATCTTGGCAAGAAAGCTACACGCGCAGTACGCGAAGCAGGTCTCGTACCTTGCGTAATGTATGGAGAAGAAAGAGATGCAAACAATCTTCCCGTGGCTTTGCCGTTTACAATATCCTACGAAGAAGCACGCAAACTCCTTTTCACTCCCGACATCTACCTTATTGATGCTGTGATCGACGGCAAAAAACATACTGCAATCATTCAGGACTCACAGTTCCACCCTGTAAAAGATACAGTGCTTCACATCGACTTCTTTGAAGTGCATTCTGAGAAACCTATAGTAATGGCTGTGCCTATTCAAACCACAGGTCTCGCAATTGGTGTAAAGGCCGGCGGTCGCTTGAACGTTCCCGTTCGTAAAATTAAGGTTTGTGCTACTTATGATAAGATTCCTGAGAAATTGTTTATCGACGTTACAAATCTTCACCTTGGCAAGAGCATAAAGGTTGGCGATCTTCATTTCGAAGGACTTGAACTCGTTACATCGAAAGACGTTGTGGTTTGCACAGTGAAGACTACTCGTGCCGCACAAAGCAGTGCAGCAGCCGCAGCAGCCGCAGCTGACGCTTCAGCATCCGCTTCTGACGGAGCTAACGCATAACAATAGAAAAACAAAACGATATTGCGGGCGCGAAACTCGGTTTTTGCGCCCGCATTGTTTTTTATCGGAAAA
Organism: Clostridiaceae bacterium Marseille-Q4149; assembly: GCA_963644855.1. GTDB lineage: Bacteria > Bacteroidota > Bacteroidia > Bacteroidales > Bacteroidaceae > UBA6398. The sequence goes on along the minus strand of CAVIQL010000022.1, from coordinate 5,131 downwards.
CTGAAAACTTTTGGTTTTATGGCAAACAAGAATTTCTTAATCACAGGACTCGGTAATATTGGCGATGAATACGATGGTACACGCCACAACATTGGTTTCAGAATTGTTGATGCCCTTGCCAAATCTGCGGGAGCGGTGTTTGAAGACAAACGTTATGGCTTTGTGGCGCAGATGTCGCTTCGCGGCAATAAATTGTACCTTCTAAAACCTTCTACATACATGAATTTGAGCGGCAATGCCGTTAGGTATTGGTTGCAGCAGAAGAAGATTCCGGTTGAAAACCTGTTGGTGGCTGTTGATGATTTGGCTTTGCCGTTTGGAAAGTTGAGAATAAAACCGTCGGGTAGTGAGGCGGGGCACAATGGTTTGAAAAACATCACTTCGGTTTTGGGAACGCAAAATTATGCTCGCTTACGCTTTGGAATAGGTAACGATTTTCCTCGCGGAGGTCAGGTGAATTGGGTGCTGGGAAAGTTCCCGCCCGAACAACTTGCCGAAATGGATGCCCGTCTTGAGGTTGCATGCGAAGCAATAAAGGGTTTCTGCTTGATGGGAATTGATTTTGCGATGACCAATTTCAATAACAAATAATTTATGGCAGGTTCGCGACTCGACAAATGGCTTTGGGCTGCACGTATATTCAAGACGCGCAGCATTGCAACGCAGGCGTGCAAAGCGGGAAGGGTTAGTATCAATGGCACTCCCGCTAAAGCTTCACACATGGTGAGTGTTGGCGATAGAGTGGGGGTTAGAAAACCGCCAATAACTTTTATCTTTGAAGTTTTGATGCCCATAACCCAAAGAGTGGGCGCAGCCAAGGTGCCCGAGGTGCTTCGTAATGTTACGCCCAAGGAACAGTTGGAATATCTTGAGATGACTCGGATTGGACGCAATGCTGTTCGTGATCGCGGCACGGGACGTCCTACCAAAAAAGAGCGTCGAGAGATAGAAGATTATATGCTTACGTCGGAATATAGCGGAGATATTCCGGGTTTTGACGAAGAATCCGATGGCGAAGAAGACTTTGATTTCGACATAAATGAGTTGAACGAGAATTAAAGTCGCATCGCTTTTTTATCTATATGGTTATTATAAAAAATCCGCCGCATCTATTTTAAATTAGATGCGGCGGATTTTAAATTATATCCCTTGGAATTTTTTAGGGAACCAATACTTTTTTACCATCAATGATATAGAGGCCTTTGTTAAGGTCGTTGGGTTGAGCGTAAACCTTCACACCGTCAATAGTGTAGATTTCGTGTTTGCTGCCAACGGTGTCGGTCTTAATCTTGTCAACAGAAACAATCGGGTTGTATCCCTTGATGAGAATAAGAAGGTCGGCATCTTCTTCGTTTACTTTATCCAAATATGCAATATCTGTCATGTCGAGGTGGATACCATAAGCAGTCGAGGAAATTCCCGTTGTAGAAGAAGGTTGCCAGTAGAGTGTGCCTTCGCTGTCTTTTTTGAGTGAAGCCGAACCGTCGCTAATTTTCTTGACAACGAATGTACCCTTGACACCTACGGTAGTAAGAGGCTCGGAAATGAAGTTCGTGCCGGTAGTAACCATATACGGAGTTTCAGCATCGTATGGTACAATAACAACAGGAGTTCCAGCTTCAACGCTTTCTACTTTCTTCATTGCGATATAGGTCATTCCTTCAGCATCTGTTGGAGAAACAATACCAGAAGCTACATAGGCGTCGCATTCTTCAAATGTCAAATCTTCGGTTGCTACAAATGCTCTTGTTCCTGTCATATTTGCGCTGCCAATAGTCTCGTCTTCTTCTTCGATTGTTACGAGATGGAAAGCAGATTTCGTAGCCATTCCGCCAGGATAACCTACGATGTAATACCTAGAACTGGGATTGCCAAAGTGGAAGTCGTTGTTGTTTGTTGCGCCATCAACCATGCTATGACTTAGTAGGGTTACGAAACCATAGCCCAGGGATACAACTTTGAATACACCAGGATTGATGCTTAGGTTAACGTTTACGCTCGTGCCAAGGTTCGGAAGGAATAAACCTGTGGCCTTGTTTTGAAGAACGTATCCGCTATCTCCTACAGCTATGAAACGGAAATATGAAAGTTCCGGAACGTTCCATGCATCTTCGGCAGCCACGCTTTGAAGCCAAACCTTGCCGTAAGTGATGTCTTCTACGTTATCATAGAGTTTCGGACCTTCTGTTTCTTCGTCGTAACCTTGTGTGATGCAAGCTACGCGGTCAATAAGAGGTTCGCCGTCAGACGAGAAATTATATTCATTGTATTCTTCTTCTGAAGCAAACTGCATCTGATACCACTTATTGGGATCGGGCTTGATGATATGGTTTTCAAGTTCTGCTACTTGGTCGTTGATTGTCTTGGAAAGAGTTGCTATAAACTCTTCAGTGTATCCGCCTTCTGCAAGTTTAGTTTCTGCTTCTACTATAGACTGATGAAGAGCTGTGGTATCGGCTGTCATTGCATAGGTACCTACTGTGTTTTCTGTAATAACAAATCCTTTGAGTGTGCTCTTCGCATTTTCCAATGCTGTCTTGAGCTCGGCGGGGTCAACAAATGCCTTGTTGAAATCGTTGTAAGCACTCGTGAGGGCGGCAATTTGCTGCTTTAGCGAGGTAATGTGGTTTACAGTAGCTTCTTCAAGCAACTTATTTGTGTTTGAAATCTCTGTGTAGAGAGTGTTGAGTGTTTCGGAAGATATAGCATCAAGCGCACTTCCTTTTACGAAGGTCGTATTCGCAAGTATTTGCCATGCTGCGAGGTTGAAGAACGTACCACGGCTGCAACCAGCGGTAGAGAAACGTATATACTGATAGTTGTCGCCAAGATTGATAGGACCAACATTCATAACGCCACCATTTCCGGGAACAGTATAGAAGTTGTAACCATAGAAGATAGGCGTCCAGTTTTCACCATCGTTGCTTGCTTCGAGATCAAACTTAATAGGTGCGTCGGCATAAGTGCTACGGTTTTGCCAAATAAAACAAACATTGTTTACGGCCTGCGTCATCTTGCAACCAAGATTGTGTTTACTTGTAGAGTAACCATATCCTTGCCCCATATCAGTATAATCGCTCCATTTGGGCTGCGCATTATAGGTGGTGTGGAAGAATGTAGAAGGATCGTTGTCGATAAGTCCGAGGAATCCCGAACCATCGTTTCCGTAGCTAAAGCCATGTTCCACGCTCATGCCGGCATTCGAGAAGAAACTTGCGAAATTGCTGTCTATTTCTTCGTCGAGCTTGGGCGTTACATCAATGGCAGTGGTTGTATCAACTTCGATTGACTTTTTCAGCATTGTGCTTATTTCGTTGTCGAGAGTCTGCAAGGAGTCGAGAAGTAATTTGTATTCTTTTTGTTTTTTCACTTCCTCGTCTTCGGGGGTGAGTTTCTTTACTGTTTCATCTGAGACGCGTATCATATACCAGCCAGAGTATTCCTGAGGTCTGCTTAGCCACAAGCATGCGATGTTTCCTGTGTTCACGCTTACGTTTCCGTGATTTAGACAGTGGATATAGTTCCAATCTTCTGCGGCATCGTCTATAGTGTTGTTTACATAGATACCAAAAGAACCTTGGGTTGCTGCAAGCGGAACAAACTTCACGTTTGTTTTGCTTTCGCCTTCTATTGTGTATACGCTGCCCTTTGAATTGCTTCCGTTGTCAACTACTTGCGTAGTGGCAAGGTTTTTCATTTCGTATTTGCCGTCTCCTTTGTCGGTGATTTTCCATACGAATTCTGCTTTTGTGGTATCGAGTTTACACCACCACACTTCGTTTCCGTTTTTGACTTGGAGACTTACTTGCGTACCGCCTTCTGTGAGTCCGTCCCATTCGCTTTGGCAGTTTACAAACCAGTAGTAGCCGTCGCTTACGGGCACCATACCTTTGTCTCTTACGTCTACATAGGCTTTAAGCAGGTTGTTGTAGCATTCTGTTGCGTCTTCCACGGTTCCGAGTTTCGAATCGTCTTGCGAATTTGCCATTGCTGCGTCGAGAGCTTCGGCATACGAGGGAATACAGAAGCCGGGATTTGTGCCCTGAACTATGTTGCCGTAATTTTTATAGGAAATGGAGTAGAGCTCATCGATATCTTGCAACACTGCTTCGAGTGATTGATCGTCTTCGCCCGCATAGTCTATCTCGTGCCATACGGTAGAGTTGTTAAAATAGGCAACTCTTTCGGTGTAGGCGCCTTGCTCGGTGTAGTTGTTGTTGAGAGTGAGAATTTGTCCGTCGTCAGCCACGCAGAAAAAGAACGATGCGTTTTCGGGGGCAATGTTTACATTATCTCCTGCATCGTTCGTTCCCATCGTAACGGCTTTGCTTATATACCATTCGGTTTCTTTTTCCGTTGTAAGGTAGAGCCTGGTGGTATAGGTTACGGAAGTGGCAGCACCTTTGTTGAGCCAGAGACCGCTGTTTACGTTTTTAACGTAAAAGCCTTTGAGCTCTTCGGTTGTGCCGTCGGCATATTTAATGGTATAGGTGTTGCCTGTTTCTTCGAGCTCGAAAGCGGCTTGCGAACCTACGGTTTCAGACACGGCAACCACTATGCTGTCGGCTTTTTCTGTGGGCCAATAAGTGCTGAGCCAGTGAGCTTCTACTAAATCAACGTTATTAGGTCCCCATTTTCCTTGTACGAAGATACGGTCGCCTGTTTTGAGAGAACTTAAATCGGTAACTCTCTCGCCTGGAGATATTCTTCCCCAAGCGGTGATGCTTGTGAGCAATGCCGCGACAAGCATCAGAAATCTTGTAAACTGTTTCATGAGTTATTTGTAAATTAGTTAGTTAATTAAAATCTTTCCCCCTGTAATTCTGCGCTTTCCTGGTATATAATCCTGCGTTAGCGTAGCGTTGTTGTGTCTCTCTCGGGGCGGCAAGTCTGATGTTTTTGTGTACACCCTTTGAGAAATCGGCTGCAAGATACGAATAATTTTAATAAGTGTTACAAAAGTGTTACGTTTTTTTTTCTTATAAAGAAAACAGAGAGTTCGATTAATTGCATTATCGTGCGTTTTAGAATTTCGTTGTTGCGCCGTTTTTTTCGTTGCTGGGATATCGTAAAAACAATAACCGATATTTTTTAAACAATGTCCGACCTTTTTTAAAAAAGGTCGGATATT
>CAVIQL010000021.1:0-46055 GCA_963644855.1 Clostridiaceae bacterium Marseille-Q4149 | reverse complement strand
TTACCTCGTCGTCGGTAGCCGAAGCTTCGTCATACATTGTGCGTGCGTCTGCTATGGCTGCATTGATAGCGGTTGCGTCGCCCTTGTTGTCGCCGGGGTTAGGACCAACTTGGGAATCTTTTACAACGCCTGCGGCATCGGTGATGGCTTCGTTGAGCTCGGTTAAGTATGGTACGTCAACTTTTTCTATTTTCCAGAATCCGTCGGTGGGGTGGTAGTCGTTGTTTGAAGAAATTACGTTTCCGTAGTCAGCATTCCAGAAGTTGTTGTTGTCGCTCGAGTAGAGTTGGAAAATATTGCTGCTACTGTGCTTGAAAGTCTGGTAGTTTTTGCTTGTTCCGGCCATTCTCGGAAGCCCCCAAACGTATCCGGTAGACATGGAAACCATGTAAGTGGAATCTTGTGTACCGCAGTTTTTGAGCACAAGGTTACCATCGGCATTCTTTATCACGTGCCAAACGGCGCTTTGGTCGAGAGTGGGATCAACTACGTCGTGGCCAAGATACCATTCGCTGTTCTTGAAATAGGGTTTGAGGAAACTGCCCGAATATTCGCAGTTTTCGAAAGTATAGTAGCCTTCGCTCACGGGAATTATCTTCTCGATGAGAGCGTTGGTGGCGTTGTTGAGTTCTGCTATGAGTGCAGAGTTATCATCTTCGCTGCCGGCTGCTGCTGTTGCCTTTTCGTAAACGGTAGCCCAGGTGTCGTAGTCTTCCTGCGATACTTGTCCGGGATTAGTTCCTACTGTGAAATAGCGACCTGCTGCATTGGTGATAGCTTCCTGGAGTTTGATTGCGTTTGTAATCTTGTCGGAGGAAACTGGCAGGAATTTAACCATTGAGCCCGAAGTATGATTGGTTTGGGTTTCTATATTCCCGCTTTCAATGTTGATGCCGTAGTTGTAATCGTTGTCGGTGGAATAAAGATAAGCGCAACCGTTGCTAAGGAACTGCAACTTGAATTTAGCAGGATTTGTTCCTGTCATCAAAACATAGGGACTTGCTTTGTCGCCCTTGGTTACGTTTTCGATGTAGGTGAGTTCTTGAGCACCGCAATTCTTTATATTATAAGTTGAGTCGGCATTTTTTGTAACGTGCCATATAAATGAATCGTCGTAGTCGTCGCTGTTGTCGCGTGCGTATGCTCCGAGTCTCCACAGTTCGCCGTCTTGCACGGGCACTATGCAGGTTGAGGGATCGCTATAGTTTGAGAAATTGATGAGGTAGTAGCCTTCGTCGAGCTGACCGTCAACTTCAACCACTTCTTCTATGTCGTCGAGTTTTGAAGGGTCGATTTTGTCGAAATACCAACTGTGGGTGTTGCTGGGATTAGCCATGTCGCCCCAATAACCGGTGATTTGTTCGCCATTGTATACTCCCTGATAGCCCAAGAGTGGTCCGTGGGAGAGATTGGCCTTTACGTTGGCGATGAGATAAGAACCGTCGACCACACTTGAGGGCGGGAGCTGGATTTCGGAAGGTGTTTCCACGAAACCAGCGCCTTCGCCGTAGCCCATACCACTGACACGGCCGATATACATGTTGCTGACGTAGTTGCGCAGGGTGTAACCATCGCCATATTTCTTTACTTCCCAAATAAAGGGCTTGTCGGAAGTTGAAAGTTTGTCGGGAACTACGTGGTTTGCGTAGTGAATGCGCAAAGCCTGGTCGGTTCCAGTGTTGTTGTAAAGGAGCGCGTCGCTGGGGTAGGCTGCACTTGAAATAAAGTAGTAGCCTTCGGCTGGACCTTCGTCCTGAGCAACAACAGTTTGCCCGATACTTCCGAGAACGAGCAGAACTACGGCGCTAAGCAGACGCGCCGTCCAAAATTTTAGTTGCTTCATGATAGAAATAATTTGTTAAACATAAAAATTTCAAATAGTTGTGGCAGCAATGTTTCATGGAATTTCATGGTAAGCCGCCGATTTACTTTGCGAATATATAGATTATTTTTGATTTGCGCCGCAAAATGGGGGGGGTAAATTTTATTAAAAAAGACATATATAGGCATTTTGTTGATAAGTACCTATTATATAATATAGGGTAAGCCGCAAAATAATTGTTGGGCGGGAGATAAAAGCGTGGATGTCTGCCTTTGTAAAAGCCTATTGGAGCGTGGAATTTCTAAGTCGGGATATCGCAAAAATAATGTCAGACATTATTTAAAAAATATCGGACATTATTTGAAAAATGTCGGATATTAGAAAAATGATATTTGATGAAGAATTTCGCATGTGTTTTCGTACATTTTTCTTGTGCCTATACATATTATATATATAAGGTATGGCAGCAATGATGTGGGACTTGAAAAATGGCAGGTGCTGATTTTTGCAAAAAAAATATTGGCTGTTGTGTTTCAGAACGTTTGCAAGTGAAACGCTTGCGGTTTTGCCGCCGTTTTGCATTCATATAGCTTCAACGCGGTGGGGAAGCAACGTATCTTTGCATCGTCAACGTTGATACGCAAGTCGCATGACGCCGCACAAGGTCTCTCACGACAAGCAAAAACTAAATTACTAACCTATCAAAAACAAACAAAACCATGATTTACTACAATGTAATTAAGCGCAAGAACCCCAAAGACGGAACTTCTAAGTATTATGCATCGGTCAACACCGCATCGTATGTAACCCTCAACCAAGTGGCAGAAAACATAAGCCGCGAGTGCACCCTCACCGCTCATGATATAAAAGCCGTGCTCTCTTCTTTGCAAGAACAAATAATATTGCAGTTGCAGGACGGCAAGAGTGTGAGGTTTGGCGACCTTGGAGCTTTTCGCGCTACCGTGCAGTCGAAGGGCGCAACCAATAAAGATGATTTCAAGAAAAGCAATATTTTGCGTGTGATGGTGCGCTTTACCCGAAGTTCCGCAATGCGCTCGGCTTTTGCCCTGACCAATCAAAACATTAAGCTCTTGACCAAGGACGAAGAAACCAGTTCTGACAACGGCGGCGATGTAGATCCCAACGCCTAACCTTGAAAAACTTGCGCCATGCTCCGCGCCGGGAGGAACAAAGCGCAATGAAACCATGAAAACAACCATAAAAACAACAAAACAATGAACGAACGAACCAAAAAACTCATAGAAATCGTAGTACGTATACTAAAAGCTCTGCTCGCAGCCTTGGCGGGAAGCGCAGGAAGCAACAGCAAAGCCTGAAGTATAGCTAAAAAATAGCGCAGAGCGGGGCGGAAAATTAAATTCCGGCTCCGCTTTTTAATGCGTGCCCCCGTGAGTTTTGCAAAGACAAATGTCGTAAGGTCTGAAAATCAGAGTGTGCGAAAAGCAACGGCAAAGAACATGTTTTTTAGCGGCAAAGCAAAAAAAGTTGCACTAATTTTTTGCATATCACAAAAGTATGACTAATTTTGCAGCCGTGAAATTCGACAGAGGGGCATAAAGCCCATAGAAATGTCGGGAAATAAGAATATAATAAACTAATAATAAATTAATAACAAACATGATCGTAGTACCTGTAAAAGAAGGCGAAAACATCGAAAGAGCTTTGAAAAAATTCAAGCGCAAATTTGAAAAGACAGGCGTGGTGAAGGAATTGCGCAGCCGTCAGCAGTTTAATAAGCCTTCAGTAGTTCGCCGTTTGAACATGGAGCACGCAATCTACGTGCAGAAGCTCAACGCAGAGAAAGAGGACTAATCCTCGCACGCTTTCTTATACATTATATATAAGAAGAAAAATAATTTCCCGGAGACGCTTTGGTCTTCGGGAAAATTTGTTTATATTCGTTGCGTGAAACAATCACGTAACGAATTTATGTTTATAAATGAATTTTGTGATTACCTAAAATACGAGCGCAACTATTCGACTCTCACTGTGGAAAGCTACGCGCGCGACCTTGCGAAGTTTGAAACCTACGCTCGCAATGCCCTGGGGCTGGAAATAGATGAGATTTTAGACGACTCCCGAATAGACGAACGCTGTTTGCGACGCTGGCTGGCTTCGATGATGGAAGATGGAAATTCTGCCGCATCTGTAAACCGCCGTCTGAGTTCTGTGCGCAGCTATTTCAAATTCCTTTCCATTACAAACCGCTACGATTCCGATCCCACACAACGTATACTCGGACCAAAAAAGGAAAAATCCTTGCCATATTTCGTGAAAGAAGCAGATATGGACAGATTGTTGGACGATATCCCGGTGGTATCAACATTCGAAGGGCAACGCAACCATTTTATCGTGGAAATGTTTTACGATACAGGAATACGCCTCTCGGAACTAACCTCGCTAAATGTAGGCGATGTGGATTTCAGCGCAAAACAAATCAAGGTTACCGGAAAAAGAAACAAGCAACGCATCGTTCCGATAGTTCCGAAATTGCTGGCAACGGCGAAAAGTTTCCTGGAAAAGTATGGCGGAAACAACAATGCGGCTCTGTTTGCTGACGAAAAAGGGCGGCGGCTGACAAATGTGGCTGTTAGGGAAATTGTAAACAAGGAACTGGCTCTCGTAACCACAATGAAAAAACGCTCGCCCCATGTGTTGCGCCATTCTTTCGCAACTGCAATGCTCAATCACGGAGCAGATCTTGAAGCCGTGAAGCGTCTGCTCGGTCATGAAAGCCTTGCTACAACCGAAATATATACCCACACTTCACTCGAAGAATTGAAAAAAAATTATCAACTCGCCCACCCAAGGGCATAAAAAGATATGAATATGGAACTGAAGATTAAATCAATTCGCTTCGATGTCAACGAAAAGCTGTACGAATTCATCGAGAAAAAACTCGCCAAGCTCGCAAAAGCAAGCGACCAACTCGGAACGGCCGAAGTAACGCTGAAAGTAGTGAAACCCGAAACCGCGAAAAACAAATCGACGGGCATTCGTATCTCAGTGCCTAACGACGAACTTTTCGCCGAGAAAACATGCGATACTTTTGAAGAAGGAGTTGACCTTTGCGTCGATGCTTTGCAGAGACAATTAGCAAAGTATAAAGAAAAACAACGCGGACACTAAAAAAAATGCCGCAAAAATTTTGCAATTTGAATTTAATAAGTAACTTTGCAGCCGTTTCGGGAACACTACAACACTCGGGACGGCTGCAAAAGCATTTGAAAAATGTATGCGGCGAAATTTTATGGGCAAGTTCCAGAGCGGTCAAATGGGGCAGACTGTAAATCTGCTGGCTTTCGCCTTCGGTGGTTCGAATCCGTCCTTGCCCACATAAAAAGAAAATAGAAAATTGCGGAAATAGCTCAGTCGATAGAGCACTAGCCTTCCAAGCTGGGGGTCGCGGGTTTGAGTCCCGTTTTCCGCTCTATTTTGCTGTTATAGCTCAGTGGTAGAGCACTTCCTTGGTAAGGAAGAGGTCCCGAGTTCAAGTCTCGGTAACAGCTCTTTGGTTAGAAATAACAATGTGAAGAATATTCACTGAAATAACAATTATAAAAGAGTAAAGCTATGGCTAAAGAACAATTTGTGCGTACCAAACCGCATGTTAACATCGGTACTATTGGTCACGTAGACCACGGAAAGACAACTCTTACAGCTGCCATTTCCAAAGTTCTCCATGAGCGTTTGGGCACCGGCGAAGACGTTAAGTCTTTCGATCAGATTGACAATGCTCCTGAAGAGAAAGAGCGTGGTATTACTATCAATACTGCTCATATTGAATATGAAACTACAAAACGTCATTATGCACATGTAGACTGCCCGGGACACGCCGACTATGTGAAGAACATGGTAACTGGTGCTGCTCAGATGGACGGCGCTATTATCGTTGTTGCTGCAACTGACGGTCCTATGCCCCAGACTCGTGAGCACATTCTTTTGGCTCGCCAGGTAAACGTTCCTCGTCTTGTTGTATTCCTTAACAAGTGCGACCTCGTTGAAGACGAAGAAATGCTCGAACTCGTAGAAATGGAAATGCGTGAACTTCTTACGCAATATGACTACGAAGAAGATACTCCTATTGTTCGTGGTTCTGCTCTTGGTGCACTCAATGGTGTTGCTAAGTGGGAAGACAAAGTTATGGAACTTATGGACAATGTTGATGAGTGGATTCAGGAGCCCCAACGTGAGGTTGATAAACCATTCCTTATGCCTGTTGAGGATATCTTCTCAATCACTGGTCGTGGTACTGTAGCAACTGGTCGTATCGAAACTGGTAAAGTAAAGGTTGGCGACGAAGTTCAGATTCTCGGTCTTGGTGAAGATAAGAAGTCGGTTGTAACTGGCGTTGAAATGTTCCGTAAGATTCTTGACGAAGGTGAAGCTGGTGATAACGTAGGTCTTCTTCTCCGTGGTATTGATAAGGCAGAGATTAAGAGAGGTATGGTAATTACCCACCCGGGTGCAATCACTCCTCACTCAAAATTCAAGGCTTCTATCTATGTATTGAAGAAAGAAGAAGGTGGTCGTCATACTCCGTTCGGAAACAAGTATCGTCCTCAGTTCTATCTTCGTACAATGGACTGCACCGGTGAAATCTCTCTTCCGGAAGGAACTGAAATGGTAATGCCAGGCGATAATGTTGAAATCACTGTAGAACTTATCTACCCTGTAGCTCTTAATGTAGGTCTTCGTTTCGCTATCCGCGAAGGTGGTCGTACAGTAGGCTCTGGTCAGATTACTCAGGTGTTTGACTAATCAATCGCTTAGTAAATAAAAATAAGGCTTCCGCCTTTTGTAGACGGAAGTCTTTATTACGGGAATAGCTCAGTTTGGTAGAGCACTGGTCTCCAAAACCAGGTGTCGGGAGTTCGAGTCTCTCTTCCCGTGCAGAAAAGAAAATAAAAACATGTTGAAGAAAGCATTTGCATATTGCAAGGCTTCTTATGAAGAACTTGCGTATAAGACAACTTGGCCTTCAAGCCGTGAATTGGCACACAATGCAGTGGTTGTTTTGACAGCTTCCATAATCATTGCATTGGTGGTCTTTGCTATAGACCAATGCTTCCAATTGATAATGGAAAACGTCTATCCGCATTAATCTATTTTATCTGTAATGGAAAATAAAACTACTACACCCGCAGAAATGAGGTGGTATGTACTACGTGCAGTAAGTGGCAAAGAAGGAAAAGTTAAAGAATATATCGATCTCGGTATAAAAAACGGACACTTCAATGGCAATGTGTTGCAGGTACTTATTCCTACAGAAAAAGTAGTTTATTCAAGCCCGAATGGAAAGCGTGTCGTAAAAGAACGTAATTCTATGCCGGGTTATGTGTTGGTAGAGGCAAAACTTGTAGGTGAGGTAGCGCAGGATTTGCGTTATACTCCTAATGTTTTGGGTTTCCTCGGCGGTATGGAAAATCCAGCACCACTTCGTGCAAGCGAAGTGAATCGCATTTTGGGTAGTATCGACGAAATGGAAAATGAAAGCCAGGAAATCTTGCCACAATTTGTTGTCGGTGAAAGCGTAAAGGTTACTGAGGGACCATTTAGTAACTTCAGTGGTGTTGTTGAGGAAATCAATAACGAGAAGAAGAAACTTACGGTTTCGGTGAAAGTATTTGGACGTAATACTCCGCTCGAATTAGGTTTTATGCAAGTGGAAAAAGAATAGCATGATAATGTTACGTGTCGTGTGGTTCTTGAAATAATCATTATTAAAACGATCAAAAATGGCAAAAGAAGTTGCTGGATTAATCAAATTACAGATTAAAGGCGGCGCTGCAAATCCTTCGCCTCCCGTAGGTCCTGCTTTGGGTTCTAAGGGAATTAATATTATGGATTTCTGCAAGCAGTTCAATGCCAGGACTAAGGAAAAAGCAGGCAAAGTATTGCCTGTAGTTATTACTTATTTTACAGACAAATCATTTTCGTTTGTTGTAAAGACTCCTCCTGCTGCAATACAATTGCTTGAAGTTACCAAGAAAAAAAGCGGATCTGCAGAGCCTAACCGTGTGAAAGTAGCTGAGGTAACATGGGATCAAGTTCGTGCTATTGCTGAAGATAAAATGAACGACTTGAACTGCTTTACCATAGAGTCTGCTATGAAAATGGTAGCCGGCACAGCTCGTAGCATGGGTATAACCGTAAAAGGGGACTTCCCTAACAAATAACATAAAACTTCAATTAAGACATGAGTAAACTGACAAAAAATCAAAAGTCTGTAGCTGATAAAATTGAAGCAGGGAAGATTTATACGCTTAGTGAGGCATCGAAACTTGTTAAGGAAATAACAACTACAAAGTTTGATGCTTCTCTAGACATTGATGTGCGTTTGGGAGTAGATCCTCGCAAGGCAAATCAAATGGTTCGTGGTGTTGTTTCTCTTCCTAACGGAACGGGTAAAACCGTGCGTGTGCTTTGTCTTTGTACTTCTGATTTGGAGGAAGCAGCAAAAGCGGCAGGAGCAGACTATGTAGGTCTTGACGAGTATATTGAGAAGATCAAAGGTGGCTGGACTGATGTTGATGTTATTATCACAATGCCTTCGATAATGGGTAAACTAGGACCTTTGGGCCGTGTTCTTGGTCCTCGTGGTCTAATGCCTAACCCCAAGAGCGGTACTGTAACAATGGATGTTGCAAAGGCTGTGCGTGAGGTAAAACAAGGTAAAATTGACTTTAAGGTTGATAAATCGGGTATTGTTCATACATCAATAGGTAAAATATCATTCACACCTGAAAAGATCGCTCAGAATGCGAAAGAGTTCCTCAATACAATAATCAAACTTAAACCAGCTGCGGCTAAAGGTACTTATATCAAGAGTATTTTCTTGTCAAGCACAATGAGTCGTGGACTTCGTGTAGATCCGAAATCAATCGGGGTCGAAGATCAAAATTAATTTGAATTATGAAGAAGGAACAAAAAACTATAGTAATCGAGAATATCGGTGCTCTTCTTAAAGAATACGCCAATTTTTATCTTGTTGACGTAACCGCAATGAATGCAGAGAATACTACAGCTCTTCGTCGCGAGTGCTTCAAACGTGAGATAAAGATGGTTGTAGTTAAGAATACATTGCTTCACAAGGCTTTCGAGGCTAGTGAAATTGATTATTCTCCTCTTTATGGCAGTTTGAAGGGTACTACCGCTCTCATGCTTTGCAACACAGCAAATGTGCCTGCAAAACTGATTAAAGAAAAAGGCAAAGACGGTATTCCTGGTCTTAAAGCAGCTTATGCAGAACAGAGTTTCTATGTAGGCGCAGAAAATCTTGGCGCTTTGGTTGCGTTGAAGAGCAAGAACGAGGTTATCGCAGAAATTGTTGCTCTCTTGCAGTCGCCTGCTAAGAACGTTATCTCTGCACTTCAGAGTGGTGGACAAACCATTCATGGAGTATTAAAAACATTGGGCGAACGTCCCGAATAAAAACAAATCAGAATAAAAACAATAAAAATAGAAAAAAATGGCAGATATTAAAGCTATTGCTGAAGAATTGGTAAATTTGACAGTAAAAGAAGTAAACGAGTTAGCTCAGGTCCTCAAGGACGAGTATGGAATTGAGCCCGCAGCAGCAGCTGTTGCTGTAGCTGCTGGTCCTGCAGCAGGTGCAGAAGCAGTTGAGGAGAAGACAGCATTTGATGTTGTCCTCAAGAGCGCAGGTAGCGCTAAACTTCAAGTTGTAAAGGCTGTTAAGGAAGCTTGCGGTCTTGGCTTGAAAGAAGCTAAGGATCTTGTTGATGGAGCACCTGCAAAACTTAAAGAAGGTGTTGCTAAGGAAGAGGCTGAAGCTCTTAAGAAGGCTGTTGAAGCTGCAGGAGCTGAGGTTGAGATTAAGTAATCTATACAACTCTTACAATACAGTTAAGAATCCTCTGGTAGAGGGTTCTTAACTTTTTGCGTATATAAATTTCATATAACCAAGATATAACGAATGTCCTCAAAATTAGTAAACCAGAGAATAAATTTCGCTTCGGTGAAGGAGCCGATGCCATTTCCTGACTTTCTTGACGTTCAGATAAAATCTTTCAGGGATTTCCTTCAATTGGATACTCCACCTGAACAGCGCAAGAACGATGGACTCTATAAGGTTTTTGCAGAGAATTTCCCAATTGCCGACACGCGTAATAATTTTGTTCTCGAATTTCTTGACTATTCAATTGATTCTCCAAGATATTCAATTGAAGAGTGCCTTGAACGCGGGCTTACGTATTGCGTTCCTTTGAAAGCCAAACTGAAACTATACTGTACGGATCCAGGCCATGAAGATTTTGACACAGTGGTGCAAAATGTTTTCTTGGGACCTATTCCATACATGACCGATTATGGTACATTCGTTATCAACGGTGCTGAACGTGTGGTAGTTTCCCAACTTCACCGTTCGCCTGGTGTGTTCTTTGGCTCGAGTGTTCATGCCAATGGAACACAATTGTATTCTGCCCGTATTATTCCGTTTAAAGGTTCATGGATTGAGTTTGCAACCGACATCAACAATGTGATGTATGCTTACATCGACCGTAAGAAAAAATTGCCTGTAACTACTTTGTTGCGTGCAATAGGCTTTGAGACGGATAAAGATGTTCTTGATATTTTCGACCTTGCCGAGAGTGTGAAGGTAAACAAGGCTAACCTTAAGAAGTATATTGGTAGCCGTGTAGCAGGAAGGGTTGTCAAGAGTTGGCTCGAGGATTTCGTAGACGAGAGTACGGGCGAAATGGTGTCTATTGAGCGTAATGAGATTATTCTTGAGCGCGAAGAAGAGATTACCGAAGAGAACATTCCTGCAATTATAGATAGTGGTGAAAAGACGATCCTTGTACATAAAGAGGATACGGGTGGTCTTGACTATTCTATAATATTCAATACGCTAAAGAAAGACCCTTGTAATTCAGAGAAAGAGGCGGTGCTTCATATATATCGTCAGCTTCGTAATGCGGATCCTGCCGATGATGCGAGTGCTCGCGAAGTTATTAACGGACTTTTCTTTTCTGATAAGCGTTATGATCTTGACGAAGTCGGACGTTATCGAATTAATAAGAAACTTGGTTTGAACACCGATATGAGTGTGCGCGTTCTTACCAAAGAAGATATAATCGAAATCATTAAATACCTTATCCGTCTGATAAATTCAAAGGCTACTGTTGATGATATCGATCATTTGAGCAACCGCCGTGTGCGCACTGTGGGTGAGCAGTTGGCCAATCAGTTTGCTATCGGTCTTGCACGTATGAGTCGCACAATCCGCGAACGCATGAATGTGCGCGACAACGAGGTGTTTACTCCAACCGATCTTATTAATACCAAGACGATATCGTCGGTTATTAATTCGTTCTTTGGAACCAATCCTTTGTCGCAGTTTATGGATCAGACCAACCCACTTGCCGAGGTTACTCACAAGCGCCGTTTGTCTGCACTTGGTCCTGGCGGTTTGTCGCGTGAGCGTGCTGGATTTGAGGTGCGCGACGTACACTATACTCACTATGGTCGTCTTTGCCCGATTGAGTCGCCTGAAGGTCCTAACATTGGTCTTATTTCTTCGCTTTGTGTTTATGCCAAAATAGATAACCTTGGCTTCATCGAAACTCCTTACCGAGTGGTAAAAGATTCTGTGGTTGACTTGAATAATGACCATATCGTTTACCTTTCAGCCGAAGAGGAGGAGGAAAAGATTATTGGTCAAGGAAATGCTCCGCTCAATGATGACGGAACATTCATTCGCGACAAAGTAAAATGTCGTCGCGATGCAGACTATCCTGTTGTTCCACCCTCACAAGTGGATCTTATGGATGTGGCTCCGCAACAGATAGCTTCTATTGCTGCAGCACTTATTCCTTTCTTGGAGCACGACGATGCTCACCGTGCATTGATGGGTTCCAATATGATGCGTCAGGCAGTTCCTTTGATTCACAACGAAGCTCCAATCGTTGGTACTGGTATCGAGAAGCAAGTTTGCGAAAATTCACGCACTATGATTACCGCAGAAGGCGATGGCATAGTTGATTATGTAGATGCAACTCGTATCGATATACTTTACGATCGTACCGAAGACGAAGAATTTGTGAGCTTTGAATCTGCACTCAAATCGTACAAGATACCTAAGTTCCGTCGCACTAACCAAAACATGGTGGTTGACCTTCGCCCAATCTGTGAAAAAGGTCAGCGCGTAAAGAAAGGCGACATTCTTACCGAAGGTTACGCCACGGAGAAAGGTGAACTCGCATTGGGTCGCAATTTACTTGTGGCTTACATGCCGTGGAAAGGCTATAATTATGAGGATGCTATAGTGCTTAGCGAACGTTGCGTGCGCGAAGATGTACTGACATCTATACATATAGACGAATATTCGCTTGAGGTACGTGAAACAAAACGCGGTCTTGAGGAACTCACAAACGATATCCCCAATGTAAGCGAGGAAGCAACCAAGGATTTGGATGATAATGGAATTATCCGTATCGGTGCACGCGTGGAGCCGGGAGATATCATGATTGGTAAAATTACACCTAAGGGTGAGAGCGATCCTTCACCCGAAGAGAAACTTTTGCGTGCAATCTTCGGCGACAAAGCCGGCGATGTTAAAGACGCGTCTCTCAAAGCCAATCCTTCGTTAAGCGGTGTGGTTATTGATCGTCGTTTGTTCTCCAAGGCAATGAAAACTCGTGCTTCAAAGGCTGCCGATAAGGTGGAACTTGAAAAACTCGATAAGAAATTCGAAACCGAAACAGCAGAGCTCAAAGAGACTCTAGTTGAGAAACTCGTAATCCTTACCAAAGGACGCACTTCGCAGGGTATAAAAGATAATACAGGAGTGGAAGTTATTTCGAAAGGAGAGAAATTTAGGAGAGAAATCTTTGAGAATCTCGATTATACTTCCATACAACTTAGCAAATGGACAGGTGATGCTGCTAAGAACGAATTGATCCAGAAACTCATATTGAACTATCTTAAGAAGTTCAATACAATGGACGCACAACTCAAGCGTAGTAAGTTTGCTATTACCATCGGCGACGAACTTCCCTCGGGTATTATTCAGATGGCCAAGGTATATATTGCCAAGAAACGTAAGATTGGTGTTGGTGATAAGATGGCAGGTCGTCATGGTAATAAGGGTATTGTTTCCAAGATTGTGCGCCAAGAAGATATGCCGTTCCTTGCAGATGGTCGTCCTGTGGACATTGTGCTCAACCCTCTGGGTGTGCCTTCGCGTATGAACCTCGGACAGATTTTTGAAGCAGTACTTGGTGCTGCAGGTAAACGTTTGGGCGTTAAATTCAGCACACCTATTTTCGATGGTGCAAAACTTGAAGATCTTTGCGAATGGACTGACAAGGCAGGATTGCCACGTTATGGCTCCATGCAGTTGTATGATGGAGAAACAGGTGAACCTTTCGATCAAAAAGCTACGGTAGGTGTTACCTATATGCTTAAACTCGGGCATATGGTTGAGGATAAGATGCACGCACGTTCCATTGGTCCATATTCTCTAATCACACAGCAGCCACTCGGTGGAAAAGCGCAATTCGGTGGTCAGCGTTTTGGAGAAATGGAGGTTTGGGCTCTTGAAGCATTCGGTGCGTCTCATGTGCTCCAGGAAATGCTTACAATTAAGAGTGATGATGTTGTAGGACGTGCAAAGGCTTACGAATCTATCGTTAAGGGCGATCCCATTGGAACTCCAGGCATACCTGAATCTCTAAATGTGTTGCTCCATGAACTCCAAGGTCTTGGCCTGAGTGTGTCGCTCGAATAATTTTCAGAAAACTCTTTTTCAATATTTATATACATATAAAACATGGCTTTCAAAAAAGAAAACAAGATAAAGAGTCAGTTTTCGAAGATTTCCATAGGTCTTGCTTCACCTGAAGAGATTTTGGAAAATTCGTTTGGCGAGGTGTTGAAACCAGAAACCATTAATTATCGTACCTATAAACCGGAGCGAGATGGTCTTTTTTGCGAACGCATTTTTGGTCCTACAAAGGACTATGAATGTCATTGTGGAAAATATAAAGGCATACGCTACAAGGGTATAGTATGCGACCGTTGCGGTGTAGAAGTAACAGAAAAGAAAGTGCGTCGTGATCGTTGCGGTCATATTCAATTGGTTGTTCCAGTTGCACATATTTGGTATTTCCGTTCATTGCCCAATAAGATAGGCTATCTTCTTGGTATCCCAACCAAGAAACTCGATATGATAATATATTATGAGCGTTATGTCGTGATTCAGCCGGGCATCCTTGAAAAGAAAGACGAGGACGACGAGGAGGGTGTAAGCAAGATGGATCTCCTTACAGAGGAAGAATACATCAATCTTACTGACAAGTTGCCGAAAGACAACCAATATCTTGACGATTCCGATCCTAATAAATTTATAGCAAAAATGGGTGGCGAAGCTATCTATGATTTGTTGAAGGGATTGGATCTTGATTCTCTTTCATACGAACTTCGTGATCGTGCCAACAACGATACGTCTCAGCAGCGTAAAACCGAGGCTTTAAAACGTCTTCAAGTAGTAGAAGCGTTCCGTTCAAGTCGTGGTAGAAATAAGCCCGAGTGGATGATAATGAACATTATTCCTGTGATTCCGCCCGAACTTCGCCCCCTTGTACCTCTTGATGGCGGACGTTTTGCAACATCAGATCTCAATGATCTTTATCGTCGTGTGCTTATTCGCAACAATCGTCTCAAACGTCTCATCGAAATCAAAGCTCCAGAGGTAATTCTCCGTAATGAGAAACGTATGTTGCAAGAGGCTGTAGACAGTTTGTTCGACAATTCGCGCAAGAGTAGTGCTGTAAAGAGTGAATCAGCTCGTCCGCTCAAATCTCTTTCAGATGCTCTCAAAGGAAAACCTGGACGTTTCCGTCAGAATCTACTTGGTAAACGTGTTGACTATTCTGCACGTTCGGTAATCGTGGTAGGTCCAGAACTTAAGATGGGCGAGTGTGGTTTGCCAAAACTTATGGCTGCAGAGCTTTACAAGCCGTTCATAATTCGTAAACTTATTGAACGTGGAATTGTTAAGACAGTGAAGAGTGCCAAGAAAATAATAGATCGTCATGATCCTGTTATTTGGGATATTCTTGAATACGTAATGAAGGGACATCCTGTGATGCTCAACCGCGCACCGACTCTTCACCGTTTGAGTATTCAGGCTTTCCAGCCAAAGCTTATAGAAGGCAAGGCTATTCAGTTGCATCCCTTGGCTTGTACGCCATTCAATGCTGACTTCGACGGAGACCAAATGGCTGTTCACTTGCCTTTGAGCAACGAGGCTGTTCTTGAAGCTCAGGTGCTCATGCTTCAGAGTCATAATATTCTCAACCCTGCCAATGGCGCTCCTATTACTGTTCCTTCACAGGATATGGTGCTCGGATTGTATTATATAACCAAACTCCGTCCGGGAAGCAAAGGCGAAGGACTCACATTCTATGGTCCAGAAGAGGCTATCATTGCATACAATGAGAAGAGAGTTGATGTTCACGCTCCAGTAAAAGTTCTTGTAAATGATATAAACGAGGATGGAATTCCAGAAAAGCACCTCGTTGAAACTTCTGTTGGTCGCGTGATTGTCAATGAAATCATTCCTGAGGAGTGTGGCTTTATCAATAAACTTATATCCAAGAAATCTCTTCGCGACATTATCTCCCTCGTTATTAAGACGGTTGGTATGGCTCGTGCTTGTGAATTCCTTGATGGTATCAAGAATCTTGGTTATAAGATGGCTTATCTTGCAGGTCTTTCGTTCAACCTTGGTGATATTATCATTCCCGAGGAGAAGAAAGAAATCGTGGCTCGTGGTAACGCAGAGGTTGATCAGATTACGGCAAACTATCAGATGGGTTTCATTACCGATAATGAACGTTATAACCAAGTTATCGATGCTTGGACTCACGTCAATACCGATCTCAAAAAGACTCTTATGGAGCAGATGTCGAGTGCTGACGGTGGTTTCAATGCTGTGTATATGATGCTTGATTCAGGAGCCCGTGGTTCTGCTGATCAGATTGCGCAGCTTGCTGGTATGCGTGGTCTTATGGCAAAACCTCAGAAGGCTGGTGCAGAAGGTGCACAGATTATTGAAAACCCGATTCTTTCCAACTTCAAAGAGGGTATGTCTGTGCTTGAGTACTTTATTTCTACCCATGGTGCCCGTAAGGGTCTTGCAGATACAGCTTTGAAGACTGCCGATGCAGGTTACCTTACCCGTCGTCTTGTAGATGTATCTCATGATGTGATTATCACAGAGGAGGACTGCGGTACACTTCGTGGACTTGTCTGCACGTCTCTAAAAGATGGTGAAGACGTTATTTCTTCTCTCTACGATCGTATTCTCGGACGTGTTTCCGTTCACGATATATACAATCCTTCTACAGGTAAACTCATTGTGGCTGCAGGTGAAGAAATCACCGAACCTCTTGCAGAAGAAATCGAAAAATCTCCGATTGAAAGCGTAGAAATTCGCTCGGTACTCACTTGCGAAAGCAAACATGGCGTTTGTCAAAAATGTTATGGTCGCAACCTTGCCACAGGTCGCATGGTTCAACTCGGCGAGGCTGTCGGCGTGATTGCAGCGCAGTCTATCGGTGAGCCTGGTACACAGCTTACTCTTCGTACATTCCACGCTGGTGGTGTGGCTGCCAATGCTGCAGCAAATGCAACTATTGTGTCGAAACACAAATCTCGTTTGGAATTCGAGGAACTTCGTACGATTGATATCACACATGATGACGGTTCTACCGGAAAGATTGTTGTTGGACGTTTGGCCGAGGTTCATTTCGTGGACGAGAATACTGGTATTGCAATCTCCACTCAGAATGTTCCCTATGGCGCAGAACTTTTCGTAAACGATGGCGATGTTGTGGATAAAGGTACTATTGTTGCAAAATGGGATCCTTTCAACGCCGTTATTGTTACCGAATTTGGCGGTAAGATTAAGTTTGAAGATGTTCTCGACAATATTACTTACCGTGTAGATATTGACGAAGCAACAGGTCTTAGCGAAAAGATTATCATTGAGTCCAAGGAAAAATCTCGCGTACCTACTTGTCATATTCTTGACGAGAATGGCGAGGTGCTTTGCTCTTACAACTTGCCTATCGACGGTCGTCTTGCAGTTGAAGACGGTCAGAATGTCAAGGCGGGTGATGTGCTTGTAAAAATTGCGCGTGCCACAAGTAAGGCGGGCGATATCACCGGTGGTCTGCCGCGTGTTACCGAACTCTTTGAGGCTCGTAATCCGTCCAACCCTGCTGTAGTTTCCGAAATCGACGGTGAAATCACAATGGGTGGCGTGAAGCGTGGAAATCGTGAGATTATTGTTACTCCTAAAATCGGTGATGTAAAGAAATATCTCGTACCATTGTCAAAGCAGATACTTGTGCAGCAGAACGACTTCGTGCGTGCTGGAACACCGCTCTCTGCTGGTTCAATCACTCCCGACGATATTCTTGCAATCAAAGGTCCTACCGCTGTGCAGGAGTACATTGTAAACGAGGTGCAAGACGTTTACCGTTTGCAGGGTGTGAAGATCAACGACAAACACTTCGAAGTAATCGTGCGACAAATGATGCGCAAGGTGCAGATTGTCGACCCGGGAGATACTCAGTTCCTTGAAAAGGAAATAGTAGACAAGATAGATTTCTCGGAAGAGAACGATCGCATTTGGGGCAAGAAAGTTGTTACCGATGCAGGCGACAGCGAGAACATGAAGAAGGGTATGATTATCACCGTTCGCCGTTTGCGCGACGAGAACTCCATGCTCAAACGCAAAGATCTTCGTGGTGTTGAAGCGCGCGACGCTATTGCTGCAACTTCAGTGCAGATACTTCAGGGTATCACGCGTGCCGCTTTGCAGACAAAGAGTTTCATGTCGGCTGCGTCCTTCCAGGAAACAACCAAGGTGCTCAACGATGCTGCAATTCGCGGCAAAGTCGATCCGCTCGAGGGTATGAAGGAGAATGTAATCTGCGGTCATTTGATTCCTGCGGGAACTGGTATGCGCCAGTTCAACAAAGTAATCGTTGCCGACCGTGATGATTACGAGCAGGCTATGTATGACAAAAAAAACAAACAGATTGACGAATATGGCGACGACAATATCGACGCTCCTATGACGATCTAAGTTTTTAGAGTGATATAAAAAATGAGGGGTTGCGCTACAAATGTTGGCGCAACCCCTTGTTTTTTCGTTGTATTGCGTTTCGGGGTGTTTAATGACTGTTGCAATATTCGTCAAATTCGTCGTTAAGTTCGCGCATCCAGTCGGGCAATTTTTTCAGTGCGTTCTCCACAAGTTCTTCGGGCATATATTTATAATAGGCATAGGCTATTGGACCTGCAATTGCGGCAAGAGTATCGGCATCTCCGCCAAGGGCGATGGAGAGTTTCAGACAATCTGCATAGTTGTTGCTTTCAAAAAAACTAAGCAGGGCTGCAGGAATTGTGTTTTGGCATGTTTCGTCATAATGATAACTTGCGTGAATAATGCCATAGGTTTTGTCGTTCCAACTGGGGTAATATTCGTTGAGCACATGCTTTCGTATGAAATTCTTGTCCTTTCCCTGCATTGCGTAATAGGTAGCAAGGGCGGCGGCCACCGCGCCTTTAATTCCTTCGGGGTGATTGTGTGTGGGCAGTGCGGTTTGTGTAGCCATTTCTATGCATTCTTCTTTGCTTTTTGCCAGGAAACCGGCGGCCGAACAACGCATGGCGCTCCCATTGCCAAAGGAATTGTATGGTTCTTCTACTTCGTGCGCTGTAAGCCAATGAAAAAAACTCCCTCCATAGCCTCTGTAAATATCCGCGCGTCCCCGTTCCCACAAAGTGGTAGCCATGTCTTTGTGGTATAGCAAGGCTTCGGCGCAGGCAAAGGTGCATACGGTGTCGTCGGTGTAGTCGTTGTAGTCAATCAGCAAGTCTACTTTTTCATAATCTTTGGTGCCGTGAAATTCGTAGGGCTCGCCAGAGATGTCGCCTATTGCTTCGCTGAGCAATAGGTTTTTCATTTTTTTTGTTTCTGTATTATCCATTTTTTTGTTTTGGGGGTTAAAATTCCAGTCTGAATCCTTTTTGTTTCATCTCTTCATACATTTCATGGTTGAAGGTGTAGAGATAGGCGTCTTTCTTTGCCGGTTGTTTTACTGTTTCGTCCAATTGGTTTAGTATTCCGAGGTGCAACATTTTGTTGTAGAAATTTCGTCGGTCAAACTTTACGTTTAGTATTGCTTCGTATAATTGTTGCAAGGCTTTCATTGTAAATTTTTCGGGTAGCAGTTCAAATCCTATCGGTTCAAAATGTATTTGCTTGCGTAGCGTGCGTTCTGCCATGCGCAGTATTTGGTCGTGGTCAAAAGCTAATGCTGGAACTTCGTCGAGCGAGAACCATTGTGCCCGTGCGGCATCGTCGCCTCCTTCTACCTCTTGCAGTCGCACCAATGCGTAGTATGCTATGGTTATTACTCGTTCACGCGGGTCGCGGTCTACAGCAGCGAATGTATGAAACTGGCGAATGTAGGCACCCGTAAGCCCCGTTTCTTCGTGCAATTCGCGCAAAGCGCCTTCTTCTGCCGACTCGTCCATTCTTAGAAAGCCGCCGGGAAAAGCCCATTTACCTTTAAACGGCTCCAAGCCGCGCTCAATGAGCAGAACCTTGAGTTTGTTTCCGTCAAATCCGAATATCACGCAATCGGTAGTAACACTCGGGTGGGGATATTTGTAACAATATTGCTTGTCTTCCATATGTTTTGTTTATAATGCGTAATTTCTACGCAAATATAGGTTGAAATTATGAGATGACCAAATATAATGCGTGTTATTTACGCGTTATGAGCGAAAAGTGCGGATATCGTCTGCAAGATGCACTGTCGCAGAAAAATAAGGCAGTGTATGGCTTATGTCCGATGGCTTGAAAACGTGGGTTTGAAGGAGATTTTTGCTGCGATGACAGATGGTCTAAAAATGGGCTGTAAATAGCGTTTTTCTAATGTCGGATATTATTTAAAAAAGGTCCGATATTGTTTAAAAAATATCGGTTATTGTTTTTACAATATGCCGTGTTGGAAATTCAACATAAAAACAGGGCGAAAAACATGCCGTATTGCATATTGCAGAAAGCGTTTGCGAGGGGAGGAAAGAATGGGGGAAATCACAAAACGGGGCAAAAAAGATGAAACATTAAAAATCTATGGCTGTGTGGGGTGGGAGTAATAGTAATAATTCTTATCTTTGCCTATATAATATATTGTAATAAATTAAACACAAGCAATGTCAAAGACGATAAACATCGTATTAGCCTTGGCCGGAGCCGTGGCTCTTACTTCTTGCAGCAAGATGGGTGCACTGTCTGCTGACAACTTTACAGTAACTCCCAACCCCATGGAAACTAATGGCGGAAAGGTTGACGTTACGATAAACGGAAAATTCCCACAAAAATATTTGAAACGTAAGGCGGTGGTTACAGTAACTCCCGTAATGAAATATGCCGGAAATCAAACCCCGGGACAGAGTGCAAAATTCCAGGGCGAAAAGGTGGAAGGCAACGACCAAACCATTTCGTACAAGGTGGGCGGAAACTATACGATGAAAAATTCGTTTAAGTATGTTCCCGAAATGCAGCAGAGCGAACTCTATTTGAAGTTTGACGGCAAAATAGGCAACAAAACCGTAAAAATTCCCGAGGTTAAGGTTGCTGACGGCGTGGTAGCTACAAGTGAACTTTTGAAACGCACACTTGCTTCGGCAAATCCCGCAATTGCTCCCGACGCATTCGTTCATGTTTTGAAACAAAAGCAAGAGGCAAGCATCAACTTCCTTATACAGCAGGCCAAAATTCGTAACTCGGAGCTCAAAAAGACTTCGGTTCAAGACTTTATCAAGACCCTTCGCGACATCAAGGCTGATCAAGACCGCAAGGAACTCAACAATGTAGAGGTTTCGGCATACGCTTCGCCCGATGGCGGTTTGAAACTCAACGACAAACTCGCTTCGCAGCGCGAAAAGTCGAGCAAGGGATACGTAAACCAACTCTTGAAGAAAGAAAAAGTATCTACCAATGTCGATACACGCTATACAGCGCAAGACTGGGACGGTTTCCAACAACTTGTTTCGGCTTCGAATATCCAGGACAAAGAAGTTATCTTGCGAGTGCTTTCAATGTATAAGGATCCCGAACAGCGTGAGCAGCAAATCAAGAACATTTCTTCTGCATTCCGTGAACTCGCCGACGAAGTGCTCCCGCAACTCCGCCGTTCGCGTCTAACCATCAACTACGACCTTATCGGACGTAGCGACGACGAAATCACAGAACAATACAAGAGCGATCCGTCGAAACTTTCAGTAGAAGAACTGCTTTATTTCGCAACCTTCACCGACAACAATGCAGAAAAAGAAGGCATTTACAAGAAGACAGCAGAACTTTACCCGAACGATTATCGTGCTTACAACAACCTTGCAGCCATTGCCTATCAAAATGGCGACAATGCACAGGCTAAGAATTATATTGCCAAAGCAAATGGTGCCAAAGCCAACAATCCCGAAGCCAATGTCAATGCTGGTATGATTGCTCTCGCAGAAGGCGACGTTGAAACAGCCCAGGCTTACATCGCAAAAGGCACAGGCGCTGACAACTACAACGAAGCTCTCGGCAATCTCAATATAGCTCAGGGCAATTACGCTCAGGCTGCAAACAATTTGCGCGGCGTGAAAACCAATAGCGCAGCCCTTGCACAAATTTTGAGCAAAGACTACGACAGCGCAGCAAAAACTCTTGCTGGGGTATCGAATGCCGACGCTACAACAAGCTATCTTAAAGCAATTCTCGCAGCACGCACCGACAGCAAACAAGACGTAATCTCCAATCTCAAAGACGCTGTGGCAAAAGACGCAACCTATGCTTCGTATGCCGCAAAAGATCTCGAGTTTGCCAAATATGCTGCCGATTCCGCCTTTAAGAGCATCGCGAAATAACCGCGCGGCGCGCATAAAATCATGCCAAGCCGCTCATATATACTAATAGCCCTCGCAACTCTCCTTTTAGGGAGTTGCGGGGTGCCTAAAAACAAATTCCGGCTGAACGGGAAATTCAAAAATATCCGTTCAGCCGATATTTTCATCTATACCGAAAACAGCTACGACACACTTCATATTCGCGACGGCAAATTCGTTTACGAACGCGAGCTTGAAGAGCCGGAAATTCTCACAATACAATATCCCGATTTCTCGCAGCGCAAAATTATTGCCGAACCTGGGCAAAAAGTAAACTTCACCACAGACGCTTCCGACCTTACGAAAACGCAGGTGAAAGGTACAGAAGAAAACGAACTACTGTCGCAATTCTACGACGATATTTCGGGAAAACACGACGAGCAGATAAAAAACGTAGCAGCCGACTTTGTGAACAAAAATTCTAAGACACTTGCCGCACAAGCTGTGCTGGAATCTTATCTCCTTGCCGTAAAAAACGTTGACGGACCGCTTGTAAAACGATTGTTGTCGCATATGCTCAAGCAGCA
This sequence comes from Clostridiaceae bacterium Marseille-Q4149, assembly GCA_963644855.1. Taxonomy (GTDB): domain Bacteria; phylum Bacteroidota; class Bacteroidia; order Bacteroidales; family Bacteroidaceae; genus UBA6398. The sequence goes on along the minus strand of CAVIQL010000021.1, from coordinate 23,702 downwards.
ACCCCACAACGCGCAGCTCAGTTCGCTTGCCGGAAAAACCATGCCCATGCTTGCCACAATGCCGGGCGCAAAAGCTCCCGATTTCAAGGTGAAAGCATACAACGGTAAGGAAATATCGCTCGAAACATTCAAGGGAAAATATTTACTAATAAGCTTCTGGGCGTCGTGGCAATACGACAGTTTTCAACAAATACGCGGCTTGAAAGGATTGGTAAAGCCTTTCCGTAGCCAAATGGGGCTTATCAATGTTTGCATGGACTATGATATCCGCAGTTTTCGCAACACTCTCTCGCGCGACACGCTTCCCGAGTATAACATATGCGACAAGTTGGCTTGGAAAACGCCCCTCGTCCGTTTGTTTGGCATATCCTATGTGCCCGGTAACGTTTTGATTTCGCCCGAAGGCAAGATTCTTGCGCGCGACATCAGGTCCCAGGATCTCAAAGCCCGTCTTGGTAAATTCATAAAGCCTTAGTTATGCTTGTGCGCTTGTTTTCGGCAGCCGTGAATGGGCTTGATGTCCGAACGGTAGAGGTAGAAGTGAATATTTCAAAGGGAATGGGGTATTCGCTTGTGGGACTTCCCGATAGCGCTGTGCGTGAAAGTTACACGCGCACCCAAACAGCGATAGCCAATAGCGGTTTCCATTTTGCCACAAACAGTATAGTGGTAAACCTTGCCCCTGCTGATTTGCGCAAAGAAGGCTCTGGTTATGATTTGCCTATAGCTTTGGGAATACTTGCTGCCGAAGGTGCGGTAAACAAGGAGCGTCTTGATAAATTCATGCTCGTTGGAGAACTCGGACTTGACGGTAGTTTGCGCCCGGTGCGCGGTGCTTTGCCCGTAGCAATCCATGCGCGCGCCGAAAGATACGAGGGACTTATTGTGCCGATAGAGAATGTGCGCGAGGCTGCCGCTGTAAACAAATTAAAGGTGTATGGCGCAGAAAATCTTGCACAGGTTGTGGAACATTTCAACGGGCGTGAACTTAAACAAACCATTGTTGATACGCGCAAGGAGTTTTATGATCATCAAACTTCCTATTGCGAGGATTTTTCCGAGGTACGTGGGCAAGAAAATGTCAAGAGAGCGTTTGAAGTAGCTGCGGCAGGCGGGCACAACATAATGCTTGTGGGCAGTCCGGGGTGTGGCAAATCGATGATGGCAAAGCGTTTGCCTACGATTCTTCCGCCGCTCACGCTTTCCGAAAGCCTTGAAACTACGCAGATACACTCGGTTGCGGGAATTTTAGACGGAAAAACTTCGCTCGTTACTACACGTCCGTTTCGCAATCCCCATCACACTATTTCTGATGTGGCTCTGATTGGCGGCGGCACCAATTTTATGCCCGGCGAAATAAGTTTGGCACACAACGGGGTGCTTTTTCTTGACGAGCTTCCCGAATTTAGCCGTTCTGCCCTTGAAACTTTGCGCCAACCTCTCGAAGACCGCATTGTCAACATCACCCGTGCTAAATACAACGTTACTCTTCCGTGCTCCTTTATGCTTGTGGCATCGATGAATCCTTGTCCGTGCGGATACCATAACGACCCTACGCGCACTTGTGTGTGCTCGCCGGGACAGATACAGCGTTACTTGAACAAAATATCCGGACCATTGCTCGACCGAATCGATGTGCAGGTTGAAATACAGCCCGTGCCGTTTAAGGAATTGTCGCAAGCCGCGCCGGGAGAAACCTCTGCCGCAATACGCAGTCGGGTTATGGTAGCGCGTGAACGGCAAAATATTCGTTTTCAGGGTATAAACGGAGTGTATTGCAACGCACAGATGCCCGAAAATATGATACATCGTTTTGCCGAGCCCGATGAACAGGGCTTGCAGTTGCTTCGCATTGCAATGGAAAAGCGTTCGCTTAGCGCGCGGGCATACAATCGCATATTAAAGGTGGCTCGCACCATTGCCGACCTCGAAGGTTGCGACAATGTTAAGGCCAACCATATAGGCGAGGCCATAGGCTATCGCAATCTTGACCGTAGCGATTGGGCTGAAAATTGATTTTTTCCGCCTGCTAAGCCTTTAGTTTTATCCCAAAATAGAAGTCGTTTTTTTTATATCGTATATTGCAAAAATAATGTCTGATATTATTTGAACAATGTCTGATATTATTTAAAAAATGTCTGACATTGTTTTTGCAATAAAAAGTATCGTTGTTTTTATTCTTGTTTGCAGAAATTTTACTTACTTTGCAAGTTCAAATAGAGTGGCTTATATTCTGTAAAACAAACGATAATAAAGGCCTGCCAAGTAGACCGCTTTCGTGGGAAAATTGTGTGGCATAAAAGAGATGAAAAAAGAATTCTAAAGCATAGAAAATAAAGATGAGATTTTCTAACGATATTCTTGTGCAATATACTAATCAATTTAATATGAACAATATCAATCACCGAAATGCAAAACAAATGCGAAAGCATTGTTTTCTGTTGATGCTTGTAATGTTGTTTACTTTCTTCACCACCCCTGCTCATGCAGACGATACACCGGTGAAAAACGACAGCAACTATTATGAGATATCAACAGCAGCACAGTTGAAATGGTTTGCAGAGCAAGTAAATGCCAAAAACCCCGACATCAACGCTTTGCTTACGGCCGACATCGACCTCTCTGCGTTGGAGGAAGATTACTGGACACCTATTGGCGACGGAAAGACCGATGTAAATCTTCTTTACCAAGGTGTTTTCGACGGAAACAATCATGTGATAAGCGGATTAAAGGTTCGCCCTTGTCTGCAAAGCGGATTGTTTGGTTATACCAACGGAGCAACCATTCGAAATGTGGTTGTGCAACAGCCCACATTCGCTTCTGTGTCGATAACAATATCCAGCACCAATACGTTTGTTGGAGTGTTGTGTGGAAATGCAGTAAAGACCACGTTCGAAAACTGCCATGTTTACGATGCAGTGCTTGTGCCAACCGAAAATACCGATGGCCAACCTCTCGAAGGCGTAGGCGGTATTTGCGGATACCTTTCGGACAGCAAGATATCCAAATGTACGGTAAGCGGTTACTTTGAAAGTCTTGGCAGTTATGCTGGCGGTATTGCCGCTTTGACTCATGTTTCGCAGATTGATAGTTGTAAATTGTTGGAAACCTCAAAAGGAGTTTCCCGTATATACGCTAAAAAATATGCCGGCGGTATCACCGGATTGGTTCGTTGGCGTAGTGCAGAAGTCAGCCTACAAGGTTGCACCAATAGCAATGCCCAGGTTAGCGCAGCCGATACTGCAACCTGCGGCGCGATTTATGGCGACGAAATGTTCGATGCCAATCAGCTTGTTACCTATAATGGTTACATGGAGCTCTATACAGCTGAGCATCTCAAGGTATTTTCCAACTTCATGAACAGAGGCACTGGTACCAACAAGGCAAAACTCATGCGCGATATCAACATGGGTCAAGCCGGAAACTTTACCCCAATCGGTACCGAGGACCATCCTTTCGACGGCGAGTTTGACGGTCAGGGTCATACCATAGACAGTCTTACCATAAACAATCAAGAATATGCCGGATTGTTCGGTTATGTTAAAGATGGAGCCATCAAAAACGTAAACCTTACCAATCCCTCGCTTACTACTCAAGACAACGACAATCTTGGATTTATTGCCGGATTTCTTACTCAAAACTCCGGTCATGCCACTCCCGTAGGCTACATAGAGAATTGCCATGTTACGAACGGTAATCTGCTTCGTAATGGAAAAGGTTCTCCAGATTGTGTTGGCGGTATCGTGGGTAAGACCGATATGAGCGCTGCTGTTCGCGATTGTTCCTTCCAAGGTATAATCAAAGCCCACGAGGATTATATCGGCGGCATTGTAGGTGAAATGAATTCCGGTTCTACCGTTACGCGTTGCTATCTTATAGGCCCTTCCATCGTGTGGGGTAACAACTATGTGGGTGGCATTGCTGGTATAATGGAAGATACCGATACCAAAATGAGCGACTGTTTTGCCGATCAGAGCAATGGCCAGGTTACTCTCCATGCCGAGGGCAGCAACTATTCGGGCATGCTGTGCGGTAAGGACAAAAGCGGCACTTCGGGCACTAACAATGCCTACACCGAGGACAACCTGCAATACAAACTCACGGGAAAACAAATTTCTGTGGAGGGCGGCAAAGCCCATGAGACAAAGATTACCGGCGTTGCTTCGGCAGGCAAGGGCACTTACTATGCTATTGTCGATATAGGTACATCAAATAATTATTTCACCACGGAAATCGAAAACCTTAACGGCGTTGAGGAACTATATTTCTGGGATAACAACAGCAACATCTCGGGCACGGAAGCCTGCGGCTGGATAAACATGAAGATAGACGACTATGCTTTCGACCGCAACTTCAAGAGTTTGAAAATGATGTACCGCATGTTTGCCGGTGATGACCATGATGTGATGCTTCGCCCGAGTGATGTGCGTCCCGCGGGCGACAAGATGTTTGCCAACTGCCCCGATGCAAAGGTTTACGTAGATGCAGAATACTATGAAGAGTTCTGCAACGACTCTCTTTGGAGCAAATACAAGGATCACCTTGTTCCCACCACCTCTATGCGTAAAGAAGATGTGAATGCCGAGTATGGCGCACGCTATGCCTATGATCGCAACCGCGACAAGACAGGTTCTGTTGTAAAAGTGGACAATGGCAGTAACTATGGTTCGCACCAAGTGCATGTGATAGGAGCCGACGACAGTTATCTCGTAGATAAGAATCAGAACATTCTTTGGATTTATCAAGACATTGGTCAGACCTATGACTACAACACTACTAAGGTGTGGGCTTCTTCGTTCAAAGGCAAGGACAACATCAAACAGGTGAAATTCCAGGAAATCACAAAATCTGCCGACGGAGCAAGTCAGGATTTCCATATAGAAATAGGCGATTCTGCCTTTGCCAATTGCAATAATCTCACGGCATTCAACATTGCGCTCTATTCTGACGAGGACGACGACCATGTGGAATTTTTACACCCCAGTCAGATTCCTGTCGGTAAAGGCGTGTTCGACAATAGCTCGAAGGCAAAAATCATGGTGCCGCGCGACCTTGTTGACGAATTCAAATACGATACCCAATATGGTTGGGGACAATACAAGGATATCATTGAAGCTGGTGATTTTGGTAACAACGACTACACTGAAGCCGGTGTGATATATTCTTATTACACTTCAGAAGATGGTCAGAAATACTATACCAACAAAAACAACGAGGAGATGGAGAAAATTGTGGCTTCGTGGTCTAACATGTACTCCAACTTCGCTCCGAGCAAGGTGTTGGAATACAACAACAGCTCTACCATAAAATATATGCTTGCAAGTGGCGTCGTTCCTGAAAAGATTAACAATAACGATGGTGTGATGCGCCTCTATTGCGACATAGGCGAGATTTATCCTAACCACTACAAAACCATTGCTCTCTCGGCAAGTGGTTTCCAAAATCAGACAAGCATAAAGAAGATTGTGTTTGAGGATATCGTAGCCAACAACTACAACACTGTTACTGACTTGAACTTCGTTATTCCCGACAATACTTTCAGAGGTTGTTCTAACCTGAAAGAACTTAACATGTTCTACTATGTTACAAGAGGAGAAAACAATTACAATGGTATAAAGCCCTCGCAGGTGTTCATAGGTAAGAATGTATTCGACGGCGTGAGCAAAGATTTCCGCATTGTTGTGTTGCCCGACTACTACAACGATTACATTAACGACCCCAACTGGAGCCAATATAAAGATCTTATTATTGCAGCCGACTATCTGCCTACTGACGAAGACCCAGTAGAGCGTAAAGGCATTACCTATGATTACGTTTCAAGGTCGCTCAACAATTTGTCAACTTCGGATATTACAAGACTTCAAAGTTCTGCATGGAACTGGGTTCTTCCCGCAATCTTTGCGGCTTCAATAGTTACAAGTGGAGGCGTTGGATTTGTAGCTGGTATGACAAGTTGGGTTGAAGAAGCTGCCATGCAGGCGTTTGTAACTGCAGGAGGTATGTTCTTCACAAGCTTAGAATCAGCAACTCTTGCGGGACTTGTTGTCGCCAAGGGAACAGACGAGCTATTAAACTCTACGGCCAAGAATTACTTGGTGAATCGTGCTAAGAAAAACTATGCACGACCTGCTACATGGAAAACACAGGGTTTGTGGATTAGAACAGAAAACATAACCAATGTGCCAAACATGTACGTAACGAAGATAGATGATTCCAAAACGGATATAACTATCTACAATGACCCGGGCCAAAAGAGTGAAGATTATCGTACTATCGGTATCGAAAGAACGGCTTTCCATAACAAGACGAACTTGAAAAAAATACATTTCCAGGATCGTTATGGAGAATCTTCTGAGTCGCTTAACTCAATGATTCTCGCTCTTCCCGACTCTTGCTTTGGCGGTTGCACCAATCTCGAACTTCTCGACCTCGTTATCTACAGTGGTGGCGATGGCTTTGGACGATATAATGGTCTTACTCCTGACAACTTTATTCCTTATGGCGATATCTTTGCAGGCCTTGACAAGTCGAAGATAAAAATTCGCGTGAGTAGAGAGGCTTACCCTGAATTCATAGAAGATGATTATTGGAAGCAGTACAAGGACATGTATCAAGTGGTAGATGTTGAGGAAAAGGAAAAGCAGGACGAATGGAAATGTAAGTATTCTCTTGCATTCAACAATAATACCATACCTTTGCGTTCTCAAAGTCAAGGACACGATATAGAGCATGTATATATCTACGGGCCTGGTAGCGGTTTGGCAAAAACTGGTCTCGCTGCGCTTATCAACGATTTTGGTAACTGGAATAACTATAAGCTCGATTTCGTGAAGGCGAAGGCTTTCTATGGAAACAACGACCTTAAGGTGCTCGACATTACCGATACCCATACCAATATAGCTGATGTTTATACCGAATTTGATATTTCTTTGTTGGACTCTGCCTTTGCAAACTGCAAGAACTTTGAGGACTTCAATATAATATATCAGGTAACAGACGGCGATAACCACACTGAGAGCATTACTCCCAGCCAGATAACGTTGGGTAATGGTGTATTTGATGGTTGCGACAATTTGCGCCTCAAGTTCTGCCTTGACCAGGAATCTGCTTTCCTCGCCGATACGGCATGGGCTAAATACAAAGATAAGTTCCGTCCGTGCTTCTTCGAACCACGCGATAAGAATGTTGCCGACATCCTTCTTGATTCTTATCGCTTTGGAACCGATTTGAACAGTGGAACAAACTTTACCCACGTAGATGCTACACGGGCAAAGCCTGAAGAATTGAAGACTCTTTTCCAAGGCAAGGATATTCAGTCGTTCGACGAGTTCCGCGCATTTGGAAGTTGTGGTTTGAAAACTATTTACAATGGAATGTTCTTCGGTTGTTCTTCATTGCAGAGCATCATGCTGCCGGATAGCATTAATACCATTGAGGCCGATGCGTTCAGAGGTTGTATTATGCTCAACAATCTCACCATACCGGCAAACGTAACATCTATTCAAGCGAATGCTTTCGCCAATAGCGGCATCAAGGAATTTATTGTGAAAAGTCCTGTACCCGCTGATATTGATGCAGCGAAAGTGTTTGCAAGTCTGTCCGACTCATATATAATATATGTAGCCGATAGCGTGGTTGATAAATACAAGGAAAAATGGGCATCAGTGTCCGACCATATTAATGGTATTGGTAAGCGTCGTGGTCTTAAGGTTGTAACTCTGAAAGAACCTGGAACGCTGGCAAAGGAACTTGGTCTTACCTATGAATACACTGAGTCTTTGTTTGCTGACAACCATCTCTATGGCAACTATGCACAATTCGATTCTTTGCGTGTTATAGGTACTATTGATGGTCGCGATATTGGTGTGATACGTTATCTTGGTGGACGTGATGTGGAATACAACTGCAAAACTCCGGGCCGCCTTAGCTATCTTGACCTTTACGAGGCAAACCTCACGTCAGAGGGACACTATGAATACAACCGTGCTTACTTTGACAATGAGAGGCCGTTTGACCACTTTGGCTGGTCAAACAATTACATCGAGAACGACAATGAAGTGTCGAAATTCATGTTCTGGGGACTTGACCAACTGCAGACTCTCATTTTGCCAAAGACAGCTACAAAGATAAAGGCTGGTGCCTTTGACAATTGCACCAACCTCAAAGTTTTGGTTGTTGGCGATGACATGAAAGACATCGCCACCTCGTACGACGAGAATTATGTTGCAGTTTCAACGCCCAACAAACTGGCTCTCGTTATGCTTAGCAACAGCGCGCCCGAAACAAGTGAGAAAGCTTTCATGAGTGTCTCTGGAGATCCCAAAGGCTCAGGCAACAGCGCTATATACAATTATGCTGAAAACAATTTGCGCTTCACGGCAACGATTGTTCCATATAACTCTGTCAAGAGTTATTCAAACAAAGTTGCGTATAGTAGCACTTGCGACAGTATAATCTACAATTTCGAAGACGCCGCATTGGTGGAAGCTTTGAAGACTAAGCATGTGTTCTCGCCGCTTGATTTGGCGCAGACAAGAGATATCACCGGCTTCTTCAATGGTAATAACAAAATTGAGAAGTTCAACGAGCTTTACTATAGTTCTATTTCCATGCTTGGAGACAGTACGTTCACCGACATGAAGGGTATAACCGAAGTAACGCTACCTATAGCTTTGAAGAAGATTACTGCCAAGGCTTTCAAGGGTTGTTCTTCGCTTCAACGCATCAATGCTTTCGGTATATTAATACCCGAATTAGAGGAAGATGCTTTCGTGAATTTGCCTACTGACTTTGTTATCATGGTCAACGAAGGACAAGAAGATGCCTACCGCAATGCTTGGCCGCAGTATAAAGACCATATTCAGGGCTATCGTTCTGCTACTATTAATATACGCGAGATTACACTGACCAAGCCCAATACGCTTGCCGATTCGTTGAACGCAAGTATCACAATGGACGATGAAAAGGTTTTGGCCGTAGGTGGAAACTTCAACAATCTAAGCGGATTGAAAATTAATGGTCCTATCGGAGGCAAGGATATTGCTTTGCTACGCTATTTGGGCGGTCGTGAGCCAGATTGGAACAACCATGTGTATACAACCAATTTGAAATATCTTGATCTCTATGATGCTGAACTTCGTGCCGACAAATATTATTTCACGCTCAAAGGTATAAATCGCCGCATTGAGAACGACAACGAGGTGCCAAAGGATATGCTTTGGAATTGCGACAACCTCGAGACTGTAATCTTGCCGCGCACAGCTACGAAGCTTTGTTATGAAGCTTGCTATGACATGGCTTCGCTAAAGAGACTTGTTATTGGCGACAACGTAACGTATATCGACGACGATGCTCTCGGTAGCAACCATAATCTCCAAGACATTATCTTCCTTTGCAGCAGCGTGCCCGAACTTGATGGCGATGCCTTTACCGACAATGGCGGTGAACGCAAGATAGAGAAGTTCTACGTTCGAAATCCGTTGCTTTACCTCTATTCAAGAAACGATGAGTTTACCTCTCATACCAATCAGATTACCTCGGGATTCGAAGATGTGGAATATTTCCGCGCTTTCGGTAGCAAGGCCATTGCTACAGAAGATGATGTTCCAAACATCGTTAGCATCGATGGCTGGTTTGACAATTTCCCCAGCATCACAAATCTCAAGATGCTTGGCAAGAGTAACATTAAGAGCATAGACAAAAACAGTTTCAGCGCGTTGAAAAACTTGCAACAACTGTCATTGCCCTCTACACTCAGCAAAGTAGAAGATGGTGCTTTCCAGGAAAACACCAATTTACACTGGCTCGACATCTCAGAGTGCGACTCGCTCAAGAGCACCATTGACAAGTTGGGAGTAAGCTCCGATGCATTGGTATATGTACCCAAATCTTTCAGCGAGAGTGGCAAGCCCAACGTAGTTTATGGCAATACCGGAGCACTGCAATGCGATGAATACAATCTTTCTGCCAATTTCGCTTACGATGTGCCCAAGGCATTCACCGCGAAGAAGGTTAACTTTGGTCGCCAATACAGTGCAGGCGAATACTCTACGCTTACTCTTCCGTTCGGTGTAGACAATAAACCTGCGGGCTTCACATTCTTTGCGCTCGATACCGACAGCACGTACAGCGGACACCTATATTTCAATCCTACAACAACGTTGGAAGCTAACACCCCCTACGTTGTCAAGGCAAGAAAACAAGGCACAATTACAATCAGCAATGAAACCAGCATTCCTGTAACGCCTATCCGAAGCAATTCGGTGAGTGCTAACGGATACACAATGCATGGTAATTTGCAGACCATTGCCGCCAAAGATGCCAATGAGCAGAAGATGTTGGTAATGACCGATAGCGCTAATGTATGGAACGTTGCCGCTGCCGACAGTGCTAATATCAGTCCGTTTACAGCCTATATGCTAATAAACAACAGCTCTGTTTCAAACATCAATGTGCCGAGCGTGTTCAATTGCGAGCACTATTATGTAGGCGAACAAGAGTTTGAACTCGATGGTGATGGCTCCGAAGACGATCCTCTCTATTGTCCGGATCTCGATCTCAAAGACGGAGAAGACTTCAAGAGCGATCGACCATTCTATACCGATAAAGCAACCTATCGCCGCTATATGCCAAACAAATGGAGTACGTTATGTTTGCCCTATGCTATAGCTGCCGAAAACACTACCTGCGAGTTCTACGAAATCTCGAGCATCAACGAGGAGCAAGTAACGCTCGCCAAACTCACGGGTAACATAGAAGCAGGTCGCACAGTGCTGTTGCACTGTTTGTCAAGCGAAGATACCGTAGTGATCGACGCTATCGGCGATGAAGTATACGTAAGCAACACCACGAGCGACGATCCCAGCAACTTGATGTCAGGTTCGTTTGCCGAGACAGAGGCTCCCCAAGGCACCTACGTCATCTCTGGCGATAAGTTCTGCCTTGTCGACGACCTAAGCGACGACGAAGCTAAGGTAGAAGCGTTCCGCGGATATCTGTCATTAGGCGAATTCGGTTCAAAGGTAGCTTCGTTCAACCTCGTAATAGACGGCGATGCAACCGCTATCGATAAGATCAACAGCCTTACCGACGATGCAAATACCGAATACTACGACGTAGAAGGTCATCGCCTTAACGGACTGCAGAAAGGACTCAACATCATCAAGAATGGCAACAAAACGCTTAAGGTGATGATTAAGTGAGAAACAACAGTGGAAAGCGGAACATCTTGATACGATAATCCAGAAACTCCGCCTGAAACAATCACCCTCGGTGGTGGTAATAAAAAATCAGCGTAGCGGCATATCAACCGCTACGCTGATTTTCGTTTAAAATTCCCGGCAAAACTCCGCCCCCGAACAATTATCATTGCAACCACTCCCGCTGCAATTCATCTGAAAGGCGAAAATCCATGTATCCCAAGCGAAAATTTTCCCTTATTTAAAGGCTTGATTTACAAGCCTCCCTATACCGCAAAAACAATGTCAGACATTATTTAAATAATATCGGACCTTTTTTAAATAATATCGGATATTGTTTTTACGATATCCGATATCGTTTCAAAGGGTAGGGCCGTGTGTGGTTTTTGTAGTCTTATTGTTCGGCTTTTTCTAATAATGCCTCAATTCATTCTTGTTGAAATGAAAAACAGAAACCAACAGAATGTTTTCATCGCCATCGAAAAAGAACCAAGGATTGTATATCGGGTTGAGGTTCCTAACAACGTGTGCCTCTCTTGCCGGCGTGTTGCCCTCGGCACACATTATAGCTACTTTCTTTCCCCTTCGTGCCACATCTATCACTATCAAAGCGTGTCCCATTCTTTTGGCTTTTCTTGCAGGATAAACAAGAACATCGCCCGGTTGCACTTCGCTTATTTTGCGTGGCTCTGTTTCCCTGCTCACCGAGAATGTGCTGCATACACCATAGGCTTTCTTTAGGAATTTCTCCAATGCTTTGCGTGAGTTTCCGCCTCTATACTGCAAAGTGTTGCCATTAACGTCGCGGAAACGTATTTCCGAATATCGTCCCTGGCTAAAAAGATATTCCGCACGCAGTCTCATGGTCATATCGGCGCATTGTTCGGCATTGCTGAGCATTGGTATGTCGATCACAGCTGCCGACAAATATTGAAGACGGGCGTTGCCGCCTGTAAAGAGCTTAACCTTGCTGCCTTTCTTTTTTAACGGCAAACTGCGCATGAACTTAGCATAGCTGCCATCTACTCTTGTATATCCTATTGGCGTGGAGATGTCGCCCACAGTCCGTACATTCCACGGATTGCTTGTTAACGAATACCACAAAACTATACCTGCGGCAACCAATCCAAGGATTACCAGCGCAACAAATGTTTTCAATACATTCTTCATTCTTCTTCGTTTTTTGATGGGGCAAATGTAAAACAGAGGAATTTGTTGCAAAAAGATTATCCGGCGGATTGTACGAAATGCCTTTGATATTGTATGAACGGAATGCGCGTGTCGTTTTGTTGCGACAATATTTTGGCTTGTCGTTATGCTTTTCATACACCCCGATGCAGAAGGCATTTTTTTAAAGCCCTATATCGCAAAAACAATGTCAGACATTATTTAAATAATATCGGACCTTTTTTAAAAAATATCGGATATCGTTTTTACAATATCCGATGTCGTTTCTGTGGTTGCCCGACGGCGCTTTGCAATGGGCTATATTGCTCGGCTGGAAAAGAACATTGGCGTTTTGTGCTTGGTTTGCGGAATTTTTAGTTACTTTGTAAGTGCAACCAAATAGCACTTTATCATGAAAGGCAAAAGCAAAAGGTCGTTTTCACGACTTAGCAAAAAAGATTTGTATGGAAAGATTTCCGATTTGTTTGCTACTCAAGGCGACAAATCGTTTACAGCCCGCGAAATATTCGAAAATATTGGTATTACTTCCCATGTTCAGCGCGTGTTGTGCTGCGATGTGTTGGACGATCTCGTAGATGCTGATGAACTTACGGTGCGTGATGACAAATATAGCGTGAGTCGCAAAAACCAGGTGGTCGAGGGAAAATTCGTGCGCAAGTCTAATGGGCACAACAGTGTGATACCAGACGACGGAGGTAAGTCGATACTTGTAACAGAACGCAACAGTATGGGCGCAATGAACGGCGACCGCGTGCGTGCAACCATACTTGCGCGGCGCGAAAAGCATGCACGCGAGGCGCAGGTTATAGAAATTCTCGAGCGTGGGCGGGAAACTTTTGTGGGAACGCTGCATGTGGAGAAAAACTATGCTTTTCTCGAAACTGCCGGGCGTATTTATTCAAACGATATCTTTATTCCGCGCAACTGTCTCAAAGGTGGCAAAACCGGCGACAAGGCTGTGGTGAAAATCACCCAGTTTCCCGAAGCCGGAAAGAACCCTGTGGGAAAAGTGGTGGATATATTGGGGAGCGAAGGTGAGAACAATGCCGAAATGAATGCTATTCTCGCCGAATATAATCTGCCATATACTTATCCGCAACAGGTGGTCGATGCCGCAGAAAAGCTATCGCCCGACATTACTCCCGACGAAATTGCACGCCGCGAGGATTTTCGCAACGTAACAACCTTTACCATCGACCCGAGAGACGCAAAAGATTTTGACGATGCCCTTTCGATTCGCAAAACAAACGAGGGGTATTGGGAAGTTGGCGTACATATTGCCGACGTTTCCCATTATGTGAAAGAAGGAGACGTGATTGATCGCGAAGCTGTGAAGCGTGCCACGAGTATTTACTTGGTTGACCGCACAATTCCAATGCTTCCCGAACGACTTTGTAACTATCTTTGCTCGCTCAGACAGGACGAAGAAAAATTGGCATACAGCACTATCTTCATAATGAACGACAAGGCGGAAATCATATCCTGGCATTTGGCCCACACGGTGATTAAGAGCAACCGCAGATTTGTTTACGAAGAAGTGCAATATATATTAGAGCAAAACGGCGAGGCATCTGCCGAAGACCTTGCTCTGCCTGGCGAACACCCCGAGCCTGTGAAATCAGACAAGCCCGTAGGTGAATTTGCCGAAGAGCTTATCACGCTCAACCGTTTGGCTAAACATTTGCGCAAGCGCCGCTTTGAGCATGGTTCCATAGGTTTCGACCGCCCCGAGGTGAGGTTTGAAATCGACGAGAAGGGACACCCCATTTCCACTTACGTAAAGATTGAAGAAGATGCCAATAAACTTGTGGAGGAGTTCATGCTTTTGGCAAACAAGAGCGTAGCCGAAATGGTTGGTATAGTTCCAAAGGGTAAAAAGCCCAAAGTATTTCCCTACCGCGTGCACGATGTGCCGGAGCAAACCAAATTGGAAAATCTCCGCGCCTTTATTTCGCGCTTCGGATACAAACTTAAAACTGAAGGCTCCAAAGAAAGTGTGGGCAAGAGCATTAATCGTTTGCTCTATGACGCACGTGGCAAAAAAGAGCAGCAACTTATTGAAACCGTTGCCCTTCGTGCTATGCAGAAAGCCCATTACAGCATCGACAATATAGGGCATTATGGTTTGATGTTCAAATACTACACGCATTTCACCTCACCTATTCGCCGCTATCCCGATACAATGGTTCACCGACTCCTTACAAGATATGCCGAAGGTGGGCGTTCGGTTTCGGCAACACGGTATGAAGAACTTTGCGAACATGCAAGCGCGATGGAGCAGTTGGCTGATGCTGCGGAGCGTGCAAGTATAAAATACAAGCAGGTGGAGTTTATGGCCGACCGTATGGGACAGGAATTCGACGGCACGGTGAGTGGAGTAACCGAATTCGGTATTTATGTAGAAGTTGACGACAGTAAATGCGAGGGCATGGTGCCTTTGCGCGATTTGGTTGACGATTATTACGAGTTTGACGAGAAGAATTACCGCCTTGTAGGACGTCGTCGCCATCGTTCCTATTCCATTGGCGACAAGGTGAGAATTAAGGTGGCGCGTGCCAATCTCGACCGTCGCTTGCTCGACTTTACGCTCGTTGCCCCGGGCGGAAGTGCGGGCGATTCAAAAGAACGGAAAAACGAAGTGCCGAAGGGTAGGAACGCCACCGGCAAAAGGTGTAAATGTAGATAGACAATGTGGTTTTTCTGAGCCTTGAAACGGCTCGGAGATTGCAGAATCGACTTGTTGGGTCATATATCGCTTGGGCGGTGTATGACCTTTTTCTTACCTTGCTTTTTGTAGGAAAAACGATGTGCGCATATCGTTTTTCTAATATCCGATATTTTTTAAATAATGTCAGACATTATTTGAAAAATGTCTGATATTATTTTTACAACATGGCTTATGGTTTTTTAGGTATGCAGAGGTGTGGAAAATATGGGCGTTGCTGTAAGCCGCAAAAAGGGAATAGGAGTGCCGTAATATGCGGAATTTTAGTATATTTGCGAAAACTTTACCAACCCGCCTGCTATGGCGCAGGCTATAACCCGAATTTTTGATGAACCAGAGAATTGTTTTTGTTGATTGGCTGAGAGTGATAGCCTGTTTCATGGTGATGTGCGTTCATTCGTCCGAGCCTTTTTATCTTGGAAACGACGGAACCGAAATTTTGAACGAAACCAACGCCATGTGGAGCACCTTTTTTGATAGCGCAATGCGTGCGTCGGTGCCGTTGTTTGTAATAGCATCGAGCTATCTGCTTTTCCCGTTGCAGAAACCCACTGGCGCATTCCTGAAACGCCGTTTCCATAGAGTGGTGTTGCCTTTTGTGGTGTGGGTGATAATACTTGGGGTGGTTTATGCCCTGCAAAATTCAAACGATTTCGCGGCAGCGTTCAAACCATACGTGTTTAATTTCAACCAATATTGGGGACATCTCTGGTTTGTTTATATGATATTGGGAATATACCTGCTTATGCCCATACTGTCTCCGTGGGCAGAAAAAGTATCGCGCAAAAGCGAGTTGGCATTCCTCGTTTTGTGGCTTTTCACTACGCTTATGCCGTTTTTGCGTCAGTTAGCGTTGGCTTTCAGCGGCTCTGTAGAGCTATGGGGCGAGGCAAATTGGAACGAATTCGGCACACTATATTATTTTAGTGGCTTTGTGGGGTACCTGATGTTGGGACATTATTTCAAGAAGTGGGTACCTGAGTTGAGTTGGAAGCGTACTTTGTGTATCGCTGTGCCGATATGGATCGTTGGATATTCCATTGCGGCAGGTTGGTTTTGGACAGTAATGCCCCACGATTACCCTGTGAACGCGCCAATCGACCTTGCCGTTTACATGGAACAGAGTTGGAGATTTTCAAGTTTTAGTGTGGCGCTCACGGTGATAGCTTATTTTATGATAATACGCAAGATTACCTATTCGGGGTGGTTTTACAAGAAAATACTCCTGCCTGTTTCCAAAGCAAGCTACGGCACTTATCTAATGCACATGGTTATCCTCTCGGCATATTGCGGGCTTTATCGCCCGTTGATGCCTACCGGCGCGTGCATACTGCTCACCGCCGTAAGCACATTCGTTACGGCTTCGCTGATATCGATTCTGTGTAGCAAGATTCCCAAAATCGGCGAATACATATCGGGTTATAAAGGATAACATTGCGCGGGGCAGAAGTCCGCAAGCCATGCCTTGAAAATTCCAAGGCATCCAATTTAAATACCGCCGCATCTAATCCTAATTAGATGCGGCGATATTTTTGCGTTAAGCCATGTGGTTTTTTCGATGCCTTTTGTGGGGCAAAATTTTGCGGAAAAAATTAATTTTATGCGCCGTTTTGTTGGCCCGATTAGCGAACTCGCACATTTACAAACAGACACGCAAAAAACGAGGTGTATATATAAACAAGTTCATGTTTTGAGGGAAATAAAATAGAAGAAACGGACAACTTTTGATGTTTTTGAAGTAACTTTGCATAACCGAAATCGAACTGAAAACAACTGATATTCAGAAAATTTTAAAGCTTTGAAAGAAGAAAAAGTTTTCCAAAACGGAAAACTTTTGAAATTTTGCAGACAAAAAAGTTTTCCAAAA
The DNA here is from genome assembly GCA_963644855.1 of Clostridiaceae bacterium Marseille-Q4149. Taxonomy (GTDB): domain Bacteria; phylum Bacteroidota; class Bacteroidia; order Bacteroidales; family Bacteroidaceae; genus UBA6398. Next base: position 6,724 of record CAVIQL010000021.1, on the reverse strand, counting down.
AGAAAATAATTTCGAAGAATTGCGATGATATGTTGTCCGAAAAATTTATCTTTGCACTCGGTTAAGGAATGATGTCAAAGAGTGTTTTTGTGCTAACGTACACATAATGTAAATAATGCGTCAAGCAAGCCCGAATTCAGAAGGGAAATGCATTTCCATCGGATTGCGAAAAACTGATTTCCTAAAAAACAAACGCGCAGCCGTATGCGCGCAAATTTTCAACAACGACTAAACCTACTAAGAATATGAGTTACGATAGTTTCTTAATTACAAAACGAGACGGAACCACTGAAAACTTCTCATTAGAGAAAATCAAAAGTGCCATTCTCAAGGCATTTGAATCGGTAAACGAACATGTGCACGCCGAAGACATTCAACGCGTGATGGAAAACCTGCATTTCTGCAACGGAATGAGTGTGGAGGATATCCAAAACCAAGTGGAAATTTCGCTAATGCGCGAAAACCATTACAAGGCGGCGAAATCGTTCATGCTTTATCGTCAGAAACATTTTGAAGACCGCGAGGTGAGAGACAAACTCAAATTCCTTATCGATTATTGCAAGGCTGCAAACCCTGCAACCGGTTCGAAATACGACGCCAACGCAAATGTGGAAAACAAAAACATAGCAACGCTCATCGGAGAACTGCCCAAGTCGAATTTCATACGCCTTAACCGACGTTTGTTGTGCGACAAAATCAAAGAGATGTACGGCAAAGAACTCGCAGATCGCTATCTATATTTGCTCGAACACCACTTTATTTATAAAAACGACGAGACAAGTTTGGCAAACTACTGCGCCAGCATAACAATGTACCCTTGGCTTATAAGCGGAACGAAGAGTATTGGCGGCAATTCAACTAAACCGACAAATTTAAAGTCGTTCTGCGGCGGATTTATCAATATGGTATTTATCGTTTCGAGTATGTTGAGCGGCGCATGTGCAACTCCGGAATTCCTTATGTACATGTCGTATTTTATAGGTCTTGAATACGGCGAAGATTACTACAAGCATGCGAACGACATAGTAGACCTTTCGAAACGCCATCGCACTCTCGACAAAATCATAACCGACTGTTTTGAGCAAGTGGTGTATTCCATCAACCAGCCAACGGGTGCAAGAAATTTCCAAGCTGTTTTCTGGAACATTTCATACTATGACAGCAATTATTTTGAGAGTATCTTTGGCGATTTTCGCTTTCCCGACGGCTCGAAACCCAATTGGGACGCGCTCAACTGGCTTCAGAAACGTTTCATGACGTGGTTTAACCAAGAAAGAACAAAGACCGTTTTGACGTTCCCCGTAGAAACAATGGCTCTTCTCTCGAAAGATGGCGACGTGGTGGACAAAGAATATGCCGACTTTACCGCAAAAATGTATTCAGAAGGGCACTCGTTCTTTACATACATGAGCGACAACGCCGACTCTTTGGCATCGTGCTGCCGTTTGCGCAACGAAATCCAAAACAACGGCTTTAGCTACACACTTGGTGCGGGCGGCGTTTCAACGGGCTCAAAGAGTGTGCTGACAATAAACCTCAACCGTTGTGTGCAAGAGGCTACTCGTCAGGGCAAACCTTATCTTGATTTTATTGCAGAGGTTATAGACTTGATGCATAAGGTTCAGGTGGCTTACAATGAGAACCTCAAAGATTTGGAAAAGAAAGGAATGCTTCCGTTGTTTGATGCCGGCTATATAAATATTGCCCGTCAATATCTCACGATAGGTGTGAACGGATTGGTTGAGGCTGCTGAGTCGTTGGGATACACTATCTCTGACAATCCGGAGTATTTGAAATTTGTGCAGGGCGTTCTCGGCACGGTGGAATACTACAACAAAAAATATCGTTCAAAGGATGTGATGTTCAACTGCGAGATGATTCCTGCCGAAAACGTTGGTGTGAAACATGCGCGCTGGGATCGTGAGGACGGATACTATGTTCCGCGTGATTGCTACAATAGTTATTTCTATGTAGTAGAAGATACCAACACGCATATCCTTGAAAAATTCCGCCTTCACGGTCAGAAATTCATCGAGCACCTTACTGGTGGTTCGGCTTTGCACATGAATCTCGACGAGCATTTGAGCGAAAAACAATATCGTCAGCTCTTGCGTGTGGCAGCTAAGGAAGGGTGCAACTATTTCACCTTTAATATTCCCAACACAGTGTGTAACGATTGCGGACATATCGACAAGCGTTATCTTAAAGAGTGCCCCGTGTGCCACAGCAAGAACCTTGACTATCTCACACGCGTTATCGGATATCTCAAACGCGTTTCCAATTTCTCGATGGACCGTCAAAAAGAAGCTGCACGCCGCTATTACGACAATCCTGTGCGCGACAAAGACAACGTTGTGGTAGAGGCTGAGAACGCAAGGGCATAATCTTTTAGGGAGAAATGATAAAATACGTCGGTTACGACATTGTTTTTCAAGAAATCCCCGACGAAACGACGATAGCAATCAATTTGTCGCTTTGCCCAAACCATTGTCGCGGTTGCCATAGCCCTTATTTGTGGAACGATTGCGGTGAAGAACTTACGGTTGAGGCTCTCGACAAAATGTTGGCTGACTATGTGGGCGAGGCTACGTGTGTGTGCTTCATGGGAGGCGACAACGACCCCAAGGCTGTGGAAAAGCTTGCAAAGCATGTGCGCGAAAAATATGCGGGAGCGTTTCTCACGGCGTGGTATTCGGGTAAGCCCGATTTCCCGAAGGACTTTGATGCGTCGGTATTCGATTTCGTAAAGATAGGACCTTATATCCCCGAAAAGGGACCGCTCAACAAGCCCACCACCAACCAGCGTCTTTACCGCATGATGCCCGATGGCACGCGCAAGGACATTACGGAGCGTTTCTTGAAGAAGTAATCGAAAAACGAGATAATAACAATTTTCAATTTAACACGAATTTTATCCCCGTCCGAAGTGATTTCGGGCGGGGATTTTTTGTCGTGAAAAAGGGGAGAAATGTTGCCGAAAAAACCATATGGGATATTGTAAAACTAATGTCAGACCTTTTTTAAAAAATATCGGATATTGTTTTTACGATATCCGATGTCGTTTCTGTGGTTGCCCAACGGCGCTTTGCAATGGGGGTATATTGCTCGGCTGGTACCTTATCTGCCGAACATTTCTTCCCCTTCTCGGTTAGCCCCACCCCAAAAGGGAAAAAACAAATCCATGTGTGTCGCAATCTCATATTGTAATAATATAACCATATTCCTTATTTCAATCCACGCACCCACGCGGGGTGCGACCATCTGTGGCATAGGATCATCGGCATTGTCGTTGTTTCAATCCACGCACCCACGCGGGGTGCGACGCCATTGTCTATGTCGAGAGTAGCCACGGACCGGTGTTTCAATCCACGCACCCACGCGGGGTGCGACGAAGTGCTATATCTTGCGGCAGAGCAGGAGAAGGTTTCAATCCACGCACCCACGCGGGGTGCGACCCCTTGCCCCAATATCATAGCGGCAGTTAAGCGTGTTTCAATCCACGCACCCACGCGGGGTGCGACTCGTCGATGGAGCGCATAATGCACATATTAAGTAAAGTTTCAATCCACGCACCCACGCGGGGTGCGACTGTAATATCATTTCCGTCTCTTCCACTCTATTCGGTTTCAATCCACGCACCCACGCGGGGTGCGACGACAGTAAGGCAGCCGTCGATGCTTGTATTGCGGTTTCAATCCACGCACCCACGCGGGGTGCGACTACAAGCTACCTATGGATATGCTGGTTATTGATGTTTCAATCCACGCACCCACGCGGGGTGCGACGTGTACAAATTGCTATGCACTGGAACAGTAGATGTTTCAATCCACGCACCCACGCGGGGTGCGACGATGCCTGCATAGCGGAATGGAGGACTGAACTATGTTTCAATCCACGCACCCACGCGGGGTGCGACCTATAAAATCATTATTGCAATATTTAAATTTATTGTTTCAATCCACGCACCCACGCGGGGTGCGACGCCAAATTTCACACCACACACACCATTAGCATCGTTTCAATCCACGCACCCACGCGGGGTGCGACCGTGTATTCATAAAGTACTTGAATATCACAATGCAAAGGTATATGTTTTGCGAAAGTCTGCAAAATGCTCGCTAATAAAAGTTTGTTAGCCTTGAAAAACTGCTAATCTGATGATTTATAACAGGTGCGAAACTTATGGCAAATAATGCAATGCTTGAGGTTCGCACTGCAATATATTATATAATAAGTTCGTTTGTAAAATCAACTCCCGTATCATTTCCTAACGTCTCTACTTTGCGTTTCCAATCTTTTCCCAAAATATAGAATCTTATACTGTCTAACTCTGAATCGATAATATCTTTGATTTGGTTCTTTAGTTTTATATATTGTGCTTCGGTGAGGATACATTCGAAGACTGAGTTTTGAACTCTTTTTCCATAGTTTTGGCAGGCTCTTGCTATATTTCGCAAGCGCTTGGCACCATGAGGCGATGTGATATTTACATCATAGGTAATAAGTATGAACATAAGCTATTTGATTAAGAATACAGGGTAATCGTCTAAGTCTTTTCGAATAAATCTTGCCAGGAGTACGGCTTGGATATATGGCAATAGTCCTATACTAACTTTCTCGTTCAAATAAGGATGGGTTATTTGTTCTTTTTTTCTGTTTTGCCATGCAGTGAGTATTGTTTTCCTTCCGGAATCTGTCATGATGATACATTCATCACCTTGATTGAGGAAATCTTTAATGGTGATCTGTTTTTTGTTAATTAAAGAAAGAACGAGTCTGTCTCCAAGATAGGCTCGCAGTTCTTCCATAAGGTCTAAAGCAAGTGATGGTCTTCCTGGACGTAAGGTGTGCATAAAGCCGACATATGGATCCAATCCTACTGTTTCTAAGGCAGAGGTTAGATCATTACATATTAGTGTGTACACAAACGATAACATTGCATTGATAGCATCCTTGGGAGGACGACGGTTACGACCCGCAAATTTGAAGTCTTCTTTTTGATTTAACAACAGATGCGGGAATACCCCAAAGTATGTGTTTGCTGCTTCTCCTTCACAGCCTCTGATTCTATCCACATTGTCTGCGCTCAAAATTTTCCTCTTGCATGTGAGTAAATCCTTGACTGCTACTTTTATGGCGTTGTTTTCTCCATTGTCTCTGATAAAACGTCGTAGAATATTACGATAGTTCTGAATTTTGCCACCAATAAAAAGTTTGCATAGATTCAAAGCATAGATAGGGTCTTCGGAATATTTGTATTGCGCTTTTCTTAACAAAACATTGCCCTTTGTGGGTCCTTGCGAACGACTAATATATCTGCCTTGTGGAGAAAGAAATGTAAGAGATACTCCATTATCGGCGCACAGTTTCATCAATCCTGGACTTGCTCCCATATATCCAAAAGTAACAATCTGCTCGATGTTGTGTATTGGAATACGGAATATTTCGCATTGTTTGACGGATACTACTACGTTTAGACCTTCTTTGCTTAGATAGGCCTCTGGAGTTGTAACGTATAGAGTGTTAAGTAATATCTTCATATAGAAGTTTGTTTAGGTAGGTCTTGATTTGAACGCAATCATTTATTTCAGGCATACAAATATCTTTCAGAGAACAGTTTCTACAATGAGGCGCTTTGTGGGCTGCAGGTATCATACCACTCTTAAAAATCTTGTGCATTTGCTGAGCACACAATATCGTGGTATGCCTAATAGCATCAGATATGGCAATAGTTTCCCGATGTTTTATCTCATTATAATAGAGAGCACCATATGGAATATGAATGCCGTACATTTCCTCCAGACACATAGCCTGAGCTGTTAGTTGTACCTTATCTGTCTCATTGTGTTTAGGTCGTCCGCGTTTGTATTCCACAGGGAAAGGTTTCCAGAAACCTTTATACTTATTATTAGTGATTGCGTCTTGGGAAGAATCGGAAGAAATAAGCTCCACGGCATCGGTAATGCCATAAAGCCCTAACTCTTTCGAAGCGATATGAATGGAACGAAGAGTTATAACATCACCATTTTTCTGACGATAGAAAGGGTTGTCTACATTTTTGTGTAAAATATGACCTTCTGTTGTCAGTTTGTTTTCTTTCCATGTCTGTTCCAAATGAATCAAAGCCCATTGTCGGGGACAGAACATAAAGTGTTGTATCCCCGACAACATGAGCATTTCTTCTTCTGTATACACAAGGCAACTCAAATTAATTCCTCTATGGTTACTCCGCTTGGGACGGATGTAGTGTCAACGCTTACTTCGTAGTCATTAAATGCCCTTGGTGCTGTATCTGACACTTTTTTTATCTTTACCAAATCGAATAACTTGTTTGCGGGTGCATTACCCAATACAGAATCATGCTTGAACACAATCAGTTTCTGAGCACTCATCAAACCACGGGCTGCGGAACGGTCTTGGTCGAACATATTTTTTAGTGCTTCGAAGAATAGTTGTAGGTCTTCTTCAGAAAAGCCAGTCTGCTTAGCTAGGTTTGCCGAGATAAATCCGTAGCAAACGTAAAGACCATAGGGAATGGTGGCTTTGCGACCTTGAATACCCACTTGCTCATTATAAGGTTTGCATTCGTCACGTGCAGCACAAACAGTAAGAGTATGTTCAGCAGACACAATTGGATCTTGTGAACGCGCAAAAGTCATTTGCACAGCACCTCTAACCTGTCCTGCATTTGCTCCTGTGGAAAGAACTGCTCCAAATGTTCTGA
>CAVIQL010000020.1:0-48023 GCA_963644855.1 Clostridiaceae bacterium Marseille-Q4149 | reverse complement strand
CCACAGACGACCCGTATAGCACCACAAGAACAATATCCGACACAGATACGCTTAATGGCACGATAGACGTACTTACAAGCGCATCAAGTTCAGACGCGTGGGAAGCGATAACCGAAATGTGCATGTGGACTGTGGTCAACGTCAACGCAGCAGAGTTAACAAAAGAATGATATAAGCATTATGAATTGGAACAAGGACACCAAGGAAAAGATACAATACGCCTCGGCAGTGGTAATGCTTGTGGCGGGGTTAGTTATGGGCTTTCTTGCGCTGGTAATGAACGATTGGCACGTGATACCCGACAGTGTATTATGGTTTGCGGCGCAATGCTTTGTCTATGCTGGATCTATATTCGGCGTAGCAATGGTAATAAACTACAAATTCGGTGAAATCAAAAGAATATTGAACGATGGAGATAACAATAGACCGAAGGTATAAACAGCAGGACTACACTATAAGCCGCGTATATGTGGATGGGGAACGATGGGGCGATGGACGCGCCTACTGCAATGCCCTCGAAGATACCGACCGCGGGCTATTTAGTGGCATGGCATTGCGAGAGATAGCCAAGCGTAAGATAAAAGGCAAGACGGCAATACCCAGTGGCATGTATAGCGTTAGCCTAACATATTCCCCACGCTTTGGCAAGAATTTGCCACTTATTGAAGGCGTGCCTGGCTTTGACGGCATACGCATACATCCCGGAAATACCGCCACAGATACGGAGGGCTGCATACTGTTGGGCGAGAACAAAACCAAAGGGCGCGTGGAAAACTCGCGCTATTGGTGCAACCGTATGCAGTTACTTATTGCGGAGTGCATCAAGAAGGGGGAGAAAGTAACAATAATGATTAAGCGATGAAAAGGCTATTTATCGAATTTACCGCGCTTTTATTGCTTTGCGGGTGTAGCTCTACCCGACACACGGAGAATGCGCTTGTATCGAACGAAAACAAGGTTGTAGAGCGTATAGATACGATACGCACCCACGACACGGTGAGGGTAGAAAACACTGTGCGCGACAGTGTGGTGATACAGACAAGGAACGATACGGTATTTGTGGAAAAGTGGAAAATCCGCTATAAAGTTCGGGACGCGATAAGTAAATCTGACGAAGTGAAGATAATACGCGACACGGTAACGAAGTATGTAGCACAGACTAAGACCATAACGGAGAAGCCAAAACCAAAGGATTTTGCGGCTATTGTTATTATCATTACCCTGGTGCTGGCAGTGGTATTGCTTGACATTCTAATCTTGGCGAAGTGCAAAAAGTAACGTGTTTTTAGGGACTTAATTTAGGCTTTTATTTTATCTTGATTTATTTTGTTATTTCAAGTATTATTAGTATATTTGTAATGCAAAAAGGAAATAATTCCGATTGAGAGGAGAAGCCGAAAACCTTGAAAAGAGTAGGCGAAACGAAAACCCAAGGCGAAGATGAAAGCAGTAATTTCTATTCGGATTTGGAAAATTAAACTTAGTTTCTCGATTGAGATTTAATTTCCAAGGGGGCGCTTTCGCGCCCCCACCTTGGGTTTTCGGTGCAAATATACAATAAATACCATTATGGAAGAAAACAAAAACACAAGCAAACCCTGGGGCGGTGCACGAAAGGGCGCCGGGCGTAAAAAGCAGTACGCAAAAAATCTTTATTTCAGCGCAACGCAGGAAGTGCTTGACATTCTCGAAGCTCACGAAGGTAACCGCAGCGACTTCGTGAATGAATGTATTTTGAAAGCCACCCGCGAATCATAGCGACGGCGCGTCTATCTTACCAAGCACATAGTCTATAACTTTCCGGTTTGCCGCGTCAACCTTCGCGCGGTTGCGACGTATGTATATACTTGTAACCCGGGCGCCATGCGAATGCCCCAGTGCCTCGCTTATTGTGTCGGTAGGCACATCAAGTTCCGCGGCATAGGTAGCCCACGAATAGCGTGCCCAATAAAGTGATAACTCGGGCATAATAGGTTGCGCTGTACCAGGCTTGTGTATTCGGAAAGCGTCGCGTCCGCGTGTCATTGGCTCGCCTAAGCGCTGCAATACGTTATTGATAGACCCCTGCATTGATTTGTAGTTTTTAGCGCGGTCAAAGCATTCCAATAGATGCCCCTTACCATGATACCGGGCTATGATTTCCGCGGCCTCGGGCTCTATCTTAATACTGTAAAGTTTGCCCGTCTTATGACGGCGATATTGCAAGCGTCCGTTAACTATGTCTTTATCCGTACAGCTGGCCAAATCAACGGTATTTATACCTATCAAATAGAATGTAAGTATGAATATGTCGCGATACTCGCGGGGCTTACCCGACAGCTCCAACGACATAATACGGCGGAAAGTTTCCACGGGCAAGTCGCGCATTCTTGTTTCCTCTGTGCGTATGCGGAAGCGGCGGAACGGGTTGCCGGAAATATAACCATAGTCCAGGGCCCAGTTACAAGCCCGGCGCACGGTTTTCATATATGCCGCGCGTGTGTTTACCGATAGCCCAGTCATAGAGGCATAGAAGTCCTCGAGCCACGAGCGCGTTATTTGCTCAAAACGCAAGTCGTGCGGATCGTAGCCAAAAGCCTTCACTTTAAGCGCAACACTCTTTATCATGCGTTGGGAGCGCTCGGAACGCCCTTCGCCCATTACATTAAACACTTCAAGCAGCGAAGGAATACCCACAAGTGGGCGCTACAATTCCAAGTTCCGCAGCATTTCTTTTATCTGTGGCCGGGTAAGCCGCAACCACAGCCCGGATTCTTTGAGCTCCATGATACGATTTACCACAAGTGAAAGCATTGAAGTAAGCGCGGCGTTCACTCTTGCGGAGCCGCGCCCAGTGAATTGCAGGGTACGCGTATTCCATTCGTTTTTGGTAGCGTATATTCCGGTTTTAAGGTAAAGATCCGTGCCGTGTCCTACAACAATTTGCACGGGATAGGTGCCATCGTTCAGTTTTCGCCGAACGTCTAAGCGTAAAGTTGATTTTGGCATGATTTATAGGGTTTTTGGTTTGCCGAATATTTTCCGATTTGCCCGAATTTCGACCCATTTTAGGCCTTTTGCGGGGTTAAAATAAAGGGTAATTACGCCCTTTTGTAGTAATTGGGTACTAATAAACAGACACTTAGCCACTGAAAAAACAGTGCCTGTTAATAATCCCATATTAAAAGTTTTATGTTTTGTTCTGAAGTTTCGTTTATCTTAGAGGTCCCATTCCGAGTGAGCGGCGCACGAGATTGGCTACAATGGGGCGCGATATTACTTCTTTCATGCCGTTGCCGAGACGTCCATATATGTATGGCACTTCGAGACCTTTGAGTGTGTAGTGGATTATGTCGCTCATCAGACGAATGTCTTCGATTTGGAATTTGCCGTTGTCGCACCCTTCTTTGAGCACGTTGTAGAATACTTCTTGCTCGGCGGTATCGAATTGTTTTCTCACCTTTTCCACCATCCAGATGTTGCGAAAGAATTCGGCGCGCAGGTTTCCGTTTCTCACCACTGCTTCTTTTATGAGGTTGAGGTGGGTGTAGATTAGGAGTATTACCTTTTGTTCGGGTTCGATGTCCATTGCCGCTACTTCGTCCATGCGATCGCTCAGTCTTTCAAGCTCTGTTTGGATTACGGCATAGTATATCTCCTCTTTATTCTTGAAATAGGTGTAAAGTGTGCGCCGCCCTTTTTGCGAGGCTTCCGCTATCATGTTCATGGTTGTGGCTTCCAATCCGTTTTGGGCAAACAGATGACGGGCTACATCCACAAGTTTTTGGCGTGTCTTGGCTACTGACATAATTGATTAGGGTAATGTATGCAAACTTATTATTGCACGCTAAATTCCTTGTGTGCAAATATAAGGTTTTCGCGGCAAATATTAGTAGAAAAGCACCAAAAAACGTGCAAAATCTCACATTTTAAGATTTCAAGCCGCATTTGGGTTGCTGCAAACGGCTATGGATTTAATGGAAATGGCTTATGGTTTTTACCTTGTTTTGGGGAGGCAAAACTATACGGCATCTCGTAAAAATTCCAAGGCTTGAAATTCAAATTAGGTAGGACCTCGTAAAAACGATATTCTTGGTCGTAAAAAACAATATCCTATATCGCAAAAATAATGTCGGATATTATTCAAACAATGTCAGACATTATTTAAAAAATGTCTGACATTGTTTAAACGATAAAGCGCATTGTTTTCGCCAGAGCTTATAATACCTGTAATACAAGCAATTACACACAAATCATTTTCCTGCCGCAAAAAAGGCGGCGGAACATTGTTTTCGCTATATTCCGCCTTAAACTTTTTAGGTGCGTACACGCTTCCCCTATTATATATATTGTATACCTTGCGTGCCGTTTATCCGAATTCCTCTCCGAGTTTCATCTGCGCTTCGTTGGCAAGAAGTTTCACTCGATTGGAATCGCCGCGCTTGCATACCACAAGCACATTCCCACTTTCGGCAACCACAAAACCTTCAAGCCCTTCGAGCACGGCAACCCGCCCATCGGTGAGCCTAACCACGTTGTCCTTGCAATCGTGCATGATGGTGCGCGTGGCAAGTTGGGCATTGCCGTTGGCATCTTTGTGGGTAACTCGATGAAGACTCTCCCAAGTTCCAAGATCCGCCCAGCCAAACGAACAGTTTTCCACATACACATTCGCAGTGCGCTCAAGAATCACCTGCTCTATGGAAAGATATAGATTCGAAGGGTAGTATTTCTCCACAAAAGCCTGTTCCTCCTCGCGAGACATATTTACAAACTCGCCCAAATGGGGCAATATGTTCGGGATAAGCTCTGCCACATAGCTTTGCATGGTATGTACGTTCCACACATAAAGTCCCGTATTCCAAAGAAACTCCCCGCTCTCGACAAACATCTTTGCAAAAGCATCGTCGGGCTTTTCGGTGAACGACTTAACTGGAGCAAAACCTTTTTCGTCAGGTTGTTCGCCCATCTGAATGTATCCATACTCTGTGGCAGGCATTGTGGGACGCACACCCATAACTGCTACCACATCGTGAGTGGACACAAAATCGAGGGCATGGCGTATGTTCTTTTCAAACTCACTTTCGAGCGTGATGAACTGGTCGGCAGGCGAAAACACAATCCTTGCCTCGGGCTCTTTGTAGGCTATATGGCTGCTCGCCCACGCTACCGCCGGCGCTGTGCCAAGCCTCACCGGTTCGGCAAGTATATGTCGGCGCGGCAATTCGGGCAACTGCCCCTCTACCAAGTCAATATATTTGGCCGATGTAGACACATAAATATTTTCAGGCTCGATAAATTTGGCAAACCTGCGGTATGTAGACTGCAACAACGTCTCCCCTACTCCCAAAACATCGAGAAACTGCTTCGGCATTCTTTCACAACTTGCCGGCCACAAACGTCTTCCCGCGCCGCCCGCAAGTATCACACAAAAATCCTTGCTCATATTTTAAAAGTTTTATCACACGTCAGAATGCAGACCATCTTTTTATTCCACACTCCGTAAATGCACTCTAAAAATATAAAACTCTTACGAATGCATCGCAAAAAGGCGTATTAAAATATCGTAAAACCAAGAAAATTCGCAAATCTCTTGGCTGTTTCACAGAATTACCATAATTTTGCGCCCGTAAACGCGTCGCTTACAGCAAGCCCTTGCAAAATCAAGTCGGCTCATGCCCAGATGGCGGAATAGGTAGACGCGCTGGTCTCAAACACCAGTGAAGCAATTCGTGCCGGTTCGACCCCGGCTCTGGGTACGTATAACAAAAAGCCAAAAGCAAAGAAGGCGTTGTAGGTCAATGACTTACAACGCTTTTGGTTTTTATATAAATGTTGATTTGCACCACGTTTGCACCACTCAACCCATAAAAATACACTTTATGAGGTGTATTATATGGGAAAGTTATGTTTCCTTATTTGTCGTTTGCTGCTGGCCTCAACCTTATAATTACGGCTGTCTTGGTTGGGTTGCTTCCTTTGCAATAAAGTGGTGTAAAGATTGTTTTTTGCTTGCTGGTTAATTCCTTAATGGTGTGGTTTGCGGTTGTCAATGCGTCTATAAGATTTTCATTTGCCGCTTGTAGCCTTATTCGCTCTGCCTCCAACTCTTTACACTTGGCGTTTGCTATCGCTAACGCTTCGCTTAATGTCTTTAATGCCTGTTCCATATAGCTTCTATTTGTATTAAATGTGGTGCGAAGATAGGCGTTTTTTCGCAATCATGCAAGAATTTTAGAGGATAAAAATATATCGTAAGTCTTTGGATTATAGGGGTTTAGTATTACTTTAATACGCTTTCGGTATTACCTTAATACGGTGGCTTGGTATTACTTTAATACGCTTTCGGTATTACCTTAATGCGGAAGTCGTGCCGCAAATACTTCGTGGCTTCTTCCTTTCTCTTGCTGGGATGCCTCTTGTTGCCTACCTTTGCGAATAGTTCGAGTTTTGAAATGCTGGCAGGGCGCATCCTTTTAGTAGGTGTTCCCTGCTATTTTTTGTGTTTTCAAAATAAATACCCACCTTTGCACTATCTTATGTTGTATGACAAAATGAAAATTCCGTTGGGCTTTCCTCCTCTTGCTAGCCTTACCGATGAAGTGTTGGTAACAACGTTCTTGTCTGTTGCTGGCATTTCTTCAACTACAGACTTGGTGCAACTGCTTCGTTATGCTCTCACTTCCGAAAAGGACGGGGATAAAAAAGCTGGCGCAATACTCCGCAAATGCTTGACAGGGTGCGGCTCGCTGGTTGCCGTTTACCCTGCTTTGGGTGATGTCCCTCCTGTTGGAGCAAATCTTGTGGGTGATATTATGGATGGTTCTTTGTACTTCGTTGAGGCTTAAATGAGGATTGTTGGTTTTAACTCGCAAATAGTGTTCCGTATGCCTGTTTTCGCTAATTTCTTTGCCTGCACTTTTGCCGTTCTTCTTTCGGTGCTATTACCATCTTCTTTCGGTGCTATCTGCTAAAAGGGTGTGGAGGTTCAAAGGTGGCGCATTGTCGTTTCTCCCTGCGTTCCTTCTTCTAAATTTGCCGTGGTTGGTGGTTGTGAGGTTTCGTCGGATGTTCTCTGTGTGGCCTGTTCTGTTGTGGTTTCTTCTGTCGCCATAATGTCTTCACTCTTTAATATATGCCTTTCGGCTTGTTGTAATTTGGTGCTTAAAAGCGTTGCAATCTTTTCGGCTGCTTTGTGGAACTCACGGTTGTACTTGTATTCACTTTCGTAATGACGCAAATAATAACCGATGCTGCTTTCGTCGTGTCTTGTTTCGGTGGCTATTACGCTGGTGTTGTCTCCTGCTTTCTTGCAATGGTGGGCGTAAATCATTCGGGCGTACACGTGCCAGCGGTTGCGGCTGTCCTGTGCCAATATCTTGAATGGCACACCCATAACAGCTTTAATGGCTCTCTTTATGTCGGTGTTTCTTGGTTCTGTTTCATACTCAATACTTAGCTTTAGCCCTTCTGCGATGTCTCGCTCTAATGTGGCTTTCTCGCTTAACTCCCAATTAGACAACATAAATATGGCGTTGCAACCTAATAGCCTTAATATATCGGCTTTGCGTTGTTCCTCGTTGTTGGGTTCGGTTGCTGTCGGTTCTACTACTGTGTAGCCTTCTGCTTCGAGCCTCAACCTTGCGCAACCAATTAGGCTTTGCCGAGCCTCCTGTGGGATGCCTGTCAACTTGCCCGAAATATACACCTTTTCACTTTCCATATAGCCGTTACTATTGTTTATTTATGCTTTGCTTCGTAATAATACTTGCTATCTGCAACAATCTCCAAAGCCTCATAATAATGTGCTAAGCCGTTAAAAAACTTTGCGTACATTTCTGCTTCTTTTCTCAATCGTGGCAAATCTTCTTTACTGATGTGCTGCGCTTTTTTCTGTGTTGGTTTCCCCTGTGGGGTTTCTTGAAAAAGTTCTTTTGTTTTCATAAGTTATTCTGTTATTCCCTGTCCTCGAAGTCCGTCGGAATGGGTTGTTATTTTGTTTATTATTTCTTGCAATTTGTTGGGTATTACTGCGTTTATACCGTTATCAATATTGCTTAATCGTTGCAGCTGCTCCCGGAGCAACGAAAGGCTGGTTACTTGGTTCATCCTTACTGCGTTGGTTTGCCCTGCCAACAAGTCAATACTTTCTTGGCTCGCTCCTTTTATCGCTCCGCTTAGCGTGCTGGGGTCGTTTTCGTTCAACTCATTAAAGAGGTCTTCGTACAACTTAAACGCTTCTTGGAATTGTGCGCCTACTTGTTTAACTGAGTTCCTAAATCGGTCTTGCTCTTCTTGTGTCAATCCGTCAAACGTGCCGTTTCCCTCTTCATCAAATCCCATATCTCGCTGTAGGCGTTTAATGGCATCTTCTAATTGCGGCTGTAGTATCTTGACTTTTAAGGCGTTCAAAACTGCGTTTCTCAATACGTCGCCAGCCACTTCGTCGAAAGCTTCTGCCGCACTTGTGCCGTTGCTGAATGCTTCTACAAGAGCATCGCCCAGTTCCTCTGCAAGACTGCTTGCGTCCGTTTGCGTTATGCTCTGCGTTATTTCATCGATGATGTCGTCAATCTCTCGGCTTAACTCGGCTTGCTTTTCCTGCCATTCCTCTATCCTGTCCCAATCGGTTTTTTTCTTGCTCTTTTCGTCCTCAATCGCTCCGCTTAACTCATTCTGTTGCTGGCGTAGGTTGCGTATCATTGCGCTTTGGTTTTGGTACACCGTTTCGCCTAACGCCCTGTCTACTTCGTGTTGAAGCTGATTATACGCTCTGCCCAATCGGGTAACAGCTTTTTCGTGCTCCTTGATAGACTTTTCCGCTTTGCGGTCTCTGCTATTGAACAAGTCGAAAGCGGACGAAAGAAAGCTAACCGAACCTTGAATGATGCTTAATGGGTTGCCCGATGCAATGCCGTTGGCTACTTGGCTTGCTCCGTCCATCATGCTTGACAGGTCGCCTAACACGGCTTCCGTCTCTTCGTCCATCGTAACGCCCATTTTTTTCATTCCGCTAACCACGCTATCGAACGTGCCGCTAACGAAATCAATGCTACTGCCAACGCTGGAGAAAGCGTCTTTCAATCCCTCCTTAAAGGTCTTTGTTGCGCCTGTCTCCTTGTTCAGCGATGCTTCAAGTTTGGACAGTTCGCCCTCTTCATCAACCGAAATGCCTATCGAAATCTTTTTGTTTTGCAGGGCTTCAATGCGTTTACGCAAATAGTCAACGTAGCTGCCGCCCTCTTGCAACAATTCTTTTGCCCTCTCTTTGGCTGAGTTTGCTACTGTCTCATCACTGCTCGCAAGTTCTTCGGTGTAGTCTTGGTATTGCTTTTTCTTCTTATTGAGGTTTTGGATGAATGGGTCGCTATCGTCCAGCAACTTGTCGGCGTTCATTGCTGCCCTCAACTCTTTAAGACTGTCTTTAAGGGCGAGGAATGGGTTACGATTGTGCAGTTCGTCCTTGGCTTTCTGCAACTGGGTGTTTATGGCTTGGAGGTCTGCAGGGTTGAACTGTGCGGAAAGCGTTACCTTTTGACTGTTGATGTCTGCCATCAGCTTGTTGATGGTCTTACTGCTTAACGTGGAAAGGTCGCTAAACAACTGCGTCCAGCTTTCGCTTGCCATCAGTTTCTGCGCTGCAAGTTTGCTTATGGCTTCTTGCTCCTTGGCGTTAATCTGCGCTATCATGGCGTAATCGCCTTGCTTGGTGGCTTCGTTACGCTCGTCTTGGTATTTCTGACGCAGGTTGTTTATCTGCTGTTCGTAGTTCTTGTATTCGGTTTTCAACTCATCGTACCTCTCGCTTGCGCTGCGCTTCTCGTACTCCTTGCGCTTATTCTCCAGCCCCTCCAATGCGGCTAACGCTACTTGGCGTTCCGCTTCGGTGGCTGCTTGCTCGCTCTGCTTAGTAAGAAGTTCTTTCTTTCGGGCATAGCTTTCTTCGAAGAGAATCTTTTCGTTTTGATATTGGGCGTACTCTTGCAACAGGGCTGCGGTTTCCTCCTTTGCCTTTTTGGTGGTGCTTTCCTGTGCGGTCTGCAATATGTCGGCTTTGCCGTTGTCTATATCGCTATTGTCGCCGCTCAACTGCTCCCGTCTGCGCTCTATCACGTCCAACATTTCGCCTATCGTCTTGCAGGAGTCTAAATCTGCCTGTAGTTGCTTATTGAAGTCGGCTAATACGGTGGTCTTGGTTGTTTCGGCTATCTCGTTGTTAAGAAGTTGCAGTTTGTGGGTGTCCTCGCTGGTCTTCTTCTGCTTCGCCATTATCTCATCACGCTTGTTAGTCAGGAAGTCGAGGAAACTCGTTCCCTCTTTCAATAGGCTTTCAAATTGCGTGCTGGCGGCTGCTCTTACCGTCTCATCCTCGCTTTGCACCCACTTCGTGTACTTAGCGTAAAGAGCCTTGCGCTGGTTGAGCATTTCTTCGTATGGGTCTTTGTCGGTGTTGCTGCTATTACCGCTTCCACCGCTTTTATTCCCATTATTGGACTTGTAACTAAGGCTATCTACCTCCGCTTCCTGCTTGGCTATCTTCTTTGCCAAACTATTGCGCTCGGTTTCTGTGCCAGCCTTATTGTATAGGTCACGAAGTCGGCTAAGTTCCTTTTCCGCTGCTTCCACGCTCCCTGCAACGACTTGCCCGGCTTGCATCCCTATCTTATTCAAGTAGGCTTGCTCCTCTTTGGTAAACTCTACTTGTTTTTGGATTAATGCGTCTGCGCTCTTCTGCATCTCTGCCAGCTCCCTTTGCGCTTTCTTTTTTGACGTGTTTTCGGTTTCAATATAGTAGCCCGTTCCCCAAGAAGACGTTTGTACAAAAGTGGAGCTTTTATCGGGCATGGCATCTATTTCAGCTTGCTTCTCAATGATTTCTTTATACTTCTCGCTGGCGAGGTTCTGCGCTGCCAACGCCTTGGCTTTAGCCATACAAGCTGCAGTAAAGTTTTTCGTGTTGTTGACTAACAAGTCTTCCGCTTCTTTTGCGCTGCGAACACGAAAGCCTAAATCCTCGAACTTGGAGGCGTTGTCTTGCACCCACTTTTCACGCTCTTTCATACTCCCTGTAAGGCTCAACCATTCTGCCTGTAAGGATGCATAAGCGGAGAGCGGTTCTCCTGCTGCTTCAGCTACCTTTTTGTTGAATTTTTCTTGTGCTTCCTTGGCTTTGGTGCTCTCGCTACTCATCTTCGCAATAAGCGCAATAATGGCGGTTATCGCTACCGAAAGTCCCAAAGTAAGTGTAGCCATCAATGCCTGCGCCGCTACGGTGCTTATACCCAAAGCGGCTGCAAGTCGGGTGTTGGCGGCTGTAAGCATGTCCTTTGCCTTGGCAACGAGCACCAACTGAAATGCGCTATTCTTATTAAGCTGAGTGTATGCGGTCTGCAATGCCATTGTTATACTCATCACGCTCTGTACTTTCGTCATGATGCGCTGCAGGTTCTCGTTCTCCCCGGCAAACAAACCCATTGCACCTGTTACGGCTTGGTAGCCGCTTGTCATAAGCGTCAACCCTCCTATAACCGCTTGAAAGTTGCGGTTTGCGTTGGAAAGGTTCTTTTGCTGGGCGTTCGCACTTCGCATAGCCTGTGCCAAACGCACAACTTCTGCCTGTTGCTTTTGGTATTCCTCCGTTCCTCGCTTGCCCTGTTGCTCCATCTCCATAAGGGTATTCTTTGCCTTGGCAAGCTGGGTACGGATGGAAACGTGGGCGTTATTCAACTTGGTTGCTTCGTCGTACTGCCGTCTTATTGCGGCTTCCTCTGCATCTAATTCGGAATAAGCCGAACGAATGGTTTGCCCCAACTTTTCCCACTGCGAAACTTGGCGTTCAAGTTGTTGCGTAGCCTGTTGTTGTCTGTTAAACTCGGCATCGTTTCCACTGCTCCACGCTCTTTGCCGTGCAGCCTTGACTTCGTTAAGCTTGGCTACCAAATTATCATAAGTCTTCGTCCATGCTACGTCGGTCTTGTTTAAGTTGGTGCGTGTTTTGCTGATAGCGGACATAATGGCATTAAATGCGCTATCAATATCTTTACCACCTTTCTTGATTTCACCTAAAAAGTTCTGTATCGAACTCTTGCTTTGTTCAAGAATGCGCAGCAACTTGTCGTTTGTGCCGCTTATCTCAAAGGAAATGCCGCCGCCTTGTATGTTCATATTATGGCTATCTGTTTTGTTGTTAAACTTCTTTTTCTGTCCTCTTCCCGTTGTAATAGGTTCTTTCCTCAAAGTTGAGGCTTTGGCCTACGTTGATGGTTGTAGTTATCTATAGCTTCTATTCTCGAATGAAAGGTAGTCGAACATCTCCCTAAATCGGTCGCTTATTCTACAGCCATACCTCGGTAATATCTCTTCGTCTTTAAGGTTGGACGTGATGACGGTGTATAACATATTGTCGTAGCGGCTATATAGAATGTCCGTTAATGGGCTTACCTCGTTACCCCATACCTTAACGCTGGCTGGCTCTGTGCCTACGTCGTCAATGTGCAACAGTTCTGCGGTCTTCAAGTTCCGTAACCTTACCGCCTGTTCCTCCTTGACTATCTGCGACAACTCCAACGCAGAAACACTCAATACACCTTTACGGTCTTCGTAACGGTATTCGTTTCCGTATAGCATCCCTATCAGTGCCTTCATGGCGTTTGCCATCGTGGTCTTGCCGTTGCCGGGGTCTCCGTACAAGAATAAACCTATTTTCCCGTTTCCGTTAGTCATCCATTTTGCGACAAGTTCTATATGTCGGTTCGTATCTGCATCATCCTTGAATGTGCGTCCTCTACGCTCTACCTCTGTCTTGTAGCATAACTTCAACATTTCGGGGATGTCTGCCGCATAATGTTCTTCGTCTATACTAAAGCGTAGTATGACGGGGTTTCTTCGCTGGAGTATCTGTCCGAACTTCGCCAAATCCACCCGTCGGGGTTGTTGTATGTTGTCTGCCATCGTTGTTAGTCTTATAGTTAATACCGTTGCACTCCCACGTCCTTACAGCTGCTTTCCAATCCTTTAGGGGTTTGCCTTGCTTACCCTGCACCCAGCCGTTTGCTTCGTAAAAATCGAAAAAATGTTGTGCGTTTATTTTATTGCCTCTCTCTTCGCAATAAGCCTCAACCTCTTCTTTTGAAGGTGGCGTAAATCGGGAGTGGGCAGGCGCAACGGTTGCCGTTGCGCTTATTCCCTCTTTCTCCTTATGTTTTTCTTTTATATTGTCTTTTATATTTATATTTATATTAGGTTGTCCGTTGGTTGTTTCTCGGTTGTATGTAGGTTGCTCGTTGGTTGTTTCTCGGTTGTTCCAATCGGCTTGTTTAACTGCGTTTCTGTTTCCCTTTGGTGCGCCTCCTGCCTGTCCGTTTTTGTATCTTCGCCAATTTGCATCTAATTGTGGCTTTATAAGCTTCCAACAAAGTTTGGCATAAGGTTCTGCCATCGTTGGTTCTTGCTCTGTTAGTGCGTACTCGGCTATTGCTTCGTAAATTTTTAATCGGGCATCCTCGGGGCAAAGGTCGATGGCTTCCTTGAAACTCCTATAAAATGTGAAGCTGTCTTTTTCCATTGTCTTTCTCGTTTTTTGGATTTTGCAATGGCGTAAATTACTCATTTTTGACATTAAGGAAATATACCTTATAACGCCCAAATTCGCCCTTTCTCCATTCGTCTTGAATATCTATACCTTTTTTTCGCAATTGGCTGATGTGTCCTCTTGGGTCGGATAGGTGCAACGCTGTTGAAATGTCGGCTATGGAATACTTTCTTCCTCCAGCTAGAAAGTTGTAAACGAGCCTTTGTAATACTGCTGGCTTCTGAGGTTGTTGGTTCGGTTTTGTCATGCTCATACTTTACTTTGTTATTTGGTGGTTAAAATTCGGTCTATATCGGATTTCCTATAACGGCAAAGTCCGCCTACACGCACGGGCTTTAAAAAGTCCTTTTTATCCCAATTCCAAAGGGTTGAAGGATTCACGCTTAGGAGGCTGGCCGTCTGTTCCCTTGTATAATAAACCTCAGCTTTGCTTGCCGCTACCTCTTGCGCAATTTGCTGGCGTGTCTTTCCAATAAGGTCTTGTGCAAACTCACCCAGTTGTGCGGCTGTTACTTGTAGCGTTACGTTTGCTCCGCTGCTAATAATTTCTATTATGCTCATACCTCTTTTTCTTTTGTTTTCTTTCCACTTTGGGGCAGCTGCTTTCCCTTGTGGTTGATGCAAAGATATGGCAATAAGTAAGCGTGCAACAATTTTAGAGATACCAACAAATTCCGTGCTTCCGTTTCGGAATTTCTTTGTATCTAAACGGTACAAAATAAGCGTAACCTTGTGGGCTACGCTTATTGTAGTTCTTTTCTATACTCTTGTGGTGTGCCTGTTCGCATTGCTTCCCTAAATGCCCTTTCGCTTGCTAATCCGTCTAATATTGGCTTTAATGCTCGGTGCAATGCAGCGACATTGATGTTTTTGGTTATGTAGCCTAACTCTTGTGCGGCTAATATAATCTTTGCGGCTGGTGCTGCTTCTTTTTCTCGTTGGTGTTGTTTCAATACTTGCACAACTTTCCCGTATTGGCTTTTGTTAACAAAGAGGGAAGTAAAATTAGGGGTTTGTCGTTTTCTGCCTCGTTGTTTCGATGTTGGTTCAGTTGTCTGTTGTTCAGCCTCAACTCTTGCTCCTTGGAGGTATCCTATATATTGCAAGGCGTATTTATAAACAGGATGCGTCTCGTAATACGCTGGTGTCGTCAACTCCCTAACTTCCTTTAATGTCTGTTCAAGGGCTTCCACCTTGTGGCGTGCAAAGGTTTCGGGTGGTATTCCTATACCGTCTCTTGCAACAAGTTCCGCAAACGTGAAGTAATCTGTTGTTGCTTGGGGTTGTGTGTTGCCTCTTCCTTTTGCAAACTGACTGCCCAGCCATGTCAATTTTGCAATGGCCGTTAGTAGATTTTCTCGCTGCTGGTGCTGGCGTTCCTCTTGTTGGCTTTGGGGCGTTATTTGCTTTCCTTCCATACTACACTAACAAATTAACCAAATCTTGCTTCATTTCTTCGTCTATTTCCCTGTAGCGTGCAAATGCTCTGCTTCCCTCCTTGTGTCCGCTTAATACTCCAACTAGGTTTGGGTCTTTCACTTGCTTGTATAGGTTGCCGACAAAACAACGCCTTGCCAAATGGGATGAGGCTATTTCGTTTATTGGCTTTATTTCGGGTTCTCTTGTTGTCGGGTTTATAATGGTGACAGGGCGAGTTATCCCTGCTGCAGTAAATGCCGCTTTTATCGCTACGTTATATTTCTGCTCTGAAATGAATGGCAACAACTTTCCGTTTCCTGTAGCTTGGTATCTCTCCAAAATCTCTTTAGCTGTGGCGTTCAAAGGTACTCGGACGGTTATAGGTCTGCCCTCTTTCGTCTTTCTTGGCACATACTCAACCGCTCCCTTTATTATGTTGTCGGGGGTGAGCTTATATAAATCGCCTACCCTGCAACCGATTAAGCACTGAAATACAAAAATATCTCGCTGTATGGCTAATTGTGGGCGGCTGCTTAAATCTGCTTCGTATAGTGCGTTCCGTTCGTCTATTGTAATATAATAGGGCGTCCCGTAAATGCATTCTTTAATACTGTAATGCTTGAAGGGGTTGTTAGTGGTTTCTCCCGTTTCTATTGCCCACAAAACGAATGTTCGCAATTTTGTAAGAATGTCGCTAATTGTGTTTTGCCCTCGTTGGCCAGGGGTGCGTGTTTCGGGCACTGCGTCATATATTGGCCTGTATTCGGGGTTGCAAATGTATTTCCCTGTCACTTCGTCTTTTGTGAAGTGTTGGTACTCTGTTTTCAAAAAATCCTCGAAGTCGTGCAGGGTGTCGGGGGTGATGGTGTCTAACTCCATCTTGAAGTTTGGACGGCTATAAAGTTGCTTGTATATCTCAAAGCGTTGCAAGGCGCGATATATAACCTTGAAGTTGCGTGTCCTTACTTCCGACAAATTGCGTGTTTCCAAAAAGCGTGCAAAGGTTTCAAAGAATGTTTCACACCGTGCGGTTGTTCCATATAAGTCAGGATGCTGCGCCCTGTCTATTTCTTCTTTTAGCCATTGCGAAGTTAGTTGTTCTTTGGCTATTGTCGCTCCGTGGTAGATGTCGGATATTAGGCTTTTAAGTTCCAATACCGCCTTGTTTATATGTGCCTTTTCTGCAGGGTTCATCACCACCTTTGCTTTTATTTCTTCTCGTTTGGCATCCCATTGCTCGGGTTGTACCTCTATGTTGCTAGAGTAAAGTAGTTGCACATTGCGCCCGTCCCTCAACCTAAAACGAACTTTCACCGTTTTCTTCTTGGTTGTTGCAACTCTGATAAATGCTGTAATTGTTGCCATGCTCTCGTTGTTCTTTAATATCGTGGTGCAAATATGTAAAATTTGCACCACATAACAACGATTATTTTAGAAAAAATTAGAATGAAATAAATTACGCTGCTTTTCTCAATACTCTTAAAACCATTGAGTAATAACGGGAAACCGTTGATTTTACTATTGTGGCGCAATATTGTGTTTTCTAAATATTCAAACACGGGTCTGGGTACTAAAAAACTCCCAAGTATTGATATCCGATACTTGGGAGTTTTCATTTATATATTGTCTAACACATTTTCCACACAAACGTTTTCGATATTGATTACAACCATAAAAGAACCGCCGCACTCCCTTGATGGGAATGCAGCGGCTGATATTGTTTCGTTTCAAAGGGTTACTTTGCGCAATTCGGGCACCACGGTTTCAACTGGGTGAAGAAATCGTTGCCTTTGTCATCGACAAGAATGAAAGCAGGAAAGTCTTTGACAGAAATCTTCCAAACAGCCTCCATTCCTATTTCGGGAAATTCCACACATTCTATGCTACGAATGCTATCTTGAGACAACACTGCAGCTACGCCACCTATTGTGCCGAGATAGAAACCGCCATGCTTTTTGCACGCATCAGTTACTTCTTTGCCGCGATTGCCTTTTCCGATCATTATCATCGAACCTCCGTTTGCCTGGAACTCGTCTACATACGGATCCATACGGTTTGAAGTTGTCGGTCCCATACTTCCACAAGGATATCCTTCGGGAGTTTTTGCCGGACCTGCGTAAAGCACAGGATAATCTTTGAAATATTGCGGAAGACCTTCGCCGTTGTCGAGACGAGCTTTGAGTTTGGCATGAGCAATGTCGCGCGCCACAATAATAGTACCGTTCAACGACACGCGCGTGCTCACCGGATATTTCGTAAGTTCCTTGCGTGCAGCTTCAATACCCTTATCCAAATCTATTACAACGCCTCCATTTTCGCCAGGCTGCTGCAAATTAGCAGGGATAAGGCTTGCCGGATTACTATCCATCTTTTCAAGCCAAATACCATCCTTATTTATTTTCGCCTTAATGTTTCTGTCAGCAGAACAACTTACTCCCAAACCGATAGGACAACTTGCTCCATGACGAGGAAGGCGTATCACGCGAATGTCATGCGCAAACGATTTGCCTCCAAACTGAGCTCCAAAACCTATTTCATGGGCTTTCTCCAAAAGTTTCGCCTCAAGGTCGAGATCACGAAAGGCTCTACCTGTAGCGTCTCCGCTTGTGGGCAAATTATCATAGTAATGAATCGAACCGAGCTTTACTGTAAGCAAATTTTTCTCAGCCGATGTTCCGCCAATAACAAAGCAAATATGATATGGAGGACATGCTGCCGTACCGAGACTGCGCATTTTTTCCACGAGGAACGGTATAAGCGTGCCTTCGTTTTGTATTATTGCTTTGGTCATCGGATAAAGATATGTTTTGTTTGCCGAGCCGCCGCCTTTTGCCACCATTATAAAACGATATTCCGCACCTTCTTCTGCTTCTATGTCTATTTGGGCAGGAAGATTACACTTGGTATTTACCTCATCATACATTGTGAGCGGAGCATTTTGGGAATAGCGCAGATTATCTTCGGTAAAAGTATTGTAAACTCCGCGGCTAAGTGCTTCTGCATCGTCGAATCCTGTCCAAACTTGCTGTCCTTTTTCACCATGAATAATCGCGGTGCCCGTATCTTGACAGAAAGGCAAAACTCCTTTTGCCGAAGTTTCGGCATTGCGCAGCATTGTGAGTGCAACGTATTTGTCATTGTCCGATGCTTCCGGGTCATTAAGAATTGCAGCTACCTGTTCGTTATGAGAGCGGCGCAACATAAATTCCACGTCATGGAATGCTTGTTGTGCGAGAAGCGTGAGAGCCTCGGGCGAAACCTTCAAAATTTCTTTTCCCTCAAATTCTGCGGTAGATATACCGTCTTTTGAAATTAGTCGATACTCTGTGTCGTCTGCTCCTTTCTGGAACATTGGAGCATAGTTGAATTCCGGTGCTTTTGCCATATCGATATAATAATTTTATGTATGTTGTTACTTGTGCAGGCGGGCTTTGCCACGCCATTAAATACATTGCAAATTTACACATAACTCGCCAAAACCGCAAAACTTGCAATGTTATTATTATGCAACACGGACATTTTTCATACCTTTGCCCCAACAAATTGAAACAGACGATGAAACCGAGAATACTGATGGCTTTTGCGCTATTTTTGATGGCATTTGCCGCTACCGATATAGCCAACGCGCAAAAAGCCGACCGAAATGTTTACACGCGTGGGGGAATTACTCAAATGAATCCCGAATTACGGCGCGTGGCTCTTGTATTTACGGCAGCCGACATGGCTGATGGTGCCGACACTGTGATATCTACGTTGAAACAAAAAGGGGTGAGGGGGCATTTCTTCTTTACTGGAAGTTTTTTTGAAAAGTTTCCCGATGTGGTAAAAAGGCTTGTAAAGGCAAAACACTACGTTAGTTGCCACGGATATTCTCATTTGCTTTATTTTCCATGGGACAGAAACGACACGATGCTTGTGAGCCGCACTGAGTTTCGCGACGACATTCGCAAGGCATACGAAACCATGGCTCCGTTTGGCATAAAGCAGAAAAAGGCATACTTCTTTATTCCTCCGTTTGAGCATTTCAACGACACCATTTCGGCATGGGCAAAAGAGATGGGGCTACAACTTATAAACAACACCTATGGTACTTTGACCTATGGTGATTACACTACTCCCGATATGGCTCGCTATTACAGCAGCGACTATATATTGGAACGAACATTACGCATGGCGGAGGAACAACCACGGGGTATAAACGGGCACATATTGCTTATCCATTTCGGGACAAGCGAGAAACGCACCGATAAATTCTACAATCGTTTGCCCGAACTCATAGATCGTTTGCGCGGCATGGGCTATGAGTTTGCCGATCTTTCAAAGATTATTCCCAAGCCCGCGAAATAGAAATACCAGGCGGTTTGTTTTTTGTTTGGCAACCCACATGGATTTGTTGCCAAGGCATTATAGTCTGCCGTTGTCGCGATAACTGTAAAAATCATTGCCTCCCACTATCACATGATCTTGCAGCGCGATGTTCATAATCTTTCCCGCATCGGCGAGTCGCTTTGTTAGCAAATCGTCTGCCCGGCTCGGAGAAACATTGCCCGTGGGGTGATTGTGGACGAGTATCATTGATGTGGCTTGTGCGGCTATTGCTTCGCGAAGAACTATTCTGATATCCACGCTTGCCTCTGAAATTCCACCTTTGCTTATTTGTCGGTCGGCAATTATGCGCAATCGCGTATCGAGAAGCAGCACCCAAACTTCTTCGTTTGGTTTTTCGGCGAGTTGTGGTGCGAAATAGTCGCGCACTTTCTCAGGCGAATCCATTGCTTCGCGCCTTTCCACCTTTTCAGCCTGCATCAGTTTGCCTATCTGACAAGCTGCTTTTATCACCACAGCCTTTGCTGTGCCGATGCCCTTGTATTGTAAAAGATTTTCGAGGCTTTTTGACGAAAGTGTTCTAAGGTTGTCGTTGTTGTCGCGCAATATTCGTTGCATCAATGCCACGGCATTTTCTTCGGCATTGCCCGACCCTACGAGTATTGCGAGTAGTTCGGATTTCGACAACGCTTCAGCGCCGTGTTTCAGAAGTTTTTCGCGCGGGCGGTCTTCTTCTGCGAGTTGCTTGATGCCGATTTTCATTTATAGAAATTGTCTTTGAAGGCTTCAAACTCCTCATCTTTCATAATGTTGCGCCTTATGCTTGCGATGATAAAGCCTGTGCCGTAACCTATGAGCTGAATGAATGCGGCGGGAACGGAGAGAAAGGCTACGCGGAGGGATTTATATGTAGCAAGACTGCCCAAAAACACGAGCATGGCGTAGAGCAGTAGCGGCACAAGGCTCCAAAGACAGAAGTATCCGCCCACTATCAGAACGAAACAGCCCAAGGTGAAGAGTGCGGGCAACATATGCACGGCTTTCATTGTTCTGGGGTGGCGGTGTTCGAGATTGATGCGCGCAATGCCCGAATTGTGAACTTGCTTAAAGAATTTGCGGAAATCGGTGCGGCGTTTGTGCCATACCCAGGCGTTGGGAATGAGCACGGCCTTGTATCCGCTTTCCACAATGCGGTAACTCAGGTCAATATCTTCGCCAAAGCGCATGCGCGAGAAGCCGCCAAGTTTTTCGTACACCTCGCTGCGAATGCCCATGTTGTAGGACCGGGGATAGAATTTGTCCATCTTTTTTTTGCCGCCGCGTATTCCGCCCGTTGTAAAAAACGAAGTCATTGCATAGCTTATAGCCTTTTGCACGGGAGTAAAGTTGTCGGCTGCACGATCGGGCCCGCCAAACGCATCACATTGCTCGTTTTCGATTCCACTATCCACAGCCTCGAAATAGTTTGGGGGAAGCACCACGTCGCTGTCCAATATCAGCAGCCATTCGCCCAATGCGTGTTGCGCTCCAAAGTTTCTTGCCATAGCAGGACCGCCGTTTTCCTTTACAAGATAGGATATCTGCAAGCTGTTCTCGAATTTTGCTACAACTTCTTTGCAGTCAACAGTCGAACCATCTTCCACCACAATCACCTCAACATCGGGACGCGGCTGCTGGGCTATGCTTTCAAGGAGTTCGCCCACCTCGTCGGGGCGATTGTAAACGGGGATTATAATCGAATACTTCATAACATCTACAAAAATAAGCATTTTGCTTTACGCCCCTATTATATGCGCAATATTTTTTGGCAGCCAGTGATTTTACTACCGCATTTACAACGAGCGAAAAGGCGTATTTTTACGTCTTTGTAAGTGTTTGAAATCAAGTATGCTTTTCCTGCAAAAACAATGTCTGATATTATTTAAATAATGTCTGACATTGTTTAAATAAAGTCCGATATTATTTTCACGAAATGCCGTGTTGTTTTTATGGTAGAAATTTACTCCTTGCGCGCAGCGTCAATACGCAAGAAAATAAACAGCAATATTGTAAATCCCCACAACGACGAACCGCCGTAACTGAAAAATGGCAGCGGAATGCCAATAACCGGAGTGAGACCAATCACCATGCCCACGTTGATAAACACATGAAACAGAAAAATGCTCAACACGCAATAGCCGAAGATGCGCCCGAAAGCGAAACTCTGCCTTTCGGCAAGACTGATGAGCCGCAAGATAAGAACGAGATACAATATCAACACCACCGATGTTCCGATAAATCCTTTCTCTTCGCCCACTGTGCAGAATATAAAGTCGGTGTCTTGCTCTGGCACATATTTAAGTTTGGTTTGAGTACCGTTGAGAAAACCTTTTCCCCAAATTCCGCCCGAACCAATCGCAATCTTGCTCTGATTAACATTGTATCCCGCGCCGCTTAAATCCTGTTCCTTGCCAAGCAAAACCTTAATGCGCTGCTGCTGATGGGGCTCCAACACGTCGTTGAGCACATAATCGGTAGAGAAAAAGAATGCCATTGAAGCCAGCGCGAACATCGCCACATACAAAAAGCGCAGACGTTTGAGCATCAAGGCTTGCACACACAAATAAACCACTGCCGCAACTATCACGGCAAGCAACGCATAGCCCACATTGAACGGTATCACAAAACGAGAGAACAAATAGCACAACAAAACCGTTGCGCCGCCATATCCTAATATTCTCCAGAAATGCGCACGGCTTTCAGACGCATTATAAGTCATTGCCGCCGTAAAAATCCATATCAGCAAAAGCACAACAAACTCGCTCACCGAAGTATAAGTGCCATCGACAAGAACGTCGGTGAACTTTTGTCCAATCACAAAATAAGCTACGGCTGCAAAGCCCGCAAACAAGAAATTTCCATTCATACCTTCGCGATAAAGCATAAGGAAAAACGCCGTGTAAACAAGCGCCGAACCGGTTTCTTTCTGCATTACGATGAGCACCATAGGCAGCAAAACAAGCATCAAGGTAGCAAGAAAAGTTTTGGTGCGGTGAATATCGTAACCATAATGCCCCATGAATTTTGCCAAAGCCAATGCCGTGGCACACTTTGCGAACTCGGCTGGCTGAATACTCACACTCCCAAGTTTTATCCACGAATACGACCCTTTGATATCGGTTGCTAAAAACGGAGTAACAAGCAACAAACCCATGAAAACAATGTAAACCACATAGGCAAACGTGTCGAAAATCTTGTCGTCGAGCATCAAAATCACGAAAGCCAGCACCAACGAGCAGCCAATCCATATCAACTGTTTGCCAGAGCGTGAGTCAAGATTGAAAAAGTCGGGCTGACCATATTCGTAGCTCGCCCCGCAAACGCTAAACCACCCAAGGGTTACCAAAACCAAAAACAGACAAATGGTAAACCAATCGAGCCGTTTGAAAAAAGACGTCGGTCTATCGTTCTCCTGTACCATAAGAAATACGTTTGTGTTGGAATTCCTCGGCAATGCTCTCACCACGCGGCGAAAGCGTTCCGTTTAAATACTTCTCTATCATCACCGCCCCAATCGGCACACCAAAATGCGCACCAAAGCCACCATTCTCTACATACACGGCAATCGCAATCTTAGGGTCGTTCATCGGAGCAAAACCAATAAATGCCGAATGGTCATGACCGCGATTCTGCGCCGTTCCTGTCTTTCCGCAAACTTCGATACCAGGAAGATTTGCACTCGTACACGTACCATCGAGCACCGCCTTGCGCATACCCGCCACAACATAGTCGTAATAACGATGCTCAACCATGGTGTAGCGGCGAGTGCGGTAGAGACTGTCGAGCGAACTCCCTTCAATTTGTCTCACAATATGGGGCGTGATAAAATAGCCTCGGTTGGCAATCGTAGCAGCAAGGTTGGCAATTTGTAAAGGCGTAGCATTAACCTCACCCTGACCAATGGCATCGCTTATAATCGTAACACCATTCCATCGATGGCGGTAATGCTTGTCATAATATTCAGAATTGGGAATCATACCACGGCGTTCGCCCGGCATATCCACACCAAGTTTATAACCATACCCCATCGAAACCATATAATCTTTCCAACGGGTAAAAGCATCTTCTATATTGTGATACTTGCGGCGGTTGCCCATCATATAATAAAAGCCCCAGGAAAAATAAGCATTGCACGAGGTGGCAATGGCAGGCACAAGCGAAAGCGGAGACGCATGTCCATGGCAAGCCTGATGGAACCTGCCGATGGAAAGTCCGTGATGACACGCAAACGATGTGCCGGGAGAAATAATTCCTTCCTGCATAAACGTAAGGGCTTGCGTGGGCTTAAACGTAGAACCCGGAGGATATTGACCACTTATGGCACGGTTGAGCAAAGGCTTGCGCGGATTTTTCTGAAGCAACTTCTGATTTTTTCCACGTTGGCGACCAATCATAAGGCGCGGGTCATACGTAGGAGAAGATACCATGCAAAGAATTTCCCCAGTCTTGGGTTCGATAGCAACAATGCTTCCTATTTTCCCCTCCATAATTCTTTCACCCAAAGCTTGCAGGTCTACATCGATACTAAGCTTCAAGTTTTTTCCCGGCTGCGGACGACGATCGAATTTCCCGTCTTGATATCTACCTTTGATACGACCATGAACATCGCGCAACAGTATTTCCATTCCCTTCTCTCCACGAAGATAATCTTCATAAGAACTCTCAACACCAATCTTCCCGATATAATCGCCAGGCTGATAGTAGAAATCTTCATCAATATTCTTTTGCGACACTTCGCCTACGTCTCCGAGCACATGAGCTCCCACACCGTAAACATAACGCCGGATACTACGCCGTTCAACCGAGAAACCGCGAAAACGAAATAGCTTTTCTTCGATTTGAGAAAACTCTTGCGCCGGAATCTGGCTAAGGAAAAGTTGCGGAGTATGCCTTGAATATCCCGGATTCTTCTTGCTATCTTTAATTTCAAGCATTCGCTTGATGTAAAAATCCTTTGTAATTCCGAGCGTACGGCAGAATTCGAGCGTATCAATGCCGTGCTGTTCGTTCATAATCACCATCAAATTGTAAGCAGGCTCGTTGTAGACAAGAAGTTTCCCGTTTCTATCAGTAATAAGTCCGCGCGAAGGATATTGTATCTTCTTCATGAAAGCGTTAGAGTCGGCGTTTTTTTTGTAATCGTCGCTCATTATCTGCAAAGCAAAGAGTCTTATTATATAGATAAGCACAACAGCGATAGCCATTGCGCCCACAACATATTTTCGGTTTTCGAGATTGCCGCTCATTCCGCTCTTTTCTTTCCGCTTGTTCTCACGCTTTCTATCGCGACAATTATTAATATTGTCAACAGCGCGCTACTGCCGGCATTGATAAGTATTTCCGTCCAATTGAAAAACGAGAATGTTTCGAGCACATAGAATATAATTTCACACAAAACCACTGCCAGCGAAACATATCTTATATATGCGCTCCAACCCATCTTGACAGAAGAAGGAATAGGTACGTCATCGTCGGTTTCAACCGTGGAGTTTATTTTCAATAGCCAAGGCTGTATCATCGCTGTTGTTGTCAACGAAATTGCAGCAACGCCCGGAGTGTTGGTAAAGGTATCTGCAATTACGCCAAAAATGAAACTCCACAAAAGTATTCCGCTTTTAGAACTGTCAGCAGGGAACAGCAACACAAAATAAACTGCCACAAAAGGTGTGGCATGTCCAAAGATATGCACGTGATCAAACACGAGCACTTGAAGCGCGAGTATCAGTAGAAACCAACCTAATCTTTTTAATAATGTGCCTAACATATTTCGCTTTTTATTCTGTGGGTTGTTCCATTTCTACGGCATGTACTTGCAAGGAGTCCACTTCTGGTTTCGCAGGATTTGCTATCACGCAAACGTCGCGCAGGTCGGCAAAATCGGTAGCAAGGTTTACTTTCACACGATACGACAGTCCATCGTTGGAATTGCCTATGGCGATAATTTTTCCAACGAACAATCCCGGTGGGAATATAGATGAATGTCCGCTTGTCTCAACATAATCGCCCACTTTGAATTGTGCATAACGCGGTACGTCGTTAAGATAAGCCACCAACGGACTTCCGCCTTCCCACCCCAAGTAACCGAAGAATTTATGTCCACGAATGCGGCAACTTATGCTTGAGTTGCGGTTGAGCACAGGCATTACCAAACTATAATTATGGCTCGTAAGAGATACTATTCCCACTATTCCGCCGCCGCTTACCACTCCCATATCGGGACGAATGCCATCTTTTTCGCCTTTGTCTATTACGATAAAGTTGTTTGCCTTGGTGATGCTGTTCGAAGTTACTTGTGCAGGAATCAACTTAAACCCTGCCAAAGCGTTCTTTTGTTTCTCTTCAAGATCAATGGAATCATGTCCTTGGGTTTGAAGTATTTCACGCAGTTGATCCACTTGTTTTTGCAGCATTACGTTTCGTGCCGTGAGGTCTCGGTTTACTTTTCCGAGGTTGACGTATGCCATGATGTCGGAATAGGTTCTGTCTACAGTGGCAGTAAATTCGTTTGCCGAGGTAAACCACACACTTGCTTGATAGTCGTTGAAGTGGAAAAGCATAACCAGTCCCAAACTTTCGAGAAGCAGGAACACTACCCAGTGGAAATGGCTTTTTATAAATTCAATCAGATTGTGCATTCAGCAAATACGGGAATTGTGGCAGGGTTATGCGAGTTTGTTGCGTGGCAATGGTTGAGTTTTTCGTGTTGCCTTATTGCGAAAATGGTTAGAAGCGTGCTGCCTTGGCAATCCGCCATCTAACCATTTGCGTATCATTATATACGTCGTTTTCGACGCGTATTGTTTACCTCATAAGGAATGAATAGTGGTTTACGTTTTTCAACGCCACTCCAGTACCTTTTGCCACACAGAGCAGAGGGTCTTTTGCCACATGGAACGGGATATTTATTTTGTTTGACAAGCGTTTGTCGAGTCCGCGAAGCAGAGCGCCGCCGCCTGTGAGATATATTCCGTTGTGCACAATATCGGCATAAAGTTCGGGAGGAGTGTTTCCGAGAGCATTAAGCACGGCGGTTTCTATTCTTGCTATGCTGCCTTCCAAACAGTGGGCTATTTCCTGGTAACATACCGGCACTTCCATTGGCAGAGATGTTATTCGGTTTGGTCCGTGCACCACATAATCTTGCGGAGCTTGGTCGCCGAGGTCGGTGAGTGCGCTTCCCACATGAATCTTGATGCGTTCTGCCATTCTCTCGCTCACTCTGATATTGTGCTGACGCGCCATGTATTCCTGAATATCACCATTGAAATCGTCGCCGGCTATTTTTATGGAATTGTTCGACACTATTCCGCCGAGCGAAATCACTGCAATTTCCGTAGTACCGCCACCTATATCGACAATCATGTTTCCTTCGGGAGCTTCAACGTCCAAACAATCTTTCGGATCCATTCCCGCTTCGCGCTGTTCCTCTCCAATGCCGATGGCAGCCGCCATTGGTTCAAACACGAGGTAAACATCGCGTCCGCCGGCGTGTTCTGCGCTATCGCGCACGGCACGTAGTTCCACTTCGGTCGAGCCTGAGGGAACGCCTATCACCATACGAAGCGACGGAGAAAAGAGATGGTTTCCCTTTTGGGCGTTTTTGATAAGCCCGCGCATCATTTGTTCGCAGGCATAGAAGTCGGCAATCACGCCATCACGCAAGGGGCGGATAACACGAAAGTTATCGTTTGTTTTTTCATACATCAACTTTGCAGCCTCGCCCACTTTCACCATTTTGTTGCTGTTTCTGTCGAGAGCAACAATCGACGGCTCGTTTACAACAATCTCATCATTGCTTATGATGATTGTATTGGCTGTTCCGAGGTCCATCGCCAATTCTTGGGTGAATGAAAAGAATCCCATTTATACTTTATTTGTTTTATAATTGTTGGGTATAGGCAGGAAAACTTACTTGCTCGTTGCGAAATACGAGTGAATTGCGGTGTCGTAGTGGCTGCTTGTTGCAAAAGCACGCTCTGCAAAATGGCGACGGTCTTCGATGTCGGAATTTGCACCCTTTTCATTGAGTATTCCAAGCAGGTCGGAATATTCTGCCTTTGAGGGCACGATAACAACGTCCTTGAAGTTTTTTGCTCCGGCGCGGATAAGCGAAATGCCGCCTATATCTATTTTCTCAATAATGTCGGCTTCTGAAGCGCCGCTCTTTACTGTTTCTTCAAAGGGGTAAAGGTCTACAATCACGAGGTCGATTGCAGGTATTTCATACTGCGCCATTTCTTTGATATCGCCGTCGTTTTCGCGGCGTCCCAAGATTCCTCCGAATATTTTGGGGTGAAGGGTCTTCACTCTACCGCCAAGAATAGAGGGATAGGTTGTGATTTCCTCTACTTTGGTGCAAGGATAGCCCAATTCTTCGATAAATTTTTGTGTACCGCCAGTAGAGAGGAGTTTCACTCCCTCTTCGTGCAGTTTTTTGAGGATTTCTTCAAGTCCGTCCTTATGAAAAACGGACACCAGCGCTGTCTTTATTGCTTTTCTTTCTGCCATGGGTCTGATAGTTTCGGTCTCAGCGACCAATAAGTTCTGTTAAATACGTATATAGTTGCTTGCAAAGGTAACAAAATTCACATATATATTTTATATAGCGAGATATAAAATCGTGGAAAACATTCAAATAGTGCACCATAAACATCTTCATTGCTCCGGCAGGGCGCGCAGTTGCCAATCCGAGGTAATGTTTTACGCTCGCATACCGATATTTTTCCCCGCTCCGCGCCCTTGTTTTTCGCACACGGGATATCGTAAAAATAATATCGGACTTTATTTAAACAATGTCTGACATTATTTAAATAATATCAGACATTGTTTTTGCCATATCTAAACCCATGAAAATCAAATGCTATTTTCTCCACCTTGCAGGCTGTTTCTTCTGAACGAAAATCGCTTTTCAAGCGGATTACAAACAGAATTATCTGTTTTTCGAGTATAATCTGTGATTTTTCAAGATAAACGCCGCCAACGCTACCCGGTAAACAATAATTTTGTTACCTTTGTAAGGAACATGATAAATCATGAAAACCATTCAGAAAGTAACAAGAAATAAACAATGAATAATGTAAGATTATTGCTCGGCGACGAAGCCATTGCTTTAGGGGCTATCCACGCCGGGCTGAGCGGAGTTTATGCCTATCCGGGCACTCCCTCTACAGAAATTACCGAATTTATACAATCCGATCCCACAGCAAAAGCGCGCGGTGTACACAGTCGTTGGTGTACTAACGAGAAGACTGCCATGGAGGCGGCACTCGGAATGTCGTATGCAGGGAAACGCGCCCTTGTTTGCATGAAGCATGTGGGCATGAACGTTTGTGCCGACGCTTTCGTAAACAGTGCGATGACTGGTGTCAATGGTGGTCTCGTTGTGCTCGCAGCTGACGACCCCAGCATGCACTCTTCGCAAAACGAACAGGATAGCCGTTTTTACGGAAAGTTCGCGATGATTCCCATCTTCGAACCTTCTACACAGCAGGAGGCTTATGATATGATGCACACCGCATTTGCAATGTCGGAAAGTCTGAAACTGCCGGTGCTTCTGCGTATAGTTACGCGCCTTGCCCACTCTCGTGCCGCAATTAAACTGCGCGAATGTTCCGAGCCCAACGAGATGCACGCCGACGAGGGCAAACATTGGATTTTGCTGCCGGCAATAGCGCGCAAGCAATACCTTGGTTTGATTGGCAAGCAGGACGAAATGGAACAACTGAGCGAAAAATCAGAATTCAATAAATACGAAAGCGTCTGCGACCCAAGAGAACTTGGCGTGATAGCCTGCGGCATAGGCTACAACTATGTAAAGGAATGCAATCCTAAGTATATCTCTGGAATTGTAAAGGTTTCGCAATATCCGTTGCCCAAGAAACAGATAGAAGAACTCGCCGAAAAAAGCCAAGCTATACTTGTGGTTGAAGACGGTCAGCCGGTGGTTGAAGAAGAAGTGCGTAAACTTTTGGGGAAAGACTACACCGTTATCGGCAGACTCACCGGAGCTCTTCCCAGAACAGGCGAATTGAACCCCGATATCGTATCTCAAGCGTTCGGCGAAGGTCGCAATCAAAATTTTGAGCCTGCAAAAAACGTTGTGAGCCGTCCGCCCGCCCTCTGCCAGGGTTGTGGACACCGCGATGTTTACACCGCGCTCAACAAAGTGGCTGCCGAATACCCCGGAGCACGCATCTTTGGCGATATAGGTTGCTACACACTCGGCGCACTCCCACCATTCAACTCCCTTGCAAGTTGCGTAGACATGGGAGCTTCGATAACAATGGCAAAAGGTGCTGCCGATGCAGGACTATTTCCCGCAATAGCCGTAATAGGCGACTCTACATTTACCCACTCGGGTATGACTGGATTGCTCGATGCCGTTAACGACAAAGCAAATATCACTATCATTATTTCAGACAACCTTACCACAGCCATGACAGGCGGACAAGACAGCGCCGGAACAAACAAGTTTGAAGCCATATGCAAAGGCATCGGCGTAGAACCCGAACATATACACGTGGTAGTGCCTCTGCCTAAAAACATGGACGAAATCACAAAAATCATACGCGAAGAAATAAACTACAACGGCGTTTCGGTTATAATTCCGCGCAGAGAGTGTATACAAACTCTCAATCGTCGTCTTCGCAAACAAAAAGCACAGAAAAAATGAAAAAGGACATTATATTATCAGGAGTTGGAGGACAAGGAATTCTTTCCATTGCTACCGTGATAGGACAGGCTGCCACCGAAGCAGGAATATCACTAAAACAAGCAGAAGTCCACGGAATGAGCCAACGCGGCGGAGATGTGCAAAGCAACTTGCGCTTGAGCACCGAACAAATCTACAGTGATTTAATTCCGCAAGGACAAGCCGACCTCATTATCTCAATGGAACCGATGGAAGCCTTACGCTATGTTGACAGTCTGGCTCAAGACGGGTGGATTGTTACTTCGTCGAAACCTTTTGTCAATATTCCCAACTATCCGGACGAACAAGCCTTGCAAGACGAACTCGATAGTTTTCCTCACGTGGCAAAACAAGATATCGATACCATGGCAAAGGAAAACCATACGCCCAAAAGTGCAAACATGATACTGCTCGGAATGGCCGCTCCCTTTTTGCAGATAGTGAGTGCCGACAATCTTAGAAACGCCATAAGAGCCGTTTTTGCCAAACGCGGTGAAGAAGTGGTTGAAGGCAACATCAAAGCGTTTGACCTCGGATATAACAGTACAAAACAATGAAGTCCGCCACTCCTATAAGCAGAGAAATTGTTGACAATGCAATTTCCGCCCTTGGCATTCAAGATTTCGGAAAAGCCACAATTCGCGAAGTTGTTGCCGTAGCCGCACAGGCCGAAAAACAATCGGGTGAAGAATATGTGAGAATGGAAATGGGCGTGCCCGGGCTCCCTCCTTCACAATTTGGAGTTGATGCACAAATTAATGCACTCAAAAACGGAATTGCACGATTGTATCCCAACATCAACGGACTTGACGCGCTCAAAAGCGAAGCCTCTCGATTTATAAAAGCATTCATAGGTGTCGATGTAAATCCCGAAGGCTGTGTTCCCGTATGCGGTTCGATGCAGGGCACATTCGCATCGTTTCTCACAGCAAGCCAAGCCAACCCCACCAAAGACACTATTCTTTTTATCGATCCGGGATTTCCCGTGCAGAAACAGCAGTGTGTTGTGATGGGAACCAAATATGCCACTTTTGATGTCTATGATTATCGCGGCGACAAGCTCGGCAAGAAACTCGAAGAGTATCTTGTTAAAGGTAATATTGCAGCCATAATTTACAGCAACCCCAACAATCCGAGTTGGGTATGTTTAAACGAAGACGAACTCAAGACAATTGGAACGCTTGCGGCTAAATACGACGCGATAGTGTTGGAAGATTTGGCTTATTTCGCCATGGATTTCCGCAAAAACCTAAGTGAGCCTTTCAAAGAGCCCTACCAACCCACCGTGGCAAGATATACAGACAACTATGTGCTGCTGATTAGCGGAAGCAAGGCATTCAGTTACGCCGGCGAGCGAATAGCGGCGAGCTGCATAAGCAACAATCTTTACCATCGCGCTTACCCTGCACTCACAAACAAATATGGCAACGGCGAATTCGGTTCTGTTTTTATCCATAGAGTGCTCTACGCCCTTTCAAGTGGCACAAGTCATAGCGCACAATACGCTATGGCTGCAATGTTAAAGGCTGCAAGCGATGGAGTATACGATTTCCGCAAAGATATTAGCGAATATGGTCGTCGCGCTGCCAAACTAAAAGAAATTTTCCTCGCAAATGGTTTCAACATTGTGTATGATAAAGACCTTGACGAGCCCATTGCCGATGGTTTTTACTTCACAATAGCTTATCCAGGTATGACCGGCAGCGAATTGGCACACGAACTAATGTATTATGGCGTGAGCGCAATTTCACTCGATACCACCGGAAGCCGCCAACAAGGACTTAGGGTGTGCACTTCCTTCATAAAAGACACCCAATATGCCGTGCTGGAAAAACGAATGCAGATTTTTAAAGAAAACCACCCAATATCTTAACCATAAGAACACAATGATTTGGAATCCCAATAAAGAATGCATGAGCCGCGACGAGATGAGCGCTCTGCAAGGCAAACGTCTTCACAAAATAGTAGAATATGTTTACCACAACGTCCCTTTTTATCGCAACAAATTGCAAGAAATGGACATTCGTCCCGATGATATTCAAACTATTGAGGACATAAAAAAACTACCATTCACTACCAAACAGGATTTACGAGACAATTATCCGTTCAAACTTCAAGCCGCGCCGCAAAGCGAAATCATTCGCATTCACGCATCATCGGGCACTACCGGAAATCCGACTATCGTAGGATACACCCGCAAGGATATCGGCATTTGGAGCGAGTGTATGACCCGCTGCTTGTCGGCTTACGGCGTAACGCGCGACGATATTTTTTCTGTAGCATACGGATATGGTTTGTTCACAGGCGGTCTTGGAGCACACTATGGGGTTGAAAACCTCGGAGCATCTGTTGTTCCCACCTCCACAGGCAATAGCGAGAAACACGTGAGGCTTATTCGCGATCTGGGTATTACTGGAATTGCCTGCACGCCCTCTTACGCGTTGTATCTATCAGAGACAATGGATCGCCTGGGCATAAGCAAAGACGACATAAACCTCAAAATCGGAGCTTTCGGGGCTGAGCCATGGACAGAGAACATGCGTAAGGAAATCGAAAGCCGTTTGGGATTGAAAGGATACAATTTATATGGTCTCAGTGAGATTATGGGACCGTGTGTGAGCTATGAATGTCAGGAACAAAACGGTTCGCATATTAACGAAGACCATTTCTATCCCGAAATAATCGATCCTAACACACTTGAAAACCTTGCCGATGGTGAAACAGGCGAACTTGTTTTCACCACACTCACAAAAGAGGGAATGCCGTTGCTTCGCTATCGCACAAAAGACCTATGCTCGCTCGTTCACGACAAATGTTCGTGTGGCAGAACCAATGTAAAAATGACACGCATTGTAGGACGCAGCGATGACATGCTTATAATTCGCGGAATCAACGTCTTTCCTTCACAAGTTGAAAGCGTTATTCTCAGCACCGAAGAGTTCGCACCGCGTTTTCTCCTTGTTGTCGACCGCGTAAACAACCTCGACACGTTGGAAGTACAGGTAGAAGTGCGCCAAGAATTCTTTAACGACAAATTCGATACGCTTGCGCCGCTCGAAGCACTCGAGAAAAAACTCGAGCATAAACTCAAAAGCGTGTTGAGCATAAGTGCAAAAATAAAGCTCAAAGCCCCCAACACCATTGAGCGCAGTCAGGGCAAGAGCAAATTCGTAATAGATAAACGTGCACTCAAATAAAGGCGCACAACAAAACTCTAAAAAGCAACAAGGATACATGCCATGAGTTACCCGAGTTATTTCAATCCCGAGATGGAACTTCTTGACCGTCCCGAGATAGAAGCCTTACAACTAACAAGGCTCAAAGACACAGTGGAACGGTGCACCCGCTCGCCATTCTACCGTAAACGTTTCAACGAAATGGGATTGACCCCCGACGACATCAAATCGCTCGACGATATAAGGCGGTTGCCGTTTACCACCAAGCAGGATTTGCGCGACAACTACCCGTTTGGAATGGCTGCCGTGCCACTTGAACAATGCATACGTCTACATTCTTCGAGCGGAACCACAGGTACGCCCATCGTTGTGCTTCACACCAAGAAAGATATCGACGAATGGGCAAACGCTATGGCACGCTGCATGTGGATGGTAGGACTTCGCCCAAACGATGTGTTTCAAAACACATCAGGCTACGGAATGTTTACCGGCGGACTGGGAATGCAATACGGCGCAGAGCGTGTGGGAATGCTCACCGTGCCTGCTGCTGCCGGAAACACGCGCCGCCAGATAAAGTTCATCACTGATTTCGGCACCACCGGAGTACATGCAATACCAAGTTATGCCACACGTCTTTACGAGGTGATGCAGGAATTGGGCATCGACCCGCGTCGCGACACAAAACTCACTACTCTGCTCATCGGAGCCGAACCTCATACGGAGGAACAACGCCGCAGAATAGAGGAAAACCTTGGGGTGAAAGCCTACAACAGTTTCGGAATGACCGAAATGTGCGGCCCGGGCGTAGCATTCGAGTGTAAGGAACAAAACGGAATGCATGTGTGGGAAGACAACTACATCGTAGAAATTGTAAACCCGCAAACACTCGAGCCTGTGCCCGACGGAGAAATCGGTGAACTCGTGCTCACCACGCTCAACCGCGAAGCAATGCCGCTACTACGCTACCGCACACGCGACTTAACGCGCATCATTCCCGGCGAATGTCCATGCGGACGGCATCACAAGCGTATCGACCGCATGAAAGGGCGTAGCGACGACATGATTATACTCAAAGGTGTAAACATATTCCCAATGCAGATTGAGCAAGTGCTTTTGCAATTCCAGGAACTCTCGCCAAACTATCTCATTACGCTCGAAACTCTCGAAAGCAACGACAGTATGACGGTAGAAGTAGAGTTGAATCAACTTTTCACCGATGATTACGGAAAGCTCGAAGCACTCACACGAAACATTGCCCACGCCTTGAAAGACGAGATATTGCTCACGCCTAAAGTAAAACTCGTGCCGAGCGGAGCATTACCCAAGAACGAGGGAAAAGCTGTGAGGGTAAAAGATTTGAGAAAACACTATTAATACCATAAAATTATGACAGTAAGACAATTATCAGTATTTATCGAAAATAAGTCGGGCTCTCTGCTCCAAGTATTGGAGCTTCTAAAAAACGCAGGCGTGTCGCTTATCGCCTCGAATATCGCCGACACTGTGGAATACGGCATATGCCGCATAATATGTGGCACACCCCAAAAAGCATGTCAAGTGTTGAAGGACGCAGGTGTGGCTGTGGCACTCTCCGATGTGTTTGCCGTTGAAATCGACAATGTTCCCGGCCGCGCAGCCGACGTTATCGCCATTCTCGCCTCCGAGGGTTTGAGCATCACATACCTATATTCCTTCCTCGTTGCAGGACACGGAGTAATTATCTTCCGTACCGACGACAATGAAAAGGCAGCCCAAGCCATCAATAATTCCAAAATCGAAACAATCGACGAGGAACGACTCGAACAACTTGCCACAGAAGCCTAAGCCAACCAAGCCTGGCGGGCAGCCCCGCAGTCTTGTGCCCACACATAAGTCAGACGCCTCAAAAGGGTGTCTGACTTTCGTTTTCCCCCGCCCTACATTTCCCTGCACAATCCCCTGCAATTCAAAGCAATATCTGGTATAAGCAAGGCAATATATCATAGGATAATTTCATACGCCATGACCTTCCCCCTCAAGACACCATGGTCTCTTCGTCAAGACACCATGGTCTCTTCGTCAAGACACCATGGTCTCTTTGTCAAGACACCACGGTCTCTTTGTCAAGACACCACGGTCTCTTTGCAAGGACACCACGGTCTCTTTGCCAGGACACCACGGTCTCTTTGCCAGGACACCGCGATGTAATTGTGCCTTTGGTGGCACGTCAATTCATTTTCAAAGCAAAGGCAGGAGAGAATAGAAGGATAATGTGTTGCACATAAACGGTTTGCCCCACACAGAAGTTGGCACAATGAAGTGGAAACAAACGACGAAGCCCCGGAAAAATCCGAGGCCTTGTTGTTTTTAATTCTGTAAACTACTTGGTTATCCCACAGCGCCTTCCAACGAAACCGATAGCAACTTGCGCGCTTCTACG
The DNA here is from genome assembly GCA_963644855.1 of Clostridiaceae bacterium Marseille-Q4149. Classification (GTDB taxonomy): domain Bacteria; phylum Bacteroidota; class Bacteroidia; order Bacteroidales; family Bacteroidaceae; genus UBA6398. Next base: position 12,384 of record CAVIQL010000020.1, on the reverse strand, counting down.
GCAAACTCCATCGGGAGCTTGTCGAGCACATTTTTTGCATAGCCGTTTACGATAAGTCCGGCAGCAGTCTCGGGGTCGATACCGCGCGAGGCGCAATAAAACATTTGTTCCTCTGAGATTTTCGAAGTAGTAGCTTCGTGCTCCACAACAGCCGTATTGTTGTGGACATCAAGGTATGGAAATGTATGTGCGCCACATGTGGGCGAAAGCAAAAGAGAGTCGCAAGAACTATAGTTGCGTGCCTTGTCGGCATTCTTACCTACTTTCACAAGCCCGCGATAGGAATTCTGGCTTTTGCCTGCCGAAATACCTTTGCTTATAATAGTGCTGCGCGTATTCTTGCCAAGATGCACCATTTTCGTACCCGTATCGGCCTCCTGATAGTTGTTGGTTACAGCTACACTATAAAATTCTGCCTGAGAATTGTCCCCTTTTAAAATGCACGAAGGGTATTTCCATGTGATTGCCGAGCCTGTTTCGACTTGTGTCCACGAGAGTTTGCTATTTCTCCCACGCAGTGCACCACGTTTGGTTACGAGATTATACACTCCCCCCTTGCCTTCGGCGTTGCCGGGATACCAGTTCTGCACTGTGGAATACTTTACCTCGGCATCGTTGTTGACAATAATCTCCACTATTGCCGCATGCAATTGGTTCTCGTCGCGCATTGGCGCCGTACAACCTTCGAGATAAGACACGTAACCTTCGTCATCACACACAATAAGCGTGCGTTCAAACTGACCAGTGTTGCGTGCATTGATGCGGAAATACGATGAAAGTTCCATGGGACAGCGCACACCCTTGGGAATATATACAAACGAGCCGTCGGAAAATACCGCGCTATTGAGCGCTGCATAGAAGTTGTCGCGATAAGGAACCACCGTGCCGAGATACTGTCTCACAAGTTCGGGATAAGTCTTGACCGCCTCGCCAATAGAACAGAATATAACGCCAAGTTCCTGCAATTTCTCGCGAAAAGTAGTCTTTACCGACACAGAGTCCATAATAGCGTCAACAGCAACCCCGCCAAGTGCCAAACGTTCTTCGAGCGGAATGCCCAACTTGTCGAATGTTTTCACAAGTTCCGGGTCGAGTTCCTTCTTCTGGTCGTGCGTCTTGGGCTGAGCATAATAGGAAATCGCTTGGTAGTCAATCTCCGGAAGATGCACATGGCCCCATGCGGGCTGTTTGAGCGTCTGCCAATAACGTAAAGCCTTCAATCGGAAATCCAATAGCCATTCGGGCTCGCCTTTTCTTGCCGAAATGGTGCGCACCACGTCTTCATTCAATCCCACAGGAATAACATCGGTATGAATCTCCGTAGTGAAGCCATATTCATACTTTTTGTCCGCCACGCTACGCACAAATGCGTTTTTCCCTTCGTCAGCAATAGGACTTGCAGATATATTGTCAGTATTTTTCTCCATCATATAAGTTACGATTAGTGCGGAGCACGATATAATCCTCCGCACTGTGGCACTGTGCAGTAACGACAAAGCATATGCTTGCCGCTCTGCCTCGTTTTATTGTAAACTGTCTCCGCTTACGTACACCGAATCTTGGTCTTGCACAGAAGAATCTTCGGCATGACTCTCGCGATATGCTTTGAAAGCGTTGCCAAGGCTGTTTTTCACCGGCTCATAAAAGAACGATTCTTCCGCCTTTGCCTGGCTAACAATACCGAGAAAGCTCATTACGTTGAACACACAACTCATGAGCACAAGATATTTAAGCAAACTCACCACAGCACCAAGTACACTGTTGGGCATACCCAATTTCATGCCTTTCAAAGCCTTGGTCAGTAAGTTTGCAACCAAGCCCAAAGCTATGGGAACCACTATCCACAACACAAGAAAAGCTATTATGTTGGCAATAGTGGGCGAAGTGCCGAAACGCGGGGCAAGAAATTCACCGAAAGCCGAATATAAACCTGCGGCAACGAAAAGTCCGACAACAAAGCCTATCATGGAAATAATTTCCTTGAGAAAGCCCTGTCGCCAGCCTTTATATAGTGCCCAAATAACGAGCAAAAGTATTACAAAATCTATCAGAGGCATATTTATGTCAATTTCAAAGCGTGGCTTTTACTTCAACCTGCTTGAATGTTTCGATAATGTCGCCTTCCTTTATGTCGTTGCAATTAGCAAGACTGATACCACATTCAAAGTTTGCCGCAACTTCTTTCACATCATCTTTGAAACGTTTAAGAGCTGCGATATTGGCAGTTTGAATTACGATACCATCGCGAATAAGACGTGCCTTGTCGGTGCGGCTAACCTTTCCTTCGCTCACAAATGCGCCGGCAACGAAACCAACCTTGCTGATGTGGAATACCTGACGCACTTCGATAGTAGCAGTTACCTCCTCTTTCACAACAGGCTCGAGCATACCCTCCATTGCAAGTTTAACCTCACCAATTGCATCGTATATAATGGAATAGAGACGTATTTCAACGCCTTGCTGATCGGCTTGCTTTTTGGCAAGTGCACTCGGGCGAACCTGGAAACCAATGATAATGGCCTGAGAAGCGGCTGCAAGTGATACATCGTTCTCTGAAATTTGACCGACACTCTTAAGAATTACATTAACCTTGATTTTCTCGGTTGAAAGTTTTTCAAGAGAATCGCTCAATGCCTCTACCGAACCGTCAACATCACCTTTGACCACAATATTAAGTTCCTTGGTTCCACCACGTGCTATACGACGTCCGATTTCATCGAGCGACAATACAGAGTGTGCACGCAAAGCCTGCTCACGTTGCAACTGTTCGCGTTTGGTAGCTATTTCACGTACTTCCTGCTCCGTATCCATCACATGGAAAGCATCACCAGCCTGCGGAGCACCATTGAGACCTAACACAGTAGCCGCTCCTGCAGGACCAACTTTGTCGATGCGTTGGTCGCGCTCGTTGAAAAGTGCTTTTACACGTCCATAGTTTGTTCCTGCAAGCATCACATCGCCAATCTTCAATGTTCCGTTGCTCACAAGTACGGTAGCCACATATCCACGTCCGCGATCGAGTGAAGATTCTATGATTGTACCAGTAGCTTTGCGGTTGGGATTAGCCTTCAAATCGAGCATATCCGCTTCGAGAAGCACTTTGTCGAGAAGTTCTTTTACTCCCTCGCCTTTCTTTGCTGATATATCTTGGCTCTGATATTTACCGCCCCAATCTTCTACGAGATAGTTCATACCAGCCAAGGCTTCTTTTATTTTGTCAGGATTTGCTCCCGGCTTATCTATCTTGTTAATTGCAAACACCATTGGAACATTTGCTGCAACAGCATGGCTGATTGCCTCTTTAGTCTGTGGCATTATTCCGTCGTCGGCTGCAATTATTATAATGGCAACGTCTGTAACCTGCGCACCGCGTGCACGCATGGCAGTAAACGCTTCGTGTCCAGGAGTATCAAGGAACGTGATGTGTCTGCCGTTTTCGAGTTTCACATTATAAGCTCCAATATGCTGGGTAATACCTCCTGCCTCACCGGCAATAACGTTTGACTTGCGAATGTAGTCGAGCAATGAAGTTTTACCATGGTCTACGTGTCCCATTACAGTTACAATCGGTGCACGAGGCTCAAGATCTTCTTCATTGTCGGCTTCCTCGGTTACAGCCTCGGTTACATCTGCGCTGACATACTCTGTTTTGAACCCGAACTCCTCTGCTACGATATCGATAGTCTCTGCATCAAGTCGCTGGTTAATACTCACCATAATACCAATGCTCATGCACGTAGCGATAATCTGAGTTACCGGAACATTCATCATAGCTGCAAGTTCGTTTGCCGTAACAAATTCGGTGAGTTTAAGAATTTTGCTTTCCTTTGCCTCTAATGATGCTGCTTGTTCCGCCACTTCGCGTGCATTTTCACGCTTTTCGCGACGATATTTTGCGCCCTTGCTTCCGCGGCTCTTATTTGTAAGACGTGCAAGTGTTTCGCGCACCTGCTTTGCTACGTCTTCGTCCGAAACTTCGGGCTTTAATGGCTGAACCTTACGCGGTTTATTCTTCTGGCGGCGAGGATCGTTGTTTTTGTTATTGTTGTTATTATTGCGATTGCGGTTATCGTTGTTGTTATTATTGTTGTTATTTCCACCATTACGATTTCCGCCGTTATTACCTATCTGTTGTCCCACAGCATTCACGTCAACGCGTTCCTGCCCTATGCGGTTGCGCTTATGACGCTGGTTGTTTTGTGAAGTATTATTCTTTTCTTCGCGCTCGCGACGTTTTTCTTCCTTCGATTTCTTCTTGGGACGAGTATTAGGATTGATTGTAGAAAGATCTATTGTGCCGAGAACCTTGGGCGTAGCCAATTCTACAGTTGGGTGAAGGTGGAAAAGTCCATCTTTCTCTACGGTTCCAATAGAATCGGCGGTTTTCTTTGGAGTTTCTTTTGCCTGAGGATTTTCTGAAGCCTTTACTGGCTTAACTTCCACCGGCTTTTCCACAGGTTTCACCTGAGTTGCAGTAACGGCAGGTTTCTCCACCGCGGGTTTTACAACATCTTTCTTTTCTTCTGGCTTAGGAGCAGGAGTTGTCGGAACCTCTGTTTTAGTAGGTTGCGACTGCAGTTTTTCATAAGCCTCCTTTTGGGGATAAGAAGGCTTATCGTTTCCACCAAGTGGATTGTCATTTTGCTGAGAAACTATTGGTGTCTGCACAGGTTTGGTAGCAGGTGCATCAAGGTCGATATGTCCTACAACTTTCATGCCTGGTCGCATACTCTGCGGTACTTCGGTTTTGATAACCTGCGGCTTTGCTGCAGCAACATTCTTTTTGTCCTTTGCATTCTTTACTTTCGACGCCTGATAGCCCGAAAGCAGTTTATCTGCCTCCTTGCGCAAATCCTTGTCAGCGCCAAACTTTTTCTTCAGTATGGCATATTGCTCATCGTCGATCTTTTCATTTGGATCGGCTTTAATATCCACACCTTTTTCGTGAAGATAAGCCACTATCGTGTCTATCCCCACATTCAATTCTCTAATAACTTTATTTAGGCGTATGTTCATATACTACTTATTCGTCCTCAAATTCAGCTTTCAATATACGCAATACATCATCTACGGTCGACTCTTCCAAATCGGCTTTCTCGATAAGCATTTCACGCGGAGCGTCAATCACGGCTTTTGCTGTGTCGAGACCAATCGACTTTATGGCATCGATTACCCATTGGTCAATCACATCGGAGAATTCGTCAAGATAAACGTCCTCATATTCGGGAGTATTTTCCACCTCGCGATAAACGTCGATGGTATAACCGGTAAGCATTGAGGCGAGTTTGATATTCATACCGCTGCGTCCTATAGCGAGCGAAACTTCTTCGGGCTTCAAGAAAACCTGAGCCATATGATCTTCAACATTGAGCTTTATGTTTGAAATCTTGGCGGGAGCAAGTGCGCGCTGCACAAACAAAGATTCGTTTGGAGTGTAGTTTATCACATCGATATTCTCTCCGCGAAGTTCACGCACTACGCCATGAATTCTGCTACCTCTCACGCCAACGCAAGCTCCCACGGGATCAATGCGCTCGTCATAACTTTCCACAGCTATTTTTGCCCTTTCGCCAGGAATACGTGCGGCTTTCTTTATTGTAATCAGTCCGTCGGCTATTTCAGGTACTTCGCCTTCGAGCAAACGAATGAGGAATTCTGGAGCCGTACGGCTGAGATAAATCTTTGGATTGTTGTTAGCGTTGTCCACACGGTTTACAACGGCTCTCACTGTCTCGCCTTTGCGAAAGTAATCGCGCGGAATTTGCTCGCCTTTGGGAAGAAACATTTCGTTGCCCTCATCGTCAACGATAAGCATTTCGTTTTTCCAAACTTGATATACTTCGCCGCTCACAATCTCGCCAACACGGTCTTTGTATTTGTTGTAAAGAGAATCGTGTTCAAGTTCAAGCACTTTGCTTGCGAGAGTTTGGCGAAGCGTAAGTATTGCGCGGCGACCGAACTTCGCAAAATTGATAGGCTCACTCACTTCTTCGCCCACCTCATAGGTTGAGTCGATTTCATGTGCGTCGTCAAGCGAAATTTCCTTGTTGGAGTCATTCACTTCATTGTTTCCTACCACAATACGATTGCGATAGATTTCCAAATCGCCCTTGTCGGGGTTTACGATTACATCGAAATTTTCGTCGCTGCCAAACATTTTTGCCAATACACTGCGAAAGCTCTCTTCAAGAACTCCCACAAGAGTTGTACGGTCGATTTTCTTATTATCCCGAAAATCGGCAAAAATGTCTATCATGCTTTCAGTTTCTTCTTTTCTGCGTGGCATTTTTATATTTGTTTTTTATTATTCTTGATAAGCGGGGAATTGTTTGTCCCCTATAATGAAACGTTCCGCCCCTAACATTTAGGAGCGGATATATTTACTTGAAATCGATTACAGCTTGGCACGTATCAATTTCACCAAACGTAATCGTGCGGTCTTCGTCAATCATTTTGGCACGCTTGGCACCTTCTGGTTTAAACTTTACTTTCATTGTAAGCGTAATACCAGCGTCATCTACGGCCTTGAGCGTTCCTTTTAGTTTTTCGCGCCCTGTGGTATGTACTTCTACGGCTTCACCCACATGGTTTTCGTATTGACGATGCACTTTGAAGGGTTGTCCTATTCCTGCGCTGCCCACCTCAAGTTCATAATCTTCGTCATTGCGATCAAGGCGTTCCTCGATAAACTTGCTCAACTCCACGCAATCGTCTATCCAAACGCCTTCTTTGTGGTCGATTTCCACCACAATGTTGTCTTCGTCGCTAATGCTTAAATCCGTTAGGAAATATTCCTTGCCGGCGAGCCATTCATCAACAATACCCTCTACCTTTTTTTTGTCTATCATCGCTTCAGACCATTTATTTATAACAACGAGTGAGGAACTTATACAAGCCCCTCACTCTTGAACGTGTGCAAAAATATACATTTATTTCATTATAAGCAAGCGGTTTGCCTTTTTTTTCGATTTACGAGCAAAGAAATTTTGTTTTTTCCCCACATTGGGATTTAAACATGCCGTCTTTTGCTGAAATTATCCCCAAACCAACAACAATATCCCCGTGTGCGTTCATCGACATGGGAAATATGAAGAATGTTCGGGGCTATGAAATATTCCAAGGCTTGTTTTGTTGTCAGCGGAATACATGTTTGCCATAGTTTACGCCTAATGCTTCGTAAAACGATGGTTCTTGTTGCAGGCGTTCCAGGAAATCGTTGTAGTTACGCAAGGATTGTGGTGTCCATGCGGCTTCGGCTACGGCTGCCAACCGTGGAAACATCAAATATTGCAGTGTTGCGGCGTCTTCCACCCATTCTGTCCAAAAATTTGCCTGTACTCCCAGATATTGCGACTGCAATTCCTTGTCTACATTCTTCATTGGAATGTAATTGTAAACGGCCTCAACGGTTTCTGTTCCCGTGCCCTGCGAGCGAGGTTCGTTGGGGTCATTGCTTTGTCGCCTGTTTATATAATAAGGTATCTGCGGCGAAAGAATTGTACTCATTCCGCGCTGCGCTGCGCTTTTGGCGGCGGCATCTGCTCCCGTCCACGCCATAATGGTAACGTCTTTGCCCAAAGCCAATGTGTTTCCGTGCAAAACTTCATTCCAGAAAATCAGATGCCGTTGGTATTCTTTTGGTTTGCTGTCGATATGTTTTTTAAGTTGGTAGTAGAAATTTGTTTGAAGGTCGCGATAGTTTTTGCTGTCCAGGGTTTCGAGTAGTTTACGGCAGTCTGCGTTGTTTTCCCATTTGTTTGTAGGACATTCATCTCCGCCCAAATGTATATAGGAATAAGGAAATATCGTTCCAAGTTCGTCAATGACATTTTTTGCAAACTCTACGGCGCGAGGATTTGCCACATTTATTACATCTGTCGAGATACCTTGATAACACCATACGGCATGCGCGTTTTGCGGGTCGCACGCAAGAAACTCGGGATACGAAGCCACAGCGGCTTGAGAGTGCCCCGGCAAATCTATCTCAGGAACTATCTCGATGAAACGCTCTCGTGCATACTCCACTATCTCACGCGCATCGTCCTGTGTGTAGTATCCGCCATAGGTTACGCCGTCTGGTTTCACTTCGGCATAGCCAAGTGTGCGCGAGTTGCGCCATGCGCCGGTTTCGGTGAGTTTAGGATATTTCTTTATCTCTATGCGCCACCCCTGATCTTCGGTCAAATGCCAATGAAATCGGTTCATTTTATAATATGCCATTACATCAAGAATTTTCTTTACCTCTTTTTTCCCGAAGAAATGCCGTCCCTCGTCGAGCATAAATCCGCGCCAACCAAATCGTGGGGTATCTTCGATGTTCACAGCCGGCAATTGCCATTGGCATATGATAGTTGCCGCTTTTGTTCCGGCAGCTACTGTGCGCGAGGGGAATAATTGCTGCAAAGTTTGCAGGGCATAGAAAAAACCTGCCGGGCGCGCAGCTTCTATCAATATCTTTTGGGGGGAGACATTCAGTTTGTATCCCTCGCCTTTGAGCGTATCGTTGCGTTTGAGTTGCAACGCGCCGCCACGCTTCACTCTTTTGCACCGCAAGCCCGACGCCTGAGTGAATTTACGTTCGAATTGCGAAAGCACACGCCCTATACTGTCGTTCTTGTAGCTGTCGGCAAAGGTTTTTACAGTATTCTTGAACACAAAAGTGCCCTTGGTCTGCACAGCATGTGCGGGTTGCGGTATGAGCGGTAGCTTGGCGGCGTTTTGTGCGCCTGCAATGCCAGTGCACAAAGCAAGGGCGGCAAACGTAGCTTTCAAAGTTTTCATAATGGGTTGTATATGGTTGGCGCATAGGCTCTTCATGTATTGCCCGCATGCCGTTGGAAACGTTTTTTACACGTTGGCAAATATACGCTTTTTATCATGGATTTTTTGCTTGCGCATATCGTTTTTCTAATATCCGATATTTTTTAAAAAAGGTGCCTTGTTTTTTAAATAATATCGGACATTATTTTTACGATATGCCGTATCATTTTTCAAGCGGCAATAAACAAACAAAAACTCTCTGATATTTATCGTATTTACAAGTCTGTCTATGAAAAAATCTTTTTATATTTGCAAACAAACGTGCATGAAAACAAAACGCATTAAAACATACAATAACATGAAAAAGTCTCTAATTCTCTGTGCATCGATGCTGGTAGCTCTGAGTGCGGGTGCACAGAAAGCAAAGAAGTTTGCGCCTCCCGTAATGGGCTGGAGCAGTTGGAACACTCTCGCTCTTAATATCAACGAGAAGAATATTTGCGCCAACGCCGACGCACAGGTTTCTACCGGGCTCCGCGATGCCGGCTACATTTACTGCAACATCGACGACGGTTACATGGGCGGACGCGACGCGCAGGGCAACATGACAAGCAACGACGAACTGTTTCCAAACGGCATGCGCTATGTGGCAGAATACATACGCAAAAAAGGATTGAAACCCGGTATATACAACGACGCTGCGGGCAACACTTGCGGCTCTGGCAGTTTCAAAAATCCCGAATTCGGACATGGCGTGGGATTTCACGGACACGAAGAAGCCGACTGCGACTTGTATTTCAACAAATGGGACTATGATTTCGTAAAAGTAGACTATTGTGGTGCCGCAGGACAAGGTTTGCTCGAAGAACCTACCTACACAGCAATCGGAAATGCAATCAAAGCACAAAGCCAAAAACTCGGACGCAAAATTTCATACAACATTTGTCGCTGGGCATACCCCGGAACTTGGTGCAAAAACGTAGCAGATTCGTGGCGTATCAGTGGTGATATCAACGCAAGTTGGGGTTCGTGGAAATATGTCATCGGTAAAAACAAATATTTGTCGGCTTATTGCGGCGACGGACACTACAACGACATGGACATGCTCGAAATTGGGCGCGGACTTCCCCTTAACGAAGAAGAAGTACACATGGCAATTTGGTGTATACAGAGTTCGCCTCTACTCGTAGGCTGCGACATGACAAAAATACCCGAGAAGTCGCTCGAACTAATGAAAAACAAAGAACTCATAGACATTAATCAGGACCCGCTCGGGCTTCAAGCCTACATTGTGTACCAGAAAAACAATTCCATGATTTATGTAAAGGACATCAAGAAGCTCAACGGCGACACAAGAGCAGTTGCCCTACTAAATCTTGGCGATGAACCCGCAAATTTCAACGTTCCCCTCGAAATCATTGACTTTAGCGGAAAAGCCACAACCCGCGATCTTATCCACCATACCGCAGGTCCTGTGCTCGACGGCAGCATTAACGAAACCGTTCCCGCACACAGCGTAAAAATGTGGACAGTAAAAGGAAACCGCATCGAGCGCACGGTATACAATGCCGGTACTGCTTACATGCCCGACTTTAATGATCTCGGCGGCAACAAACAAACAATTCGCTATACCGAAGATCCGGAAGCTTCGTGCGGAGTAAAAGTAATGTATCTCGGAGGTACGCCGCAGAATGTCATGCAATGGAAAAACGTTTACTCAGAAAAGGGCGGAACATACGACATCACGGTGCGCTATGCTTCGGGAGAAAACAGATACTTGAAGATTACGGTAAACAATGGTCAGCCCGTGATTTACAAAGACCTCAACACCGGCGCATACAACAAGTATAACACGCTCACAGTGCGCGGCACTCTCAAAAAGGGGAACAACATTATCACTTTGGGCTGCGACAACGGATACGCTCCAGACATTGACGGAATAACAATAGCAAAGAGATAATCGTTTTTGTGGTAAATCATAAAAAGGATACGCCATGTAGGCGTATCCTTTTTAGTTTTCAGCATAACGTTATAGGAAAGCGGCAAAACTATGCCTGAAAACCGCGCGTTTATTCGCCACTCAATCCAACTTTTTCCTGCCGAGTTTAATCCACTTCCCGCGAAACAGATGAACGAGAAACAATGTGCCGCGAATGGTAAGCTCCACTGCCATTGCAAACCACACTCCCCGCAAACCATAATGCGGAGCAAGCACAGCGGCAAGCGACAAACGCACAATCCACATGCTGCAAAGATTTATCACAGTAGGACTCTTTGTATCGCCCGCGCCTATGCAAACGCTGGCAGTAACTATTGCGGCGGCAAACATAGGTTCGGCAAAAGCCTCAATCCTCAAAGCAGCAGTGCCAAGCGTGCAAATTTCGTCAACCGGCGTTATAAAACCGAGCATCTGCGGCGCAAACACAAACATTAGCACTCCCATCACCGCCATAATAGCCATGCCGAGCCCAACGGTCATCTTCGCAAAACTTCTACAAACGTCTATTCGTCCCGCGCCCAATGATTGTCCGGTGAGAGTCGACGCCGCATCGCCAATACCATACCCCGGCATGTAGCAAAGGCTTTCCACCGTGATGGCAAACGTATTGGCAGCAATGGCAACGTTTCCAAGCGGAGCCACAATTATTGTGCTTATTATTTGTGCGCCTCCCATGAAAATGTATTGCAATGCAAGAGGCGATGATATGCCGAGTGCTTTGTTTACAAACGCTTTGTTCCATTTAAAACGCACCTTGCTGAGGCGAAACGACAGTATATTGCTGCGACAAGTTGCGAAATAAAAAGCAAGCAAAGCCGTAACCACCACCGCGCTAAACGTTCCAAGAGCAGCACCAACCACTCCCAGCCCAAGGATATAGATAAACAAATAATTGAAAACCACATCGAGCAGGCACATAAGCACACTCGTAGCTCCCGGAACGCGCATGTTTCCGCTACTTTTCAGAGAATTTCCCGAAAGGCTCGACAACTGCAAAAACGGAATGGCAAACGAGTAAATCAAGAAATACATGGTGGCGTTATGACGTATGTCTTCGCCGCCACCAAGCCAAACAGGGAGCGGAAAAGATACCGCCGCCGCAACAGCCATGATGATTATACCCAAAACACCAGTGGCTATCAATCCATGACGAAACACATTGCGCGCCCCCTCAAAGTCTTTCGCCCCCACCTTGTGGGCAATCTGCACCGAGAAACCCATCGACGCCGCACTCGTGATGCTTCCAAAAAGCCACGTAGTGCTTTCAACCAATCCTATACTTGCCGAAGCCTTTGCTCCAAGGTGTCCCACCATCGCAGCATCGATATAAAACATCAGCACACTCGTAATCTGCGCCAACACAGAGGGAATGCTGAGAGCCACAATAAGCTTCAGTTTATCAATGCGCGTCAGCACCTTGCCATCGCGCATTGCCGCAAGCAGAATATCGCTTTGTTTGAATTTCAACATCGTAAAGGGTGCCAAATTTAAGCATGCAAATTTACCAATAAACTTTATAATTTCCACGCAAAAGCCGCTTTGCGAATAAGCCCAAAGCTATCACAAAAAACAACAAGGCATATCGCAAAAACAATAACCGATATTTTTTAAACAATGTCAGACAT
>CAVIQL010000019.1:0-48055 GCA_963644855.1 Clostridiaceae bacterium Marseille-Q4149 | reverse complement strand
TCAGTTGGTTAGAGCGTCAGATTGTGGTTCTGAATGTCGTGGGTTCGAGTCCCACTACCCACCCTACCAAAAGAGTCATCTTGAAACAAGATGACTCTTTTGATTTTATATCTTGCATTTTTTCCAAGCCTCTATAAGTTGCCTGGCAATGCTTGCCTCATCGGGCAAAGCAGGCAGGTTTTCACGGGTAAACCAACCACCCTTTCGCAATTCCGACTCTTGTATCGCCACTTCCCCACTTTCGTATTCCGCAACGAAACCTGCCATTAAATTGCACGGATATGGCCACGCTTGACTCTTTACATATCTCACACTTTTCAATTCCACTTGCGTTTCTTCCATAACCTCTCGCCTCACAGCCTGTTCAAGAGTTTCGCCAGTCTCGACAAAACCAGCAATAAGTCCCATATAATCGCCCTTGAAACCCTTGGACTGTACAAGCAAAACCTCGTTGCCACGCTTCACAAGCACTATTATTGCAATCTGAAGCCCAGGCCAAACCGTATGACCGCAACTTTTGCATTTCTTACTTATGGGAGAAGAATATTCGAGCTTTCCGCCGCAACGTCCGCAATATTGCGTTTCCTTGTCCCAGTATATCAGTTCTTCCATCTTTCCTGCCATTCGATAAATTTCCGACGGCAAAAGAAAGAAACTTCTACGCAACGGGACAAACTCCATACCCTTGGGCAAAGAAACCTCATCGTTGATCACAAACGACTTGGCCAAACCATTTTCCATCTCAAACGAATGTACATGCGTCGGCACTTCGGTAGAAATTGGCGGCACATCACTCACCGGAACTTCGAAATCGTCATCACCCTCCCCTTTTTTCAAAAGAAGTTTTCCGCCACAGAATATAAACCATTTAGTATTTTCCATAACCATATACTAAAAAGCGGGGCATTCTCTATTTGTATGAAGAACACCCCGCAAATCTTTATTCTAACATGCTATTCAAATATTAAGTGAAGCCCTCACCGCATCAATCTTCTTCAACGCAGCATCGTTTGCTCCCTTGAAACAATGGGCACAACCCATCTCGCCCTTTACTTCTATATAGAATTTAATTTTAGGCTCCGTTCCCGACGGGCGAACACTCACTTTGGTATCGTCTTCTGTGAACCATTGCAAAACATTGCTCGACTCAGGCATATCAAGCTTTGAAACCTTGCCATCAGCATCGGTTTCGGTGAGAGTTTTGTAGTCTTTCACCACCACAACCTTTGAACCAGCGATTTCCGTAGGCGGTGTTGTGCGGAACTTGTCCATCATAGCCTTAATTTCATCTGCTCCACTCTTTCCGGGCTTAACTACATTTATGGTCTTGTTTAGACGGAAACCATATTCAACGTATATGTCCATAAGAATATCAAACAAAGTTTTGCCTTGATTCTTTGCCCATGCGCAAATCTCAGCCAAAAGCGTGCAAGCAGACACTGCATCTTTATCGCGAACAAAGTCTTCTGCAAGGAAACCGTAGCTTTCCTCACCGCCGCCAATATATTTTTTCTTGCCTTCGTTCAAACGAATTTCACGAGCAATCCATTTGAAGCCGGTATAAACGTCAAACATCTCAACGTTGTTTTTCTTTGCAATCTCCTTTACAAGCTCCGTGGTAACAATTGTTTTGACAATGAATTCATCGCCCTTCATCTGATGCGTAGCAATACGATTGTTGATGATATAGTAGAGGAAAATCATGCAAGTCTGATTTCCGTCCATCAAAACCCACTCACCTTTATTGTCTTTGCAAGCCATTCCAACGCGGTCGGCATCTGGATCACTCGCCATCACAATGTCGGCATCAATGCTCTTGGCCAATTTTATCGCAAGCGTAAGTGCTTCGGCATTTTCGGGATTAGGACTTACCACCGTTGGGAAATTACCGTCTTTCACCATCTGCTCGGGCACACAATTCACGTTTTCAAATCCCCAAAGTTTCATAGATTGCGGAATAAGCATCATGCCCGTACCATGAAGAGGCGTGTAAACAATCTTCAAATCCTTCTGCTTCTGAATTACTTCGGGATCGATCGAAAGAGTTTTTACCTGGCGCAAATACTCATCGTCAACAGCCTTGCCAATAGTCTCTATGAGTTCGGCATTGCCCTTGAATTTTATATTTTCGGGGAGAACATTGTTCACCTCATCGATTATACCTTGATCATGCGGCGCAAGCACCTGCGCACCATCGTCCCAATAAGCCTTGTAACCATTGTATTCTTTGGGATTGTGAGAAGCGGTTATAATAATTCCGCTCTGACAACCAAAATGACGTATTGCGAAAGAAATCTCCGGAGTAGGACGCATATCATCAAAGAGATATACCTTTATTCCATTGGCAGAAAAAATATCTGCCGAAATCTCAGCAAACAAACGGCTATTATTGCGGCAATCATGACCAACAACAACAGAAATCTCTTTGCGGTCAGCAAAATTCTTCTTCAGATAGTTTGCCAAACCTTGGGTAGCACCTCCAACCGTATAGATGTTCATACGATTTGTACCCGGTCCCATTATTCCGCGCAAGCCACCAGTTCCAAATGAAAGGTTCTGATAAAAAGAATCAATAAGTTCCGTCTTATCGGAGTTTGCCAACATTTCACGAACAGCTTTTTTCGTATCCTCATCATAAACAGGAGAATCAAGCCATTGCTGTGCTTTTTGCTCACATAGTTTTATTGTCTCTGTATTATCCATTGTATTATTGTTTTTATATCATTCTTTAGGGGACAAGATATTTATCACCTGTCTCATCTACTATTACTTTTCTATATTCTTCGGGGAAGCCCGGACGTTTCACCGTCTCGCCCAATCCTTCTGCGTTACGCAAGAATTTTCCATCCTTTTCGGGCTTAACCACTTGGTCATTATATTTCACGATAAGGAATTCGCCTAATTTCTTCCATTGCGCCAACATCGATTGTGCCGTTGTATCAGAATAATTAGTAAGATATTCTACCGCCTTTGCTTCAGATTGCTCATACAATTCCTTGGCTTTTATTTCCAACGCACTTTGATTTGCAAAATAAGTATTTTCCAATTTATTACGTAGTTTCTCAAGATCACCAAACATCATGGAATATCGCGGGTAAACCATATTCGAAACCCAATTACAAACCCAAAAAGCCGATTTCCAAGAGAAAGTTACGCCATCTGCGGTTTTCGCGGAAAAACATTCGGGCGATTTGGTAATACAACAATACATTGGCGTGAAAGCAACCATATTTGCATCATCGTTAGCAAACCATATCACTCCGCCTATAGGGTCTGGTAAATTCGAACGCAACTGTGCCACAAACACAAAGCCACTTTGTTGGGTAGAAGCAGGACGTTCGTTGAAATATTCTTTGCCATTATATTTCCATGACAATGGAGAAGGACGATAAGGAGCGTTATAAACTCCGCTACCAGCATCTTTGGTCATATCAAAAGGAGTTCCTTCGTAATGATCGCGCATGCAATTCATCACATCTCCCACCGAAAGTTTTCTCTTTGGCTTGATAAACAAAGGCATCGGCTCTGCTTTCAAATCTTTTCCCGAGGCATAGGGAAGATATTTGTCCATGCCATCAGTCCAACGATTAAAGAAACTCCATACTCTTGCCTCGCAATATCTCAATCCGCTAAAAGTGGCAGGACAATAAGCGTTGGCAAAATCAAAATCCGCATCCTTACCATTAAAATAGCCTTGTTTACGCGCAAATTTCACTACATCCTTTGAATAAAGCACGTTTTCCTTGTCTTTCATGTCGAATTTATGGATACGACTCTGATTGGCGTGCGCACAAACGCAATCATCAGGAACGCGAACGGCCACCCATACGGCACCTTTCTCTACATTTCCCTTACCAACCATTTCCATTATCCACGCCTCGTTCTTATCGGCAATTGTAAAGGTTTCCCCCTCGCTATTATAGCCATAAGTTGCAGCAAGATCCGTCATTATTTTTATAGCTTCCCGCGCAGTTTTTGCACGTTCCAAGGCAATATAAATCATGCTTCCGTAATCCATCGTTGCAGTAGTGTCAACCAATTCTTCACGACCGCCAAATGTTGTTTCGGCAATAGCTACTTGGTTTTCGTTTATATTACCTACTACATTATATGTTACTGGTGCTTCGGGAATTTTGCCGAGAAATTTATTAGTATCCCAATATATTACGTCTCTTGTAGTTCCTTTTGCATGAGTTCCGGGATTGCGATGATACAAGAAGCCATACATTCCATAGTTATCGGCTGCGTAAGAAATAAATACCGAACCATCGGCAGACGCTTTTTTACCTACAATAAAATTGGTGCAACCAAATGCTGCCGGCATGGAATAAGCGGCGAGCAATACACCTGTCAATATTTTGAAGATTGCTTTCATTTTTGTCAGCATGCTTTGAATGAAATGTCCAAACTCTTTACCGAATGAGTGAGTGCTCCTACGGATATATAATCTACGCCACATTCTGCGTATCCTCTGATTGTTTCGAAAGTAATTCCGCCACTCGATTCGGTTTCATACTTTCCCGCTATTATTTCAACGGCTTTACGCGTGTCGGCAACTGAGAAATTGTCGAGCATAATGCGATCCACGCCACCATGCTGCATCACCCGTTGAAGTTCGTCAAACGAACGCACTTCTATTTCTATTTTTAATTTTTTGCCCGTCTGTTTTAGATATTCGTGGCATCGGTCGATAGCGTTTTCTATGCCGCCGGCAAAATCCACATGGTTGTCTTTGAGCAAAATCATATCGAAAAGTCCCATACGATGATTGGCACCGCCGCCAATTTTCACCGCCATTTTTTCGAGCACACGCATACCGGGAGTTGTTTTACGGGTATCGAGCACTTTGGTGTGCGTTCCTTTCAAAAGTTCCTGGTATTTGTGTGTAGTGGTAGCCACGCCGCTCATGCGCTGCATAACATTGAGCATAAGTCTCTCTGTTTGCAACAGACTGCGTATCTTTCCGCTTACCACCATAGCCACATCGCCCGGTTTTACTTCGGCTCCGTCGTTTATCAAAACCTCGATTTTCAAGTCGGGGTCGAATTTATGGAAAATACGTTTGGCTATCTCCACACCAGCAAGTATTCCCGGCTGTTTGATAAGCACTTTGGAGCGTCCCATTGCCGTTTCGGGAATGCAACACAAGGTTGTGCAGTCTCCATCGCCTATATCTTCGGCAAAAGACAAATCAATCAATTTGTCTATGAGTTCTTCGTTTGTTTGCATAGAGTAATTTTTTGAACTACAAAAATACTAATTTTTCCGTTGACTTGTAGCTTGCGATTTGCAAGGCATTAGTTTTTCAATGTGTCATACAAAAACGAGGCGGCTATACTGGTTGCACGATATTCGTTCTGCGAAAAACCATGATCATAGCCTTCAAGGATATGCAACTGGCTGTTTTGCCATATTTCATGATACCTTTCGCCGTAAGTATAAGGCACTATGCGGTCGCCATTGCCGTGTATGATGCACGCTGCTCCGGTATATTTTGCTGCGGTAGGATAAATGGGCAAACTGAAAGCCGTGCGTATAAAATCGCCTCCGAGTTTCTTGTTGCCAAGTTGCACATATTCGGGCGGATCCAAGGGATTGTAGAAAGCGCCCATGGTATTGCCGCGAATGACATCGTCGCGCAAAACAGCAGCCGGCGCAAACAACACCACTGCTTTGACTTTATCATTTCCTAATTCGCCGGCAACCATACTTGCAACCACTCCGCCTTGCGAATGTCCCGCAAGAGCCACATCGCTCACGTATGGCAGGGCTTTTACATGCTCATATACCATTTTTGCGTCCTCTATTTCGTTGGGCACTGTCATTTCCTGGAAATCGCCCTCGCTTTCTCCGTGTCCGTTGAAGTCGAAACGTATCGACGCTATGCCTCGAGCTTGAAGCGAGTCGGCAAGCAATGCTATTATGCGGCTATCTTTGTCGGCTGTAAACCCGTGCATTAATATCGCCATCGGCACTTTTTCGCCCGCTTTCAGTTCTGGTTTCTGAATAATGGCTGAGAGTTTGCCTTTGCTCCCTCCTATCACCACTTTTTCGCGCGTACCGGCAATTGCATTCTTGTCGGCAAACATTTCGGTGAGTTTCTTCTCCATTTTATACGAGAGCACGGTAGACAACACAACCTTTCCGTCCTTATCGATAAGGAACATCGACGGAATCCACTTCACTCCATAGGCTTGGGATATCTTGGTGTCGTGAAACTTCACCAATTCGCTCACCTGAGGATATTCTATATTGTATTTCTTTACGGCATCGCCCCATTTTGTCTTGTCGGTATCAAAAGAAACTCCCACAAACTCCACGCCTTTGGCATGAAAATTCTTATACATACGCTGCACTTCGGGAATATCTTTGCGACAATCGGGACACCACGAAGCCCAAAAATCAATCACTACGTATTTCCCCTTGAAATCTGAGAGTTTCACGGTTTTTCCCTCAAGATTTTTCAAGCTAAAATCGGGAGCCACTGTACCGGTTTTCAACAATTCCACAGCATACTTTGTATCCGGATCGTCGTTTGCCTGCGCTTTCGATTTCATAGGAGTCAATGCAAACGCGACAAGCGCTGCGCCTGCAAGAAAAAGTCTTGTTATATTGTTCATTTCGTTTATAGATTCTTGTTGTGCAAATGTAGTAATATTTTCATTCCGAAAAGTTGTTTTTCCAGCCGATTTCTATCATACCCCACCCTATAACCACCATGTTTGCTATGGTTGTTTTTCTATTCAAAACCCTTTTAACCACAATCGTCGGACACATGCAAAAAACGACATCAAATATTAGAAAAAAAACAAGGGACCTTTTTTAAATAATATCGGACTTTGTTTAAATAATATCCGATATTATTTTTGCCATATCAGAACACAGAAAAACAGCATGTCGAGAACCATTTTTCGTTACAAGATTTTAACAAACCACAACAAGTTATACTGCGTATAATAGCACAAAAAGCACAAACTTTACCCGTTTGAGCAAAAAAAACATTGACAATACGACATTTTTAGTTGGCAAAACCCTATCGTTTCGGGAAATAATATTACTTTTGCGAATAGGCGATTGCAGAACGTGCCCTATATGGCGCGCAAAGCACACCATACAAACAACCAGGAAACATCGTAGAAGCCACCGCAACTACCATTATATAAATAATGCGTCGCGGTTTCCACATACTTAAAGATATGCGGACAGTTTACGTTGTATCAAAACTAAAACATAATTAAAACCGAACAAACATTATTAATATATATATGGAAAATAAAAGAGTTTATTTGTTTGGTAACGGCAGTGCCGAAGGAAATGCCAGCATGCGCAATTTGCTTGGCGGAAAAGGCGCAAACGTTGCCGAGATGAATCTTTTGGGAATACCAGTTCCTCCAGGATTCACCATTACCACCGACATGTGTAACGAATACTATCGCATCGGCAAAGAAGCAGTTGTAAATCAGCTCAAAGAAGATGTGGAGAATTCCGTAAAACATATAGAAAATTTGATGAACAGCAAGTTTGGCGACCCCGTCAATCCTCTGCTCGTCTCGGTACGTTCGGGCGCAAGAGCATCTATGCCCGGCATGATGGACACAATTCTCAACCTTGGCTTGAATGACGAAGTGGCCGAAGGACTTGCAAAGAAAACCAACAATCCCCGCTTTGCCTACGATGCCTATCGTCGTTTCGTACAAATGTATGGCGACGTAGTTTTGGGCATGAAACCTAAAAGCAAAGAAGACATCGATCCATTCGAAGCCATTATTGAGAAAATCAAGTCCCAACGTGGCATTCATCTTGACAATGAACTTACAACCGAAGAACTGAAACAACTCGTCGCAGAATTCAAAAAAGCCATCAAAGAACGCACAGGCGTAGACTTCCCAACCGATCCTATGGAGCAACTATGGGGCGCAATATGTGCTGTGTTTGACAGTTGGATGAACGAACGCGCCATTCTCTATCGCAAGATGGAAGGAATACCCGCCGAATGGGGAACTGCCGTTTCGGTAATGGCAATGGTATTTGGCAATATGGGCGACAGTTCAGCCACAGGCGTATGCTTTAGTCGCGATGCCGCAACAGGCGAAAACGTTTTCAGCGGTGAATGGCTCGTAAACGCACAAGGCGAAGACGTTGTGGCTGGTATTCGCACTCCACAGCAGATTACCAAAGCCGGTTCGCAAAAATGGGCAGAGATGCAAGGAGTAAGCGAAGAAGAACGCCTTGCAAAATATCCCTCAATGGAGGAAGCAATGCCCGAAATCTACAAGCAACTCGACGCAATCCAGAACAAACTCGAAGATCACTACCGCGATATGCAAGATATGGAGTTCACCGTTCAAGAAGGTAAACTTTGGTTCTTGCAAACACGCAACGGAAAACGCACGGGAACTGCTATGGTAAAAATCGCAATGGACCTCCTTCACGAAGGAAAGATTGACGAAAAAACCGCACTCGAACGTTGCGAACCAAATAAACTCGACGAATTGCTCCACCCCATTTTCGACAAAAAAGCACTTGCTAACGTTAAATCACTAACCCGCGGTCTTCCCGCATCTCCGGGAGCTGCAACAGGCCAGATAGTATTCTTTGCCGACGATGCCGCAAAATGGCATAAAGATGGTCATAAAGTAGTGATGGTACGTATCGAAACTTCGCCCGAAGACCTCGCAGGAATGGCAGAAGCTGAGGGAATTCTCACCGCACGTGGCGGTATGACATCACACGCTGCCGTTGTGGCTCGCGGAATGGGAAAATGCTGCGTATCGGGTGCAGGCGCTTTAATTATTGACTACAAGAAACGCACCGTAACAATTGACGGAACAGTTCTTCGCGAAGGTGATTATATTTCCATTAATGGTTCTACTGGCGATGTATACCAGGGAGAAATCACTACGCAGGCTGCAGAATTCTCAGGCTCGTTTGCAGAACTCATGCAACTTTGCGACAAATACACTCGTTTGGTTGTAAGAACGAATGCCGACACTCCTCATGACGCATCTGTTGCTCGCAAATTCGGCGCAGTGGGTATTGGTCTTTGCCGTACTGAGCACATGTTCTTTGATGACCAGAAAATTGTGGCAATGCGCGAGATGATTCTTTCAGACAGCAAGGAAGGACGTGAGAAAGCCCTTTGTAAATTGTTGCCTTACCAAAAAGAAGATTTCAAAGGTATCTTCAAAGCAATGGACGGCTATCCTGTAAATATTCGCTTGCTAGATCCTCCTCTTCACGAGTTTGTTCCACACGACGAAAAAGGTCAGGAAGAAATGGCAAAAGACATGGGCGTAACCGTAGAGTATATCCGTCAGCGCATAGAGAGTCTTTCTGAACACAATCCAATGCTCGGCCATCGCGGTTGCCGTTTGGGTAATACATATCCCGAAATCACACAAATGCAAACGCGTGCAATTCTTGGCGCTGCCATAGAATTAAAGCGCGAAGGCTATGATCCCCACCCCGAAATCATGGTTCCGCTCATCGGTATCCTTTATGAATTCGAGGCACAGGAGAAAATTATCCGCGACACGGCTGCCGAACTCTTCAAAGAAGAAGAAATTGAAGTTCCGTTCAAAGTTGGTACGATGATCGAGATACCTCGTGCAGCCTTGACTGCTGACAAGATAGCTTCGCGCGCAGAGTATTTCTCTTTCGGCACAAACGACTTGACCCAAATGACATTCGGTTACTCTCGCGACGATATTGCTTCGTTCTTGCCCGTATATCTTGAGAAGAAGATACTTAAGGTTGATCCTTTCCAAGTGCTTGATCAAAACGGCGTAGGACAACTTATCGAGATTGCAGTTAAGAGAGGTCGCGCAGTGCGTGCTGATTTGAAATGCGGCATTTGCGGCGAACACGGCGGCGAACCTTCTTCGGTTAAGTTCTGCCACAAAGTAGGATTAAACTACGTTTCCTGCTCACCGTTCCGCGTGCCCATCGCACGCCTTGCTGCGGCCCAGGCTGCTGTAGAAGAATAATCCGAAATCTTTCACGTAAAAAACATATTAGGCTGTAAGTCCCGAAAACAAAATGGGGCTTGCAGCCTAACGTTTTTTGTTTTTGCACACGCTTTTCACAACATGTAAAAAACAACAGGAAACCTGCTCAAAACGCGATCCGACCTAATTTAAATTCCAAGCCTTGGAATTTAAATTAGATGCCTTGGAGTTTTTGCGAGATGCCTTGAAATTTTTCTACTGCTTTTGCCATTTATTTTTCCAAGGCAAAAATTTCGCCTAATATCATTATTTCGTTTGCTTTTTCGTAAGTTTGCAGCATTGTTTACAACTATATATCACAGCCATAAAGAACATAAACTAAAAAGATGAAAAGGTATTTGTATTTACTGTTTGCCATTGTTCTTATTTTTGTTTCCTGTGGCGGGAACAAGCAACGCAAAAGTTTGTTGCAAGAACATAAAAAAGGGGCTTACTATTGGAAAACCACTTTTAAGCTATCGTCATGGGAACAAAATTTCTTGAAAGAACACCAGATTACCAAGCTATACGTTCGACTATTTGATGTTGACTATAAAGCAGACTATGACGGAGAACAGAAATCTGTTCCTATTGCCACTATCAAGTTTATTGACAATCTGCCAAAAGACATTGAAATAGTTCCCGTGGTTTATATTACGCAGAAAGCCATATCTCTTGATCCTTATTTCCAAGATGTTTTATACAAACGTATAAAGGCTATGGCCGACAAGCATGGCTTTTCGAATTTCAAGGAACTACAACTCGACAGCGACTGGTCGAACGATACCCAAGAGCAGTTCTTCAATTTGTGTGATAGTCTACACCAACTTTTACAAAAGGACGATATTATATTAAGTTCCACGGTGCGTTTGCATCAACTCAAACAAACTGCTCCACCTGTAGACTGCGGTGTGCTTATGCTTTATAATACTGGTTCGATATACGACCCCGAAATTTATAACTCCATATTGGATTATAAAGATGTAGCTCCCTATCTTACCAAGAACATAGATTATCCTATTCCTCTGTCGCTTGCGTATCCTACTTACAGTTGGAGCATCGTGCTTAACAACAATGAATTCCGAACTATTTTGCATCAGACAGATTTTAGCGACTCACTTTTATACGAGCCCCAAAAAGAAAATCTCTTTAAGATGAAAAAGGATTCTTGTATAGAGGGGAACTATCTTAACGCCGGAACTATAATTCGCCGTGAAATACCTACGTTTAAAGAAATCATCAAAGTAAAGAATTTGGCTGCATCGCGAATTTCTCCAATCACCAACAATATAATTTATCATCTTGATGAAAAAGAACTGTCAAGATACAGCAAAGATGAAATTGAACAAATATTGAAGTAACATGAAGCGTCTTATCATAATCAGTCTATTTGCAATTTTTTCGTTCCCGGCATTGTTTGCCTGCGGTCCTTATGACCGTGAATATTCGGCAAGCCAATATTTTTTGTTCAGACTGTTTGGGGACAACATGGACGGCTCTTTCAAACAACTCTCCAAGGCTCAGGAACGACAAGCGAACTGCCAAAAATGGGCAAAGGCAACATCGCCAGCACTACCTTTGAAAGATATCGAACAAGTTGTTTACGATTGGAATTTAGAGCAGATAGAAAATATTTTTAGCGAAAAAGAAACTCGCAATGCTTTTGCCAAATGGATTATTGAGCACAAAGACAAAGAAATAGTAGACTTTCTGCTTCTTGCAAAGCAATGCGAACAAATTCGCTCCGCTCAAAACACACTTTGGTACTACTTTGTTGACGGCGACTCCGAGACTGTGCAATTAAAAAAGGTTGCAAAACAAGCGCAAGCCTACAAAGGAAAGCGCTTAAAGGACCGATATTCATTGCAAGCCATACGTGCTTTGTTTGCCGCCCAACAATATGGCGCGTGCGTAGACTTATGGAAAAACTCAAGCCGATATTTCCACAATGATATAATAAAAGACTTTGCCTTGAACTATATCAAAGGGGCTTATCTGCACTTGGGACAAAGCGACAAAGCGGAAAAATTGAATTTGAAAGCAGATAACGAAGAAGCTAAAGCACTCTGCGAATATCAAAGCAAGATTCATTCTTATGAACACATGGAAAGCCTTGAAGAAGTCCCGGATTATCAACAACTATACCGAAACGTTTCTACTATAATCAGCAAAAATCAATTCAAAGACAAAGCAAGATGGTTTTATACCAAAGCTTTTCTTGCCGATAAAATAGGAAAACAAAAAGAAGCCTTATCCTGCATTCGCGCTGCCAAATCTTTTGCCGCCGATACCGATTTAAAAGCGTCTATACACGTTCTTGAACTTTTCTTGAACACCAAGTATCAAAAATCTTACAACTCAAATTTCGAAGACTACCTGTATGGAGAATTGTTGTGGCTGGACAAAAAAATCTCCGACGGCATCACACCCAAAATCAAAGAGAAAATACAGCAACACGGTGTGGACAACCACATTTGCGGCTTGAGTATTTTTTATTGGAGCGACATGCTGCGAAAAATTGTGATAGGAAATGTTGCGCCGTTGTGCATCAAGTCAAACTATCAAACCCGTGCCCTGCAATTTATAAACATGGCTGACAATCTTATTTTCACCAAATGCAATAATGCGGTGCTCAAAAAAGATGGGAAATACCATAAGATGTTCCTAAATGGCGCTAAGAATTCGTCAACATCAAACAAAATGGTTAGTTGGAACGACTATCACAACTCCTCTCTCAATACTTATGACTACGCCAACGACTATTTCATAAACCTCGACTCTTTGGGAGTGGAATCTGTGAAGAAATTGGCGTACAAGATATCAAAACCCGAGAAGCCTTTGGACAATTTTTTGAACAGCAGAAGTTATACCGACCCTCAATTCCTATATGATATCATCGGAACCCAATTAATGTCTGTAGGGAAATACGCGGAAGCCGTAGAATATCTTAAGAAAGTTTCCGCACAATTCTATCGTAGCCGCTCGGTAAGCAACTATTTCGACAGAAATCCTTTTGAAATCGGGAAACCAACTGTTGGGAAAGCCGTGAAAAAGCCGAACAAAGATTTGCTATACAAACTTCATTTTGCTCAAAACATGAGTAGACTGGAAAAGGAGATTAATGGAACTTCCGACCCCAACACAAAAGCGGAAAAGATGCTATCATACGCTCGCGGCATGCAAAATTCGATAGGTCAATGTTGGTCTTTGACATCATTCTATTGGGGCTCCTGGGATTTCTATCCATTCCACAGCCAATATAAAAGGCATTGCGTAAACACTCTGTCTGCAAAAGCAAAAAGGATAAAAGCCAAAGCATTCACGATGTTCACTGATAAAGAACGCGCTGCCAAAGCATATCAAGATTGGTGCTTGTGGAAAACGGCGGCAACCAAATATCCAAAGACCAAAACGGCAGAAAATATTCGCCGCCATTGCGACAATTTGGTGGACTACAAGCCTAAGTCGTATATTTCGCCTGGTTTTCTGAATTAAGGCTCAGATTTTCATTCTTATAGGCAGTCTTGGGGAATCCCAAAATACTTCCCCAAAACACTATAAGAAATATGCTAAAAATAATGTCAGACATTTTTTAAATAATATCCGATATCGTTTAAAAAATATCCGACATTATTTTCACGATATGCCGAATAGTTTTTTCCACTACTTTTGCCGCTTGTTTTTCCAGGCAAAAAATTAGTGTCTTATCCCTATACCATGTATTTTTTGTAAGTTTGCAATATAGTTTATAGCAATAACATCATGACCATAAAGAGCAAGAACTTTTACAAATATATTGTAGCCGCACTCCTTATAGCAATAAGCGCCAATATATCAGTTGCGCAATACGTTCCAAGGATTGAAAACCTCAAAGCCCGCGAGGAATTTCAAAACATGCGCTTTGGCATCTTCATTCATTGGGGCGTCTATTCAATGTTCGGGCAAGGCGAATGGTTTATGAACAATGCAAACGTAAATTTCAACGAATATGCCAAGGCCGCAAGCGCATTCTATCCGCAGGGGTTCGACGCCAAGGAATGGGTTGACGCGATAAAAGATTCTGGAGCCAAATATATATGCTTCACTTCACGACACCACGACAGTTTTTCCATGTTCAAAACAGCGCAATCGCCCTACAACATCGTCGACGCAACGCCCTATGGCGAAGATGTGCTTAAAAAATTGGCAGACGAATGTCATGCACAAGACATTACGCTAAATCTATATTATTCATTACTCGATTGGACACGCCAAGACTACCCCATAGGACAAACGGGAAAAGGCACTGGAAGAGTGAAAGGGCTCAACGACATGAACACATACGTGAAATTCATGAAAGGGCAGCTCAAAGAATTGCTGACAAACTATGGAAAAATCGGCGCAATTTGGTTTGACGGCTGGTGGGACCATGAAAAAGATTCAGTAACCTTTGATTGGCATCTCGACGAGCTATATTCTTTGATTCACAACACCCAACCGTCGTGTCTTGTGGCAAACAATCACCACACCACCCCATTCGACGGCGAAGACATACAGAACTTTGAGCGCGATATACCCGGAGAAAACAAAGCTGGGCTTTCTGGTCAATCCGTAGGACGCCTGCCGCTCGAAACATGTCAGACAATGAACGAATCGTGGGGCTACAATTGCACAGACAACAAATATAAAAGCGTAGGAGAAATCATTCAACTAATAGCGCGAACCGCAGGAAAAAACGCAAACCTGCTGCTCAACGTAGGACCACAGCCCAACGGAAAAATTCCCGACGAAGCAATCGAACGCCTAAAAGGCATCGGAAAATGGATGCGCCAATATGGCGAAACAATCTACGACACTACAGCCGGCGAACCGGGAGAACAAGATTGGGGAACCACAACTCAAAAAGGCAAGACCTTGTATCTGCACGTTTTGAACGCAAGCAGCAACAACATCATAGTACCTCTGAAGTCTAAGGTAAAAAACGTTTGCACTTTCGACGGCAAAGTGCCCCTAAAATATACCAAAACAGCCAACGGAATAAGCGTAAATCTCATAAACAAACCCGAAGCTGCCGATTTTGTTGTAGAAGTCAACCTAAAATAAACCGACCTCAATGGGACTATTCTATAAAGCACGCGCCGGACAACGCATGGATTTTACTCTCGAACTGAAACCCGATTGGTATAACGACACAAGAATCGAAACCCGCGGCAGATTTTTTGCACCGGAATGGTTTCCACAAAGCGGAATCCAAATAATCTGGCCTACAAAAGAGACCGATTGGAACTACATGCTCGAAGAAGTTACGGAATGTTACGTTCGTTTTGCCTACGAAGTAGCAAAGCGCGAACGATTATTGGTCGTTACATCAAATAAAAAGCATGTAGAGACTTTGTTGAAAGAGAAGATGCCGGCAAAAGTGCTGCAAAACATAACGATATACGAATGCGCGATAAACGATACCTGGGCACGCGATAGCGGTGTGCTTTCAATGATTACACCCAACGGAGTTGAAATTCTTGATTTCGGTTTCAATGGCTGGGGAAACAAATTTGCTGCAGAAAATGACAGCAAAATAAACCACAATCTCGCAGCAAATCACATTATATATGGTAATTATCGCGATTGCAACGACTTTGTTTTGGAAGGAGGCTCTATAGAAACCGACGGAAAAGGCATTCTATTAACCACAGAAAGCTGTTTGCTTACGCCAACACGCAATCCCCAACTAAACAAAGCCGACATTGAACTGCTGCTAAAAAGGATATTCAATCTCAAACAAGTGCTTTGGCTGAAACATGGCGCTTTGGAAGGCGATGATACCGACGGTCATGTCGACACACTGGCTCGTTTGTGCCCCCATGATACTATTGCGTATGTAAAATGCGAGAACCAAAACGATTCACATTACAAAGAGTTGGCGCTAATGGAGGAAGAATTGAAATCATTTAGGCAAAACGGTGGCGAGACATTCAATTTGGTTCCGCTTCCAATGCCTAACGCAATTTTTGACAAAGACTGTGGAGAAAGACTACCGGCAACCTATGCCAACTATCTTGTAATGAATAGCGCGGTATTGGTTCCCACTTACAATCAACCCAACAACGACAAAGCAGCAATGCAAGCCATAGCCGGGATATACAACGAAAGAGAAATCGTAGGCGTTCCTGCCACAGCATTAATCCGTCAGCATGGTTCCATTCACTGCAGCGCAATGCAATTTCCCGCAGGCGTTTTCAACAACAACGAAATAAAAGCAATATGAACAAGATAAAAGTGGGTATAATCCAGCCCAAAATTTCCACGAATCTCGAAGAAAATCTCGAAAAACTCAAAAAACACATCGAATACTTGGCAAGCCAGGGCGCAAATCTCATTGTTTTGCCCGAACTCCAAAACGGAGCTTATTTTTGTCAAACTGAAAATGTGGAGAACTTTGATTTCGCAGAAAGCATTCCCGGCAAATCCACAGACTTCTACGGAAAAATTGCAAAAGAAAACAATGTGGTGCTCGTTACAACCATTTTCGAACGCCGGACTGCGGGATTATACCACAACACAGCCGTTGTTTTTGACACCGACGGCAGCATTGCGGGAAAATATCGTAAGATGCAAATCCCCGATGACCCGGGATATTACGAGAAATTCTACTTTACGCCGGGCGACATAGGCTTCAAACCAATAAAAACAAGCATCGGAAAACTCGGAGTGCAGGTTTGCTGGGACCAATGGTATCCCGAAGGAGCAAGACTAATGGCTTTGCAAGGAGCACAAATATTGATTTATCCTACAGCCATAGGATATAATTCCGAAGATGATGCCGAAGAAATCAAACGTCAGCGCGAAGCGTGGATTACAGTACAACGCGGACACGCTGTTGCCAATAATCTTCACGTAATCACCGTAAATCGCACAGGCTTTGAGCCAGATCCGTCAAACAATACACCGGGAATAAACTTTTGGGGCAGCAGTTTTATTAGCGGCCCTCAAGGGGAATTACTAATGTTAGCCCCAGAAAACGAAGAAGCCTTTGTATGTACGGAAATTGATCTCGACCGCACAGAAGAAGTAAGGCGTTGGTGGCCATACCTACGCGACAGAAGAATCGACAAGTTCGACGAACTCACAAAACGCTTTATTGACGACGAAACAAAACAGTAATCCGCCTGTCGTCCCGAACTTTTTTATACAAAGATAAAGGGCTGCGCTCAACGCATTGCCCTTATTTTTTGTTCAAAACTTTTGTCTTTCTGTCAATACTTGATTTCGTAAAAACAATGTCGGATATCGTTTAAATAATAAGGCATCTTTTTTAAAAAAGATGCCTTATTATTTTGGCTATAGCAAATCACTGATTTTCAACACAGTTTCAAAAGGCTTTATTTTAGGAAATCTTCGGCATCTCGATACGAAAAACTGTGCCTTTGCCTATCTCGGAAGACAAGACGTATATCTTGCCATGATGATACTCCTCTACTATTCGTTTTGCAAGCGAGAGTCCGAGTCCCCACCCTCTTTTTTTAGTGGTATAGCCCGGCATAAATACAGTCTTGAAACTTTTTCGTGAGATTCCTTTGCCCGTATCACAGATATCTATAAGCACCATTCCCGGTACTTCGTTCACGCGAAAAGATAATACGCCTCCCGATGCCATTGCGTCCATTGCGTTTTTTGAAAGATTCTCTATCACCCATTCAAACAAGGCTGAATTCATCTTTACATTTATTGTTTCGCGCGTATATTCCTTTATTACCTTCACATGGTTTGATGCCCGGCGCGACATATAGTCTACGGCTCTGTCTAATGCGGCTATTATATTCTGCGTTTCAAGTTCCGGGACAGAACCTATCTTTGAAAATCGTTCGGCAATGAGTTGAAGTCGTCTCACATCCTTTTCCATTTCGGGAATGAGCGAACTTTCAGAATATGTTTCCTTAAGAATTTCCGTCCATGCCATAAGCGAAGATATTGGTGTGCCGAGTTGATGGGCCGTTTCCTTGGAAAGACCTACCCACACCTTGTTTTGTTCGGCGCGTTTGGAACTCATGAGGGCGAAAACTGCCACTATCGCAAAAATAAGTACTACTCCGAGTTGCACAAACGGATAAACGGCAAGCCGATTGAGCATAGAACTTCTGCCATAACAAACCTCAAGAAAACCGGAATCTTTCTTGTTTGCGCCATCTTCGGCTTCCGCATTTATTCTTACCGAATTGCCCGCAGTTTTCCACCTTTCGGCATACTCGAAAAGGGTTTTCAAAGAATCTTTCTTCTCTGCTTTCGACAATTCCACGTTTCGCGAAATTTCAGGATTGCCTTCTGCATCGAGAACAATCACCGGAATAGTATTGTTGCCGTTTATCACTTTCAAAACAAGCCCAAGGTCAGTGGTTTCATCGGCACGGTTGAGCGAGCGCATGGCTTCTGCCCAAACTTCCATGCGTTCATATTCCTCTTTCTCCATATCCTTGACCAAAAAATGCGAAACCGCGAGCGACGCCACTGCTATAAAAAGCGCCGCAATCATTAGAGCTATCTTCACTCTCTTTATTCTGTCAAGCCACTGCATAAGATTTTCGGAAGAATGTCATTATTAAAACGAAAACATCGGCTTTCTATTGCTTTTTTCGGCATATTTGCGGCTCAAACGTGCAATATTTTCGTTTCTGAAAACATTTTGCACATTATTTAGCGGATAATATTTGGAAGCAAACGTTAATTTGCGCATTTTTGCCTTTGAAGAAATCAACATGTAGAACAACTAAAATACAACAGCCATGAAAAAGCTAATACTTACCCTTGTAGGAATAATATTTGCCTATTCAAGCACCTCGGCTCTGAGTTTTGAAGAATCGCGCAACCGTGCATGGTATCTCACAGACAAGATGGCGTATGAACTAAACCTCACACCCGAACAATATGACAAGGCTTACGAAATAAACCTCAACTACTTTTTGAACATAAACTACGCAAGCGACATCGACGGACAGTATTGGCGCTACCGCAATCAAGACCTCAGCTATATTTTGTTTGATTGGCAGTTCAACAGATACGTAGACATTTCATACTTCTACCGTCCCTTGATTTGGCGCTCGGGAGTTTGCATCATGACTACCTATGACTTTTACGATCGTGGCTTCTTCTATTTCAGCCGTCCGGCAATATTCAACGTTTATCGAGGCATAAGTTGGAGAGAACGCCCAAGACACAATCCGTATAGGAACATGACATTCAGCGCAAACGGCGGAATGCGCGACCGTTACGGAGAACGTGGACACGGATATTACTTCCGCAATGGCGAACGTTTTGATGCGCCAAAATATAACGGCGAACATTACGGACGAAGGGACGATAGGCACAATCCAGGACCTGATTTCGACAAAGGAATGAACTATAATCGAAACGGAAACTATAATAACGGACGCGATTTCGGACGCAATGACAATAAAGCCGAAGCTGGTAATTCAAATAGAAACAATGGTAAAGTTTATGGCGGAGGCAGTAATTACAGAGACAAGAACGAAAATTCTGGCAACGCTGGTTATAAATTTGACAACAACAACCGAAACAATGGTAACAATTCGTCCAAAGACCATATTCAAACTCCCGACAACAACAATAGTAACGGTTCTTCCAATGGTTTGAAATATGTTTCCACCGACAACAATCGTTCAAATTTGAATGGCAACAATAATTTCGGAACCGTAAATCGTAACAACAATAACATAAGCAGTGGGAATTCCAACCGCAACTATACTCCCGGTGGCAGAACAGGAACAACGCGTAACAATATAAATGTAAGCGGCAACAACAATCGTTCGTTTTCACAAAGGGTGCAAAGTTCTTCAAATGCTTCGCGCAATATACAAGGTTCTTCGCCAGCAACACGTAATACCTCACCAGCAGTTCAAAGCGCTCCAAGCAATCGAAGCAATACCAACTCTACGGGAAATAATAATATACGCACTCGTTCATTCGGGAAAAGATAACGTCGTTATGCTGTTTCGTCAGCCCTATCAAGAAGTTTGTCTGAGCGCCGAGAGACATAGCATTACGCGTAATTCAGAATAAAATGTTATTTTTGCACTGAAAATAAGTAACAAACAACATTATTCCGATATGAAAGCATACGTTTTTCCCGGTCAGGGAGCCCAATTCGTAGGAATGGGCAAAGATTTATATGATAACAATCCCAAGGCAAAAGCTTTGTTTGATGAGGCAGACGAAATACTTGGCTACAAAATCACCGACATTATGTTTGCCGGCACTGACGAAGAATTAAAGCAAACCAAGGTAACTCAGCCCGCCGTATTCATTCACTCTGTAATTAGTGCCGTTTGTAGTGCAGAAGATTTCACTCCTACGATGACCGCAGGCCATTCTCTTGGAGAATTTTCGGCATTGGTAGCAGCCAAAGCCTTGAGTTTTGCCGATGGATTGAAGCTTGTTTACGCTCGTGCTATGGCAATGCAAAAAGCATGTGAGCAAGCGCCCTCCACAATGGCGGCTATCATCGGTCTTTCAGACGAGACTGTGGAAAGCATTTGCAAAGAAGTTTCTACAGATGGCAATGTTGTTGTTCCGGCAAACTACAATTGCCCGGGACAATTGGTTATCAGTGGAAACATCGACGCAGTAAATGCAGCTTGTGAGAAACTTAAAGCAGCTGGTGCAAAGCGTGCGCTTGTTCTCAAAGTAAGTGGCGCGTTCCATTCACCGCTTATGGAATCTGCCCGCGCAGAATTGGCGTCGGCTATCGAAAACACGCAGTTCTCCAAGCCAGTATGTCCGGTTTATCAGAACTACGACGCGAAAGCACACGAAGCTCCCGAAGAAATCAAGCAGAATCTTATTGCGCAGCTCACATCTCCCGTGCGTTGGACCGAAGAAGTTAACAACATGGTAGCTGCTGGTGCAACCGAGTTCATAGAATGTGGACCGGGCAAGGCTTTGCAAGGCATGATTGGTCGTATTTGCAAAGGCAACGACAGTGTTAGCGCGCACAGTTTGGATTGAAATAACAATGAAATAAAACAAAGAGCCGTTCCGCAGCCAATGTGAAACGGCTCTTTTTGATAAATTCCACGCACAATGGCTGAAAAAATAGTAATCTATCAGGTATTGCCCCGCTTATTTGGCAACAAAAACCAACGGCTTGTAAGAAACGGAACAAAGCTGCAGAATGGTTGCGGCAAATTCTCGGCTTTCACGTTCAAACGATTGGAGGATATAAAGAATCTTGGCGTTACCCACATTTGGTTTACAGGTATTCTTGAACACGCCACGCAAAGCGATTACAGCAAATACGGAATTACAAAAGACAATAATCTTTTGGTTAAAGGCATTGCCGGTTCTCCCTACGCCATAAAGGACTACTATGATGTCGACCCCGACCTTGCTGAAAAAGTGGACAATCGCATGAAAGAATTCGAACTTTTGATTGCGCGCACCCACCGTTGCGGATTAAAAGCCATCATTGATTTTGTGCCAAACCACGTAGCCCGCCAATACCATAGCGATTGTGCGCCCGAAGGTGTGGGTGATTTCGGAGACAATGACGATTGTACTAAATGTTTCTCGCCACAAAACAATTTCTACTACATAGAAAATCAAAGTTTCGTAAGTCCTCAAAACTCTGATGCCGCTGAAAGATACGAAGAATACCCAGCCAAAGCAACGGGCAACGATTGTTTTCGTCCCAATCCCGGCAACTTCGATTGGTATGACACCGTAAAATTAAACTATGGCGTGGACTATCAGGGCGGGACAAAGCATTTCTCCCCCACTCCCGACACATGGACACGAATGTATGACATATTAAAATTCTGGTGTGCCAAAGGAGTCGACGCTTTTCGTTGCGACATGAGCGAAATGGTGCCTGTAGAATTTTGGCATTGGGCTATCAATAAAATCAAGGCAGATTATCCCCAAGTGTTGTTCATTGCCGAGATATACAATCCCGCTTTGTATGATGCGTATGTGAACTATGGCGGTTTTGATTACCTCTACGACAAAATGGGACTGTATGACAAACTGCGCAATGTGGTTACGGGCTACAATCCGGCAAACGAAATTACGTACACATGGCAAAGTGTAGGCAATTTGCAGCCACATATGCTGAATTTCATAGAAAATCATGATGAACAACGAGTGGCATCGGATTTCTATGCCGGCAAAGCCGAAAAAGGAAAACCGGCAATGATAGTAGCAGCATTGATGAATGTTAACCCGATGATGATTTATTTTGGTCAGGAATATGGCGAACGCGGAATGGATGCCGAAGGATATAGCGGTGTTGACGGACGCACGTCGATTTACGACTATTGGGCTCCAGCTAAGATGCGCAAAGCTTTGTTTGCTCCCGAAACTTTGGAAAAAGAAGATGTCGAACTGAAAGATTTCTACGCAACACTGCTCGGCAAAATCTGCAAAAATCCGGCGATTGTCAACGGAAAGTTTTTCGACCTCACATATTGCAACCAAAGCAACTACTCACAATATCCCGCAGACAAATTATATTCGTTTTTGCGCAAGGAGGAAAAAGAACTGTTGCTCATTGTGGCAAATTTCAGTGGCTGCGACATCAAAGCATATGTAAACATTCCGCTCCACGCATTTGAATATATGGAAATCAAACCGGGAATCTACAATTGCACCAACCTTTTGACCAATGGCAAGCCCCACACCGTGAAAGAACATCTTGTTCCGGAATGTCCGTTGTGCGTTAATATTCCGGCATATTCGGGCGTGGTTTTACGCTTCACAAAATGAGGCTTTTGCAATGTCAGGTATTTTTTAAATAATGTCCGATATTTTTTAAATAATATCGGACATTGTTTTAAGGATATCCTATATCAATTTTTCGCTGCCCTTTGCCATATAGTTGAAACAAGAAATTATCTGTTTTTCTCACAACATAAATGTAACAAAACACGTTGACCTACGTATAACGAGTAGAACAACAAACAAAACATCATACATCATGAACATTAAAAGTTTTATCTACTCCCTTGTAGGGCTTACATTATGCGCAAGCACAAGTTGTGCAAACTCAAAAAGTGCAAAATCGGCTGACAACAACGATTATTTTGCAAGCAATACCTTTGACAAAGTTGACAAGTCGCTTAAATCAATTGATACATACCCAACCAAGATAGGGCAAACCATTTCAAAGACATTCAACCTCAAAGATTTCTCGAAAATCGAAAGCAGCGGTATAGCAAACATCTATTTCACCCAAGCAAAAGACTATAGTGTGAAAGCCGAAGGTACACCCTATTTGGTGAACAACTGCAAAATACAAAACAGCAATGGAGTTTTGGTAATCAGCAACAGAAATAATTTCAGCGACAATCGAAATTACAGCATCAACGAGAACTCTTTCATAAATATCTACATAAGCGCTCCAAACCTAACGGCTATAAAAACCTCAGGGGCGAGCACCTTTGAAGCAAAAGAGATAGAAACTTCAGCTATGAACTTAAGTTTCTGCGGAGCTACGAAATGCGATATCCAATCTCTCAACTGCAAACAAACAAATATTGATTGTAGCGGAGCTACTAAGATGAATATCGATTTCCTAAAAAGCAACCAAACAAAAATAGTATCTTGCGGAGCCACAAACTTTAATCTTAACGCAGATTCAAAAGAACTCACTATCGAAAACAATGGTGCGTCAAAGGGCAATCTGAAATTCAAAGGCGACAAAATAGACATCGACAACAGCGGAGCTGGCAATATACAACTCAAAGTGGACTGCAACACACTGAAATCAGTAAACAGCGGAGTAGGAAAGCTTACAATCACTGGCACAGCCGACAAAACAGATATCAATAACAGCGGCGCATCAAAAACCGACACCCAAAAACTCAACAATTTCTAAGACGCTCTCTTTTTTTCATGACCGAAGAAGCATTACAACAAGCCATGCAGAAAATAAGACAGGAACTGCTGGCTACTGCACGCAGATATTTCCCCTCTGACAGCAGAGCAGAAGATATGGTGCAGGATGCGCTCCTACGGCTATGGGAAATAAAAGATACGCTGCGGGAACCTATCAACGCACTGGCAAATATTCTGGTGAGAAACATCTCTATCGACAATCTGAGACGCGAACAACCAACGGTCGATATCGACGGCATGGAAATCGGAACGCCTTCAAATTCGGATATCCATGAACGTTACTACAAAATAATGACTATTATCGACCATATGCCCCAAGCCCAGCAAACAATCATACGTCTGCGACTTATCAATGGCATGGAATACAACGAAATCTCAAAACTTACCGGAATAAAAGAGGCTACAATCAGACAAATTATAAGCCGTGGACGAATGGCTATAAGACTACAATACAAAAAGAACAATGAAAACTGAGAAAATAAAGAAACTCATCGACCGATTCTTTGATGGCGAAACCACAATAAAGGAGGAACGGAAACTCTACGCCTATTTCAGAAAAACAGATATTCCCGAAAGTTTGCAGGAATACCGGGAAATGTTTCTGGACATGGCTGCCGCTGACACCGAATTTGTGGCTATGCAAACAAAGAAGCCAAGGTTTAAGTTCTCGCCCGTTTGGAGTCGCATAGCAATAGGCACAGCAGCAATGATAGCTATTGTGTGTGGCACAACATTCTTCTTAAAACATATCGAAAACAACAGACTGGCAAACTTATACGAAGGCAGCTACGTGATAGTAAACGGAAAACGCATCGACAACCTCACAAAAATAAAGCATACCATAGATGCAACGTTGAGCGATGCTGAAAAGTTGGAAAACAAAGTTGCAAATCTGCAAACTATTGATGATGTGGAAAACGAGGTGCTGCAAAACATAAAAGACCCGCAACAAAGGAAATTAATGGAGCAAATACTTAAAGACTGAAACAATGACACGCAAAATAATATTCGTTTTAATCACTCTTGTTGTCCCGCTGATGGCAATGGCACAAAACAGCGTGGACGAGAGAATAGGAAAAATCTCCACGGTAGGCAACTCGAATTTTTCGTCAATCGTTCAGCGCGATCCCCAAACCCACAAAGTGGAAAAAGTAGTGAAGAAACTCACCGTTGGTAGGGTGAATTCCCAAGAACTTATCAATTGTTTCAACAAAGAGGCGAAACTAAACAAAACCACCAACACCACCTGTTCTGATGGTATAGTAACTACAATTTTCACAACGAGCAATGCCAAAAACGATCGCATTTACATGATGCAGCACGACAACTATCGCTACGTTCCCCACGAAGTAACAGTAACGGTTATCGTGAAATTGAAATAAAAACAACTCAGCCGCCAAAAACAAGGTCTCCCCTTTTTTGGCGGCTGAATGTTTCTTTCTTGGAATTTCGCAATTTCCTTAGAAAATTATTGTTTGCACGAGCAATTTAAACCGCGAAAATCATCACACAACAGCTATAGATTTTCCCAAAACGTCTTTCAAAAAACAAGCCGCACAATTTGCGCAAAACAACATCGGATATCGTTTTTACCAAGTCTGATGTTATTTAAATTAGGTCTGACCTTGTAAAAACGATGTCAGACTTTGTTTTTACCATATATCGTACAAATATTTTTTGCGCCATTACAACCTTTATTTTATTGCGTTTAGTTATTTTTAACAACAAGACTGAGAAAAGAAAAGGCTGTTTTAACTACATTTGCATCAAAGCTATATGTGCAACAATATGACCTTTTGAAAAACACGCACAGTGGCATAATACTAAGCTTAATTATTAATCATACCAAAACTATAACACTATGAAGAAAAAACAAACACATTTGGATTTCAAAGGACAACACACGCAAAAAAACTGGCTGTTCTTAATTGTCATGGCACTCGCTACATTTTTGGTCGTACCCGTACACGCCGAAGACTATGGTCTGAAGATTTGCGGCGTACAAGTAACCGACGAAAACTGCGAAGACCTCTCCGTTATCGAAGGCGTGAAAAGCGGCAGCATAGCCTATTATCCCTATACCAAGCAACTTTTGATAAAAGAACTTGTAATAGATACGAAAGACGGCAGTTGCATTTATAACGAAAGCATAGAAGGGCTAACAATTGAGGTGAGTGGAGAATGTAATCTGAAATCAACCTTCGGAAATTGCATGATGTTAGACGCATCTACCACACTGAAAAAAAGAATTTACTGGCAAGGAACTTCTTCGCTCAATCTTTCTTCTGTAAATTTTGGAGGTCTTGTTACGTTTACGGGGGAATGTAATATCAGCGACCTTAATCTCTCCGCTACGGGTGAATATGGAATTGTCGGCAACAACAATTCCCTCTCCATTACCAACTCTACCGTGCACGCCAAAGGATTATATGGTTCTATCAAAGATTTCAAATCGTTTACGCTCAACGATGTAAAAATTATCGAACCCGAGGACGTAGTTTTTGAAGACGGAGCACTGAAAAAGAATGGTGAAACAGTAACCGAAGAAGTAGTTATCATTCCTTATGAGAAGTATGGACTGAGAATTTGCGGCGTACAAATAAGCGATGGCAACAATAAC
This sequence comes from Clostridiaceae bacterium Marseille-Q4149, assembly GCA_963644855.1. GTDB lineage: Bacteria > Bacteroidota > Bacteroidia > Bacteroidales > Bacteroidaceae > UBA6398. Next base: position 21,568 of record CAVIQL010000019.1, on the reverse strand, counting down.
GACCTATCAAATATCGAGGGAGTGAAAAGCGGAACGGTTACTTATAATTCACAAACAAAGACACTACGACTCACAAACGCTGTGATTGAATCGGAAACTAATTGTATTATCAACGATAGCATAACTGGACTTACTATCGAGGTTGAAGGTGAATGCAAAATGACATCAAGCAAATGGACGTGCTTTTATCTAAATGATACCACCTCGTTTGTCAGCATTGGTACAGGGTCTTCTCTTACTCTTAATTCTCCAAACAAAGCCGCTGTGGGTGTGGGAAAAAATACTTTGTGCTCAATATACACACTAAACCTCAACACCAACGGAAAGCGAGGGTTTCAAGGCGACGACGGTACGAGCTCTACACTATACATTTACTACTCTTTTGTAAAAATCAACGGAACGGGAGGTACTATATACAACTTCGACTCGGTAAAAATGGATTGTTGCGGAATTGAAGATGGGAATTTTAGCAAAGGAACTCTAATACATAATGGCAAAGAAGTAACCGGCGAGGTTATGATACAACCTATATATTACACTCTCAAAATTTGTGGCGTAAAAATAACCGAAGAAAACAAGAACAACCTATCAAGTATCCCGGGTGTGAAGAGCGGAACAATTACCTACGACACCAAAACAAAAACACTGCGACTAAAAGACGTTGACATTTGTAATACGGAAAACGAAGGTACTTGTATTATTAATGAAAACGTAAAAGGGCTTACCATCGAGCTAGAAGGAGAGTGCAAAATGACATCAGATTGGTGGGCTATGATAATTAATGGCTCTACAACGATTACAAACAAGACCGATACCGAATTTCCTTCACTCAATGTCGCTTCTTCCGAAAAAAGCGGTATTTATGTAAGCACCAATGCAGTTCTTACCATTAGCAATATAGACCTTACCGCAACTGGTATATACGGAATTACAGGCTACAAAATAGATGGATTTCTCAACATCAAGAATAGCAACGTGCGTGCCCAAGGCTCTAAAGGCAACATATGCGCCTTCAAGTCGATAACACTTGAGGACTGCGAAGTTATTACGCCCAAGGGTGCAACGTTCGTTGATGGTTATCTGAGACTAAACGGTCAGATAGTTACAGACCCAGTTGTTATCGGAAATACAACTGTTGGTATCGAAACTATGACAGACAAAGTTTCTCGCGGCGAGGCTATTTATACGATTGACGGCGTGCGTATCAATACTCCGTTCAACAATTTGCCACGCGGCATCTATATTGTGAACGGGCACAAGGTGGTAAAGAAATAAGGGAACATTACCTACGCAACATAGGTAGGTAAACATAAAACCGCCCCAAACTCTTTGTAAAGTTGGGGCGGTTTTTATTTTGTTTATACCGGATTTTCTTCGGACAGATACTTTTTGAGTGCGCGTTCCACGCCGTTTTTCCAAGTGTTTATGCTTTCGCTTTCGAGTGATAGCGAACTTACGAGTTTTATAACGTTTTGTAGTGGCATTCTGTAGCGCAAAACGCCAGAAATAAGTTTGGCATAGTTCCAATATTCCTTGTTGAATTTCTCGGAAAGTCCCTCAACCGTGGTTTTGTATCCGCGCTTGTTTTCAAACTGAAAGTCATATCTTTTTGAACCGTCGGAATTCACCACTTTTATAATCTTGCCTTTTGTTACAGTTTTGGGAAGAAGAATTCCTTCGTCGTCATCTTGCAAACCGGTAAAGATTTCATAAGGGTGTCCATTGAGCAATCCCACAAAGGCAACCCATTTGTCTTTGTTGTTCTGAAAGCGAACTACATCGCAAGCCAACACTTCGGGGCGTGTTTCCACCACATTTGCCTGCGCATTGAGCAGATTTTCCTTGAACAGCGACAAGGTTTCAAAAATATCCTCTATTGTCAGCGCCGCCTTGCTGTTTTGCTGTTTTGTAAAGATTGCATTGGCAGCATTCTGCAATATCTTTGATATTCCGTCTATATTTTCAGTTTCCATAATCATTTAATAGGATTTGTTTTCACGAAATAGTAGTACCACCAATAGGTGTCGCCATACTGCGAACGCAAAATGTTTGCTATCTCTTTGGCATTTTTGCGCGAATGGGCTATTTCCATGAAATCATTATAGTTTGTTTCTGTTAGATTGTCCTTTATTGTAACCACAGGTTTGGTTCGTATATGCTGATATAGCACTATGGCTTCACGACAATGCTTTTGGTTTAAATAATGTCCGATATTATTTAAATAATGTCCGATATTATTTGAACAATGTCTGATATTATTTGAACAATATGCCTTATAATTTTCGGCAAACCTATCTATTTGCTTATTAACAAGTTGCGTAGCCAGAAGATATTCTATTATTTGCGGGCGAAATTTCACAAGTTCCGGCTGTGCGGCTATCACATTAAGATATTGATTGGGAGAGGAATTGCCGCCGGGCATTGCGCCAAGCCATTGATACACCTTTGCGGGCGGAAATATCATTTTAAGACTATCATCAAGCAAAGGCAACAAACTGTGTATGCCCGCAGGAATGGGATATTCAAACAGTTTTTCATTAAGCAGCCCTTGGCGAGACAAAGCATAAGCCCTGGCTATGGTAAGAGTGTTGCTTGTTTCAAGAGAGCCCTTGCCCACTGCCAATGCCTTGGTTATATTGTTTTCATTAAGGTATCGCTCGGTTTTCAACTCGTAATGAAGCACTTTGTTTGAGTTTCCACTAAATCCAACCGCCAACATTATCACAGTCAAAAAGCCCACGTTTGTAATCAGCACGTTTATTGTCGATGCGCCACGCCTTGCTGCAACCGCATTGGTGCGCCATACCCACACAATCAACACTGCAACAAGCAGCAACACGTAAACAATAAGTTTTGCAGTCGTATAGCTCCATGCCAAATCGGTGATTGCTGCAAGAAACAATGCCGATGGTGCGTAGGACAACCAATATTGCCCGCTCGGCAACTTGAATACGTTTGACATTATAACTTGGAGTGCTATCGCAACCGCCGTTATAATTATCGTTCCAGCCACACGGTTGTAATGAGTATGCCCGTCAGAAAGACAATGCTGCGTCATGGCCATCAAATCACACTGCATGTAATGAATATAGCAGAATGTAAACGCCACAAAGAGCAACATGAGCAATGCCCTAAGCACATTGCGCGATGTAAGAATGCCTTTTGACCGACCGTATTCCATGCTTTTATTTGCTATGCTTCAACACAACGGCAGTTCGCGCCGGAAGATAAGTCTTAACCCAGCCCTTACCCTGAGAATGAAGTTCCTTGTCGAAAAGAGTAGCATGCTCCACACTATCATCAGCAAGTGCAAAACCACCATACTCTTTGGCATCGGTATTGAGCACCACATTGTATTTACCTTCGGGCACACGGAAACCATAACCCTCAAAACTCTTCACAGGATTGAAGTTAAACACAAAAAGATATTCACCGCGCATATAAGCAAGCACCTGATCGGAATCGTCATGCCAAATCTCTACAACCGGAGTGTCGCACAATTTTTTATCCGACTTTATAAGTTTGAGCATATCCCGGTCGAAATCGCCAAGATAATGGAAACAAAGCTCTTTGTTGTCCACTAAATTCCACTGACGACGGGCATATTTGTAACTCCACCCATTACCTTCACGCGGGAAATCTATCCATTCGGGATGACCAAACTCATTGCCCATGAAATTCAAATAACCGCCGTTGAAAGTTGAGATGGTAATCAAACGAATCATCTTGTGCAACGCAATACCCCTATCAACATTCGCGTTTTTGTCTGAGATTTTGAAATGCCAATACATGTCGGCATCAACAAGACGGAAAATTATTGTTTTGTCGCCCACCAAAGCCTGGTCATGACTCTCGCAATACGAAATGTTACGCTCGTCTTTGCGACGATTAGTCAATTCCCAAAGCATAGAACTTGGTTTCCAATCTTCGTCCCGCTTCTCCTTTATAATCTTAATCCAAAAATCGGGAATGTTCATAGCCAAACGATAATCAAAACCATATCCGCCACTCTTGAAAGCAGATGCCAAGCCAGGCATTCCCGAAACATCTTCGGCAATAGTTATAGCATTGGGATTTACCTCGTGAATCACTTGATTGGCAAGCGTAAGATAACATATAGCATTATCATCTTCGTGTCCGTCGTAGTAATCAGCATAACCCGAAAACGTTTTGCCTAATCCATGGTCGTAATACAACATGGAAGTAACCCCATCAAATCGGAATCCATCAAACTTGAATTCATCAATCCAATACTTGCAATTCGACAAAAGGAAGTGAAGTACCTCGTTTTTACCATAATCAAAGCACAAACTATCCCAAGCCGGGTGAACACGACGGTTGCCAGAATAGAAATATTGGTTAGGATCGCCCGCGATATTGCCTAAGCCCTCGTTTTCATTCTTTGCAGCATGCGAATGAACCAAGTCCATAATTACAGCAACGCCCATGCCGTGAGCCTCATCAATGAGATGTTTAAGTTCCTTAGCCGTACCAAATCTGCTTGACGGAGCAAAAAAGTTGGAAACATGGTAACCAAACGATCCATAATAAGGATGTTCTTGAATTGCCATAACTTGTATGCAATTGTAACCATCTGCCACAATACGCGGAAGCACATTCTTTCGAAACTCTTCGTAAGTTCCAACACCTTGGGCATCTTGAGCCATACCAACATGGCATTCGTATATCAACAAAGGCTCTGTGTTTGCCTTGAAATCCTTGTTTTTGAAAACATATTTGTTATCGGGACTCCAAACTTGGGCGCTGAAAATCTTGGTATGCTCGTCTTGAACAACACGTCGGCACCACGCGGGAATTCTCTCTCCACTTCCTCCGTCCCAATACACCCGCATTTTATACAAATCGCCATGATGTATCGCATCAAGAGGCAATAAAACTTCCCAATTACCATTTGACATGCGATGCAACTCATACTTCGGAACTTCTTTCCAATCGTTGAAATCACCTATCAAAAATATACGCGTTGCATTAGGAGCCCATTCTCTGAAAGTCCAATTACTCTCGTTACGATGCAAACCAAAATACAAATATCCCGAGGCAAAATCAGACAAACTCTGCTTTCCGCCGGTCAATTCCTGTATTTTGCGCAACGCATACTGATGCCGTCCGGTTATAGCTTCTTCAAAAGGCTTCAACCATTGGTCGCCCTTAATCAATTCCAGTTCTTTTTCATTGGTTTTCATGTGTTCTAAGATTTTGTTTTTATTGTATCACATCGTTATGGTATGTTCCCTTGCGAATAACGTTTCCATTAGCATCTTTTTCCACAAACGCGCCATCTTTCATGCCATTATGAAAATGTCCTTCGAAACGAGTACCGTCTTTGCGCTCTTCAATACCAACGCCTTCCTTTTTACCATTTTTGAAAGTACCTTTGAATTTTACGCCGTCGGAGACTCTGAGCACTCCCTCGCCGTTCATTTCACCGTTTTTCCATTGGCCTTCGTAAGTATTGCCATTTTTCCAAATATATTTGCCTACTCCGTCGCGCAAATTGTTTTTCCAATTACCTTCATAACGGGCAGAATTTTTCCAAATATAAACACCCTGCCCACTAAATTCTCCACCAAGGAAATTACCGGTATATTTGTTGCCATTGGCAAAAGTAAAAATACCCTCGCCTGTACGCTCTCCGTTTACATATTGTCCCTCGTAGACATCACCGTTACGGAATTTATATATACCACGACCATTTTGGATGTCATCTTTCCAATCGCCTATATAAACATCTCCGTCGGAATACGTAAACGTACCCTTTCCGTTTCTCTGATTATTACTCCAAGTTCCAGAATAACGCGATCCATCGTTCCAATCAAAAACGCCATTGCCAGATTTTTTGTCATCTTGCCAAGTTCCTTTGTAATAAGCTCCCGTAGAATACGTATATGTTCCTTGACCTTCGCGTTTATCGGCTTTCCAATCGCCTTGATATACATCGCCATTATAGTAATACATTTTTCCGGTGCCTTGCTGATAATCGCGATACCAAAGTCCGTCATAATGATTGTTGTTCTTAAAATAGAACACACCTTTACCATGTTGTTGGTCTTGATACCATTGTCCTTCATATTTTTCTCCGTCGGTAAATTGATAAACCCCATATCCCTGACGTTTACCTTTTATATATTCTCCCTCATAGGTATCGCCATTCTTAAAAACGGTCTTCCCTTTTCCATGAGGCTTACCTGCTTTCATTTCACCGCTATATTGTGCGCCATCGCGAAACACATACGTACCAATCTTTAATGTTTGTGCATGTGTTTGAACGCAAAAGGCGAAACTTATAAAGGCTATATATATTTTTATGTTCATTATTTCAATGATATTATTTTTCATTACTTATATACCGTTCGGCTCTTACCAAATCCTCCGGAGTATCAATTCCAACTGTTTCAAATTCGTTTACTGCCACCCGTATGCTATAGCCGTTTTCCAACCAACGCAATTGTTCCAAAGATTCCGCTTTTTCAAGAATACCTTGAGGAAGTTGGGTTACTTCCTGCAATACATTTGCCCGAAATCCATATATACCAATATGTTTATAGAACACGTGAGAATCAAGCCATTTTTCCTGTTCTATTCCACGTATATAAGGGATTACCGACCGGCTGAAATACAAAGCTTTCATATCATTCGACACCGTTACTTTGGGAGAATTGGGATTAAGAAGAGCTTGCAATCCGTCAGACGACGAAAAAGGTTTTACTATTGTAGCAATATCTGTATCTTCTTTGTCGAAACACTCAATCAGAGCCTCTATTTGCTCTCTATGTATGAAAGGTTCATCACCTTGTACGTTTATAACAACATCAAAGTCTTTTCCAATTTTCTGAAAAGCCTCTGCCACTCTGTCTGTTCCACTTTTATGCAACGGCGAAGTCATTATGGCTTTCCCTCCAAAACTCTCAACGCAATCAAATATACGTTGGTCATCAACTGCTACGTATACGTTCTTCACAACTTGGGATACACGCTCATACACGTGCTCGACAATTGGTTTTCCTGCAAGCATTGCCAAAGGTTTGCCTGGGAATCGGCTCGATGCATATCTTGCCGGTATTATAACAACAGTATTTATCTCGTTCATTTTGTTTCTTTTTATTCAAACGTGCGGTCTATACCATTCACAGAGTATTGCAGGCTATCGTTTGCCGTTTGTCCGCAGGAATTATAGTTTGAAGGATAATCAAATTCTTCGGTTTCGGAATATCCCAACCCTTTGTCTCTGTAAATTTTCTTCATGAAATACGCCCATATAGGCAAAGCCATCGATGCACCTTGACCATAAGTCATATTGTCAAAGTGAATATCCCGATTTTCTCCACCTACCCAGCACGCACCAACAAGTCGCGGAGTAATTCCAACAAACCAACCATCGGAATGCTTGTTTGTTGTTCCGGTTTTTCCGCCCATTGGAGCATCAATATGGAACTTATATCTTATACGTCCGCCTGTTCCGTGGTCGATTACGGCTTGAAGCATTTCAAGCATGCGTAGTGAACTTTCTTCGCTTATTACTTCGTTCATTCTGGGATAGAATTCTCCCACCACATTGCCTTCACTGTCTTCAATCTTGGTTACATACAACGGCGAAACATGTATTCCTTTGTTTACAAAAGCGGTGTACGCGCTGGTAAGTTCGCTCACGGATATTTCGCAAGGTCCTAAACACAGTGCAAGCGAGGGGTGGATTTCTTGATTGGTTACTCCGAATGTATGTATCAATTCTACGAAAGCCGTAGGACTAAGTTTGCTCATAAGATATGCGGATATCCAGTTGTTCGACTGCGATAATCCCCATTTCAAAGTTACGAGCTGTCCTACCCGCGAATGGTTTGCATTATCGGGCGACCATATTTGATCTCCTACTTTATAGGAACGTCTCACATTCATTACCTCATCACAAGGTTTCCAACCATTTTCCATTGCCAGAGAATATAGGAAGGGTTTTATTGTCGAACCTACTTGACGACGACCTGCTGTACACATATCGTATTGAAAGTGGGAATAATTCAGTCCTCCTACATAGGCTTTAACATGACCATTATGGGGATCCATTGCCATGAAACCAGAACGAAGGAATGACTTATAATATTTTATAGAATCGTATGGCGTCATAATGGTATCTACTTCGCCATGGGGAGTAAACACAGACATTTGCACAGGCTTGCGAAAAGCTTCGTTTATTTCCTCTTCCGAATATCCGCTTTCTTTCATGGAGCGGTAACGATCGCTTTGTTTCACCGACTTCTGGATTATGGCTTTTACTTGCTCAGATGTAAGAGCTTTTGAAAACGGAGCTGTGGGGGAGTTTTTCTTTTCACGATTAAACTGCAACTGTAAATATCCTTCTACATGCCCGTGCATTGCTTCCTCGGCATACTTTTGCATTCTCGAGTCCAAAGTGGTGTAGATTTTCAGACCATCGGTGTATATATTATAATGCGAGCCATCTTTCTTGGTATTCTTATTACACCAACCATATAAGGGATCGGTTTCCCATGCCAACGAGTCGTCATAATATTGTTGCTTTTGCCACGAAGCATAATTGCTTTTCTCTGGACGTTTAGCCATTAACCGTTGGCGCAAAAACTCGCGGAAATATGTAGCAAGCCCGTCTTTGTGGTCTGTTCTATGGAAATCGAGTCCCAAAGGTTTCACAGAATTTTCGTCATATTCGCTTTGGGATATATAGCCCGCCTTTTGCATTTGCATTAGCACCACGTTGCGTCGCTGCAAGCAACGTTCGGGCTCTCTCACTGGGTTATAATACGAAGGATTCTTGCACATACCTATAAGCATAGCGCTTTCCGTAAGGTTTAAGTCCTTTGGTTGTTTGTTGAAATATGTTTCTGCAGCAGTCTTTATGCCTACGGCGTTGTGCAGAAAATCGAAATAGTTGAGATAAAGTGTAAGAATTTCGTTCTTGGTATAGTTTCTCTCAAGTTTCACTGCTATCACCCATTCGATAGGCTTCTGCATCACGCGTTTGATATAGTTTTCTGCCGTAGAAGAATATAATTGTTTTGCCAACTGCTGCGTTATCGTAGAACCGCCGCCGGCACTTTCGTGCCCCATAATGCCGCGTTTCACCACCGCGCGCATAAGTGAACGAAAATCTATGCCCGAATGGTCATAAAACCTCACGTCTTCGGTTGCCACCAAAGCCTTGGTTACATAGGGGGATATGTCGTCGTAGGAAACAAATATACGATTCTCAGAACGGGCATACGTTCCCAACGAAACTCCGTCGCTCGTTATTACCTGCGAAGCAAATTTATCTATTGGGTGGTCAAGTTGTTTCAAATTAGGAACATACCCTATCCAGCCCACAGATATTGCAAAAAACGCAAATCCCGTAAGCAAAACAGACAAAACCAATAGTCCCCAAAGGAAACATATGAACTTCTTGCGCATAGAAGAGCCAAATTATAATGTAAAAGCAAATTTAGTCATTATCATCGATATGACAAAGAGACAAGTTCAAACAGGAACCGCCCCAAATGCGCTTTGCTTTCCCTGCAATATTGCCATAAAAATTAGGTTGGACTTCGTTTTTCTAATGTCTGATATTTTTTAAATAATGTCAGACCTTTTTTAAATAATGTCTGACATTATTTAAAGCATATCGGTACATGGTTTCGGGTTATGCCGAAGTTGACTAAAACAGAGTTGTATCAGTTGAAGAAATTCCAGGAAATACCGAATTTTATGGTCATCGGATTGTAGGGATAATGGGGAACAAGAAAATAATGTCCGCCATTGCTACTCTTGTTTACATGCGATGCCATAAGATAAAAGCGTGTGTGTTTGAGATGAAAGTTTGCATACACGTCGATAATGGGATAGTTGCCTATTTTTTGCCGGTTGGTATTGTCTTGCACGGCAAACTGTCCGATAATGGGCGAATATGTGGGGGCATAATACTCCGAAAAATATTTTACATCGGCACCAAACTGCACGTTGAGCACTTTGGCTATACGGAAAAGCAGATATAAGTTGGAATACGCCGAGAATGTGGGCAACGGCAACACGTCTTTGTTGCTGCTTGTGGAATATACAAGTTCGTTCTCCCAATTAAAGATTCCGAATTTGAAATTTTGGTTGAGCGCGGCCTCAATCACCTGCACACTTCCCGAATGTTGTTTCACTCCTATTCCGTTTGAATAAAGCGTGCTATCGTTTCCGCCAGTATATTTCACTTGTGTCGACGCAAAATACGTGTAGCTTTTCACATTCTCCAAACTAACGCGCAAATTGGTGCGGGTGCGGTTGTAGGAAAGTACGCCCTCGAAGCGCGTGCGAAGTTCATGATTCAAATCATCATTGTCCCACCAAGCATATTTGCCATGATAGTGGCGATAATAAAACGATGCCTGATTATTGCAAACCATGGCGTGGAGTCTTAGATTGACAGTGTCTTTCTTCAACGGCAAGGTTAGATTTATATTTCCGTCAACATTAAACATTCCAAAGTCTTTGCCCGATTGCGAAACGCTTCCTACCACATCATATTTGGCATATTTGCTTTGGGTACTCACAAGTCTTCCGCCAAAAGTAAAACGGTTTTCCGTATATGTCTTTTCCTTCACTCGGTTTACCGGCAATTTGAATTGCATAAGTTCATGGCGCGCAAAAGCCGAGAGTCCAGCTTTCGCCCATTTGCTAAAACCTTCGCGAAGTTGCACGGAAAATGTATTCGAAACGTTAAGATAATGCGTGCGGTCGTTTACCGAATCGCCGTCCATGTATTGGTTGAGATAATATCCCTCGCGAATTTTATTGTTTATGAACCTGTGGGTATTTCCGTCTATGCGAAGCACATGATTAAAGCTTGTAACCGGAACAAATTCGCGGGTATAATATTTGCGTGCCTCTTCTAATTTACTAATTGAGTCGCGCTGCAAAGAATCAAGGCGCGAGAGTGCCACAGGGTCGGTAAGAATAGTATCATTGGCGTTTTTCACCACATTGCTATCCTTGTCAAGTGTGCGATAAAAGCCAAGATTGTATCGGTGGGAGAAGAAAACATTATTGGTATAGACTTTTGTCCACGCCTTGCTCAACACCGTAGGAATATCAGTGGAACTGTATTTATTCGACAGGCTTGCAGGATTGGTGATATAGACATCTGATTCTATTCCGCCGTTTTCTGCAATTTTTATATGGTTTGCTCCCACGAGCAGATAGGCTTCATATTTATCGTCAACGTATGAGCCGTAGATCGAAGCGTTGAACTGCGAAGTGTTTTGGTTTGCATAATATCCGCGCCCGTACAGATAATCCATCTTAAAGCCCAGTCCGATTTTCTTGCCTGCATTCACGGCAAACAGAGCTGTTATTCTGTCTTCGCCATCGGTTTTGTCGCCACATTCGTGGTATGTTACATTGGTTATGGGCGAGAATGTGTTGGTGAAATAGAATTCTCCGGGAGTGGTAAGAAAGAAGTCAAACGGGTCGGCAAACAAAAAATCGCTCATAATTGGTCTCTGCATATATAGGCGCGATATTCGCGGCGATCCCATGTTTCCCAGAGTATTGTATTGCCCCGTTATGCCTTCGGTGAAGTTTGTGTTTTGAAACTGATATGCCATCGTGTCGATTTCGCTCTTTATTCTGTCGCCAAAAGTCTCGTTCATTTTCCACACAAACATTCCCACCGGCAGGTTCTCGTCTGTCTCGGTGGAATCCTCGGCACTTGAAAAGTGGGAACCGTTTTGTGGCTCACTTCCGTCAATTCGGTTTCCGCGCTCGTCAAACACGTTTTGTCCGAACAAGTTCAGGCTATTGCCCAAAAACAACAACGTTATAAACAGTAGCTTTCTCATTTCGGTTGCAAAGTTAAGCAAATAATCAAAATGCGGAAAAGACTGCACTAACAAGCGCAACGGCAACCGCCAATTTTGTGTAAAAACAAGCGAAATCGGTGGACTGTAAAAACACATGGCTTGTAGTTTTTACGACATCCGACCTAATTTAAATTCCGAGGCTTGACAAACAAAAAGTCCGCCTCCCAAAAGAGACGGACTCTGCTATATCTCGTTTGAACAGGAATTTATTCCCATTCTATCGTTGAAGGCGGTTTTGAAGATATGTCGTAGCATACACGATTTACACCGCGCACATTACGAATAATGTCATTGCTCACTTTTGCAAGGAACTCATAAGGCAAACGTGCCCAATCGGCTGTCATTGCATCGACGCTCGTTACCGCACGCAAGGCTACAGCGCGCTCATATGTACGCTCGTCGCCCATTACTCCCACACTCTTGATGGGGAGAAGCACTACGCCTGCCTGCCATACGTGATTGTAGAGTTCATCTTCGTTGCCGTTCTCATCTTTCACCTTCCAATCGTGAAGACCTTGGATAAAGATATCATCAGCTTCCTGCAACACATGCACTTTCTCGGGTGTGATATCGCCAAGTATTCTCACTGCAAGTCCTGGTCCGGGGAACGGGTGGCGCAAAATAAGTTTGTCGGGCATTTCCAACTGATGCCCTACTCTACGCACCTCGTCCTTGAACAACCATTGCAAAGGTTCGCAAAGTTTTAAGTTCATCTTCTCGGGCAGACCTCCCACATTGTGATGACTCTTTATGGTACGCCCCGTAATATTAAGGCTTTCGATGCGATCGGGATAGATTGTGCCTTGCGCAAGCCAGCGTACATCTTTAAGTTTCTTTGCTTCTGCTTCAAAAACATCTATAAAGCCTTTGCCTATAATCTTGCGTTTCTTCTCAGGCTCGGTTACTCCTGCCAATTCTTCAAAGAACTTTTTGCTTGCATCAACTCCTATAACGTTCAAACCAAGGTTCTTGTATTCTCCGAGTACACTTTCAAATTCGTTTTTACGGAGCATGCCGTGATCAACAAAGATACAAGTAAGATTTTTGCCTATTGCGCGATTCAAAAGTACAGCAGCCACAGAAGAATCTACGCCCCCGCTCAAACCAAGTACTACTTTGTCGTTGCCCAATTGGGCTTTGAGTTCAGCAACTGTGGTGTCAACAAACGAGGCTGCGCTCCAATCTTGTTTTCCACCGCATATGTCAACCACAAAGTTCTTTAGTAGCAACGTTCCCTGCGTAGAGTGGAAAACTTCGGGGTGGAACTGCACACCCCATATCTTTTCGGTTTCAGATGCAAAGGCAGCGTATTTCACCTTCTCGGTAGACGCTATCACTTTATAGCCTTCGGGAATTGCCGTAATGGAATCTCCGTGGCTCATCCATACTTGCGAATTAGGGGTAAAGCCTTTGAACAACGGATTGGAGGTATCTACGCTCGAAAGGTTAGCCCGTCCATATTCACGTGTGCCTGCCGGTTCAACCTTTCCCCCGTGGGTGTAGGAAATATATTGGGCACCGTAGCAAATTCCCAGTATAGGATAGCGCCCTTTAATCTTGTCGAGATCTACTTTAAAGGCCTCCTTGTCGTAAACGCTGTAAGGCGAACCGCTGAGAATTACTCCTATTATTCCTTCCTCGTCTTCGGGAAATTTGTTATACGGAATGATCTCGCAAAAAGTGTCTAACTCACGCAGGCGACGGCCTATCAACTGCGTGGTTTGCGAGCCAAAGTCCAAGATAATAATTTTCTGTTTCATGTGGCTTTGTATTTACGTCCGCAAAATTAACAAATTCTGCCGTAATAGAGAACATCTGCCGCGAAACAGCAGACAGTTTGCCGCAGATATTTGGTTACAAAACAAACGAAATTACCATTAAATGCAACGGTTCGCGAAAGCGCAAAACTAATGTCGGACATTATTTAAATAATATCCGACATTTTTTAAAAAAGGTGCCTTATTATTTCAATAATATGGCTTATTAAAAATTTCATGTCCAAAGCGAACTCTGCGACCTACAGCAAAAGCATTTGGGAATCCAAGATAAGACAACATATACTCAATCTATTACCTACAAAAACGCGCGCTATTTTTCATGGAGCAAAAAAGAAAGCCGGACAAAACTGTCCGGCTTTTCCGTTTGGCTTTTCCAAGAAATTAAGCGTTAGCTTCTTCGGTTGCAGGAGCTTCCTCAGCGGGAGCATCTGCAGGAGCAGCAGCTTCTTGTGCCTCAGCAGCGGCTTTTGCAGCCTCTTCTGCTTGAGCAGCAGCGATAGCGGCTTTCTTCTCAGCCACACGCTTTGCAATTTCTTCGTTAACTTTCTTCTCAGCTTCAGCACGCTTTGCAGCATCGCTCGACTTGTCTGCCTGAAGTTTGTTTACCACAGCATTGATGCGGGAATCTTTGTCAGCCTTCCAAGTCTCGAAACGTTTCTTTGCTTCAGCCTCGTCAAACGCGCCTTTCTTAACGCCGCCAAGTAGATGCTTCATAAGCATTACTCCCTCGCGCTTGAGAATATAGTGGGCAGTGTCGGTGGGTTGTGCACCTACACCTACCCAATAAAGGGCACGGTCGAAATTCAACTGGATAGTGGCAGGATTTGTGTTTGGATCGTAACTGCCAAGACGTTCAATGAACCTTCCGTCACGCGGAGCTCTTGAATCAGCAACCACAATGGTGTAATGAGCATAGTCTTTACGACCGTGGCGCTGCAATCTGATTTTTGTTGCCATAAAAATTTTTTATTAGTTTGAACATACCGCCAACTCGTAGCGGCACTGCAAAGTTACGGATTTATTTTGATTACAAACAGAAAACGCTAAATTTCTTTACATTCCGAAGTTTTTAGGCTTCACTATCGACATTTTTATGAAACAGAATATCAACAGAACGTATGCAACCAGTGAAACGAGTTGGCTAAGCGGATTGTCTAACCATGCGTCCATCACCAGATTGATTCCACCAAATCTCAACGCAGCACTTACAACTCCCATCAACGCGCCACCGGCAATAAATCCCGAAGCGATAAGCGTTCCGCGTTCGTTGTAGGCATTACGAAGCATTTCATCGTTTGTACGGCTCTTGACATACCAGCTTATAAGTCCGCCAACGATAAGCGGCAAGTTCAGTTCCAACGGAATGAACATTCCAAGCGCAAACGCAAGAGCAGAAACGTTCAGCGCGGTAAGCACAATGGCTATAACACAGCCAATACCGTAGAGAAGCCACGGAGCACTGCCTCCATTCATAAGGGGTTCTATTACGGCAGCCATGGCATGGGCTTGGGGAGCAGCAAGAGCGTCTCCGGTGAAACCATAAGTCTTGTTTAGCACAATCATAACGCCGCCTACGGTTACAGCAGCGACAAGAGTTCCCAAGAACTTGAATGTTTCCTGCTTTGCTGGCGTTGTGCCAAGCCAATAGCCTATCTTCAAATCAGTAACAAAGCTACCTGCCATCGACAAAGCCGTGCAAACCACACCGCCCATCAACAACGCTGCAACGATACCGCCCGTGCCTTTCAATCCAACTGATACCATTATTATAGAAGACAATATCAAAGCCATCAAAGTCATACCCGAAACTGGATTGCTGCCTACAATGGCAATGGCATTGGCTGCTACGGTGGTGAAAAGAAAGGCTATTACTGCCACGAGAAGTATTCCCACAACTGCGTAAAGTATATTTCCTCCCATCGCGCCGAAGTAGAAAAACAAAAAGGTTACTACTAATGTTATCAGCGTGCCGATAATTATAAACTTCATTGGCAAGTCGCGCTGCGTGCGAACGTCTTTGCCGCTATCGTTTCCTTTCTTTTTCATCTCGCGCCCAGCAAGCGAAACTGCGCTTGCAATTATCTTACGGCTTTTTATTATACCGATAATTCCCGCCATGGCTATCGCGCCAATGCCTATGGAACGCGCGTAAGAGAATATCATTTCAGGAGAAGCCAATGAGGCTGCAATTTGTTCGCCATTTCCGTTGGAAACCATCAAATCTGGGAACACAAATGAAATACCTGGTACAATAAGCCACCATACAACTACAGAACCGGCACAGATTATGGCAGCATATTTCAGCCCTACAATATAACCCATTCCAAGTACGGCTGCACCTGTATTGATTTTAAACACTAATTTTGCTTTGTCGGCTATGGTTTCTCCGAGCGAGCACACTCTACTTGTGAAATTCTCATTCCATAGTCCGAATGTGGCTACCACAAAATCGAACAAGCCGCCGATTATTCCTGATTTTAATAATAACATAAGGCTACCGCCGCCTTTTTGTCCCGACACGAGCACTTGTGTTGTAGCTGTGGCTTCGGGAAAAGGATATTTGCCGTGCATTTCTTTCACAAAATACTTGCGGAAAGGAATCAAAAAGAGAATTCCGAGCGCGCCTCCGAGGAAAGAAGCAAGAAATACCTTTGCAAAATCTACAGATATGTCGGGATATTTTGCTTGCAGGATATATAGAGCAGGAAGTGTGAATATTGCGCCCGCTACAACGTTTCCCGAACAAGCTCCTATGCTTTGAATAATAACATTCTCGCCTAATGCGCCTTTTCGTTTCGACACGCCAGAGATTCCTACGGCTATAATAGCGATGGGAATTGCTGCTTCAAACACCTGCCCTACTTTCAAGCCAAGATAAGCCGTGGCTGCAGAAAAAATAATTACCATAACCAAGCCCCATGTTACCGACCACGGCGTTGTTTCTCGCGGATTGGTTGTCGCAGGCATTATTGGGTTGTATTCTTCGCCCTCTTTCAATTCACGAAAGGCGTTTTCCGCAAGCCCTTGTGCTTCCGGTTCTGCAACAGGTTGTTCCTGCGCAATTTTGTTCAAATCCTTGTTCATGCTATTTATGATTGTTTTGTGAGCAAAGTTAACATTTTACAACAACATATCCTCATTGTAAAAATCATTACTTTTGCAGTAGCAATGCAAAACCAAAGATTTCAATACATCGACCGCCTCAAAGGGCTTGCAATGTTTACCGTTGTAATGGGTCATATTCTTGTTTTCGGCATGAACCAGCGCGCCGACACAAACTACGTCGAAGCATTTATCATATCGTTCAACATGCCGCTTTTCATGTTTATCTCCGGTTTTGTATTGAAGAGTGTTCCTGCGCCTCGCAAGTTGGTTGTGCGTTTATGGCGTTTACTCCAGCCAATGCTTGTTGTTGGTATACTCTACGTGCTTTTTCTCGGAGTTGATGCCAAGATGTTTTTCTGCGAGTCATATAATTTAGGATACTGGTATCTGAAAACTCTTGCCACATTTCTTATTTTTCTTTTACCATTTGCTTTAAGCGGAAAAACTAAGCACTCTGTATTTTTCGATCTTGGTATTGCGGCGTTGATATGGGTTTTGCTTAGCATTATAAAAGACAAATTTTTCAACACATTCCATGACGACCCTATTGGCATGGCTCATTTTTATCTCTGGATATATTTCATAGGAGGCTTTCTTTGCAGAAAATACGACGTTGTTGCCGTATTAAGCCGACACAAAGCGTTGCCATGGATTTTCGGGACTTTATATATCATATTTTTTGTCTTTTCGTTCAATCCCCTATCCCATGCCTGCTGCATAGATTGGCTTTACACCTATCCCAACGCCGTTTGTTTCTTAGCCCACTCAAACGCCGTATTGTTTTTGGTTGTTGTTTTTCAAAAACGCGAAGGTTCCAAGGCTACGATTTCAAACATGCTGGCATTTTGCGGGCGTAAGTCGCTCGACATATACCTTTTCCACTATTTTTTCATTCATATCATTTCTTTGTGGGGCGGAATGAAACACATTTCATCGTATGCCCTGCAAATTCCGTTGGATATAATCTTCGCCATTGTCGTTAGTATTTGCGCCGTTGCAGTAGGAAAATTATTACATAGCAACAAATTCACCGGTTTTCTGGTTTTCGGAACAACCACCAAGCGCAAATCGTCTGTCGGTTATTCTATAAAAAAATGACGGCACGCATTATAATAACCATTATTATCGTTGTTTTTTGCGAAACAAACTCTTTGAAAGCGCAAGACGGGTTTTGCGTAATGGAACTAAACACCGAAAATTTTTTCGACCCCATTGACGACCCTCAAACAAACGACAACGATTTTCTGCCAACGGCCGTGAGGCATTGGACATGGACTAAGTTCATGCGCAAAGCCAACAACATTGGCAAGACTATCGCTGCTGTTGGAGGCAACAGACTTCCCGACATTGTGGCATTGTGTGAAGTGGAAAACGATACCGTTATGACGCGACTCACACGCACTGGGCTTCTGCGCAGGGCAAGATACAATTATATAATGACCCACAGCAACGACCCGCGAGGCATTAATGTGGCACTGCTATACAAGAGTCCGGGATTTGTTCCCATACAATGGCAGTCGATACACCCCGATTTTAGCGGTTTGCCCGCAAAACATTCGCGCGATGTGCTATATGTGAGCGGACGAATAGCCACAGGCGACACCCTAGATGTATTTGTTTGCCATTTTCCAAGTAAACTCGAACGCCACAAAAGCGGTTTGCTCTATCGCGAAAGAATTGCCGCACAAATAAGGTATGTATACGATTCTTTGTGTGGCGCAAGAAAAAATCCTCTTGTCATTATCACCGGCGATTTCAACGACAATCCGCAATCTTCGCCCTTATCCCGAGTATTGAAAGCCCTACCTGCTGCCGACCACGAGGGATATTTTTCAGACAAAGAGCTTTACTGCATGATAAATGCCCAATGTGGCGACGACAATATAAAAGGTACGTATTTCTACAACAGACAATGGGAAGTTATAGACAATATTATTGTTAACGGAAACCTATTAAATCCCAACTCGCAAGTATATACAACGCCCCGTGATAGCCGCATTTTCATCGCACCTTTTCTTTTAACCGAAAAAGATGGTGTATCCATACCTTGGCGCACCTACGAGGGAATGAAATACAAGGGAGGATTTAGCGACCATTTGCCACTGTGCGCCCGCTTCAAGTTTTCGGATCCGCAATAACGGAAACCATAAAACTATAAACGCATTTTAGGCGCACAAATCACAGACATCTGTTTCCTTTCCTAAACAAACATATAGGAATATCATAAAACCAGTAAAAGTACATTGCTAAAACTTTTTGCAACATACCAAAAGCCAACGCTTATGCCGCGCCGAGGCAAAGACATATCATGCCTAACAAAACCATAACCAAATCCACAGCCTTGGAGCGGAGATTGTGTTCGCGGAATACCCATGCGCCAAAAAGAAACGACACTATCACACTGCTACGTCTCACCATAGAAACAATAGCTATCATAGCCCCAGGAACCGACAAGGCATAAAAGTAAAGGAAGTCTGCAGCCGACAAAAACAAAGATATTCCAACAATTGCCCAATGCCATCTAAAATGGTCGCCTTGCCTGCGATGCGGGAACCAAACGACAAACAAAACTACACACATCATGGCAAACTGATAAAGATTATACCACCCCTGCACAGCTATCTTGTTTAATCCAACTCCCCCCTCTGCCACAGGAGACATGAGATACTTGTCGTACAAACCGCTTGCCGCTCCAAGTAAAGCCGCACACACAATGCATACAATCCATTTGTTGTGGGCGAAATTCACACCTTCGCGCTTGCTGCTACGGGAAAGCATAAAAAAAGAAATCACTGCAAGCGCCACACCAGCCCACTGCCAACCATTTAAACGCTCTCCAAATATAACAAGAGCGCCTATAAGCGTCATCACAGGGCGGGTGGCGTTTATCGGACCTACTATCGTAATAGGAAGATGTTTGATTCCGGCGTAACCAAAAGCCCAGGAAGACAAAACTATCACAGATTTGAGCAAAATATATTTGTGCATTTCCCAACCGCCAACCGGAACGTATGCCGGAGAACCCGTATCAATCAAACCGAATGCCGACCCCAAAATCAAGGGAAGGAATATCATGCTGCAAAAAAGCGTGTTTAGCGTGAGCACGGGGATTAGTGCATTGCCCGTGAGAGCTTTCTTTTTGAATACATCGTAGAAACCCAAAAGAGCAGCAGAACAAAACGCAAGAAACAGCCACATGATTAACTCAAAATTTGATTTTCATTATCCGAAACACAGAAAACATCGGCAGGATACTCCACCTTTTCAAGAAACAAAGCATTGCCGTCAACACTTTCTCCCGCACGGCTTCTATTTCTACTCGCAAGAATTTCTTCAAGTTCGCTTGTTTTTGTTTTTCCGCGCCCTATGTCGAGCATCGTTCCCACTACCGCTCTCACCATATTGCGCAAAAAACGATCGGCACTTATTTCAAATCGCCACACGTCCTCGTTGATTTTCACCCATTGCGCACCACTCACTGTGCATATCGAAGTTTTTACATCGGGGTGGGCTTTTGCAAAACAGTCAAAGTCGTGTGTGCCGAGCAACATGGCTGCGGCTTCGTTCATTAGGCGAAAGTCTACGTGGAATGTGAGACGCAGATGATATTTTGTAAGGAACGGACTTTTCTTCAAAGCCACATAATAATAGTATGTACGCTTCACAGCCGAAAACCTTGCGTGCGCATCGTTGCGAACTCTCACAATATTGTTCACAGATATGTCGCGCGGTAAAATTCGGTTCATCTTGTAGAGAAGTTGTTGCTCCGCGGTTGTTCCACATGGGGCAGAACACGGCAGAGGCAGCTTTTCGTTGAAATCAAAATGCACCGGCATATTCGAAGCATTGACTCCTGCGTCGGTACGTCCGGCTGCCGTTACGCTGATGTTGCATCTCAGCAAAGTAGAAAGGCTTTTCTCCACCACTTCCTGCACGCTTGTTCCGTTTGGTTGGGACTGCCAGCCGTGGTAAGCGCTTCCGTCATAGGCTACATACATAAAATAGCGACTCATATGCAAAGGGAATTTATCTTGCCGTGATATGGTAGCAGCCTTGCTTCTTTTCGTATTTTATATAGCAGAGCCCCTGTTTGCGAGCATCGTTCAAAACTTCCGAAAGCACATATTTCAACGTGTCGTCTCTCACCGGGCGCACTTTGGGAAGCGCCGGATCTTGCACCATGCGGTATTTGTTGTAAGCAATGTCGAATGTAGTTCCATACCTGTGGCAACTGTTTGGCGAGGCATTGCCATTGTGTTTGCGCAAACGGGCCACATCGTCTTCGGTGCGCAACAACGAAGTTACCATAATGGTATTTAGAGGAATTCCCTTTATTGACAGCGAATCAAGAAACGTTCTGCCAATATGTTCAAGCAATATTGCTGCACGCGGAACAAGATAAGGAATGGAATTACTCAGTCTCCTTACGTAGAAATAAGAATTTGATGCCACAAACACAAGTTCTTTTTTGTTGGCTTCGGCTTGTGCGCGGTCCTTCACCGGCTTCACGCCAAGACGCATAGCCGTTTCAAGATGCGTTTGATTGGAATCGGGAAAAGTACTCACGAAATCAGGCACAGAATAAATCCTATGGTGAATAGGCTTGCCGTTCTTGTCGTATTTATAAGCGAGTTTTTCGTGAGGCTTAGCCATTATGCTGTCCGCCCAAACGCGATAAATCTCAATACTATCGGGTTTCTGTTGCACCGCAAGTTCATTTGTCGACTTTTCAGTCTTTACGTCTTTCGTGATTTGCGGAAAGAGTATTTTAATAATGAACAACACGGCTATTGTTCCATAAAAAATATACAGGAA
>CAVIQL010000018.1:0-49427 GCA_963644855.1 Clostridiaceae bacterium Marseille-Q4149 | reverse complement strand
TCAAGACACCGTGGTCTCTTTGTCAAGACACCGTGGTCTCTTTGTCAAGACACCATGGTGTCTTTTTAAACTCATGCCATCAGTTGCCCCAACTCCTGCCTTGAAAAAAGTTTTCCCTCCGAGCATATTATCATGGTATTAGGAGTATACGTTTGTATCTTGAAACATTTGGCATTAAAAAATCCTTGCCAACGTTTTACTCGTCAACAAGGATTTTTGTTTCTTAGCATATTGCATTCTGTGCATAGGCTGTGTTTATCCCCTACTCTTTCTTGGGTTTAGCCTTTCGTGCAGAGGGTTTCTTTGGTTCTGCCTTTTTTGCCTCAGGTTTCTCGCGTGTAAGTTTGTCGATTACCGCATGGAGTTTTACGATTTCCTTGTCTTTCATCTCCAATTCCTCCTCTT
Source organism: Clostridiaceae bacterium Marseille-Q4149 (assembly GCA_963644855.1). Lineage (GTDB taxonomy): Bacteria > Bacteroidota > Bacteroidia > Bacteroidales > Bacteroidaceae > UBA6398. The sequence continues at coordinate 49,022 of CAVIQL010000018.1, read as the reverse complement.
GGTTTCTTATAGAAGTGAGCAACGGAGACAGTTCCTCGTTATCCACGTCGGGATAAAGGTCGTTTACACGCGTAATAAAGTCGCCGAGAATGTTCATGTAGTTTGTAAACGCATCATATGGCGTTTCGTAAATTCCACGATATCCGCCTTCTGCGCTGGGTTTTGTGTTCATGAACCTGAAATTGTTTGTGGCTTGCAGATAGTTCCAGTCCTGTTTTATCTGACGGTTGTCGCAAATTCTCACACGGTCGGCAATGCTGTATAGCTTGTCAAAAGCTTCGCGCTGCATAATGTTTCCAAGCCATGGACTTGTGTCGCGCTCCTCGTCAACCCACGATATGGGATAAGGAACGTTGAGATTGCCCGCACTCTTTATCTTGGAGCAAATCTCCGAAGGCGTGGAAAATGTTATGCCGCGTTTCTGCGCCTCATCGGGCAGTGCCTTGAAGAATTCGAGTATGTTTGACGACAAAGGTTGGAATATGCCGAGCGCGCAAAGCTCCATAAAGATGTTTACCACCTGTTCTTCTTCGGGCATTTCGGCAATCCAGTTCATGTATTTGTCTGCAAAAAGCGGATACTCGCTCCACGAAGAATCGTTGAACCGCAAACTAATGTCTTCGGACAGATGATGGTCTCTCAAAAGAAGTTTCAATTTGGGCGCCGTGGCACAATTATATACAAAATGCGGGCTCTTCCACCCCAAGATGTGTTTCGCTCCCTCGGTGAGCATTCCCTTAAATCCCATCTGCGCCACAAATTCCCCTATCTCGTCAGAATAGATAAGACAAGAGTTGCGGAATATCTTAGGCGTAACTCCAAAAATGGAATTTATCTTATGACAAAGCTGCTGTATGTCAGCCTTGAACGCCTCAAGATTAGCCAAAGACGACAAACCATGAGAATAAGGCTCGGCCAAAATCTCGCAGCAGCCCGTATCGTAGAGTTTTTTAATCAAGTCAATAACTTCGGGAGCGTGGCTCTCCAACATTTCTATGGCACACCCCGACAACGACAACGCACATTTGAAACGTTTTTTGTTGCTTTCCACCATGCTTATAAGCGTACGCAAGGCAGGAACATATGATTTCTCGGCCGTTTCGGTAATACTGCGCGCATTCTCGTAGTCGTCGTAATAATAATGGTCTGTACCAATATCAAAAAAACGATAACGCTTCAAATGTATGTTTTGATGAATCTCAAAGTACAAGCAAATTGTTTTCATGTCGTGTCAATTATGATAGTATCTATGAAAAGTGAGTTCGTAAAGCGAGCGAATTTTATCCCCTACTTTCTTCCAGGTGATTTGATCTACCTCTTTCTTACCTTCGTCTTTCAGGTAATTGTAAAGGGCATCATTGGTGCAAATGGAATACATGGCATCTGCCATTGCGTTGATATCCCAATAGTCGAGCTTAATACAATTATGGAGGATTTCGGAACACCCCGACTGTTTGCTTATTATAGACGGCACACCGCATTGCATTGCTTCGAGCGGAGAAATACCGAAAGGTTCAGAAACCGAAGGCATAACATATACATCGCTCTTGCTATAAGCTTCGTATACTTGGTTCCCCTTCATAAAGCCAGGAAAATGGAAACGGTCGGTTATTCCTCGGCGTGCTGCCAATTCAACCATAGAGTGTAGCATATCACCACTTCCTGCCATGCAAAATCTTATATGACGTGTACGTTGTAACACAAGCGCAGCTGCTTCTACGAAATACTCTGGTCCTTTTTGCATGGTGATTCTTCCAAGGAAAGTAACTATACGTTCGCTACGCTCTTTTAATGGTACACGTTTAGAAACTATCTCTTCTTTTTCGGGTTCAAGAGGATAGACTGCATTATGCACCGCAAAACATTTGTCCGGATTTTGATGGTAATGGTTTATCACCGTTTGTCGTGTGAGTTCGCTCACACACATTATACAATCGGCATGATCCATTCCGTCTTTTTCGATTCCATACACCGTGGGATTAACATGTCCGCGACTTCTATCGAAATCAGTGGCATGAACATGTATAACCAAAGGCTTTCCCGAAACCTGTTTAGCATGTATACCAGCAGGATATGTTAGCCAGTCGTGGGCGTGAATGATATCATATTGCTGCTGTCGGGCAATCACTCCCGCTACAATGGAATAATTGTTTATCTCTTCGTTAAGATTATCAGGATATCTGCCTGAGAAATTTATACACCCTAAGTCATCAGTATAGCAGTAATTGAAGTCTGCGTATATATTGTTCCGCAAGTTGTAGTACAATTCAGGAGACATACGATGACCTATACAGCGTTCGACATAGTCCCGATTAACATCGCGCCATACCACAGGCACATTGTTCATTGGTATGATATTAAGGAAAGAGTGGTCTTCGTCTCCATGCGGATTTGGGAGACACAAGGTTATATCCATGTCGCCTTGTTCTGCAAGTCCTTTGGTTATACCATAGCTCGCAGTACCTAAACCACCTAAAATATGAGGAGGAAACTCCCAACCGAACATTAAAACTTTCATGTTGTATCCCCTTTTTATATGGATTGTTGTTCGTTGTATTTCTCAAGCAATCGTTCTGCTCTTAATATGCTGCTTACACTCATAGCAAAAGCAAAAGCTCCTCTTCCGTGAAAAGGAGGATCTCCATCAAATAATTCTGGCAAAGTACCAATAAAATGATACGACATTTCTTCGTCAAAACCTATCAGTTGACGTTCGATATAAGTCAAACCACTGCGTTTATAAACTTTAAGATAGGCTTCAAGATAGAAACCTGTAAGCCATGGCCACGCGGTACCTTGGTAATAACAACGATCTCTCTGTTGGGGAGACCCCGAAAAAATAGGATTGTAACCACCGCTCTTAGGACTTAGCGAGCGAAGACCTTTGGGAGTAACTAGTTCTCTTGTGCAAATATCAAGCACTGTCTTCATCGCTTTTGGAGACAACGGAGAATTATCAAGAGCCACTGCTATTATCTGATTAGGACGAACACTCCAATCAACCATAGTACCGTCTACATAGTCAAAAAGATAGCCATAGTCATTAAGAAAAGTCTCACTAAAAGATATTTCTATTTTGTCTGTGATAGATTTTATCTCATACAAAGAGGCGTTTTCTGTTTCAGAACCGAATTTACTTATTAGATTACTATAAAATTTCAAAGCGTTATACCAAAGAGCATTGAATTCTACAATATATCCAGAACGTGCAACTAAAGGCTTACCATCAACAGTTGAGTTCATCCACGTTACAGCTTTGTCTTTCCCGTTTGAAAACACTAATCCATTATTGTGCACAAACAAATTAGGATGTTTCCCAGTCATTACAAATGAAATTATCTCACCTAACAAAGCACCGTAATTTTGGTAACATTCTCGCTCTGAAACAATCTTGGCATATTGTTGAATACACCAAGTAGCCCACAAAAGGACATCAGGCATATCTATTTCGTATATGTTTACAGACAAAGGACGTTTGTTCATAAAATCTCTGATACCTTTGATTATAGTATCCATATACGCCTCGTATAACTTAACTTCTCCAATATACAAGGTAAGTCCTGGCATGGCTACGAGCATGTCTCTTGCGCGACATTTGAACCATGGCCAACCTGCTATTATATAATGTTCCCCGTTTTCTTCTATTTTAAACTGATGAGCTGCATGTACAAGACATTGATAGAAGTTTCCAATACCTTCATGTTTTTCAACTTCTTTATCCATCGTTTTTTTCATCAACGAAGGACGCATTTCATTTAATCCTGCACTAAATACAATTTGTTCGCCTTTTTTTATTTCAACTTCAAAATAACCAGGAACAACAAGGTCTTCGTTTGAATCGTATCCACGTTCACGTTCGCGAGGATAATCAAGTCCCAAATACCATTGAGGATCGTAAACAAACTCACTCTTTTTGTTTAGCTGCATACACAAATCAGGATACCCATTATAAAGACACATCTTAATGCCATTATTAATAGGAGTATAATTCAAATTAGCAGCCCAATTTTCGTGAGTGAATTTATTGGCACTTCTGAAAGCTAGGAAAGGTTTAAATCTTAAAGTTGTTTTTGAATGAGCATCAAGCAACGTATACCTTATTAGTATTCGTGGTTCTTTCGATTGAAAGGCAATTTCTTTTTGCAAAACCACACCGCCTACTCGATATGTTGTTATAGGAACTTTATACCACTCAAAATGATTTATATATTTATGTCCCTGTGGACTATAATTATCTCCCTGGTATTTGTGAAGTCCAAGATTGAATTCTGCTCCATGTTGTATTACTGTTTCGTCAAGAGACGAAAGAAGCACATGACTTTTGTCGTCCATGCTTGGAATTGGTACTACAAGCAGACCATGGTATTTACGTATATTGCAACCCACAAGCGTTGTCGAAGCGTATGAGCCGCCCTTATTGGTTAGCAAAATCTCCTTGTAAAGGCTTTCTTGGAGATTTGTCATCTGGGGTTTATCAAACTTTAAATAGCCCATAGTATCTATCTGTTTATTGTAATTCCAAAGTTACAATTTATTATTGAAAGTGTCATCGTTTTAATCACTTTTTTGTTTCCATGGACGAAAAATTTTTCAAGACTCCATTTTCCAACATTTGATGATCTTATCGGTCATTTGTTCTGCAGACATAGAGGCATCAATCCAATTTAGTGTTATTCCACGTCGTTCCATTCCGCGAAACCATGTCATTTGTCGTTTGGCAAATTGACGTATGGCTATATTAAGGTTGTCGAACATTTCATCGTATGATAATTCTCCTATGGCATATTGGGTAACATATTTGTACTCCAAACCATAATACATAAGTTCTTCTGGAGATATTGGAGACGGAAACGTTGACGCATCTTTTGGAGGTTTCAAGCCTATCAATGATTTAATTTCGTCAACCATACCTTCTTCCAAGCGTTGTTTTAGGCGTTTTTGTATTCGTTCCCATCGTGTTTCTCTTGGGATTTCGAGACAGAAGTTCATGCTTTTGATTTTAGGAAACTCTCCCAACTCTACTGGGTGTTTGCAATAGTAATCTTCTATTTCTATTGCCCGAATAGCGCGTTTGGGAGTATCTACATCTGTTGTATTGTGTAGTTTTTTGCCATATCCTTTTAGAATTTCGGTTAATTCTTCAAGCGATTTGCCCACCAATCCTTTTCTCAACTCTGTATTCTCTGGGACTGGCGTCATTCTATATCCTCTCAACACACATTCAACGTACATGCCAGACCCCCCACATAGAATAGGTGTCTTGCCGCGTGATACGATTTCTTCATAAACACGTTTGAAATCGTGTTGGTAATTATATATATTGTATTTGTCCCCCGGATTTGCAATGTCTATCAAATGATATTTTATATCTTTTCCGTTTATATGGTATTCGCAAAGATCTTTTCCTGTGCCCAAAGTCATTCCGCGATATATCTGCCTGCTATCGCCGCTTATGATTTCTCCATCAAGGATTTCTGCCACCTTTACAGCCAAAGCAGTTTTCCCACAGGCTGTAGGGCCTACAATCGTAAGCATATCGTATTTATTGTTCATGATTTGTCTAATTATTACGATTTCAAAGTTAGTGATATTTTTTGCCATAAAAGCAAAAACGCCGCTACACTTTTGTGCAGCAGCGTTTTTATGTATAGAATCAAATACTGATTATTTGCTGTTGTATTTGTTCATAATCTTGATGAGTTCTACTACCTTGTGGCTGTAACCAATCTCGTTGTCATACCAAGAAACAACCTTTACGAAGTTGTCTGTCAAGTATACACCAGCGTTAGCATCGAAGATAGAAGTCAAGGGGCAGCCCAAGAAGTCAGAAGAAACAACTGCGTCTTCTGTGTAGCCGAGAATACCCTTTAATTCGCCTTCAGAAGCAGCTTTCATTGCAGCGCAGATAGCTTCTTTTGTAGCAGGCTTCTTCAAGTTAACGGTAAGGTCAACAACAGATACGTCAAGAGTCGGAACACGCATTGAAATACCTGTAAGTTTGCCGTTGAGCTCAGGAATTACTTTGCCTACTGCCTTAGCAGCACCGGTAGAAGAAGGAATGATGTTGCCAGCAGCAGCACGACCACCGCGCCAATCCTTCATTGAAGGACCATCAACAGTTTTCTGTGTAGCAGTTGTAGAGTGTACGGTTGTCATCAAACCAGTTTCGATGCCGAAGTTATCGTTCAAAACCTTAGCGATAGGAGCCAAGCAGTTTGTTGTGCAAGAAGCATTGGATACGATAGTCTGACCATTGTATTTGTCGGTGTTAACACCGCAAACAAACATATCAGCCTGGCGACCGTCAGCACCTGCTTTCGAAGGAGCGGAGAGTACTACGTATTTAGCACCTGCTTTCAAGTGTTTTTCTGCTTTGTCCATTGCGAGGAACAAACCGGTTGACTCAACTACGTATTCTGCGCCAACTTCGTCCCACTTCAAGTTCTCGGGGTCGCGCTCTGCGGTTACGCGAATATGGTTGCCGTTTACGATCAATTCGTTTTTCTCAACGTCTGCTTCAATAGTGCCGTCGAATTGGCCGTGCATTGTGTCATACTTCAACATGTATGCCATGTAGTCAACAGGGCACAAGTCATTGATTGCTACTACCTGTACTTCCTTTGCGTTCTCAGCCTCTACTGTGGAACGGAATACGAAACGGCCGATACGACCGAAACCATTAATACCAACTTTAATCATATTATGTAATGTTTTAATAGGTTGTTTACTCGTTATTTCGACGCAAAATTACGAAATTGTTTTTATTTTTGCGGAGTTTAATGCATTTAATTTTTGACTATGAGTAAATTTATCAAGGAATTCAAAGAGTTCGCGGTTAAAGGAAATGCCATTGACATGGCTGTGGGTGTAATTATCGGTGCTGCTTTTGGCAAAATCGTTTCGTCGATTGTTTCGGATATTATAATGCCGCCCATTGGCTGGCTGATTGGCGGTGTGGATTTTACTGATTTAAAGTTTACTTTACCTGTAAACCCTTTAAGTCCTGAAATCAAGGCTACTATAAACTATGGAACGTTTGTTCAAACCATAATAGAGTTTGTTATTATTGCGTTCTGCGTTTTTATTTTGGTAAAGGCTATCAATACGCTTGCCAAGAAGAAAAAGGAAGAAACTCCGGCTGCTCCTCCCGAACCAACAAAGGAAGAAGTTTTGCTCACCGAGATTCGTGATTTGCTTAAAAACAAGTAATAGAATACTTGAAACGCATGGCTTTTTTACGATAAGCCATATGCTTAAAATAAAGTCCGATATTATTTAAATAATGTCGGATATTGTTTAAATAATATCGGATATTATTTTGAGCAAAAGCAACAACTTGATTTTGTGATATATATGTCAGACGCTCAATTAGCGTGTTTTGCTTGTTGAAATCTTGTGTGAAATGACAGAAAACAGACATTGAAATAACTAAAATCTTTAATACAACAAAACTATGATAACAAACAGAAATACAAACGCTATAATTTTATTCATTACAGCATTTTTGACAGTCTGCACTGCAAACGCACAATATATAAATTCTGATTCGTGGGCTGTAACCGATGCTCTTGGCAGAAAAGTGGTTCAAGACCCCGATAGTGTGAAATTCCGTCCCGAAAAACAGGTCTCGATTTTTTATTGGACTTGGCATCAGTGGAAATTTGGCAGAAACGAAAAGGTGAAAAACATTTCTCAAATAATCCATGAGCACCCCGATGCATTGAAAAGTCCAGACCACCCCGCTTGGCAAAAAGGTGAAGGACATTTTTATTGGGAAGAACCTTTGCTTGGATATTATCAAACCTACGATTCGTGGGCTTTGCGAAAACACGCAGAGATGCTTGCCGATGCAAAGATTGATGCGGTGTTTTTTGATTGCACAAATGGAGATTTCACATGGGACGAATCGTATAAAACATTGCTACGCGTATGGCATCAAGCCAGATTGGACGGTGTGAAAACGCCCCAAATAGCTTTCATGTTGCCTTTTGGCTATTCTGATTACTCGATAAAATCTATATTGCGGTTGTATCGTGAACTTTACAAGCCTGAATTATACAAGGATTTGTGGTATTGTTGGAATGGAAAGCCCGTGATAATGGCTTATAACGACAATCTTGATGCAAACGACCCTGAACAAAAAGAAATACTTGACTTCTTTACGTTCCGTCCCGGACAACCCGATTATGTAAACGGCCCTGCGCCCAACCCCAACTGGAAACAATGGGGCTGGCTCGAAGTTTATCCCCAGCATGGCTATGTAAAGACTGATGACGGAGGATTTGAACAAGCCACAGTGGGAATTGCTCAAAACACAAGCGCAGCCAATGGTGAACATTGCTCGGCATTCAACGTAGATGGCAGTTATGGTAGAAGTTATTCCAAACTAAAAGGTTTTGATACGCGAAAAGACGCATATCTTTATGGTTGGAATTTTAACGAACAGTGGACACGTGCTTTTGAAATAGACCCTAAAATGGTTTTCGTAACAGGGTGGAACGAATATGTGGCTGGAATGTACGACAACAAAGGCCCGTGGTATGGCAATAACTTCTCGTTTGTAGATCAATACGACTGGGATCACAGCCGCGACATAGAACCGAACAAAGGTTGGGGCAACAAGGGAGACGTATACTATTATATGCTGATTGACAAAGTGCGTCGATTCAAAGGCATTGAAAACAGTACAAATGCATCGCCCGAAAAGAAAATCAATCTTGCAGATACATGTGCTTGGAAAGATGTACGTCCCATTTACAAAGACTATCGCGGAGATGTAATGCATCGTTATAGTAAAGGAGCTTTCAATCTTATGTATACAAATACCTCTGGACGGAACGATATCGTAGAAGCACGTGTGGCTCGCGATAAACACAACGTTTATTTCTATGTGCGCACAGACAACATCCTTTCTCCGCGCTCCGATAAGAATTGGATGGTGCTTTTTGTGGACATAGACCGCAACAAAGCCACAGGGTGGGAAGGTTATGATTTAGTAATAAACCGCAATGTGTCCTACGACGAAAATGCCTCCATAGAAAAATGCGATGGCAACAAATGGCAATGGAAAAATATCGGAAACGCCAAGATTAAAGTCTTCGACAAAGAGTTGGTTATTAGTATTCCCAGAAAACTTGTTGAAGCAAAAAACAAGGTTCTCGATTTTGAATTCAAATGGAGCGACAACATGCAAGACGAAGGCAATCCAATGGATTTCTACGTGAATGGAGATGTAGCTCCCTCGGCAAGGTTCAACTACGTTTACAAAGAAAATTGATTTGAAAACCCACGAGACGAGCAATATTCCGCTATTTTGTTGCAACTTTGCATTTAGCAAATACGAAACGATGGAAAATATAAAATACAATCGGCCTGAAATAAGCAAAAAGGAATACGAAAGCATGCAGAATGCCGGGGCTGCCTATTTGTGTGAGCATATCGCTGACACTATATTAAATAGCGTCGGAGGAAAACTCGATGCAGAAACAATGACAAGGCTTAACTCCTCGCAAATAACGCTCATTGCCTATATAATTCTCCGAGAAGAATTGCTTGAAGGCGGTTTCATACAATTGATACACAACGGATATGGAGCATTTATATTTGAAAATCCATTTGCTAAGGCTATGAGGCTGTGGGGAACGAAGGAATTGTGCAACAAAATCTATGACGCAAGAAAATTGTACGAAAAATATAAAACTCAAATCACGAAAGATTGTTCTGAAGACGAATTCATGGCTCTTTATGAGCAGTTCGAAGAATTTGACGAATACGATGACGATTTTATAGAAGCAGAACCCGCTTATACCGAAGTAATAGCATCGTATGTAAACAATCACATAGACGATTTTGTGAGAATAATTTAACAAGATGACAATTATCCAAAAGAAGATAGAGATAAAGAATAAACGTGCCGAGCATGATTATTTTATTCTTGACACATATAACGCCGGAATTGTTTTATGTGGCACAGAAATAAAATCAATACGTGCAGGCAAAGCCGGATTGACAGATTCTTTTTGCTATATAAGAGATGGGGAAATATGGGCGAAAAACGTTTATATAGCCGAATATTTCTACGGTTCGTTTTATAATCACGAAGCAAAACGCGATAGAAAATTATTATTGAACCGCAGAGAAATACGCAGATTGGCACAGGAAACAAAAAATCCAGGTCTTTCGATAATTCCGTTGATGTTGTACATAGACGAAAACAATCGCGCAAAAATGAAAATCGGTTTGGTGCGCGGTAAAAAGGAATATGACAAACGGCAAACCTTGAAAGAAAAAGAAGACAAACGAATGATGGCAGAAAAGTTCAAAGCCACAAACTACAGACGATGACTACAGAAGAAAGAATAAGGCAACTCATGCGCCAAAGGGTTCTTATCCTTGATGGTGCCATGGGTACAATGATACAAAGTTATAATCTTCAAGAAGAAGACTATCGTGGTGAACGCTTTAAGGACTTGCCTGGAATACAAAAAGGGAATAATGATTTGTTAGTCATTACGCGTCCCGATGTAATTGGTGATATTCATCGCAAATATCTTGAAGCTGGTGCAGATATCATTGAAACAAATTCTTTTAGTTCGCAACGTATTTCTATGGAAGACTATGGGGCGTGTGAATATTGTACGGAATTAAACGTTGAAGCCGCAAAATTAGCTCGTAAATACGCGGACGAATTCACACAAAAGACACCAGAAAAACCACGTTTCGTAGCAGGCTCAATAGGACCGACCAATAAAACATGTTCCCTTAGCCCGGACGTAAACAATCCATCGCTTAGAAATATTACTTTCGACGAACTTGCATCAGCTTACAAAGAACAGATTATTGCTTTGATAAACGGTGGTGTAGATATTCTTTTGATTGAAACTATTTTCGATTCGCTCAACGCAAAAGCGGCATTATATGCAGCGCAAGACGCGATGGAAGAAACTGGCAAGAAATTGCCCGTGATGCTTTCCGTAACAATTGCGGATAAAGCGGGGCGAACTCTTTCGGGTCAGACACTCGAAGCTTTTGTTGCGTCTATAGACCACGCAGGAGTGATGTCGGTGGGATTGAATTGCTCGTTTGGCGCAAGAGATATGAAGCCTTTTCTTGAATCTTTGTCTTCGTTTGCTCCTTACTTCATTTCGGTGTATCCAAATGCCGGACTTCCCGACGAAATGGGGCAATACAAGCAAACGCCACAAGAGATGGCTGAGCAGGTACAAGAATTTGTTGACGAAGGACTCGTAAATATCATTGGCGGGTGCTGCGGAACTACCGATAAGTTTATTGCCGAATACGAAAGAATAATTCGAAAAGACGGCAAATTCAAGACTCCTCATATTCCAATTGAAAGAGACCACAAACTATGGCTTTCGGGTTTGGAGGTTAAGAAACTTGAAGCGGGAGGAAGCTTTATGAATATCGGAGAGCGGTGTAACGTTGCTGGCTCACGCAAGTTTCTACGTTTGATAAAAGAGAAAAAATACGAAGAAGCCCTTTCGATTGCTCGAAAACAGGTTGACGATGGTGCTCAAGTGCTTGATATAAATTTTGATGACGGATTGCTTGACGCCAAAGAAGAGATGATTCATTTTCTTAACCTACTTACTTCCGATCCTGACATTGCTCGTGTGCCATTGATGATAGATTCTTCGAAATGGGACGTAGTAATGGCAGGATTGAAATGTGTTCAGGGAAAATGTATAGTCAATTCCATTTCTTTGAAAGAAGGTGAGGAGAAATTTCTCTCTCATGCGCGCCAACTGCGCAAGATTGGTGCTGCAACCGTGGTCATGGCTTTTGACGAGATTGGGCAGGCTACCGATTTTAAGCGTAAAATCGAAATTTGTCAGCGTGCCTATAATTTGCTTACCCAAGAAGTGGGTTTCCCTCCTGAAGATATTATTTTCGACCCCAACGTGTTGTCTATCGCAACCGGCATGGCGGAACACGATAGATACGCATTAGATTTTATAGAAGCCACAGGGTGGATTCGTAAAAACCTTCCATATGCTCACATTAGCGGTGGTATCAGCAATTTGTCGTTCTCTTTCCGAGGCAACAACTATGTGCGTGCTGCTTTGAACGCTGTTTTTCTTTACCACACGATTAGCGAAGGAATGGATATGGGTATCGTAAATCCGTCAACCCCTATAACTTACGAAGATATCGACAAGGAACAGTTGAAGGTCTTTGACGATGCAATAATGTACAGTTCGCCCGATGCACCACAGCGTCTCATTGATTTAGCCGACCAGTTGTTGGAGCAACAAAACGCTGAGGGCGGAATGCTTCCCAAAGGAAAAGCAAGCAAAACAGATGCATGGCGCGAAGAGAGCGTGGAAAAACGTCTTTCATATGCTTTGCGCAAGGGGATCACCGACTATATTGAAAAAGATATCCACGAAGCGCTCGAGAAATACCCCAAAGCCGTAGACATAATAGAGGGTCCGCTGATGGATGCCATGAACGAAGTGGGAGTATTGTTTGGCGCAGGAAAAATGTTCTTGCCGCAAGTTGTAAAAACGGCTCGCACAATGAAGGCTGCCGTTTCTATTCTTCAGCCAGTGATTGAGCAGCAGAAGAAAGGCGGAAACGATTCGTCGACAAAGCTTCCCGAGGTGCTCATTGCTACTGTTAAGGGCGATGTTCACGACATTGGCAAAAACATAGTTGCCACAGTGCTTTCGTGCAACAATTTCAACGTAATAGATCTTGGAGTGATGACACCGCCAGAGAAAATCGTTGAGGCTGCAAAGAAAGACAAACCTGCCATTGTGGCTTTGAGCGGACTGATTACGCCCAGTCTTGAAGAAATGACCAAGGTTGCCGAAATGATGGAGAATGCCGAACTTACAATGCCTATAATGGTGGGCGGTGCCACGACTTCCGAACTTCATACGGCTTTGAAAATAGCAACAAAATACTCGGGTGTTGTGGCGTGGACCAAAGATGCGTCCCAAGCTGCCATTGTTGCCGAAAAATTGGTAAATCCTCGTACTTCGGCAAACTATTCTGCAGAATTGAATAGCCGTTACAAGGTGTTGCGTGCAGAGCATGAGGCAAAAACGCAAGACTCTCAAGGCATGTCGATAGAAGAAGCGCGAAAACATAAGCCGCAACTTTTTTGACAAACAGCAAATGGTTATTCCAATATTTTCTATAAGAATTTTGGCTTGTATAAAGCAATTTTCTAATGTCGGATATTTTTTAAAAAAGGTCCGATATCTTTTAAAAAATACCTGACATTGTTTTTGCAATATGCCGAAACGTTTTGGAGGAGTTTTATATACCGCAATTTCAAGATAGTATAACAATCAAAAAATAAGACAATGAAACGATTAGCATTTGTATTAACGGCAATACTAACGCTCACGGTTGTGTTGAATGTAAAAGCCGAAGATGTTTTTAAGCAAGACAGAAGTCGCTGGTTGCAAATAGCCGAACAGTCAAAGCCCAAGTTACACAAAACTATGCTATATCCTAAAAATGTGGTGAGGGCAGTTAAGGATAATTCCGCATTTCAGGGGTGGAAATATGAGAAATCAGGTAATCCACAAGATATTTACGACAAAAGTTTCCGGCAAGTGCGCTCCGTTACATTCGACCTCGGACAACATGCTGTGGGTTATGTCTCATTACACTTCAAGGGATTGAGCAACAGTCAGGACGCACCGATAAGAGTCAAGGTGTTCTGTGGCGAATTGCCTGCGGAACTCAACACACCACTGCCTGAAAAATGGCCAGGAGCATTAAGCCGCGCGTGGATGCAGGACGAAATTCTTACGGTAGAGCGTATGGACACCACAATAACCATTGCACGGAGAATGGCATGCCGTTATATAAAATTGGAACTGCTTGCAGAATCAGCCGGATTTGACTTTGCTATCGACAAGGTGTCGTTTGCAGCAGAAAGTTCGGCACAACAAGACCATTTTTCTTTGCCAGCAGAATGCAATCCCGAAATTCAAAAAATTCGCAAGGTAGCTGTAAACACCTTGCAGGAATGTATGCAAACCGTGTACGAAGATGGTCCGAAACGCGACAGACGTTTGTGGCTCGGAGACCTATATTTGGAATCGCTTGCCAATATGTATTCTTTCCAAACCCATGAATTGACACGCCGTTGCCTATATCTTTTTGCCGGACTCTCGTCAGAAAATGGAATTATCTACGCAAATAGTTTTGAAACCCCTACTCCACACCCACAATATTCCTGCTATCTTTTGTCATACAACCTTCTCTACATATCTTCACTGCTCGAATATGTAAAAGCTACGGGCGATACTGCAACCGGAAAAGACTTGTGGAAAGTGGCTAACCGACAGTTGCAAGACGCAATGGAGTATGTAACCGACGAAGGTCTGTTTGATACTTCACATCGTCCTACATGGTTATTCTTTGATTGGAGAAACGGGCTCGACGTTAACGTATGTATTCAAGGAGCTATGATATATGCTCTAAGCCAAATGACAGAACTTACACAACTTTTGGGAATCAAGGGCGATTTTGCCAAATGGAAATCAATGGGTAGCAAGATGAAAACATACGCACTGCGCAATATGTACGACAATAGCAAGCGTGTATTTCTTTCGGGCAAAGACAAACAATTTTCTGTGCTTAGTCAGGTTTGGATGATAAAATCTGGAGTGATTACAGGCAAGAAAGCGCAATACTCAATGCGTACAGCAATGGCCGATGAGCAGTGTGTAAAGCCCGGAACGCCTTATGCTACTCACTATGTAATAGATGCAATGCTACAATGCGGCATGAGCAAAGAAGCCAAAGAATATATGATATATTATTGGGGAGGAATGGTGAAAAAAGGAGCCGATACTTTTTGGGAGGCATACGATCCGAACGACGATTTTATTTCGCCGTATAGTTTCTCTCCGCTAAATAGTGCTTGCCATGCGTGGAGTTGTACCCCAGTCTACTTCATTCATCGCTATCCTCAGGTATTCCAAGGAAAATAAATCATTCTGTTTATAAACAAGAGGACGCTCTTTTTAGGGTGTCCTTTTTTGTTCTCTTTCGATAGGAAAAACCAAAAACGGCAAAGGACGCAATATGCCCATAAAATGCGATCTCGCAAATGTTTAATGTTATAGGAATATTACCTGCCGTTGTTATGGAAATTTCAAGGCATCTAATTTAAATTCCAAGCCTTGAAATTTAAATTAGGTAGGACCTCGTAAAAACGATATCAAATATCGCTAAAATAATGTCTGATATTATTTAAATAATGTCTGACATTGTTTAAATAATGTCGGACATTAGAAAAACGAGATGCCTTGTGCTTTTTGCGACATCAACTCAATATGCCTGCACGTCTTTGTCCAAACGTGCGATTTCTCTTTAAAAAGTGTATAATACAGTACTGTAAGCCACAATAATCATTAAAAAGAGGGCTGTAATGCAGCAATTCAGATTTTTATTTCTACTTTTGACTGCGAGTAATAACTTCTTAAAACCTATAAAGCAATGAGAAAAGACATTTTATTGTATGTTCCGCTTATAGCGGCAGGTCTTTTGGTTAGCAGTTGCGCAAGCAAGAAAAGTTTGGAGAATTGTCAAAACGAAAATAAAGTATTGTCTGCAAACTACCAAAACACAAAGGACAAATTAGCAGACGTTCAGGCACAACTTGCGGCAAGCAAGGCACGTGTTGCAAGTTTACAAGACCAATTGGCACAAGCGCGTAGCGACTATGAGAGATTGCAAGCATCTTTGGACAAAAGTTTAACGGCAGGAAGCCAAACCAATATGAACATTTCGAAGTTGGTTGACCAAATAAACGAATCGAACCAATACATTCGCCATCTTGTAGAGGTGAAGAGCAAGAGTGATTCGCTCAACATGGTTCTTACCAACAATCTAACCCGCTCACTATCACAGGCAGAGCAGAAAGAAGTAAATGTTCAGGTGCTCAAAGGCGTGGTTTACATTTCGCTCGCCGACAATATGCTATACAAGAGCGGAAGCTACGAGATTAACGACCGCGCAGCCGAAACCCTTAGCAAGATTGCCAAGATTATCCAAGACTACAAAGATTATGACGTGCTTGTAGAGGGTAATACCGACAATGTTCCCATTTCGCGTCAAAACATTAGAAACAACTGGGATTTGAGTTGCCTTAGAGCGTCGAGCGTAGTGCAATATCTGCAAAACAACTACGGCATCGACCCCAAAAGACTTACTGCCGGCGGACGCGGAGAGTATAATCCTCTCACCGGAAACGACAGCGAACTCGGCAAGCAGCGCAACCGCCGCACACAGATTATCATTACGCCGAAACTCGACCAGTTTATGGATTTGATAGACAAAGCTCCGAAAGAAGACAACAACGAGTAACCAAACAACATTCCTCGTTGAAACCACAATACGTCCGCTCGCTCCTATGCCGGCGGACGTGTTTTTTATCTCTACCGGTAAAACATCGCCCAAATAGAGCCACAGATATTTTCTTACGAATACGGATAAACAAAGAAATTGTGTAGAATAATAAGTTGTAACAGAATTCTTTGTTAGAAACTATACGCAAGCCCTAACAATGAATTTTGCCACAATCATAGGGAGTATAAACTGCTTAAAAAAGAACGCCGTTGAGGATTTCCCCAACGGCGCACTTATATAATACGGCATATTAAAATTTACTTGCCGCTCTTTTTAATCTTTCCCTCTTTTACAAGACGCGCAAATTCCTTTTTTGCTTTTGCAAGCTGAGCCATGAAACCTTCGTCGGCATGCAAGCGGGCAACCAAAGCACTCGCCACTACTCTACCGGCATCAACATCACTTTGATAATGCACTCCGCATATCACACGGCTTTGTCCAAATTCAAAACCACGTTTGAGAATCTCATTTTGTCTGTCCACATTTATTTCTGCAAGCACAAGAGCTGTAGACCAACCGATACAAGTGTGTCCCGAAGGGTAGGAACCATTGGCAGAAAGCGATTTCTCGTCATTAGGTGTGAGCGACTGTTCATTATAAAACATAAACGGACGCATACGCATATAATAAGTTTTGGCTTCACGCGTTGCAAGATCTCCGGCGTCCTCTTGCATTCTGGTTATAAGCTTATAGATTTCCGGAGTGTTCTCATTTGAAAGTTTTATGCCAAATGCCTCAGAGAAAGCATTTGATATACCTTCACCACCAAGCTTTGCATCTTCAAAAGCCTGTGGTCCACGCGGAGTATGACGCTGCATCTTGCCCCATCGATATTGGGCTTCGTCGTAATTAAATTGGGCACTTCCCGGCTGAGGAGGCGGAGGCAAAAGATTAAGACTACTCGCCACATCACTATACTTCAAAAAGTATTTGTCGGGGTGGTTACTCGCATCATTGCCTTGGGCAAAACTCAAAAGAAAAGTTGTAAAGATTGACAGAACAACAAGTGTTATTCTCTTTTTCATCATGTTTGTATGGTTTATTAAAATTACAGATTTCGTTTAGAGCGAACAGAAATACCCCAATTTGTATAGTTTGAACACCAAAAGCGAAGGTCGGTTGCTCAAAAGATTTGCACGTTCTATGCGCCCAAACATCTTATGCCAACTTATTATAATCCCGTCAAGATTCAAACGTTTCAATCTCAACGCCACCGAACCTACGTGAGAAAAATTCTGTATGTCGCGCCCAAAACGATGGAGATTTTTCATTGATTGTTCGGTCTTTAACAGAAAATCTTTGTTTGTATCAAGTCCATTGTGCACAAGCGGATTGTCTATATGCGTAATCTTATATCCCTCTTGCTTTAAACGTAATCCGAAAATAGTGTCTTCGTATCCATACTCCACGCAACTTTCGTCAAAACGAATGTGCATGAAAACATCGCGCCTTATCATTACGTTGAAAGTAGAGAAATGGGCATACGGACTCGCCTTGCGATATTCCAACGACCTTATTGCAGCAGCGCTTTGTTCGTAACGAAATCTCAACGAGACATCTGGCGATGGTTGTGTTCCCACTGCGTCAATTCCTCCCACCACAACTTCGGCTTTGTTTAGCGTTTCAGCATAATACTTGTCGAGATAATCACCACGGGTAACCAATGCATCGCAATCTATAAAAAGCAGATAATTACCTTTGGCTTCACGCGCCAAATTGTTTCGCGTAATAGCACGCCCAAAATTCTTCTCAGAGGAAACAAAGCGACAGCCATATTGTTCGCAAGCATTTTCTACATTTTCTATACCGCGTCCTTTTTGCGAAGCATCATTACCTACGATAATTTCGCAATCTTCTCCTTTGCTTTGCTTCAACTTTTCGACTTGCGCCCGCAAAGCCCGTAACAATTCGGAGCAATCGTAATTGTAAACAGGAATTAATATTGATATCATGATTACCTTTCGCTTTTTTGCCTTGGTGAAATCGGCGTTGGCTTGCTTTAAGATTAGCCGCACACTGTTTTAGGCAGTTCGCATAATGCAAATGTACAAATTTATAGTTTAATACATATATTTTTTACAACCACATTCTGATTTGTACGTTATAAATGTGTACTTTTGTAGTACATATTGTCGCGACAAACCCAGTGTAAAGGGAAACATGTTGCGGCATCTCTTCCACAAGCAACACAAAACATATAAAAATAATGCGAAAACTATTAACATTAGCTGCAATAGCCTTGTCGTTTACCGTCAGTGCGCAGCAAAGCGACTTTTTTACTCCTACGCGTCGCACGGCATTGCGAATGCCGGCTACTCCTATCGCTGTAAGCGATCCTTATTTTTCTATTTGGTCTCCGTCTGACAAACTTTACGAAGCTTCTACCATGCATTGGAGTTCGGCTACAAAATCTATTATCGGTGTGCTTAGAGTTGACGGGAAAAATTATCGTTTCCTCGGGAAACAACCCGATAAACTTGTTCCTTATGCAGAAATGGCGAAAGGCGCAAATTGGGAAGCAAAGTACACACGTTCTACACCAAGTGGGAATTGGACAGAAGTGAATTACGATGATAACAAATGGCAGGACGGACGTGGTGCCTTTGGCGACAGAGATATTAAAGCTAATGCTACGAGATGGGCCGGTGATAATACTGATGTATATATACGCCGCTATTTCAATATCGACAAGCTCGACAAAAATAGTAAGGTACGCCTCATATATTCGCACGATGATGTTTTTGAACTTTATATCAACGGCGAAAAAATTGTTGGTACGGGAGAAACTTGGCTTGATGACCAAACTATCGACCTTACTCCAGAACAGATGGCAAAACTACGCGAAGGCAAAAATGTTATCGCAGCGCATTGCCACAATACTTCGGGTGGTGCATACGTTGACTTCGGACTTTATAATATCCCTGTCGATAATTCTCCGTTTGTTACTCCTGCCGAACAGCTTTCCACAGATGTTCTTGCCACTTCCAGTTACTATACATTCAAGTGCGGGCCGGTAAAACTCGATGTTGTTTTCACTGCGCCGCAACTTATCAATGATCTCGACCTTCTTTCAACGCCTATAAACTATATTTCCTACAAAGTAACCGGGCTTGACAAGAAAAAACATGATGTGCAGTTGCTTCTTACTACTACGCCTGAACTTTCGGTAAACAATCTGTCGCAAGCCACAATTTCCACTTCGTTTGCAAAAGATGGGGCAAAATACTTAAAGACCGGAACTATCGATCAGCCTTATTGTGCTACTATTGGAGATCTTATTTGTCAAGATTGGGGCTATCTTTATCTTACGCAAGGTAATTCCGAACAACAGTTGAGTTTGAACAGCGAAAAAGATATTGAGAACAGTTTTGCTGCAAACGGCACTCTTCCCGCTACAAAAAACGAAGTCAAAGCGTTTGAGCCTACCGAAATTCCTACGCTTGCTTTCGTAGACAATCTTGGTTCGGTTGACAAGAAAACCTCCAAGAGTAATTTTACTTTGATTGGTTACGATGATGTTTGGTCTGTGATGTATCTTCATGAACTTCACAAAGGTTATTGGGCGCACGATGGCAAGGTTACGATTTTTGATGCCTTCAACAAGTTGCGCAACAACTATTCTGACATCATGCAACGTTGCCGCAAGTTTGACGAGATGATTTATGATGATGCTCTTAACGCTGGCGGCAAAGAATATGCCGAGATTTGCAGCGGTGCATACCGCCATGTGATTTCTGCCCACAAACTTTTCACTGACAATGAAGGACGTCTGTTGTTTTTCTCCAAAGAAAACAATAGCAACGGAAGCATAAATACTGTAGACCTTACCTATCCTTCGGCTCCGTTGTTCCTTGTATACAATCCCGAACTTGAAAAGGGAATGATGACAAGCATTTTTGAAAGTTCAAAAAGCGGTCGTTGGAATAAACCATTCCCACAGCACGACATGGGTATATACCCCCAAGCTAACGGACAGACTTATCCGGGAGATATGCCCATTGAGGAAGACGGAAATATGCTTGTCCTTGCTGCCGAGATATGCCGCATTGAGGGAAACACCAACTATGTGAAGCCTTATTGGAACCTAATTAAAACGTGGGCTGATTATCTTGTTGATAATGGTCAAGACCCAACCAACCAACTTTGTACAGATGATTTTGCCGGGCATTGGGCACACAACGCTAACCTTTCTGCAAAGGCAATAATGGGCATAGCTGCTTATAGTATAATGTGTAAACTTGACGGACGTGCCGATGAAGCCGACAAGTATATGGCAAAAGCAAAAGAGATGGCTGCTAAATGGAAACAAGATGCTGCCGACGGCGATCATTATTGCCTTGCTTTTGACAGAAAAAATACATGGAGTCAGAAATACAACCTTATTTGGGACAAGGTTTGGGGACTTAATATGTTTGACGACGTGATGGAGAAAGAAGTTAACTATTATCTCACCAAACAAAACGTATATGGTTTGCCGCTCGACTGCCGCAAGGATTACACCAAGAGCGACTGGATAATGTGGAGTGCTTCTATGACAAAAGACAAAGAAACGTTCGGTAAATTTATTAGCCCTGTCTATAAATTCTATAACGAAACCACAACCCGAGTGCCTATGAGCGATTGGTTTGAAACCAAGACTCCCGTATGGGTAAGCTTCCGTGCACGTTCGGTAATAGGCGGTTTCTGGATGCAAGTGCTTCTCGACAAAAACAACCACAAGTAATAATTTTCTTTTCTTTGAAAGCACAAAATAAAAGCGGTACGGCAATGCGTCGTACCGCTTTTGTTTACCCCCTTTTCCTGTATGCGAAAAACAATATGGCTTGTCGTAAAAATAATATCGGACTTTATTTAAATAAAGTCCGATATTGTTTAAACAAAGTCCGATATTATTTTTACTAAATCAGGCCTTAAATTAAATGCCTAAGAACCAATTAGTTCTCTAAACCTCCAAAATAAGTTCTACCGGGCAATGGTCTGAACCAAATACCTCGTTGTGAATGGCAGCACCTTTAAGTTTTGCAACAATCGAACGGGAAATCAGAAAATAGTCTATTCTCCACCCTGCATTCTTCTCTCTTGCATGAAAACGATAGCTCCACCACGAATAAGCTCCCGCCAGTTCGGGATTGAGATGGCGAAATGTATCAACAAAACCGCTATTGAGCAATATTCCGAACTTTTCGCGCTCTTCATCAGTAAACCCCGCGTTGCGGCGATTGGTCTTGGGATTTTTGATGTCGATTTCCTCGTGCGCTACATTCATATCTCCGCAAACCACAACCGGTTTTTGTGCGTCCAATTTCAGTAAATAATTTCTGAAAGCATCGTCCCATTCCATACGATAATCCAACCGGCGCAATCCATCTTGGGAATTAGGAGTATAAACATCAACCAAAAAGAAATCCACATCCTCTATCGTTATTACCCTTCCCTCATGGTCGAATTCGTCAATGCCCATTCCGTAGGAAACATTCAGGGGCTCGCGCCTTGTATATATGGCAGTACCCGAATAACCTTTCTTGTCGGCAGAATTCCAATACGATTTATAGCCGTCAAACTCCATGTCCAATTGCCCTGGCTGCATCTTGGTTTCCTGCAAACAAAAATAATCGGCATTCAAAGCCTTGAACGAATCGGCAAACCCCTTACCGGCACAGGCTCTAAGCCCGTTCACATTCCACGAAACAAATTTCATATCATTGATTTTACTTATATTCTCGCGAATTTAACGAAAAAACAATCCTTCGCCATATTTGTGCAACAAAAAAGCATTGGTATATCAGTTTTTTGAGCAAAATGGATTATCTTTGTAGATATTTGCGAAAAAAACAAATGAGGAAGTTATTATCATTACTATATATCATCATAGCATATACCAATGCTTTTGCACAACCGAACGTAAAATTCGACAAACAAAAGTATGACCTCGGCACAATAGTATGGAACCAAATAAAAACAGCCGAGTTCACTATCAGCAACACGGGAAATCAACCGCTGAAAATAAACAACGTTGAAGTTTCATGCGGTTGCACCGTTGTGAATTGGGACAAAAAGCCGATAGAGGCAGGTAAAAGTTCCATAATAACCGTTTCCTACAACGCAGAAATGCTCGGACATTTCACTAAACACGCAGCCGTCTATACCAACGCCTCAGAACGCCCCGTTTATATCTCGCTATACGGCAACGTTGTGGCACAAGCTCCCGACTACAGCGGAGACTACACGTGCAAGATAGGAGATATAAAACTCAGTAGCGATGAATTGGAATTCGATGACATCAACCGGGGAGACATTAAGAAGCAAACGATAGATTTGTTCAACGAAGGAACAACAATCTATAAACCCGAACTAATGCATCTGCCCAAATATTTGACAGTAGAAGCCATTCCGCAAAAAATATTACCAAATCACGGAGGAAAAATTATTGTTACGCTCAACAGCAACATGCTTCGCGATATGGGATTGACTCAAACTTCGGTTTATTTAAGCCGTTATCCTGGCGACAAAGTAGATGACGAAAACGAAATAAGCGTTTCGGCAGTAATGCTTCCCGCCTCGCGCGAACTAAGCAAGGCAGAATTGGCGGTTGCTCCGCATATAGCGCTTAGCCAAGACACAATAGAACTCGACGGAACCACAGGAAAAGACCAATTAAAAGGTGTGGTAACAATAACAAACACGGGAAAAAGTCCACTGCTAATAAATTCGTTGCAAGTATTCAACACGGCGTTAAACGTAGGCGTGAGCAGAAAAATCGCAGCAGGCAAACAAACAAAAATGAAAATCACCGTGCTCAACAAATATCTGAAACAACATTCACGTAATCGTTTAAAAGTTTTGATGATAACAAACGACCCGCAAAATCCAAAGATTACCGTTTACGTGAAAATCAAACGCTGATTAATCAAAAACCTAATTAATAACCTAAAACAAATCTGTAAATGTATAAGAAACTTTTGAGCGCATTCGCCCTTGCAATAATCCCGGCATGCACTCTCTTGGCACAGGAATACCGACTTTCTACGCCAAACACCACACTTATTTTAAACAACGACAATGGTTTGGCGCGCATAGTCTATTATGGACCGAAAATCGACGAGTCTACATCAACCGCAGCCATGCGTGATGCACGAATGACCTTTGATCGCGAATCGTATTATGCGTTTGGCGTAAATTCAAACGAAGAAAGAGCGCTCGCTGTAACCCAACCCGATGGAAGTCTTACGGTTGATCTCGGAGTAGAAAGCATCAAAAAAACTTCTGACTCAAATGGCAGCATTATTGAAATCGACATGAAAGACAAGGTGTACCCTTTGTATGTACGCCAATACTTTAAGGCTTACAACGGAACAGACATCATCTCTACATGGACCGATATCGTAAACTCTGCAAAGAAGCCTGTTTCCCTCGAACTCTTTGCCTCGGCGCAGATACCCATTATGCGTAGCGACAATTATATAACTCATTTCCATGGCGGTTGGGCTGCTGAAAGCTTTGTCAATGAACAGAAAATTACAGATGGTCAGTTTGTGATTTCCAACAAATATGGTATTCAAAACACTCATGCTGATAATCCGAGTGTCATGATTTCGGTTGGCGGCCAAGCATCAGAAACCAGCGGAACTGTATTTGGCGGAGCGCTTGCATGGACGGGTAATTACAAAATAAAGACAAGAGCTGCGAGCCATAACTTCTTGGAAATTTTGGCAGGCATCAACGAAGAAACCTCACGCTATATTCTTGATGGAGGAAAGACTTTCACAACTCCAGAATTTGCTATGACTTATTCTACAGAGGGTAAAGGTGGAGTGAGTCGCGCTTTCCATCGTTGGGCACGCAAGTATGCTCTTTGCCACGGCGATCAAGAAAGAATGATATTGCTCAACTCTTGGGAAGGTGTGTATTTCAACATCAACGAACCCACTATGGATCAGATGATGGGCGATATCGCTTCGCTTGGAGGCGAACTTTTTGTAATGGACGACGGTTGGTTTGGCGACAAATACCCACGCGACAACGATCATACAAGTCTTGGCGACTGGATGGTTTGCAAAAAGAAATTGCCCAACGGTATTAAAGTTCTCACCGACGATGCAAAGAAACACAACATCAAATTTGGTATATGGATTGAGCCGGAAATGATTAATACCAAGAGCGAATTGTTTGAAAAACATCCCGATTGGGCTTTGAGTAGCAGCAATCGTCCGTTGACACAAGGCCGTGGCGGTACGCAGATGGTGCTTGATCTCACAAATCCCAAGGTTCAGGATTATGTGTTCTCTGTTTTCGACAATGTGATGACGCAAGCTCCCGACATTGCATACATCAAATGGGACGCAAACGCCAACATTATGAATTATGGCTCCCATTATCTTAAAGCCGATCGCCAATCTCAAATTTACATTGACTATCAATTTGGACTTCGCAACGTAATGAAGCGTATTCGTGCCAAATATCCTAACGTTGTTGTACAAGCTTGCGCTGGCGGTGGCGGTCGTGTGAATTATGGTATGCTGCCTTTCTTTGATGAATATTGGACTTCAGATGACACCGATGCTTACCAGCGTTTGTTCATTCAGTGGGGAACATCACACTTCTACCCTGCAATCGGTATGGGATCTCACGTAAGTGCAACGCCCAACCATCAAACTGGTCGTGTTACGCCTTTGAAATTCCGTTTCGATGTTGCTATGCAGGGACGTCTCGGTATGGAACTTCAACCCAAGAATATGAGCGACGGGGAAAAGGAGTTTGCAAAACGTGCAATTGCGGCATACAAAGACGTTCGCAGCATTGTGCAGATGGGAGATCTGTATCGTCTTAATTCGCCATACGATGACGATTACATAACATCGCTCATGTATAGCACTGAAGACAAATCCAAAGCCGTTTTCTATGTTTACCGTGATCATAAGTTCTGCTCAATTCAGAACGATCCCGTTATACGTCTCGATGGTGTGGACGAAAACAAGAATTATAAGTTCACCGATATCACTCCGCTCGACCCTCAACATCCCAATTCGCTAAATGGCAAAGTAATTAGCGGACGTGCACTCAAAAACATGGGAATTCGTGTATATCTCGACGGAGATTATGCGAGCGCTGTGTTTAAACTTGAAGCACAATAAGCCTAACAGAAATAATCTGTATTAAGACAAAATCCCCGCATTAACAATGCAGGGATTTTTATTTGCTTGTTTTCAATATGTTATGCTATATTATTCCGCGATAATAAGACATGCTTTTTCCGATATGGCTTTTCGTAAAAATCCCGCCGCATCTAGTTTAAATTCCAAGGCATCTTGTTTAAATTATATCCGATATCGTTTCGTCGACAAAGCATCAAGTGTCTAAGCCATCATATTTGCACCGAATTGCGTCCTATTTATTAACTTTGCAGTCTGTATGAATTTCTTTGAAATCAATTCTCCCTACAAGCCTACGGGCGATCAGCCACAGGCTATCAAGAAACTTACCCAAGGAGTCAAAGAAGGACTTCCCGGACAAGTATTATTAGGAGTAACAGGTTCGGGCAAAACTTTTACTATAGCCAATGTAGTGGCAAACGTAAACAAGCCTACGTTGGTATTGAGCCACAACAAAACGCTTGCTGCCCAACTTTATAGCGAATTCAAAGGATTTTTCCCGAACAATTGCGTGGAATACTATGTTTCTTACTACGATTATTATCAACCCGAAGCATATATTCCGTCTACCGACACATATATCGAAAAAGATCTCGATATCAACCAAGAAATCGACAAGTTGCGACTCAGAGCCCTATCGGCATTGTTGTCGGGACGCCGCGATGTGATTGTAGTATCTTCGGTTTCGTGCATCTATGGAATGGGAAATCCCTCGGCATTCTACGAGAACGTAATAAGTTTAAAGTGCGGAGATACAATAGAACGCGATGTGTTCTTGAAACAACTTGTTGACAATCTATATGTAAGAAATGATTTTGCTCCCGAGCACGGACAATTTCGTGTGAAAGGCGAGACAATCGATGTAATGCTTGCATATAGCGACGACATGGTAAGGATTTCTTTTTGGGGCGACGAGATAACTGACATTGAAGAACGAGATCCCGTGAGCGGCATGCTTGTTTCATCGTTTGACGAATATAAAATATATCCAGCCAACCTATTTGTTACAAGCGAAGGTACACTCGACCGAGCTATTGGCGAAATAAAGAAAGACCTTGCCAATCAAGTGGTGAAATTCAACGTAGAAGGGAAATTTGTTGAAGCAAAACGTTTGAACGAACGGGTGAACTACGACATGGAAATGATAAAGGAAACAGGGCATTGCAGCGGCATAGAAAATTATTCCCGTTACTTCGATGGGCGTGAGCCAGGCACCCGCCCCTACTGCCTACTCGACTTCTTTCCCAAGGACTATCTTATGGTAATTGACGAAAGCCATGTAAGCGTTCCGCAGATAAATGCAATGTATGGCGGAGACCGTTCGCGCAAACTCTCACTTGTGGACTATGGTTTCCGTTTGCCGGCCGCTCTCGACAATCGCCCGTTGAAATTCGAGGAGTTCCAAAAACTCACTCCGCAGATAATTTATGTAAGTGCCACACCAGCCGATTACGAATTGCAGCAATCAGAAGGAGTTGTTGTGGAACAATTAATTCGCCCAACAGGTTTGCTCGACCCGCAAATCATAATCCGTCCAGAATCCAATGAGATTGACGACCTCATAGAAGAGATGCGGGTGAGAATAGAAAAGAACGAGCGGGTGCTTGTTACCACTCTTACAAAAAAAATGGCTGAGGAACTTTCAGAATACCTGCTTAATATCGGTATAAAAACGAGTTACATTCACAGCGACGTGGATACCCTTGAACGTATTAAGATAATGGAAGGACTTAGAAGCGGAGTGTATGATGTAGTAGTAGGAGTAAATCTTCTACGCGAAGGACTCGATTTGCCAGAAGTATCGCTTGTGGCAGTTTTAGATGCCGACAAAGAAGGATTTCTACGCTCCCACCGTTCGTTGATGCAAACAGCTGGACGCGCAGCACGAAATCTCAACGGAACGGTAATAATGTATGCCGAAAAAATAACGGAGAGCATGCAAAAGGTAATTGACGAAACCGAACGGCATCGCTTTATACAAAAGAAATATAACGATGAGCATCATATCGTTCCAAAACAAGTGAAAAAAGCAATAGGAAACAACGAACTTGTAACCCGCGCCAATGTTTATGAAGAAAAGGTTGACATAGCTACAAGCCTTGTAAAAGTTGCCGAAGATGTAGCAAAATATAATACTTCGGCCGATATAAAGAGAGCTATCGAGATTACGCGCAAAGAAATGACAGATGCCGCCCACAGAATGGAGTTTGACAAAGCAGCCATACTGCGCGACAAAATCATTGAATTGGAAAAGTCTCTCTCCAAACACAAGTAGTATTTCTTCACCCTAATCAGTTTTATTTTTACAAACTTTCGCCCGAAAGAATGTGATTTTAGCTCCAAAAGGTAGAATATTGTCAGAGCAAATTCGCGATACACTACAAAATTGACAGTATATATTGCGATTTTGATGGTATTTTGGCGCGCTTAAATAAGATTTTATTCACTTTCTTTTGTGGCAAAAATAAATCTTCGTACTTTTGAAAAGTAAATCGAAGAGTGATACGAAACTTAAAACAGCATGTATTTCGTAGAACTACCTAATATAGGGCAGCAAAAATTATCATTCTATCTCGCAGCAGAGGAATATGCGGCGAGGGAACTCAATGCGGCCCCGCTTTTCTTTTATTGGCAGGTAGAACCAACCGTAATTTTCGGTCGCAATCAAAACATGGAAAGCGAAGTAAACGTGGAATATTGCCGCAAACACAATATAAATTTGTTTCGTCGTAAAAGCGGAGGCGGTTGTGTGTATGCAGATCTCGACAACCTTATGCTTTGCTACATAGCAAAAGGCGAAGACGTACAACTCACCTATTCTAATTATACAACAATAGTATTAGGCGCTCTTAAACGCCTTGGTTTTAATGTTTCTGCCACAGGCCGGAACGATATCACCATAGATGGCAAAAAAGTAAGTGGCTCAGCATTCTATCATCTGCCGAATGGAAAAAATATAGTGCATAGCACATTGCTCTATGATACCGACTTGAACAATATGACAGCCTGCCTTACTCCACCAAACGAAAAACTTATTGCAAAAGGAGTGGAGAGTGTGAGAAGTCGTATCGCTTTTCTGAAAAATTACACCCAATATGATTTGAATTATATCAAATATAATTTGCGCAAGATGCTTTGTGGTGAAAACAGTATAAAACTTACAGAAAAAGATGTCGAAGCCATTCGAGAAATAGAGAAAACTTATCTCGATCCCGATTTTTTCTATGGCAAAGGCAAGCATTGGAACGCTGTCAAAAAAGGACGCATCGAAGGTTGTGGCGATATAGAGATACACCTTTCGTTGAGAGGCAATATAATATCTTCGGCAGAATTTGAAGGAGATTATTTTGTTGTTGGAAATTTAACTGGCGAATTTCTCCCGGCATTGCGTGGAAAACAGTTGGAATATGACGAATTGCGTGAGGTATTCGAGAAATTTCCCCCACAAAAATATATACGCGGATTAAACTCCGAAAGTTTGTTGAAATTAATAACAGAATAAAAATAAATACGTGTGATAACATGGAAACAGTGAAAACTGAAAACAAAAGAACTTGCCTATACAACAATCATGTGGCACTCAGTGCATTGATAAGCCCATTTGGCGGCTTCGATATGCCCATACAATATACCGACATCATAAGCGAGCATAACGCAGTGCGTCATGATTGCGGCGTATTCGATGTTTCCCACATGGGAGAAGTAAGAATCACTGGCAAAGATGCTGAACGTTATGTTCAGCACATATTCACAAATGATGTGAGTATAGAAGTTGTAGGTAAAATCCAATATGGCGTCATGCTTTACCCTAATGGTGGAGCCGTTGACGATTTGCTCGTTTACAAAATGGGAGAAAACGATTTCTTCCTCGTAATAAACGCAGCCAACATCGCCAAAGACGTAGAATGGATGAACAAAAACAGCGAAGGCTTTGAGGTAAATATCGACAACCAAAGCGAAAAATATGGTCAAATAGCTGTACAAGGTCCCAAAAGCGAAAGTGTTGTAGAATCTGTTCTTGGTTTGAAGGTTGCAGAACTTGCATTCTATACGTTTAAAACCATAGAATTGGAAAGCGAAACACTCATTGTAAGTCGCACAGGATATACAGGCGAAGATGGCTTTGAAATATACGGCAGTCATGCCTATATTATAAACGCGTGGGAAAAGTTGATAGAAAGCAAAGAAGCAAAACCCTGCGGACTTGGAGCACGCGACACTCTACGTTTTGAAGTCGGTTTGCCTTTGTATGGCGATGAACTTAGTCAAGATATCTCTCCGATAGAAGCAGGCTTGGGTATTTTTGTAAAAACCGATAAACCCGAATTCATCGGTCGCGATGCAATGATAAAGCAAAAGACGGAAGGTGCTCCACACAAAATCATAGGTTTGGAACTTGAAGACCGCGCAATTCCACGTCATGGCTACGAGGTAATAAGCGGTGATAAAGTTGTGGGATATGTAACAACTGGCTATTCGTCTATATCTACCGGTAAAAGTGTTGCGATGGCATTAGTAGAAAAAGAATACGCTGTGCTTGGAGAAAAGTTGCAGGTAAAAATTCATCGCAAACTGCACAACGCAACAATTACAAAAAAGAAATTCTACAATAAAAACTATAAAAAATAAATAAGGCTATGGCTAAAACTATCGAAGGCTTGTATTACAGCGAAACACACGAATATGTTCGTGTAGAAGGAGAATATGGTTATATCGGCATTACCGATTATGCACAGCAGCAATTGGGTAATGTGGTGTATGTTGATATGCCGGAAGAAGGCGACGAAGTAACTGCTGGAGAAGAATTCGGTGCAGTGGAAAGTGTAAAGGCTGCAAGCGATCTTATTTCTCCTGTAAGCGGAGTAGTTGAAGAAGTAAACAATGACTTGGAGGACAATCCTGGAAACGTTAATGCTGACGCTTTTGCTAATTGGATTATCAAAGTAAAGATGTCCGATAAATCTGAGTTGGATTCCTTGCTCAGTGCTGACCAATACAAAGAATTGGAAAAATAATCTGCAAAAATTATGTCTCAAAAATATTTGCCCCAAACAGAAAGCGATATTAAAGAAATGCTTGCTGTTGCGGGGGTAAAGTCTCTCGACGATTTGTATTCCGATGTTCCGGAATCTTTGCGCTTAAAAAGAGACTACAACCTGCCAAAAGGAAAATCCGAGGCTGAGATACGCAAGATTTTCAATGAACTTGCCAGCATTAACAAGCAACATGTTTGCTTTGGAGGTGCAGGAGTTTATGATCATTACGTTCCTGCAGTTTCCGATTATATAGCTTCGCGTTCAGAATTTCTCACAAGCTATACACCATATCAAGCAGAGATATCTCAAGGTACGCTGCAATATATTTTCGAGTATCAGTCAATGATGGCAGAACTCACAGGACTTGATGTTTCAAACGCAAGTCTTTATGATGGTGCGACAGCAACGGCTGAAGCTATTATGACTGCCATAGCTGTTACCAAGAAGAAGACGCGCGTTCTACTGAGTTCCACTCTAAATCCACAAATAATTAAAGTAGCAGAAACATACGCTAAATTTCAAGGAGTTGCTTTGACTATAATCCCTGAAAAAAATGGTGTTACCGATCTTGATTTTGTAAGTAAAGAACTTGTCAAAGGAGATATTGCAGGCGTAATAGTTCCTCTTCCCAATTATTACGGAATAGTTGAAGATTTCACAGGCTTAGCCGATGAGGTACACAAAGCAAAAGCTATATTGATTATGGAATGTGTGGCAAGCGACCTAGCTTTACTTAAAACTCCTGGTGAATGGGGCGCTGACATTGCTGTTGGAAGCGGACAATCTTTGGGATTGCCTATGTCGTATGGCGGTGCAAATATGGGCTTTTTTTGTACCAAAGAGGCTTTCCTACGTAAAATGCCAGGAAGAATTGTCGGCGCAACTGTTGATCAAGATGGAAAACGAGCATTCTGCCTAACTTTACAAACACGCGAGCAGCATATTCGTCGTGAGAAAGCAACTTCCAACATTTGTTCAAACGAAGGAATGCAGACACTCTATGTAGCGATATATCTTTCACTCATGGGAAAGAAAGGATTGTGTGAAGCCGCAACTAAATCATACAACGGCGCGCACTATCTTTATGAAGAGCTTTTGAAGACAGAAAAATTCTTCAAGGTATTTGATGCTCCGTTTTTCAATGAGTTTTGTCTGGAAATCAAAGGCAGTCCAGAAAAGTGGGCAAAGATTTGTGAAGAAGCAGGTTTCTTTGGCGGTGTAAATATAAAGGGAACAAACCGTATTTTATTTGCCGTTACCGAACTTCGTTCTAAGGAAGAAATTGATGCTTTGGTTTTACTAACGAATAAGCTTTGAGAAATGAACAACAAGTATTACGGAAAATTAATATTTGAGCTGTCCCATAAAGACCGTGTGGGATATTCTTTACCCGACAACGGTATCGAAAAAAACTACTCAGACTCATTGCCAACCGAGTTGAAGCGCAATTCTGATTTGAAACTTCCCGAAGTTGACGAATTGACGGTTGTACGCCATTACACTAATATGAGTAACAACAACTTCGGAGTTGATACCGGATTTTATCCTCTCGGAAGTTGTACGATGAAGTATAATCCGAAAATTAACGAAGAGATTTGCAAATTGCCGGCTTTTGCCAATGTTCACCCTTTGCAACAGGAAAATTCTGTACAAGGTATATTAAAAGCATATTATGAGCTCAAACATTCTTTGGCAGAAATATGTGGTATGAGCGACTTCACGCTTAATCCCTTTGCCGGTGCTCATGGTGAACTTACGGGGCTTATGGTGATACGTTCCTATCATATGTCGCGCGGAGACGTTAAACGTACAAAAGTTATCGTTCCCGATTCAGCACATGGCACTAATCCGGCTTCAGCAGCGCGTTGTGGTTTGCAGGTTGTTGAGGTTAAGAGTAAGGAAGACGGTAGAGTTGACGTTGAAGCGCTTAAATCCTTGCTTGGTGATGACATTGCAGGAATGATGATGACAAATCCCAATACACTTGGCTTGTTTGAATACGATATCCCTGAAATTGCGAAACTCATACACGATTGCGGTGGTTTGATGTACTATGATGGTGCAAATTTCAACCCGATACTTGGTGAATGTCGCCCGGGAGATATGGGCTTCGACGTTATTCATCTTAACCTTCACAAGACATTTTCCACTCCTCACGGAGGTGGTGGTCCAGGTGCAGGACCTGTTGGCGCACGCGAAGGATTGGAAAAATTCTTGCCTACGCCTCGCGTCATAAAGAATCAAGATGGTACATATAGTGTAGAAAATGATTCCGAAGAAGCTCTCGGAAGTATTTCTGCTTTCTTGGGAAATATTGCCGTTCAACTGCGTGCATACTCATATATATTGACTATGGGAAGCGACTATTTAAAGAAAGTTGGTCCATTGTCAGTGCTTAACGCAATGTATGTGCGTGAAAAGTTGAAAGGTAAATACGATTTGCCTATCACATCGGTATGTAAACACGAGTTCGTGTTTAATGGTTTGGCAGACAAGTCAACCGGTGTTACCACACTCGATATCGCAAAACGTCTTCTCGACTATGGATTCCACGCTCCCACTATTTACTTCCCCTTGCTATTCCACGAAGCTCTAATGATTGAGCCAACTGAAAGTGAAAGCCGCGAAACGCTTGACAATTTCATTGAAACGATGCTCAAAATAGCAGACGAAGCAGCAAATACACCGGAACTTGTTAAAACAGCTCCACATTGCACGCCTATAAAGCGTTTGGACGAAGTGAAAGCTGCGCGTGAGCCACGTCTAACCTATTCACAATTGCAAGCCAATCCCATTGCGTGATGAAAATTGCCGATTTGATAATTATAGGAGGCGGTCCCGCTGGATATGAAACTGCTTTGCTTGCCGCAAAAAAAGGATTGCAAACAGTTTTGATAGAATCGAAATGGTTGGGAGGTACTTGTCTAAACGAAGGGTGTATTCCTACAAAATGCCTATGCCATTCTGCAGAGAT
This sequence comes from Clostridiaceae bacterium Marseille-Q4149, assembly GCA_963644855.1. Lineage (GTDB taxonomy): Bacteria > Bacteroidota > Bacteroidia > Bacteroidales > Bacteroidaceae > UBA6398. Next base: position 15,465 of record CAVIQL010000018.1, on the reverse strand, counting down.
AAAAGAGTTGCTTGATAACAAAGCAGCTTCTTTTGAGTTTGACATCACCCATGCCATGCAGCGCAAAAGCCAAGTGGTCGACACGCTAAAAGCAGGAGTTGAATCCATGCTCAAAACTGCTAAAATAGAAGTGGTATACGGAAACGCGTCTTTCAAAGACACGCACGTTGTTGTGGTAGAAAACGCCAAAGACTCCAACGGAAATTTGGTAGAAACCGAATACTCTGCTAAAAACATAATGATAGCCACCGGTTCTGTAACCAAATTCCTACCAATCGATGGGGCTCATTTGCCAGGAGTATTGACATCGCGCGAACTACTTGATGCAAATCAAATACCCGAAAGCCTCTGCATTATCGGTGGCGGAGTTATAGGATTGGAATTTGCCTCAATATTTACAAACTTCGGCTCAAAGGTTAGCGTAATAGAGTTTTGTCCTGAAATTTTGCCTAATTTCGATCGCGATATAGCCAAGCGTTTGCGTACCACATTAAAGAAGAAAGGCATTGAGTTTTATGTAAATTCAGCCGTTACGGGCATTAGTGGGAAAAAAGGCGACTTTGTAGTGAGTTTCACGACCAAAGGAACAGAGAAACAAGTTAATGCCTCTGCAGTGCTTATGGCCACAGGACGCAAAGCGAATACCGAAAATCTAAATCTCGAAAGTGTGGGCATAACCACAGGCAAACGAGGAATAGAAGTTGATAAAAATTTTGAAACTTCGGTAAAAGGAGTGTATGCAATAGGAGATGTCAATGGACTTGTGCAGCTTGCTCATGTAGCAAAGTTCCAAGGGCGCCATGCATTGGCTCATATTCTTGGCGAAACCGATAATGTGGATTTCAACATCATTCCAGCGGCAGTCTTTACCACTCCCGAATTAGCTATGGTAGGACTTACCGAAGAAGATTGCAAGAATCGCAACATCGAATACAAGAGCCACAAGGCTTTCTATCGCGCCAACGGAAAAGCATTGTCCATGGGCGAAGCTGACGGACTTGTAAAAATTCTTTCAACTCTGGAAGGAAAAATCCTTGGAGCGCACATAATGGGCGCACATTCCTCTGATTTGATTCACGAATTGGCAATGGTAATGAATTTCTCGGGTACTCTCGCAGATGTAAGCCGAATGATTCACTCCCACCCCACTTTGAGCGAATTAATTCTCGATGCTGCCGAAAATTGAACAGTTGTGATTCAATCATAACTCTATGAATTTGAAATCATAACACAACTCTATTGCCGAAGCCCAATAAGGGAAAACTAATAAGGCATCTTTTTTAAACGAAGTCAGACATTATTTAAATAATGTCTGACTTCGTTTTTTTATTATCCCATATCGGCTGTCCATTAAAAAGTGTATCTTTCTTTTGTATTAGAAAATTTTGATGCGCATCTCCCACTCCGTTACACCGTGGTCTAAATCTTTTTACACCGTGGTCTAAACAAATTTACACCACGGTCTAAATTTATTTACACCAGCATCATATTGCAAGGACACCATGGTCTCTTTCCAAAACGGTGCCTTCGTTTTTTAAACTCGTGCTATTAGTTACCCCAACTCCTGGCACGATAAATTATTTTGCTGCCTTGAAAAATGTTTTTCCTCGGAGCATATTATCACGATATTACGGGGGCAATATCTTTTGCATCAGTAAAATAAAGCCTAAGAGCTTTGATGAATTTTGTCAAAAAAGAAAAACTCCTAAATTGTTTAGGAGCTTTTCTTTAAGTATAAGTGGGTGATTATATTTCTATCAAGAGAAATTATTCTTCACCAAGCGACCAATCTTCTTTTGTCTTGCGGATATATGTAGCATAACGGCGTTTTGCTGCTGCTTCTGCTGCATCGAAGAGTTCTTGAGCCTCGGCAGGACGTGCCTTCTTGAGCGACAAGTAACGTACTTCGCCATTGAGGAAGTCTTGGAATTTGCTCCAATCTGGTTCTTTGCTATCAAGAGTAAACGGATTTTTACCCTCTTTCTCAAGTTCGGGATTGAAACGCCATAGATGCCAATAACCACATTCTACTGCGCGACCTTCCTCTGCCTGTGAGCGACCCATACCGCCCTTTATCTTCAAACCGTGGTTGATACACGGAGCGTAAGCTATAATAAGTGATGGACCATGATAAGCTTCTGCCTCGCGGAATGCTTTGAGACATTGTGCTTGGTCTGCTCCCATTGCTACTTGTGCCACATAAACATAGCCGTATGTAGCTTGCATCAATCCGAGATCTTTCTTGGTGATGCGCTTGCCTTGAGCTGCAAACTGTGCAATAGCTCCGATAGGTGTAGATTTTGATGCCTGACCACCGGTATTGGAGTAAACCTCGGTGTCGAGTACAAGGATATTAACATCTTCGCCCGATGCCAATACATGGTCAAGACCTCCGTAACCTATATCGTAGCTTGCGCCATCACCACCAATTATCCATTGGCTGCGTTTGGTAAGGTAATGCTCAAGACCTGCGAGTTCTGCCATCTTCTTGCAATCACCTTTCTTTGCTTCAATTATAGGAATAAGTTTCTCGCCTGCAGCACGTGAACCTTCAGCATCTTCGCGGTTGGCAATCCATTCCTTAGCTGCTTCCTTGTATTCTTCGGGTGCCTTATCGCATGTAAGTTGATCTTCAAGGATTGCCTGGATACGGTTGCGCATCTTCTTGTTTGCAAGAGTCATACCCATACCAAACTCGCAGAAGTCTTCGAACAACGAGTTTGCCCATGCCGGACCCTGACCTTTGGCATTCTTGCAATAAGGTGTGGAAGGTATAGAACCTGAGTAGATAGAAGAACAACCGGTAGCATTTGCCACAATTTCACGATCGCCAAAGAGTTGGGATATGAGTTTTACGTATGGAGTTTCACCGCAACCTGAGCATGCTCCCGAGAACTCAAACAAAGGTTGAGCAAACTGAGAATTCTTGGGATTGGACTTGATGTCAACAAGATCTTGCTTTGATGTAACTTTCTTCACACAGTATTCCCAATTCTCTGCTTCGCCGAGTTGACCTTCAAGGGGAACCATCGTGAGAGCCTTTTCGCCTTTCTTTCCGGGGCAAACATCGGCACAGTTTCCGCAACCAAGGCAATCGAGAACGTCAACTTGCTGAACATAGTGCATGCCTTTCATTGCTTTCGGCGCAAGCATATCTTGAGTCTTTCCCTTGAAATCCTTAACTTCTTCGTCGGTCATTACGAACGGACGTATTGCAGCGTGAGGACAGCAGAAAGCACACTTGTTACACTGAATACAGTTGTCTACATTCCAAACCGGAACAAAAGCAGCTACGCCACGTTTTTCGTAAGCAGCAGTGCCTTGTTCCCATGTACCGTCAATAGAGGGTGCATAAGCAGACACAGGAAGAAGATCACCATTTTGTGCGTTGATAGGACGTACAAGTTTTGAAATGTATTCCGGTTCGTCGCGTTTGATTTCTGCATCTTCGGGAAGATTTGCCCAAGCAGGATCAATTGCCAGTTGTTTGTACTCACTACCACGTTCTACAGCTTGGAAGTTCTTGTCTACAACGTCTTGACCTTTCTTTCCGTAACTCTTGACAATGAATTTCTTCATTTGTTCTACGGCAAGCTCCACAGGAATTACCTCGGTGATACGGAAGAATGCTGACTGGAGAATAGTATTTGTTCTGTTGCCAAGACCAATTTCTTGAGCAATCTTTGTAGCATTGATATAATATACAGTGATATTATTCTTAGCAAAGTAGCTCTTGATATGATTAGGCAGATTCTTTGCAAGTTCTTCACCTTCCCAGATTGTGTTAAGAAGGAAAGTACCATTCTTACGAAGACCACGAATCACATCATACATATGCAGGTAAGCCTGTACATGGCAAGCTACAAAATTCGGAGTCTTAATCTGATAGGTAGAACGGATAGGCGTATCGCCGAAACGAAGGTGCGAGCAAGTGAAACCACCACTCTTCTTTGAATCATAGGAGAAGTATGCCTGGCAATATTTCTGTGTGTTGTCGCCGATAATTTTGATAGAGTTTTTGTTTGCACCTACAGTACCATCAGCACCAAGTCCATAGAATTTAGCTTCAAAGATACCTTCGCCACCGAGAGCCTTTTCTTCTTCGAGAGGAAGCGATGTAAACGTAACGTCATCAACGATACCGAGTGTGAAATGGTTTTTCGGTTCGGGCAGATTGAGGTTGTCATAAACCGAAATAATCATAGTAGGCGTGGTATCGCAACTTCCAAGACCATAACGGCCACCAATGATGAGCGGCTGGTTTTCTTTTCCGTAGAAAGCATCGCGAACATCAAGATATAGCGGTTCGCCTTCTGCTCCAGGCTCTTTTGTTCTATCGAGAACGGCTATGCGCTTAACTGTAGAAGGTATTGCTTCAAAAAGATGCTTAGTAGAGAACGGACGATACAAGTGAACGCTTACCATACCAACCTTCTGACCATTTGCATTGAGGTAGTCGATTGCTTCGCGGGCTGCTTCAGTAGCAGAACCCATTAGAATAATCACGCGATCTGCATCTTCTGCGCCATAGTAGCTGAACAATTTGTATTCGCGACCAGTAATCTGCGAAACTTCTTTCATATATTTTTCCACGATACCAGGGATTGCATCGTAGTATTTGTTGCAAATCTCACGATGTGCGAAGAAAGTTTCGGGATTCTCTGCCATGCCTCGTGCCACAGGGTGTTCTGGTGAAAGTGCACGTGAACGGAACTCGGCAAGAGCCTTTTGATTAACGAGTGGACGCAATTCATCTTCGCTTATTTCCTCGATTTTTTGGTATTCGTGTGATGTACGGAAACCATCAAAGAAGTTGATGAACGGCACACGGCTTTCGATTGTAGCAAGATGTGCTACTGCCGACAAATCCATTACTTCTTGCACGCTGCCTTCGCACAACATTGCAAAACCAGTCTGGCGGCAAGCCATTACATCGCCATGATCGCCAAAAATACACAAAGAATGTGATGCCAAAGTGCGGGCAGATACGTGGAATACGCAGGGAAGTAATTCGCCTGCTATCTTATACATGTTCGGAATCATAAGGAGCAAACCTTGTGATGCCGTAAATGTTGATGTCAAAGCACCTGCTTGAAGCGAACCGTGCACAGCGCCGGCTGCACCTCCCTCAGATTGCATCTCTTGAACGGATACTGTGTCTCCGAAGAGGTTTTTTCTTCCATCGGCAGCCCATTCGTCAATGTGTTCTGCCATAGGAGATGATGGGGTGATGGGATAGATTGCTGCAACCTCCGAGAACATGTATGCTACGTGGGCTGCGGCTTGGTTACCATCACACGTTATGAATTTCTTTTCCTTACTCATGATGTAATTGAATGAAATGTTATGTAAATTTTCGTTTGTTCGTTGTTTTTTAATAGAGGAAACCAAACAGCCATAGGGGAATGTCTTTACCATGTCCTACTTCGGTGTTGTAACGTGCGAAATATACGTCGTCTTGTGCCTTGAAGCGGCGGGACTTGTCGCACACGTTTATCATATGGCCGTCTATATAATATGTACCATTGCGTTTTCCTTTGCTCACACTATGATGACGCCAAACGCTATTGGTAAAGAATGTTTCCATAACCTCCTGCTCTTCTGCGCTGCGCGAACTTATGGCATAGAGAAGGTTGGTATTGTGAATCATGATTTGCACCGGTTTTTTGGGGAACTCTTCTTTCTCGCGGTAAACAAGGTTTACAAGACGAGCTTCCTCCAAATCCTTGATATAGTTCATCACCGTTGCGCGCGAAGTGCCTATTTCGTTGGCAAGTTTCGTTACATTTGGAGCGGTGATGCCTTCCATTCCGAGCAGATAGAGCAACTTTTTAATTCTTGCAAGATATTTCAAGTCGATTTGCTTGATAAACAAGATATCAACCTCTATCATCATGTTGATAGACTTCAACAATTGCTCTGTGAAGTTGTGTGTTTCAAGAAAGAATGGATAGTAGCCATGATGCAAGTAGTCTTGGAAATAATTCCACGGACGTACTTTGGGCAATATTGTTTTCAATATTTGCTCATGACCTTCCAAGATTTCGTTGAGACTATATGAACGGAAATTGAGTCCCGTTTGAGAGTTTACAAATTCGCGAAACGAGAATCCGTGCAGCACATAGGTGTCGCTTATTCTGTTGAGTTCACGCTGGGCTTCGTTGTCGGGCGGAACCACTGAAGATATGGCATAAACTATGTGCAGTTTGTCGAAACGACGATAGCATTCTACCAAATCTTCTGCGTAGTTTGACTGTTTGAAAACTTGATCAATAAGCAACACTCGCCCTCCGTAGCGCACGAAATCTTCTGCAAATTCCACGATTCCGCGCCCCTGGAAGTAAAAGTTGTTCATACTGATATACAGACACTGATGAAGCTGCGGGTCAAAGTGATCACGGGCATACTGAAGCAGAAACGTGGTTTTGCCCACGCCTCTCGGTCCGCGGATGCCAATCATTCTGTGGCTCCAATCAATTCTGTCCATTAGTGAACGCTGAACGGGTGCGTTCAGATGGCTTAACATGTAAGCGTGGGACTGAAAGAATTTTTCCATAAAAGTAAGGTCACGCATAGTTTTAATCGCGCTTTATTTCCGCGCAAAGTTACACATTTCTACGCAATATTGCAAATGAGAGTTGTCAAATAACTTTTCACCAATGTCGTTTTTTTTGTTTCTTCGCGGTTGTTTCGTTGTTTTTCGATTCCCAAGTGCATAATCTCTACGGCTTTCTGTCTGTGTGATAGCAATAAAAAATGCAACTTTGTATAAGAAATATATCATCTACAATGGAAAAGAAAATATTGGAAGTATCACAAGAAATTCTTGCTGCCTGCCCAAATTTTGTGGGAGGAGCATTGTATGCCGAATTTACCAACACAGAATATAACGAAGAACTTTGGAACGAAATTAAAAGCAAGGCTGCTGAACTTAAATCCCGTCAAACGGTCGACACCATCAAGCAAATAAGCGGCATTGCTGCAACGCGTGCCGTTTACAAGGCATGTGGTAAAGACCCTTCGCGTTACCGACCGTCGAACGAGCAACTTGTAAGACGCATATTGCAGGGCAAAGAACTTTGGACGGTAAACACGGCGGTAGATGTGGGAAATCTTGTGAGCATTGACTATGGATACAGCGTAGGATGTTTCGACTATAACAAAATCGCCGGTAACAAAATTACACTTGGTGTAGGATTGGCAAACGAGCCATACGAGGGTATTGGACGCGGAGTAATTAATATTGAGCATATGCCCGTTTATCGCGATGCCATAGGCGGAATTGGCACTCCAACAAGCGATAACGAACGCACCAAAATGTCGATAAACACCACGCGCATGCTTGCCGTGGTGAACGGATACGACGGCAATAGAACCAAGATGGGAGATTGTTTGGAATTTATGGTCGCGGCATACGTTAAATACCTTGGCGCACAATGTGAAACAAACTTCTTTTGACGACATTGGTATGTCGCCAAAACGAGGTCCGATGTAATTTAAATTCCAAGGCTTCTATTTTAAATTATATCAGACCTCGTTTTCACGACAACGCATATCAAAAAAACGCATCAAAACTTTGCCTGTTCAACTAAAATTTTTAATTTTGCAGGCGCTTGCCGATATAGCTCAGTTGGTAGAGCGACGCATTCGTAATGCGTAGGTCCTCGGTTCAAGTCCGGGTATCGGCTCAAAACTAAAAGACGCATCTCTCTCATGGGTGCGTCTTTATTGTTTGTTCCCCTCCTCTTTTTATAAATCAAGGTAAATTCGTAATTTTGCAATCTTGAAAATTAGAAACAATATGGCTGAAACAGAAATGCAAACTCCACTCCTCGGTATGACCCTGCAAGAATTGCGCAAAGTGGCAGAAGATTGCGCCATGCCGCGTTTTGCAGCAAAACAATTGTGTGATTGGATATACAAGAAAGGCGTGAAATCGTTTGATGCCATGTCGAATGTAAGCAAAACCTCACGCGAAAAACTCGCAGAGAAATATAGCATAGGAACAAAAGAGTATGCTGATGTACAAGAATCGCGCGACGGCACAAAGAAATACCTTTTCCCAGCTTCTTGTGGCGGATTTGTTGAAACAGTTTATATTCCCGACGGACAAAGAGCTACTGTTTGCGTTTCCTCGCAAGTAGGTTGTAAAATGCATTGCGCGTTTTGTTTGACCGGGAAGCAAGGTTTTACAGGTCAATTAACTACATCGGATATATTAAACCAAATATTCAGCCTGCCAGAGCACGAAAAAATCACGAATATCGTGTTTATGGGACAAGGCGAACCGCTCGACAATTACGAAAATGTGATAAAAGCCATACATATCCTTACCTCCGAGGAAGGATTAGCCATGAGCCCCAAACGCATCACGCTTTCAACCTGCGGAATCTTGCCGGCACTTAAACGATTCGTCGACGATTGTCGCTCAAATATCGCAATAAGTCTACACTCTCCCTACCACGACGAACGCATAGATATAATGCCTATCGAAAAAGCCTATAAAGCGCAAGACATAATCGCATTTTTGAAAACTTGCGAGGCTTTCCGCGACATTCGAGGCGGTCATGCACGCGAAACAAGCCATCAACGCCGGCTGTCATTCGAATACGTTTTGCTGAAAGGCTTGAACGATACTCCCAAACACGCATCTGATTTGGCAAGTATGCTTCGTGGGTTGGATTGCAGAGTAAACGTAATACCTTTTCACACATACAAGGGAGGAGAATTCAAGAGTCCTTCACACGATGACGCCGAAGGTTTTTGTGAAATGCTATGCCGCAAAGGTTTGAATGCTACATTGCGACGTTCGCGTGGGCAAGATATTTCGGCAGCATGCGGAATGCTCGCAGCCAAACGCAAAAAAGCGGAAGAAGAATAGGCGCTTGACATACAAAATCCGCAAAGAACTTCCGCATAAGCATTATTATAAGTAATTTTACACCGATAACACCCACTCAAGCAGCAAACACTTTGACTGCAGAGCGAATAAAAGAATACCAAATGAACAATAATAAAAAAATAAGGGTTGCCATCACCCACGGAGACATTAACGGCGTAGGCTATGAAGTAATTTTCAAAGCACTTTCCGACCCTGCGATGCTTGAGCTCTGTACCCCGATAATTTATGGCTCACCCCGTGTGGCTATTTTCCATAAAAAAGCATTAGACATCTCTACAAATTTCAATACCATTCATGATACTTCGGAAATTGTGGAAGGTAAAATAAACTTGGTCTCATGCTTTGACGACGAGATGAAGATTGATTTCGGACAACCTACCGCAGAAAGTGGACGCGCTGCCTATTTAGCTTTGGAACGTGCCGTGGAAGATTACAAAAACGGGCTTTTCGATGTTTTGGTAACGGCACCTATATGCAAAGCATCAATACACGGCGAAAACTTCAACTTCCCCGGACACACGGAATACCTGCAACAACGTTTGGCAACAGACAATGAAAAGGCGCTAATGATTCTTATGAACGACAAGATGCGCGTTGCTCTCGTAACAACGCATCTTGCCATTCGCGATGTGGCTGATGCTATAACCGAAGACTTGGTAGAGGAAAAACTCCGACAGTTATACGCATCGTTACGTAGGGATTTCCTTGTTTCTTCGCCGCGTATCGCTGTGCTTTCTCTCAATCCTCATTGCGGCGACAACGGACTTATCGGAAACGAAGAGCAGGAATGTATTGCCCCAGCCATCGAGAAATTAAACGAAGAAGGCATAGAATGTTTCGGTCCCTACCCTGCCGACGGATTTTTTGGGGACGCTGCTTATCGCAAGTTTGATGCCGTTTTGGCAATGTACCACGACCAGGGACTGGCTCCCATGAAAGCTCTCGGCATGGCTGAAGGTGTGAATTTTACTGCCGGTCTTGGAATTGTTCGCACGTCTCCCGACCACGGAACAGCCTATGATATTGCAGGCAAAGGCGTAGCCGATTCAAATTCTATGCGTCAGGCTATTTTCGAGGCCATAGATATTTTCCGCAACAGGCTTTTTGATGACGAAGCAAAGCGAAATCCTATGCGCGAAGAGTATCAGAGTCGCCGAGAAGACGGATTTCGCCCCAAGGTTAACCAAGAAGAGCATAATAAAAAGGATTGATATGAAATTCGCAATCTTAGCAGCTGGCGAAGGCTCGCGTTTGGCGCAGGAGGGAGCGGTTGTGCCCAAACCATTGACAAAGATCAATGGTGAAATGATGATTGACCGCTTGATTCGTATCTTTTGTAAAAACGGAGCAGAAGAGATTGTTGTGATTGTAAACGAGTTGACCAATTTGGTAAAGCAACATCTCGAAAGCAATTACGTAATCGTTGGAAAAGATTGCGACAACAACACAACTATTCCCTTGGTGTCAACTCCTGTTCGCATTGTTGTGAAAACCACACCGAGCAGCATGCACAGTTTCTACGAGTTAAGCAAGTTTCTTGGCAATGACAAATTTTGCCTGACTACTGTAGATACTATTTTTCGCGAAGACGAATTTTCGGAATATATAAATGAGTTGAACCATACCGATGCCGACGGACTTTTGGCAGTTACTTCGTTTGTTGATGACGAAAAGCCTTTGTATGTTGCCGTTGACAATGAATTGAAGATTACGGGGTTTCACGACCAAAACCAAGGTGATAAATATGTTTCGGGAGGAATTTACAGTCTGCGCCCTTCTGCCATAGCAACGCTCAATTCGTGTATGGAAAAAGGCATTAGCCGCATGCGCAATTTCCAACGTCAAATGGTTGAAGACGGTTTGAATTTAAAGGCTTATCCTTTTAGTAAAATCATAGACGTCGACCACGTTGACGATATAAAAAAAGCCGAACAGTTGCTCGTATAGAAATGAAAAAGCCTACTGTTGCAGCAATCAGCCGTGCCACGGAATTTTCGCCCAATTGCGAGAAAAACGATTTTCTCATATTGCAGGAAGTGTGTGGCTTGCTTGAAAACAAAGGGTTCGAAGTGAAAATCATAAGCGAAACCGATGTTTACGGCTTAGAAGCAACAACAGCCGATTTATTTCTGAGCATGGCTCGCAGCCATCAGGCATTAACCGTTCTGAAACAAAAAGAAGCCCAAGGAACTATTGTTGTAAATTCTGCTAAATCCTTGGAATTTTACAATCGTATAGAGATTGTAAAAGCCATGCAAGACAACAAAATTCCAATGCCGCAAAGCGAAATTCTAAAGTCGGATATTATTTCAACAAAGTCCGACATTTTTCAAAAAATATCGGATATTGTTTCCACGATATCCTATCCTTTTTGGATAAAGCGAGGCAACGAGTGTGCGCAATCGCCTAATGACGTGAGTTTCATTGAGAATGATGAAGAATTTGCCAAAGTTCAAAACGATTTTTCCCAACGTGGAATCACCGACATCGTGATAAGCAAACACGAAAAAGGCGATTTGGTAAAATTCTACGGCGTGGAATCCACCGGGTTCTTCTACATCTGCTTCCCAACCGAGAATGGAGGCTGCGGAAAATTCGGTGCAGAAAAAATCAACGGCGAGCCCCACAAATATCCTTTCGATTTAGAAATGTTGAAAAGCGAAAGCAACAAACTTTCACGCCTCATCAATATGCCAATATACGGCGGCGATTGCATTGTCTCGCCAAACGGAAATTTCAAAATCATTGATTTTAACGACTGGCCAAGTTTCTCGCGATGCCGAAGCCTAGCCGCAAAAGGAATAGTGCAACTTGTGTGCAGGAAATTAAACATTGAACAAGATACAACGATATGATAAAGAATTACAAGGCACATGTGAGTGCCACATACAAGAATTCCGATACCGAAGAATGGATTGACATTTATTTTACCCGACCTATCGGTTATGCCTGGGCTTTGTTTTTCAAAAAGCTCAACATCGTTCCCAACGTTGTTACCATTCTGTCAATAATAATAGGCGTAGCGGCAGGAATAATGTTCTATTATCAAGATTTATGGCACAACATAGTTGGAATGTTGCTGCTTATGTGGGCAAACTTCTACGACAGTGCCGACGGACAATTGGCAAGAATGACCGGCAAAAAGACTCGTTGGGGAAGAATGTTGGACGGATTTGCAGGCGATATCTGGTTTTTTGCAATTTATTTAGCTATAGTTCTACGCTTATGGAACCAACAAATTCCATTTCTCCATGTTCATTGGAGCATCTTTATTTTTATTCTCGCCTTTTTCTCAGGAACAATTTGCCACGCCAAACAATGTCAACTCGCCGACTATTATCGCAACGTGCATATGTATTTTGCTTTCGGCAAAGACAACAGTGAGCTCGACAACTCGCGTCAACAGCGCATTTTGTTGCACACCACTCCCAAGAAAGGCAACTTTTGGTGGCGCGCTTTCCTATACTTTTATGGCAATTACACACACTCGCAAGAATCCCTCACACCTTATCTGCAAGATTTGCTCAACGAGATAACCACCGAGCGTAAAGGCGAAATTCCCCAGAAGTTTCGTTTGGATTTTCGCAAAGAGAGTAAACCCATGATGAAGTATGCCAACATACTTACCTTTAATTGTCGCGCCATTGTGCTTTATATCACATGCATTCTCAATATTCCTTGGGTTTATTTCTTGGTTGAAATCATCGTCTTCACAGCAATGGCATATTATCTGCGCGAACGCCACGAAAATCTCTGTCGCCATATGACCATGCTGCTTAAAGAAGGATACTACGACGAAAAACCTACACTTATATAAGCGTATGCGCAAAAAAATAATGAACATATTTCTCGCCATAGGCATAATCGCCATCGTGATTATGCTTTGCACGTTCGACTTTTCGTATAGCGAGATTTGGGCAAACCTTAAAAAAGCCGGTTGGTGGTTTGTTGCCGTCCTGTTAATCTGGATTCCCATCTATATTACTAATGCGTGGTCGTGGATAGTGATTATAAACAACGGGAACAAGGGAAAGAAATTGCCGTTCATTCAAATCCTTAAATACACAATCTCTGGTTACGCGCTCAACTACGTTACCCCCGTGGGAGTATTGGGTGGAGAACCTTACAGAATAATGGAATTGACGCCCTATTACGGAGCTGCAAAAGCCACGTCCTCTGTTATTCTCTACGCAATGATGCATATTTTTTCTCATTTCATTTTCTGGTCGTTTTCAATAGTTCTATACATTGCGATGTACTTCACCACGATAAATGCAATGATGGGAATTTTTCTGGCAATCGTTGCCGGTTTTTGTGCATTGGGCATCTATTTTTTCATGCGCGGATACAACAACGGACTCGCCATGAAAACGCTTAAGATATTCACTTATATTCCCGGCATACGCCGCAAGGCTAAGAAATTTGTTGAAGAAAAACGCGAAACCGTGGAGCGTATTGATGCGCAAATTGCAGAACTTCACAAGCAAAACAAACGCACGTTTTATCTTTCCCTATTTCTTGAATTTGCTGCCCGTATTATTGGTTGCCTTGAGCTTTGGTTTATATTCATGATCCTTACCGACAACGTTTCGTTTTGGGATTGCATCCTTATTCAGGCATTTACTTCGCTCTTTGCCAACTTGTTTTTTTTCATGCCCATGGAAATGGGAACGCGCGAAGGCGGATTTGCACTTGCAGTAGGCGGTTTGGCAATGTCGGGAGCGTTTGGAGTTCTCGCAGGTCTGCTTACGCGTGTGCGCGAACTGGTTTGGGTAGCCATTGGTATATTGCTAATCAAAGTAGGTAGGAAGAAAAAGCCCGACTTTCCGCTACAAACAAAACAATCAAATGAAGTTTGAAAACATCAAAGGTATAATTTTCGACTACGGCGGAACTCTTGATTCCGAGGGGCGACATTGGTCGTTTATTCTGCGCGAAGGTCTTGCCCAAGCCGGAATAACCACCACCGACAACGCGTGGCGAGACGCTTATGTGTTTGCAGAGCGTGCGCTCGCCAAAAATCGCATCATCATGCCCCAAGACACTTTTCGCGAGGTGATGCTCAAGAAAATCAATATCGAAATCCAAAGTCTCATCAACAACAACGCAATAAACATTGCCGCTTGCCACATTGACCAATACACTCAAAACGCAGCCGAATATTGTTACCAATACGCAAAAAAATGTGTTGAGCAAAGCCGCGAGGTATTGCAGAATTTCAAGAACCAATACCCTATGGTGTTGGTAACCAATTTTTACGGAAATATCAATGCTGTGTTGAACGACTTCAAATTAGATTTCTTTAACAACATAATAGAATCCTCTGTAGTAGGCATTCGCAAGCCCGATCCCAAAATCTACGAGCTCGGAGTGCAATCACTCGGATTTCCCGCCCAACATGTTTTGGTCGTTGGCGATTCCTATTCAAAAGACATCGTGCCTGCGGCATCTATAGGCTGTAACACAGTGTGGTTGAAAGGAGAAAGTTGGAGCGAAGACCATCTTCTGCCAAACGTAAAGCCCGATGCTGTGATTGAAAGCATCACCCAATTAACGCCGCTTTTGGCAAAATAAAAACCACTCGGCATCTCGTAAAAATTCTGCCGCATCTAATTTAAATTCCAAGCCTTGGAATTTAAATTAGGTTGTACCTCTTAAAACCGATATCCGACGTCGAAAAACAAACATAGGACATCGTAAAAACAATGTCAGACCTTTTTTAAAAAATATCGGTTATCGTTTAAAAAATATCCGATATTAGTTTTCCGCTTTACCGACAAAAAAAGATTCCGCCCCATGCAGAGCGGAATCTTTCTGATATAGAGAAATTAGACTAGTTCAAAGTTTGCAAAGTACCATCAACATATACTTTCAGATTAGCCGTTGTATCGTAGTTGTAAAGTTTGATACCGCTATGTTCGCCATTGCCGATGTTGTCGCCAAGAGTGCATTTGTCGATATAAACTTCAAACGGATTTGTAGTGCTATTAATTTCGATAGCAGATTTATTTGTTACAGTAGATTGGAACTTGCATTTGGTGAAATACACTTTCTTTGTATTCGTTTGTACACCATATACTTTTGCCATCTTACCAGCGCCAATGAATGTGCAGTTTGTAAATTTCATTGTTTGGTCGCCGTCCTGACCATAAGCACAAACGTTGTATTGTTTTTCTGTTTGGGTAAAAGTACAATTCTCGAAATTACCAGAATAAACAAACAACAAACCGTTTATCTTGCAGTTCACGAAACTCAAACCTGTTGCGTGTGAGAAACCTTGCTCTCCAGATTCAAATGTATCGTTTGAATTAATTGTAATGTTCTTGAATGTAACATTTTTGAGTCCACTGATAACGCCAGTTCCTTTGTCCAAAACAGTATTGCCAGAACCTACAACCGTAACACCTTCTGCAATATTTTTCATGTCATCTACAGAATATGTTCCAGCGGGAAGAACAACCGTAGCGCCTTTTGTTGTGATTGCAGATTCAACATCTTCGAATTTCTTAACCGTCCAAGCTTTTTTGTCGTTGTAAGTAGTTTCAACAGAAACGTAACCGTCG
>CAVIQL010000017.1:0-49992 GCA_963644855.1 Clostridiaceae bacterium Marseille-Q4149 | reverse complement strand
CTGAAAACTCAACCTGCATCATAGGATAATTTTGCGGTGAAATTGAGAGACTGCAAGAGACAAAAGACAACCACGTAAAAATGTTAATCAAATCTTAAACTACTGTCAAGAAACCTTTCGTTCATTTTTGCCGATTTTACGCCTTTTCTTTCATTTTCTGAGCGACCAAATGTCTGATATTTGAGATAAATGTTAACGACCGACCTTGGGAACATTTGGGGAAATCATACCTGTTTTTCTTATGTCTGTTCACTCAAAGCATATTGATATTCAGCAGCTTGGTTAAAATCTTGTGCAATTCGGAGGAGTCCCGAAGAGACCATGGTGTGTTTATCAAGAGACCATGGTGTGTTTATCAAGAGACCATGGTGTCTTTATCAAGAGACCATGGTGTGTTTACCCAAGAGACCATGGTGTGTTTGCCAAGAGACCATGGTGTCTTTGTCGGGAGACCATGGTGTAAATTTATTATGATGGCATCAAAACGAATTATCGACCGCATCATAATTGTATGACATCTGTTTATCCCCAAATAAGACGGGGCTATGGCGGGCTGTCGGGCATGGAATAGATGCGCTTTGAAGGAGAGGGTACGAAAAATCCCTCTATGATTGTCTGTCATAGAGGGACGTATGAAATTTGTTGCGCGCAAGGGCGTGTTGCTTTATCGGTTTAGAAAGTCGGCTATCACAAAGTTGCTTCCGCCTATATATATAATGTCTTCGGGCGATGCCTCGTTTTGGGCTGCGGCAAATGCTTCTGCCACGTTAGGATAACTCTTGCCCTGCAATCCTGCAGCCTTGGCTTTCTCGCAAAGTAGGTTTTCGTTGAGCGCACGCTTCACCGAGGCTTTCGTGAAATAGTAGATGGCGTTCTTGGGCATGAGACAGAGTGAGCCCGAGATGTCTTTGTCCGAAACCATTCCTATTACGATGCGCGTGTGGCGGGCTTTCATGCCCGCAAGCTGGTGCATGTTGTATGCGAGCCCGCCGGGATTGTGCCCCGTGTCCATTATGACCATGGGGCTTCGGGATATTATCTCCCAACGTCCGCGTAGGCCTGTAAGTTCTTTTACATTGCCGAAGCCTTTCGCGATGTCCTGGTCTCCGATCTTCAACCCCGCTTTTCTCAACTCGCTTATAGCCCAAAGAATTGTGTTTGCATTCTTTGCCTGATAGTCTCCGCCGAGTTCGTAGTGGAGTGGGGCAGTGCCCATGCGGGTTGTAAGGTCGATTCCTTCCTCTTTGTGGCATACGGCTTCCACCATCGGGCTGTCTTCGGCAAATATTATGGGAGTTTGCTTGGCTCTTGCCGCTTCTTCAAACACGGGGCGCGTTTCGTCTACCGTTTCTCCTACCACCACGGGCGTGCCAGCTTTGATGATGCCGGCCTTTTCTCCCGCAATTTCCCTCAGTGTGTTGCCAAGAAACTGTGTGTGGTCGAAGCTTATGTTTGTGATTACCGAGAGAATGGGGCTGATGATGTTTGTGCAGTCGAGCCTTCCGCCCAGTCCCACTTCGATTACGGCAATGTCTACGTTCTGCTTAGCAAACCATTCAAACGCCAACGCCGTGGTGAGCTCGAAAAACGATGGGTAGAGCGGCTCGAAAAACTTGCGCTCGTTTTCTACGAAATCAATCACTTCCTGCTTTGGTATCATCTCTCCGTTCACACGTATCCTTTCGCGGAAGTCTACAAGGTGGGGAGATGTGTAAAGTCCTGTCTTATATCCCGCCGCTTGTAATATGGCTGCAATGGTGTGGGCGCACGATCCTTTGCCGTTTGTGCCGGCAATGTGAACTGTTTTATAATTATTGTGCGGGTGATTGAAGTGCTCGTCGAGAACTCGCGTGTTATGAAGCCCTTCCTTATACGCCCCTGCTCCGATATTCTGGAACAGAGGCGCAACATTATATAGGTAGTCTAAAGTTTCCTCGTAGTTCATATCAATTTCACCTAATCAAATAGGGCACGGAACTTTTGGAATATAGTTTCTTTTACCTTTTTGTCGGGTTGTAGATTCTCGCTGTCGCGCAAAGATTCCAGCGCATTCTTCTCATCTTTGGTCAAAGTTTCGGGAATATACACGCTGACGTTCACAATCAAATCACCAGTGCCGCTTCCGTAGCCTTTAACCGATGGCAAACCTTTACCGCGCAGACGCAAAACCTTGCCAGGCTGAGTGCCAGGCTTAATGGTTATTTTGGTTTTGCCATCAAGCGTCGGGATATCCACGGTGTCGCCCAAAGCTGCCTGCGGAATTGTAAGCAAAAGATTGTAGACAAGATCATTCCCGTCTCTGATGAATGTTTGGTGAGGAGTTTCCTCTATTACAACCTGTAGATCTCCGCTAATACCGCCGTGTCGTCCTGCGTTTCCTTTTCCAGGCACGTTCACAATCATTCCTTCTGAAACTCCGGCTGGTATATTTACTTCAACAACTTCATCGTCCATTACCACTCCTTCGCCATGGCAATGGTTGCATTTTTTCTTGATTACCGTTCCTTCACCATGGCATGTGGGACAAACAGTTTGGGTTTGCATTATTCCGAGAATAGTGCGTTGTTGGTGCAATACTTGTCCGCGTCCGTGGCATGTGGGACATGTTTCTGCCGATGAGCCTTTCTCGGCTCCGCTTCCTCCACATTCCGGACAGTTGATATATTTTTTTAGTTTGAATTTCTTTGTTACGCCGGTAGCTATCTCTTCGAGTGTGAGTTTTACTCTCAGTCGTAGATTGCCTCCTTGCGGACGTCGTGTTGCAGTGCTGCCGTCTCCGCCAAAGCCACTAAAACCACCAAACGGATTATGTCCGTTGAAAAGGTCGCCAAACATGGAAAAGATGTCGTTCATATCCATGCTGCCGCCTCCGCCAAAGCCTCCGAAACCTTCACCGTTCACTCCGGCTGCTCCAAATTGGTCGTATCGTGAGCGACGGTCGGGATCGCGAAGCACATCATAAGCTTCGGCTGCTTGTTTGAACTTTTCTTCGGCTTCCTTATCACCCGGATTTCGGTCGGGGTGGTATTTGATAGCCATTTTCTTGTATGCCGATTTTATTTCGTCGGCTGATGCACTGCGTTCTACGCCTAATATCTTGTAGTAGTCTTTTTCTTCTGCCATGATGATGTTGTAATAGCGTTTGATGTCCCGCTGTTATTGTCCCACTGCAACTTTTGCGTGGCGTATAACTTTGTCGTTGAGCTTGTAGCCTTTTTGCACGCAGTCAACAACCTTGCCTTTTAATTCATCGCTTGGTGCAGGAATCATGGCAACTGCTTCGTGAAAGTCGGTGTCGAAGTCTGCATTGCTTGTTTCAATAGCTTTCAGACCATTAGCCTCCAATGCTTTCAGTAGTTTCTGATAAATTAGTTCTACGCCGGTTTTCAGAGTTTCGGTATCCTCTGATTTTTCCATATTTGCCAAAGCTCTTTCAAAATCGTCTATCACGGGTAGCAAGGAATTTATTACGTTTTCTCCACCGTTCAGTATGAGTTCGCTTTTTTCCTTTATAATGCGTTTGCGATAGTTGTCGAATTCAGCTGCTTGGCGTAGATATTTGTCTTTAAGTTCGGCAATCTGTTCCTCATACTGTTTTGTCTTGTCCTCTTCGGTTGTTTCTTCGGTGTTGTCTTGCGTAGTTTGTTCCTTGGTGTCTACTGTTTCTTCTGTATTCTGCTGTGGTTTTTCGTTAACCTCAGCAGTTTTTTTGATGTTTTCTTTGTTTTTGCTCATTTTGGTAAATTGTTTTATATGTAATTGCAAAAAGTGTACCAAAACGTCGTTTACTTCAAGTCATCTGCGTCGAAACGCAACGGAAGCAGGTCTTTTACGTCATTTATTATATACACTTTGTCTTTTCCTGCCAATATTATTTCTATTGGAGTAATTTGTCGGTTGGCCGTTTCCAATAAAACTTGTCGGCATGTCCCGCATGGAGCCACGGGTTTCTCTACTATTTCGCCATTGTTCTTTGCGCTTATAGCCATACGCAATATCACATTGTCGGGATAGTTTGATTTGGCATAGAATATCAAACTCCGTTCGGCGCATAAGCCCGAAGGGTAGGCTGCGTTCTCTTGATTGTTTGCCCACATCATTTCTCCGTTGTCCAATTCCAAAGCTGCGCCAACTGCAAATTTGGAATAGGGGGAATAACTCTTGTCGCAGGCTTTGCGAGAACTCTCCACGAGTTTTTGCTGATTGGGCGTGAGTTCTTCTATCTTCAATATACTGACATTCAATTCAATTTTCTTATTTTCCATAAACCATAGTTTTCTTGTGTTGATATTAATTGTTGTTGAAGGAAATGTTGTTGCAAAACTACAAATAATACTCGCGAAAACAATATAGGATATTGTTTAAATAATATCAGACCTTTTTTAAATAATATCGGACCTTTTTTAAAAAATATCGGATATTAGTTTTCTTCTTGTTTTACATCGTTTAAACGATATGCCACATTGTAGAAAATCTAATTTTTTGGCGTGGAATATACTCGGATATAAAATTTCTAATTAAATTTGCACACCAAAACCTAATTTGTGCAAAATGGATAATAACCAAATAGGCAGTTTCCTTGAGCAAGTGGAATTTGCCATAAAGGAATACTGGGATTTAGATGCCCTTACCGATTACGAGGGTGCTACTTTGCAATACAAGGACGTGGCTCGCAAGATAGAAAAGATGCATATCATCTTTAAAGAAGCGGGCGTGGAAAAAGGAGACAAAATAGCTGTTTGCGGACGAAATAGCTCGCAGTGGGCAGCAGCTTTCCTCTCGGTGCTAACCTATGGCGCAGTAGCCGTTCCAATACTACACGAATTTACTCCAGAACAGATATACAATATTATAAGCCACTCCGAAAGCAAACTGTTCTTTGTTGGCGATCAGGTGTGGCCCGATTTAGAAGCAGACAAGATGCCTACATTGGAGGGCATATTCGGTTTGCAGGATTTTTCGCTTATTCTAAGCCGTTCCGAAAGAATTACCAACGCCCGCGAAAGGCTTAATGAGTTGTTCGGCAAGCGGTTTCCGAAAAATTTCAGAAAGGAACATATCTCTTATCGTCGCGATGAGCCCGAAGAACTGGCTATGATAAACTACACTTCGGGCACAACGAGTTTATCAAAAGGCGTAATGATTCCCTACCGTGCCGTATGGAGCAATATGGATTTCGCAAACAGTGCACTTAAATCGGCTATACATCGCGGGAGCAAGGTTGTTTCGATTCTTCCAATGGCTCATATGTATGGAATGGCGTTTGAGTTTTTGTATGAATTCATTTCAGGCACTCACGTGTTCTTTCTTACAAAAAATCCGAGCCCTACAATTATTTTTCAAGCGTTCAGTCGCATAAAGCCCGACCTCATCGTTTCGGTTCCGTTGATTTTGGAGAAAGCGTTGCGCCGTGCAATTCTTCCCAAATTG
Source organism: Clostridiaceae bacterium Marseille-Q4149 (assembly GCA_963644855.1). Lineage (GTDB taxonomy): Bacteria > Bacteroidota > Bacteroidia > Bacteroidales > Bacteroidaceae > UBA6398. The sequence goes on along the minus strand of CAVIQL010000017.1, from coordinate 44,562 downwards.
CAGTCTCCAAAAATGAAACTGCTTGTACGCATGCCATATATCAAGGAAAAAGTGGCAGCAGCCATTGGTAAACAACTTTCCGACGCTTTTGGCGGAAAATTCTATGAGGCCATTGTGGGCGGAGCGGCTCTTAATCGCGACATCGAGGAGTTTTTGCGTCGCATACACTTTCGCTATACCATAGGGTACGGCCTTACAGAGTGTGCACCTATTATTACTTATGCCGATTGGAAGATGATTCCGAGCGGCTCGTGCGGACGGCCTGTGAAACACATGGAAGTAAAAATAGTTTCCCCTGATCCGCAAAACATTCCCGGTGAAATAATTTGCAAAGGCACAAACGTGATGCTGGGATACTACAAAAATCCCGAAGCTACGGCAGCAACTATCGACAAAGACGGTTGGATGCATACCGGCGACTTAGGTTTGATGGACGAATACGGATATGTTTATATCAAAGGGCGTTCAAAGAATATGTTGCTCGGTTCGTCGGGGCAGAACATCTATCCCGAAGAAGTTGAAGGCAAACTTAATATGTTGCCTTATGTAGAAGAAAGCATCATGATACAGAAAGGCAATCGTTTTTATGCCTTGGTTTATCCTTCAGAAGAACTTGTGAAGAAAGACGGCTTGACAAGAATAAAACTTGCTGAGATAATGGAGCAAAATCGTAGGGAACTCAACAGCGAATTGCCCAATTATTCGCAACTTTCGGGCATTAAACTCGTAGACAAAGAGTTTGAAAAAACACCGAAACGCAGTATCAAACGATACAAATACGCCGATTATGACGTGAATTGAGTTTTTGACTCAACAAGATACAATGAAAAGCGTGGCAAAATGCAGAAAAGCAGATTGCCACGCTTTGTTTTTTACCCCATGCTTGAGAGGCTTGAAACGAGGTCAGACCTAATTTAAAATCCGCCGCATATAATTTAAATTAGATGCGGTGGAATTTTTACGAGATGCCGTATAGTTTTTAGGCAAGGGCATAAGTCTTTCTCGAAAGGCTATACCATAAATATTGTCTCTGTTATCTTTATTAAAGATAGACTTTTAACCCAACGCAAGTTTCATGCGGCGCAATCCTTCGTGCAAAGTTTCGGCAGAACATGCCAGATTGATGCGCAAATATCCCTCGCCAGCTTTTTCTCCGTACTCTGTGCCCGAACAAAGCATGAGTTGACCTTTTTTCAAAAGCAAGTCGCACGCTTCTTCTGCGCTTATGCCGAGCTCATGTATGTCGAGCCATGCAAGATAAGTGCCTTCAAGACGGATAAGTTTTATCTTGGGAAAATTCAGAGCCAGAAACATTTTCAACTTGCGGTAGTTTTCCAAAATATACGAGTTGAGAGCTTCAAGCCATTGCGCTCCTTCTTTGCTATATGCGGCTTCGAGAGCCACAGGACCAAAAGGATTTACGTCGCAAACCTCATAAATGTTTATCACTCGCTCTATGCGTTGGCGCAATTCGGCATTCTCGCAGACGATGTTGGCTATTTGTAGTCCCGCTGTATTGAATGATTTTGACGGAGAACTGAGGGCTACACAATTTTTCTGACAGTCTTTGTTCACAGAAGCAAAAGGCGTGTATTCATACTCCGGCATGATAATCTCGCAATGTATTTCGTCGGCAATCACACGCACATTGTGGCGCATGCAAATGGTGTTCATCTTCTCAAGTTCTTCGCGCGTCCACACACGTCCCGCCGGATTGTGCGGATTGCAGAGAAGAAACGCTGTGGTTTTGGGATTGGCGCATTTTTGTTCGAAATCGTTGAAATCAATCTTGTAGGAATCGCCCTCTCTAACGAGTTCGTTTTCCACAATTTGGCACCCTTGATTGCGAATGCTTGAAAAGAAACAATTGTAAACGGGTGTCTGCACGAGCACATTCTCTCCCGGCATGCAGATAGCCTTTATGCTGCAACTTATGGCTGGTACTACTCCGGTGGTATACAATATCCAATCGCGCTTGATAGACCATTTGTGGCGAGTTTTAAACCAAGTCATTATGGCGCGGTAATAAGATTCGGGAACAAGCGTGTAGCCAAAGATGCCATGCGCCACGCGTGCTTCAATAGCCTTTTGTATGCACGGTGCAACGGGGAAATCCATATCGGCTACCCACATGGGCAGAACGTTATTGCTTTTGGGCGTGTCCCACTTGTATGAATTTGTACCGCGACGCTGTATGGTTTTGTCAAAGTTGTATGTCATAGTGTTATTGTTTGCGGGTTTCTATTATGCAGTCGTTTCCTTTTGCAAATTTGGTGTAGGTGATTTTTTCAATCTCGTCGGCAACAATGCGTCCGCTGATAGGATTTTTCACTTCTGTGAGTTTTCCCGAAATTTGTGCGTTTATATTGCTGCAATCTTCGAACGTGCGGTCGCACGCAGCGTCGAAAGTGCAATCTTCAAGCGTTATTCCGTCGAGGTAGCACAGAGGTTGTTCGCCGCTTATACGACATCTTACGAGCCGTATGTTCTTGCTGTGCCATGCAAGGTATTCTCCGTCGAGATTAGAGTCGTAAACGGTAACGTTTTCGCATTCCCAAAAGCTATCCTTAGTGGTGATGTCGGCGTGATGAACTTCAACGTTTTTGCAATATTGGAACACGTATTTTGAGTCTGACTTTAAGCCGTCGACATAAACATCTTTGCAGAACATGAACGGGTAAGTGCCTTCATGAAGTTCCACGTTCTTTATTTTCAATCCGCTGACTTTCCAAAAAGTTTCGTCGGCATCGTTGATTTTTACGTTTTCGAGGCTCAGATTGTGCATCTCGCGAAAAAACTTCGGCCCGTCTATCACGCAGTTTCTCATCACCATGTTGTTGCTATACCATATTGCAGAGCGGCTACCGGGCGCAAAATAACAGTTGTCTATCACGCTTCCGTCAACATGCCACCACGGATATTTTCCATAAAATTTAGAATCAGCACATTCTATGTTCCGGCAGCATTTTATGCCCGATTCTCCATCAGAGATGATAATGTTTTCAAACCTTGTGTCATGACTTCCGAATAGAGGGCGTTCGCCGCCAAACTGCTTGTCTTTGATAAGTTCCATAATAGAGCCTTGTGAGTATGTTGTTTGGTCATAGATAGAGCAAATATTGTGCCAATTCTTTTTCCCAAGTAATTCGGGTAAGCAAACTGGGAGTTTGGGTATGCCGCTTGGGACGGTGAAAATATTATGTCAGATATCGTTGAAACAATGTCTGATATTTTTTAAACGATATCCGACCTTTTTTAAAAAATATCGGTTATTATTTTTGCGATATGCCTTGGTTTTTGATACGGCATTTGAGGGCGTTCAAAATCTTGGCTTTTGCGTGTAGTTGAAGTGGGGAATCATTATGTTTATAATTAAGCGTAGTTTTGTCAGTATGGTTGAAAATAGCACGTTTTTTGATTAAAATCATACAAAACGAAAAGTCTAACAAACAAAATGTGTATAAAAACCGATTCGGTGCAACCTTTTGACGCTTTTGAACGGCTTTTTCTTTCGAAATGCTTTGTGTTTAACTGAAATTATAATATCTTTGCATCGTAAATATTGCACGCTGTTAAAACAATGTGGCGAATTAATATTGAAATATACGATATGTTTTCGAAGCAAGCCCTTCAAGGTTTGCACAGATATCGGGCCGTGATGTTTAGTCCGACAAAATGAAAGCAGAGCTCAAATCTTCTGAATTTAGCAATATATATGTTTGCAGGTAGAAGGTTTGCAGAATAATTTGTGTGCGTATAGTTCGCTTTTATTGCAATATGAAATGGGGAATGCCTCCCCGAAATCAAAGAAACAACACATAGAAAGAATATATGAGAGTAAAGGTTTTTTTAATGTCCCTGTTGTTGGCAACGTCAGGGCATGTAATGGCACAGAATCCCGGAGTGGTCGGGGGACTTGTTATAGATGAAAAAGGAGAACCTGTATATGGCGCTCATGTTACGGTGGAAGGCACCCAGCATGTCGCTGTTACAGACGTGAATGGTAAATTTAGTTTGCCCGCTGCCAAGAAAGGTGCTACGTTGGTAGTAACTTTTATCGGCATGGAGGCGCAGAAACTAAAAGCTGCGTCGGGAATGAAAATCAGTTTACACTCCAAAGACAATCAACTCGACGGAGTATTGGTTGTAGCTTACGGCAAACAGAAAAAATCATCGTTTACAGGTTCGGCAGGAGTGGTAGACAATAAAAAAATTAGCGACCGCCAGGTAAACAATGTGGTTGACGCTCTTGACGGACAGGTAGCCGGTGTGCAAATGTACAAGTCTTCGGGCGATCCAACCTCAACTCCTACAATACATGTGCGTGGTATTAGCTCTATCAACGCAGGTCAGGAACCTCTTATCGTTGTTGACGGCGCTCCTTACTATGGTTCGTGGAGCGATATCAATCCCGCCGACGTTGCTTCGATTACAGTTTTGAAGGACGCTGCATCAAACGCACTCTATGGCGCACGTGGCGCAAACGGTGTGATTATGATTACCACTAAGACGCCGCAGAAAGGCAAAACCACCATATCTCTTGATGCCAAATGGGGTAGCGTGAGCCGTGCTTCCAAAACATACGACATGGTAACCGACCCAGGACAATATTATGAACTGCAATACCAATCTATTTATAATAAACTTATTGCCGATGGCAAGAGTTCTTATGCAGCACACGTGCAAGCAAACAAAAATATGCTGAGCAGCGATGCATCTATCGGCGGATTGGGATATCTTTCATACAGTGTTCCCGAAGGACAATACTTGATAGGTGATAACGGAAAGTTGAATCCTAATGCAAAACTTGGCAATAAAATCACTTATAACGGACAAGAATACACAATTAAGCCCGATGATTGGTTGAAAGCGGCGTTTAGAAATGCTTTGCGCCAGGAATACAACCTCAATATCAATGGCGGCGACAATGTTTCGCAATTCTATGCTTCGTTTGGCTATCTTGATAATCCCGGTATTACTCCTGCTTCGGATTATAAACGATACACTGTAAGACTTAAAGCAGACTATAAAGCCAAACCTTGGCTTAAAGTAGGCGGTAACATCAATTATGCGCACTCTGATGTGGACTATGCTTCAGATGGCAGCAGTAATTCTGGCAACAATATCTTCTATACCGTAAATAAGATTGCTCCGATTTATCCGCTCTATTTGCGTGATGGCAACGGCAAAATCATGACAGATGCTAACGGCAAAATTATGGACTATGGCGATGGGATGAATGCCGGACTCATTCGTCAAATACTTTCTACGCAGAACCCGCTGAAAGACGACATGCTTCAAGCAAGCGAGCAAGACGGAAATTCATTCTATCTGAATGGCTATGTTGATATTACTCCCGATTTTGTGAAAGGGCTCACGCTTACTCTCAACGGAACGGTGAACGATTATGAATATCGCTATACTAATACGGCGCAACCTTTCTATGGTTGGGGCGCAGCCACATATCCCGAAGGATTTGTTAGTAAAAGCCATTACCGTTACTACACTGCGAACTTCCAGCAACTGGCAAATTATGTTCGTTCGTTCGGAAAACATAACATGACCCTGCTTCTTGGACACGAAAACTATAATCAAACCGGAGAAGATGTAATAGCTTCACGTACCAAGATGTTCTCTTATTTCGGAAACCGTGAACTAAGTGGCGCAATCAAGGATAATTCCGGAACTTCTGATCAAGGAAAATACAATACGGAGGGATATTTCTTCCGTGCTATGTATGATTACGACAGTAAATACTTTGGTCAGTTCTCTTTCCGTCGTGATGGCTCTTCGCGTTTTGCTCCGTCGCATCGTTGGGGTAACTTCTATTCTTTTGGCGCAGCATGGCTGATTTCAAAAGAAAAATGGATGGAAAGCACCAAAGACTGGTTAAACGAATTGAAACTGAAATTCTCAGTGGGACAACAAGGTAATGATGCAATAGGTTCAAATCTTTACATGGATACATATCTTATCAGTAATTCAAACGATAAGGTTGCTACGATGCTTTATGCTAAAGGTAATCCTAATATCACTTGGGAAACAAACACCAACTTGAACTTGGGTGCAGAGTTTGCTATGTTTGACAATCGTCTGCGTGGAAGTTTTGAATATTTCTATCGCAAAACCACCGACATGTTGAGCATTGTGTATGTTCCAAAATCTGAAGGGTACACACAATATTATTCGAACGTTGGTAGTATGGTAAACCAAGGCGTAGAATTTGATATATCCTACGACATATTCCATACCAAAGATTTTGTGTGGAATGTAAATCTCAACGCAACCCACTACGTTAATGAAATCACCAAATTATATGCTGAGAATAAAAAGTCCACACTTGACGGACACGCAGGTTATACTTCTAGTGATTATTTCTATGGCGAAGGATTACCTATATATACTTGGAGATTGCCAAAGTATGCAGGCGTAGATGCCGAGGGAAACGCTATGTGGTATAAGACAGATGCCAATGGTGTGAGAACAACTACCACAAGTCATGAAGAAGCTTCTTATTATGCTTGTGGAGATCCTACACCAGATCTTTATGGTGGCTTTGGAACTACAGTTACTTTCAAAGGATTTGACCTTTCGGTAAACTTCTCTTACTCTATAGGTGGACAAGTGTTTGATTATGGTTATCAAACTTTGATGCATAGTCCAAGCAGCTCTGTGGTTGGTACTAATTTCCACAAGGACATGCTTAAAGCATGGAGTGAAACCAATAAAGGCTCAAATATTCCTCGTCTACAATTTGGAGACACCGATCAGAATCTTACTTCTGACAGATTTCTTACAAATGGCAGTTGGTTAAGTCTTAACGATATCAATTTTGGCTATACTTTCCCCAAAGCATGGATATCTAAGTTGGGATTAACAAAGTTGCGCGTATATGTAGCTGCTGATAATGTCGCTCTTTGGACAAAGCGAAAAGGTCTTGATCCGCGTACAAGTTATGCAGGTTCGCCTGGTATAGAAAATTACTCGTTTGTTCGTACAATTTCGGGCGGTATAACATTAAATTTCTAACTTTCAAAAGAGAAAATCATCATGAACAAAATATTTCAAAAGGCAATAGCCTTATCTGTGATTATATCAGTGGCTTTCTTGATGCAGGGATGTTTGAAAGAAAATTTGCCTACCGATGTTGGTACCCAAAAGCAGATAGACCAAGCTTCAGACCCTTCTTCGTTGCTGATAAATGGTTTGAATGCTATTATGGTAATGCATGATTCTTATGGAGTCTCGGGTAATTCTTGGGATTGGGGATATCCTTGTCAGATGTTTATAAGAGATATTCTTGGAGAAGATTTTCCAATAGCAAGTTCTGCTATGGATTACTATTATTCTTATATAGCCGATGGTACATATCTAAATTATTTTGCGCTTTATAGTTTTTCATATTATTATTATCTTAATTACAACGCAGGGCTAATAATAAAAGATTATGGTCATAAGGAAAATCCAACGCAGAAAGATTTAAATCTTACTGGTGTTGCACTTGTTTATCGTGCTTTGGCTTATATGGATTTGGCAAGAATGTTTGAATTCAAGCCTACAGGTTTTAGTATTGATGATAAGGCAAGTGAAGTTTGGGGACTTACAGTTCCTATCGTAACAGAGAATACGACAAAAGATGAGGCAAAGCATAATCCTCGTGCAAAATTCTATACAATGTATCGTTTTATAATGTCGGATCTCAACAAAGCGGAGAAATATCTTGAAGGATATAGTCGTACCGACAAGAGTAGTCCTGATCAGAGCGTGGTTTATGGTTTGAAGGCTCGTCTATGGTTGGAAATGGCTACGCGCTTTGATAGCACTCCCCAAGATTTGACTGCACAACTTGAGCACGAGAATGATAATGATGGCTATGATTCTCTTGGTATAAAGACTGCGAAAGATTGTTATGCCCAAGCCGCGGAGTATGCAAAGAAAGCAATGGGTGCAGATGGTTATAGTCCTCTGAACAAAGCAGAATGGTATGACACTAAAACCGGATTTAATACTGCCAACCACGCTTGGATGTGGTGTGCTTCTTTTGGAGCGAAAGAACAAATAGGTAGTATGTGGTATTCTTGGATGTGTAATATGTCTGTAGAATCAACTGTATTTTCGTGGGCGGCATATTGGGGCAGCAAGGATAAGGCTGGTGGCAGCCGTTGTATCAGTACGAGTCTTTTCAAAAAGATATCGGATTCCGATTGGCGCAAGAAAACTTGGGTTGCTCCCAAAGATGCTGGAGCACGTAAAGTACCTGCTGGATATAGCACTCTGTTGGCGGATAATCAATGGAAATATCTTGACGCGTATGCGGGAATTAAGTTCCATCCGGGCTCTGGAAATACAGAAGATTACAATGTTGGTTTGCTTTGCGACATACCTTTGATGCGCGTAGAGGAAATGTATTTTATCTATGCTGAAGCTATGGCACATTCCGAGGGACTTGCTGCGGGCAAGGAAGCTTTGGAGAACTTTATGAATGCTTATCGGTATAGCGATAACACATATGAGTGTAATGCAACTTCGATAAAAGATTTTACCGACGAACTTATGGTGCAGAAACGCATAGAATTCTGGGGTGAAGGGCTTGTGTATTTTGATTACAAGCGTTTGGCAAAGAAAATAACGCGCTACTACGACGATTCCAACTTCCCTTCTACCTACCAGTTGAATTCCAAAGAAGGATATGTGGCTCCATGGTTGAACTATTATATATATGAATACGAGAGAGACCAAAATAGTAGTGTTATTCTCAATCCCGATCCTTCTAATGCAGTGAAGGCGCAAGTTGATTACTAATTTAAAAACGACAGGTAATTATGAAAATCTCATTTCTAAAATATATTGCCGGCATGATGGGTGTATGTTTGGCTTTCACGCTGGCTTCGTGTGGCGATGACGACAACTATTCTCCGGGCAAACCCACGGCCGAAGGTGCTGTGTGTGCTTATTTCAATAGCGACAATACTTCTGATTTTATTTTGGAGCCGGAAGATTCGGTTATTGAACTATCTGTTTCGCGCAAAGACACTACGGTTGCTTCTGCCATTCCTTTGAAGGTTGTTTATAGAGATACTGTGGCTATCAGTGTGCCCGATACCGTGTATTTCGACAAAGGTGTTAGCACCCAGACCATAACTATTGGGGTTAAAGGTTTGGAAGCAAAGAAAAAATACAATTTCCGTATCGCCATTGACGAAAAATCTGCCGATCATTATTCTGTTCAAGACGGTACCACTGTGTTTAATGGCTCGGTGGTGATGAGTCAGTGGACTATGCTCAAGGATAATATGACTTTCTATTATATTGATTTGAACAAGTTGCCGGATGTTGCTTCGGAGATGTACCAACTTGAAGGGGTGAACAAATTTTATATCACCAATTTCATGGGTTCGGGCAACAATATGTACTTTACTATCAAGGGCACGAATGTAAATCCCAACAAGCCGAGTTCATGGAATGGCGAGATTGTTCCTATTGAAGGTATGGGGGCTGCTGTTTTCGACTATACCACGTATAAATTGAACTATGTGGTAGCTGGTTACGACGACGAAGGCTACTATATATACGATTATAGTTATGGAGGAGTTGACATCAATTATATGGACTGGTATGGCGGATATGGTTATGGTGCTTACTATTCTATGATTAGCTATAGCCAAAACTACATATACTTGTATGGTTATGTTTCTTCGAGTGTCTATAATGGCTATGTGGGCGTTTATGGCGTTTGGAACTAAGAGATAGAAATTTTCCTTTACGATGTTCGCTTGCTCGGTTTCTATGTGTGCCGGGCAGCGAACATTCAAGGAAAAGTTTATGATTGAAGATAGAATTTTTTTAGAAGTTATTGATTTATAAAGTTGAACAATTAAAATGTTATGCGTATGAAGAAAAGATTTACTTTCGCATTGTTGGCAGCCGTAAGTTGCTTGATTGCAAATGCTGCCGTAAACTCTGTTGACGATTTAGTGGGAAAGTACACTCCTGAGTCTTCGGGTTATGAGTATATTTCTGCATCAGCTTGGACAGCATTGAGCAGTGATCATGAGGTAACGATTTCAAAAAACGATGATGGTACAATTACTATCGACAATCTCTTGAATTTCGGAAGTTCGCTTGTAGGTAGTGTGGATTTGGACAACAAGACAATCACCATAGCCCCATCTACATTTGCTACATACTATATTCTTGCCGATACCGTAAGTAGTTCTGGCAATGTAGTAGGCAAAATCGACGATGATGGTGTGATTACGTTTGACAATTTCAATGCATGGTATGGCGCGTGGACGTATTTGTATACCCCGAGCGTGGTATTGACAAAATCAAATATCACAGTGGAATGGGCTGTTGAAGGAACGCTTTCCTATTATGCAGGCGATGATCTCACAGCTTCTCCCTACCACACTTCAAAAGCCACTCTCACCAAATACTCTGGAGCTAAATATGAATATGGCTTGACAATGGAGGGCGAAAATGCGTCTCCGTCGGAGTTGAAATTCACTATTTATGACGACTCTTTGGGCATCAATAATGGCGGACAGACTGCTGGCTATGGTGGAGCTTATTTCTATTATGTTTACGAAGGCAACAATTACGTATGGTTTGATACCTCAGAGGGTTGCACCTCTTTCAAAGGCGATAAGTCTGCCGGAGAATTCTATTTATACCATTATGCCTACAATACATCTACTTCCACAGCCGACTATACGGGATATGTAGACTTTAAATGGGATATCTCTACCGGAATTTCAAAGACCGCAGTTGCCAAGGCGCTTAAAGATTCTCCGATATTCGACCTCATGGGTCGCAAGGTGGTTTCTCCTACGGCAGCCGGCGTTTACATTCAAAACGGAAAGAAATTTATCGTGAAATAAGCGGCATCACAACTGACTTATATTCAATAAGATTATTACAAGATAGGGTATTGCAAAAACAATATCCTATTTTGTTTTTCTGATGTCGGATATAATTTAAATTATAAGCCATATTATTTAAACAAGATGGCTTGAAATTTTTAGCATGTCCGATGTAGAATTTTTGCGTGTGGCATCGGGCAAAAGTTTTAGTGGGGAATGCAATTATTACTCCCTAATGGAAATATGATAATTTATTATGAAGATTTGTGATTATATGGCAAATTAAACCCTAAACCACAATACAGAAATAGCGCGAAAATCGTATTTTTGCAAATAGTGTGCCCTAAAAACACTATATATAAAAACAGAAATAACAATAGGGTGTTATAGCCCCAAACTAAAACACAGAAACAATGGCGATAATCAAATGTCCCGAGTGTGGACACGAAGTTTCAGATGCAGCCGACAGATGTCCGAATTGCGGAGTATCAATAGCCGGAAATATAAAATCATGTCCCGATTGCGGACGCGTAGTTCTAAGAAATGCCGAAGCATGCCCATCGTGTGGCGCAAAGTTGAACGTAACTCCGGCAACAATTAACCGCAAGGCACAGTCTTCTGTTAATTCAAGGGAGAAATACAGTAATGTTGACCCTTATGCTCCCGATGGAGGCGGAAAAAAGAAAAGCAACAAAGGAATAATTATCGGAATATCCGTTGCTGTGGTGATTGTTGCGCTCGGAGCATTGGCTTATGTGCTTATAGGAAATGCCCAAAAGGAGCGTGCCGAACAAGAAAACTATGAAGAAGTGATAGCTTCGAACGACACTTCGCTATACAACCAATATCTTGAAAGCTATCCCGAAGGAAAACACGCCGACGAGGTGAAAGCCAAACTTGGAGAACTTGTGGCTGAAATCAATGACTGGAATGATGCATGCGTAAACAATACCAAAGGCGGTTTTGTGGCTTTTCTCGAAAACCATAAAAGCAGTCCTTTTGAGCAAGCTTGTAAAGACAAAATCGATTCGCTTGACTTTGAAGACGCACTCAATGCAAATACAGCCGAGGCACTGCAACTTTATATCACCAACCACCCCGACGGAAAATATATTGAACAAGCTACGCAAACTCAGAACAATTTGGCAGCACTTAAAGTGCAACCCGATGAAGCCGCACGCGTAAAAGCCATTTGCTCTCAATTCTTCGCAGCCATAGAAGCAAGAGAAGAAAATTCTTTGACGGCAGTAGTTGCACCAGTGATGGACAATTTCCTGAACAAGCGCAATGCCACCCATTCTGACGTGGTTGCTTTTGCCAACAAACTCGTTGCAAGCCAAACACAAATAGCTTTTACAATGAACAACGACTATAAAATTCACAAGGTGTCTACCGATACAGGCGAATATTCCTATGACGTAACATTTAGCGTTGACGAAACTTCAGGCGCAGACGTTCAAGAACATTTGACCACCTATTATGTAAGCACCCGTATCAATCCGCAAATGCTGATATCCTCGCTGAATATGCGCAAAGTATCATCAGAGAGCGGAGAATAACCCAACAAACAAAACTGAAATGATAAGAATTGCTATCCAATCCAAAGGCCGTCTTCACGATGACACAATGTCGCTTCTTGCAGAGGCAGATGTGAAACTCAGCGTGTCGAAACGCACACTTATTTCCGACTCTACAACGTTTCCTTTGCAAGCACTATACTTGCGCGACGATGATATTCCCGAAACTGTAGCAAATGGAGTGGCTGATCTCGGCATCGTGGGCGAAAACGAATTCATGGAGCGCGGCTATGATGCCGAAGTGATTTCGCGCTTGGGCTTTAGCAAATGCCGTCTTTCGCTTGCCGTACCCAAAGATACGTCCTACAACGGATTGCAATGGTTTGAAGGACGAACCATTGCCACCTCATATCCAAATATCCTAAAAAAATATTTGGCAGACAATAAAATCAACGCCGAAGTTCAAGTAATAAACGGAAGTGTAGAGATATCTCCCGCCATAGGACTGGCAGATGCTATTTTTGATATCGTAAGTTCTGGCTCCACTTTGGTAAGCAACAATTTGCGTGAAGTGGAAGTTGTGATGAAGAGCGAGGCTATTTTGATAGGAAATCGCGGAATGAACAGTGAAAAGCGCGAAATTCTTGACGAGTTGCTTTTCCGCATTAAAGCAGTGAGAAGTGCAGAAGACAAGAAATATGTGCTGATGAACGCTCCCAAAGAAAAACTCAACGAAATAATTTCCGTTCTTCCCGGTATCAAAAGTCCAACAGTAATGCCTTTGGCAGACGAAAATTGGTGCAGCATTCACACTGTGCTTGAAGAGAAACGTTTTTGGGAAATAATAGGTCAACTCAAGGAAAAAGGAGCACAGGGAATACTTGTTATTCCAATAGAAAAAATGATTCTCTGAAAATGATGACATTTTACGATAATCCATCACCGGCAACATGGAATGAAATTTTCAAGCGCCCAGCTATTCGAACGCAAGAACTGCACGATGTGGTAGGAAAGGTGCTTGATGATGTGCGTGAGAACGGCGATGCCGCACTGATAAGATATGAAGAACTTTTCGATAAAGTAAAACTCGAAAAACTTGCCGTTTCCGAAGACGAATTTGTAGAAGCCGAAACTTCTGTGTCGGAAGAACTTAAAGACGCAATCAAATTAGCTCACGACAATATCAAAAAATTCCACGAAGCACAGCAATACTCTCCTATAAAGGTTGAAACTTGCCCCGGAATAATTTGCGAACAAAAATCTGTACCCATAGAAAAAGTGGGTTTGTACATACCGGGAGGAACTGCGCCTTTGTTTTCAACAGTATTGATGCTTGCCATTCCTGCCAAAATAGCCGGTTGCAATGAAATAGTGTTGTGTACTCCGCCCAACAAAGAAGGTAAATGCAATCCTGCCGTTCTTTATTCGGCTAAACTCTCTGGAGTTTCAAAAGTTTTCAAGACTGGAGGCTCGCAGGCTATAGCTGCAATGGCATATGGTACTGAGAGTGTTCCGAAAGTAGACAAGATATTCGGCCCGGGAAACCAATATGTCGTAGCTGCAAAGCAAATGGTTTCGCTTGAAGACGTTGCTATCGATATGCCAGCAGGACCAAGCGAGGTAGAAGTCATTGCCGACAGTACTTCCAATCCTGTTTTTGTTGCTGCCGACCTGCTTAGTCAAGCAGAACACGGAATAGATAGTCAAGTTATCCTTGTTTCTACAGACAAGAATATGATAGAGTTGGTTGAAAAAGAAATAGAAAGACAACTTGCTCTGTTGCCGCGTAAAGAAATAGCCGAAAAATCGCTTGCAAATAGCAAAGCAATATATGTACCTTCTAACAAAGAAGTAATAGAAGTTTCCAATGCCTATGCTCCGGAGCATCTTGTTATTGCCACAGATAATTATGCCGAAATTTCAGAGCATATAATGCATGCAGGTTCTGTTTTTCTTGGCGCGTATTCTTGTGAAAGTGCTGGCGATTATGCTTCTGGTACAAACCATACACTTCCAACAAAAGGATATGCTAAGGCTTATAGCGGATTGTGTCTGGATAGTTTTATGCGTAAGATGACTTTTCAACATCTAACAGCCGAAGGAGTTTTGTCGATAGGTAGCGCTGTGGAAACAATGGCTGAAGCCGAAGGACTTGAAGCGCATAAAAACGCAATGACAGTAAGAATAAACTACATCAAAGAAAATATAACACGGAAACAATGATGAAACCGCTAAACGAATTGGTTCGAAAAAACATTTTGCGCTTGGCTCCTTATAGCTGTGCTCGTAATGAATTTACTGGCGAAGCTCAGGTTCTTCTTGATGCAAATGAGAATCCGTTCAATACACCTTTGAATCGTTATCCTGATCCTTTGCAGCGAAAATTGAAAGCGAAAATTTCGATAGTTAAAGGAGTTCCTGCCGATAATATCTTTTTAGGAAATGGCAGCGACGAAGCTATTGATTTGTGTTTCCGAGTATTTTGTGAGCCAAAGGAAGATAATGTAGTTGCAATAGAACCTACTTATGGTATGTATCGTGTTGCTGCAGATATAAACGATGTTGAGTATCGTCCTGTCGATTTGGAAGAAGATTTTTCGCTAAATGCGGAAAAGTTGTTGGAACAAACAGACGACCATACCAAATTGATTTTTCTCTGCACTCCAAATAATCCTACCGGAAACCTACTTGATGCGAATGAAATCAGAAAGGTTCTCAATAATTTCAATGGGATTGTAGTTATCGACGAAGCTTATTCGGATTTTTCCAAACAGCCAACATTCCGTGAAGAAATCTCGTCATATCCTAACGCGATTGTGTTGAATACTTTTTCAAAGGCGTGGGGAAGTGCTGGCATTCGTTTGGGAATGGCTTTTGCTTCGAAAGAAATAATAGGATATTTCGACAATGTGAAATACCCATATAATATAAACTTACTTACTCAAGAGGCTGGTGAAGAAATAATTTCCAAACGTTATGAAGTGGAAAAATGGGTAAGTCTTATATTGGAAGAACGCGCAAACCTTATGGAAGCTGTTTCTATTCTCCCGTATTGTCAGAAGATTTATCCTACGAGTGCAAACTTCTTTCTTGCAAAATTCGACAACGCTACAAAGTTGTACAACTATCTTTCGGAATGTGGCGTGATTGTAAGAAATCGTAGTCGCGTTAGGTTTTGCGAAAATTGTTTGCGCATTACTATTGGCTCTAAAAAGGAGAATACGTTACTTTTGGCGGCTATGCGCAAATATAATCCTGCTAAAAAATGAAATAATGAAAAAAGCTCTCTTTATAGACCGTGATGGTACAATAATAAAAGAACCTGCTGACGAACAAATCGATTCTTTCGAGAAATTGGAGTTCGTGGAAGATGCAATAAATTCGCTTCATTCCATTTCTTGTCTGACAGACTATGAATTAGTTATGGTTTCGAATCAAGATGGGCTCGGTACAGATTCTTTTCCTGAGGAAACGTTTTGGCCTGTTCATAATTTCATTCTTAAGACATTGGAAAGTCAGGGTGTGAAATTTGATGATATTTTGATAGACCGCACATTCCCCGAAGAGAATGCCCCGACTCGTAAACCTGGTACGGCTATGTTGGGGAAATATCTTAGCGGTAGTTATGATTTGGAGCAATCCTATGTAATTGGCGACAGAGATACAGACGTGAAACTTGCCGAGAACATGGGGTGTAAGGCTCTGAAATTGGCCGGAGATATGAATTGGCAAAAAATATCGGAGATTGTAGTGGCCGGAGAACGCAAGGCAAGCATACATCGTGCTACTCGCGAAACCGATGTCTTGGTGGAATTAAATCTTGACGGCACTGGAAAAAGCGAAATATCAACAGGCTTGGGATTTTTCGACCATATGCTCGACCAAATAGCCCGTCATGGAAATATTGATTTGAAGATTGTGGTAAATGGTGATTTGAATGTAGACGAACACCACACGATTGAGGATACTGCCATAGTGCTTGGGCAATGCTTGAACAAAGCTTTGGGAGACAAACGCGGTATTCAGCGTTATGGTTTCTGTTTGCCTATGGACGATTGTCTGTGTCAAGTGGCTTTGGACTTCTCTGGACGCGAATGGACTGTATGGAATGTAGATTTTCATAGGGAAAAAATTGGAGATGTGCCTACTGAAATGTTCTACCACTTTTTTAAGAGTTTGGCCTCCAATGCAATGATTAATCTTAATGTTAAAGCAGAGGGAGATAACGAACATCATAAAATCGAGGGCGTATTTAAGGCTTTTGCGCGTGCCGTGAAATTGGCGGTTCATCGTGATTTGGAACATTTTTATTTGCCTTCGTCAAAAGGGGTGCTCTGATGAAAATTCGGCTAACTCATATATTATATTGTGTCCTAGTGGTTATGGTTTTGATAACTGTTGGGGCATGTGAGAAAGCCGACTTTGGAAAACCAGAAAAGCCTACGCCTATACCTACTCCGGCTGATACGATAACCAAAGATACTACTACGATTGTTCCTTCGGTTCCTGACACTATTGAGGGTGATGTTTATATTTCGGTAGCTCTTGCCAAATTGTATGCAGAGGGTGTGTTGCAAGACAGTACGCTTGTTGTTAATGCAAATGGTATTGTGGGTTATATTGTGGGCGTTGTAAATGGTACGTCGCTCAAAGATGCTGATTTTACTCCGCCTTTTTCTCGCGAAACCAACTTGTTGATTGCCGACAATCCTTTGGAAAATGATGTGAGAAACTGTATGCCTGTGCAGTTGCCCATAAATACGAGTTTGCGCAAGGAACTGAATTTGGTGTCTAATCCAAACAATTATGGCAAGAAGATAATTGTGGAGGGTGTGGTTACAGATTATTTCAAAACCATTGGTGTTAATCCGCTTACCGACTATCAGTGGGTGAGTGATATCTCGGATAATGATTCTATTAAGGTGAGCCCGTCGGGCAATCCTGTTTTTTCAACCAATTCAGAATTGATTCTTGGTGGAAGGTAAGAGATTTCTGACGTAAAAATATGAAACGATTGAAACAAAAATATGTTCGTCCGGTAATAAATGATGTAGCTGCGATATCTGCCAACTTTATGAAAAGCATAAGTGTTGTTTCGGCAGAAAAGGCTGATCCCGGAAAAGAGATGGAGTCGCGTAGATACGAAAGCGGAGAAGATTCTGGCTTTTTGTGGAGTGATAAAGACGAGTAAAGGTTACTCGTGGTGGTAGGGTTGATTGTTTAGAATGGTGAGTGCGCGGTATAATTGTTCTACAAATATCAGTCTTACCATTTGATGAGAAAATGTCATGAGCGAAAGCGATATTTTCATTTTTGCTTTTGCCTCAACTTGTGGTGAAAATCCGTATGGTCCTCCAATTATAAAGACTAATCGGCGCGCGGGTGCGGAGGTCATAAGTCGATTGAACTTTTTGGCAAAATCTATGCTTCGAAACATTTCGCCATGTTCGTCAAGCAGTATTACATAGTCGCCTTCGCGCAATAGTTTGAGTATTCCTTCGCCTTCGATTTGGCTTACCTGTGAAAAAGAAAGTTTTTGTGCATTGCGAATGTCGGGCACAATGGCTGTTTCAAACTGTATGTAATGTCCAATGCGCTCTATATAGCGTTCTGTAAGTTTTGCTATTTCCTTGTCGGCTGTTTTTCCTGTGAAAATAAGCAGGGTTTTCATTTTGCGCTTGCTTTCTGTTTTTTATTGGTAAGTATAAAAAAACGGAACTTCCGTTAGGGAAATCCCGTTTTGCTTTTGCGGAAAGAGAGGGATTCAAACCCCCGGTACGGACAAGCCGTACAGCGGATTTCGAGTCCGCCCCATTCGGTCACTCTGGCATCTTTCCTTGAATGCGAGTGCAAAGATAGTGCTTTTTTGTAAATAGCGCGAAATGAGATGCCTTATTTTTTAAACAATGTCCGATATTATTTAAATAATGTCGGATATTATTTTTACAAAGTCCTATATCGTTTTTCGACATCAATATTCCACTTCCAAACCATCATAGGCAAAGTGAAATCCTTGGGGTAATATCTTTTCGATATCGTTGTGCAATCCGGTCTCATGGCTCATGTGAATGAAGAACACTGATGGTATTTTCGTGAGTTTTGCAAATGCGATTGCTTCTTCAATTGATTCATGAGTGGGGTGGGGCTTCTTTCGTAGCGCGTTGACAACAAGAATTTCTGCTCCGCTAATGTATTTCATTTCTTCTTCGGGCATGGTTTTCATATCGGTGATGTAAACCAATTTGCCTATCCTGTAACCCAGTATTTCCTTTTCTCCATGAAAAACGCGCAGAGGAGTAACGTCTATGTTGTTTACAAAAAATGTTTCGTGAGGCTTTACCGTATTCAACTTCAAGTGTGGCAGCCTTTTGATATTTGTCGACTGAAAGCAATAGGGTAGTCGTTCTCTTAGATGCCGGGCAGTTTCTTCGTTGCAGTATATGTTTTGCGGCACGTCAATACAATAGGGACGCAAATCGTCAAGTCCGCCCACATGGTCGTAATGTTCGTGTGTGAGAAGTACTGCATCGAATGCTTTAAATGGTTTATGGAGCATCTGAAAATAGAAATCAGGACCGCAATCTACCAATATTCGTGTTTCGGAAGCTTCAATGAGTGCCGAGCAACGCATTCGGCGGTCGTGAAAATCGGTTGAGAGGCACACTTCGCAGTTACACCCAAGCTGTGGTACGCCTGTAGATGTTCCTGTTCCTAAGAATGTGATTTTGTTGCCCATAGTTTTATTGCTAATGCTTTTTGATTAAACAAATTGAGCCTCAGGGTGGAGTTTTATTCCGAATTTCAGGAAGACATCGTCTGTTATAGTTTGGGCGAGTTCCACAATCTCTTTGCCCGTAGCCCCACCATAATTTACTATAACCAAAGGTTGTTTGGAATATGTGCCTACGTTTCCGATTCTCTTGCCTTTCCACCCGCATTGGTCGATGAGCCACGCTGCCGAAAGCTTTATCCCTTTTTCGGAATTATAGTGAGGCATCGCAGGATATAGAGCCAAAAGTTCGGAAAGTTTGTCGGGCAACACAATAGGGTTCATGAAAAACGAACCGGCATTGCCCAAAACCGATGGAGAAGGCAGTTTGCTTTCACGCATACCGATAACAAATTGCCTTACTTGTATGGCTGTTATTTCGTTGCCGTTATTGTCGAAAAACTCTTTGAGCGCACCATATTTTAATATGGGAGTGTATTTCTTTTGAAGACGAAAAACCACGTGGTGAACGGCATATTCTTCAAAATGTTCCTTGAAAAAACTGTGGCGATAAGAATACTGACACTCTTGACGCGAGAAAGAATAATCTTTTAGGTCGTCAACGCCAATAGCTTCCACTCTTTCTATAATATCCGAGACCTCGGCGCCATAAGCCCCGATGTTTTGCACCGCAGCAGCACCGACTTCGCCGGGAATAGCCGAAAGATTTTCTGCGCCATATAGATTGTTTTTCAAACTCCAAGCCACAAAGTCGTCCCAAACCATTGCTGCTCCAACCGAAACCAATGCTTCGTTGGAATTTTCGTAAACAATGTTTATTTCAGATAGGTTGCCGTGAAAAACTGTACCATCGAAATCTTTCGTAAAAAGCAAATTGCTCCCTTTTCCCAGAAACAAAATCTGTTTGCGAAGAGAACAATCTTTTGAGAAATACGTTTGCTTCCAAAAAGTCAAGGCTTCGCGTAAATCTTCCGTCGTATCATATTCTACGAACCTCGCAGTTTTTACATCTATATTAAATGTATTGTGCCCGCGTAAAGGATAATTTTCGGAAACCTTCATATCTGTAAATTAATTCTCAAACTTCACAAGTTTCCATGAGCCTTTCTTACGAACAAACTTAAACATGCTCGACATTCCATTGGAGTTGCCGCGAACAGAAACCACTCTCACGTTACGGTTCTTCAATCCCATTCCATAATCAATGTTGAAAATATCGTCGGCGGGCAATTCCGGGTGGAAAGCAGGCCATTGATCGCTTTCGATAAGCCCTTCGATTTTTTGGTAATGGTTATCTTCGTCGTAGGTAATGAAGTCTATCGTTTCGTCAAGGTGTTCGCTTTGGAAAACAGAGTCAGTAGCGAAATGTTCGTAGAATTTCAGAAAATCAGCATCGCTATGTTTGGAAATGGAAAAGTAATTTAGTTGATTCATTCTCCAGCAACCATTTTCTCGGACAAATACATATTGTCTACACTTCTTTTTGCTAAAAAGCAACCACTCTACGCGCACTGTGTCGGGCTCTATCGTTGTGAGATTGTTGAGTTCCCGTTCTCCGTCAACTATTATAATGTGCAGACTATGCTTGTAATACAATTTGTCAAACTTCCAATCTACGCGGTTGATAGTTCCTTTTTGTTTGCCGTCCACATATCGTTTCAACGGGAAGTCGGTGCGGCGAAACTGAAAACTGCGATTGGTGGTGTAGGAATAGATGAAATCGGCAAACAATTCGTCTACGGTCGTCGGCGGAACGGTTTCGGTGGAATCAATTCCTATGGTGTCGGCATTAACCTTGATGGAATCTACCGGTGCTTGCGTAACAACTGCTTGCGGCTCAGGTTTGTTGTTTTTACATGCTACAATTAAAGCCACTAAAAGCAGCCCTAAATACAACTTCTTCATTTCATTTCTTTAATCGAGTACAAAAATAAGACATTTATACGTATTAGCCCGCTCCCGTTATGCAGAAAATCGCTAACTTTGCTTCAATATTTGAAGATAATTAGACACATATGATAATAGAGAAAATTCAGAAGATTCTCGAAGAAGTAAAGACGCTGAACGCTAAGGATGCGAAGGATATTGAGGCGTTGCGCATTAAATATCTCAGCAAAAAGGGAGAAATCAGTCAATTGATGAACGAATTTAGAACCGTTCAGGCTGATAAGAAACGCGAAGTAGGCATGAAAATCAACGCTCTCAAGCAGGCGGCAATGGAGAAAATCAATAGCTTGCGCGAGAATGTGGAAACGGGCAACGAAAATCGTGCAGATATCGACTTGACACGTACAGCAAGCCCCGTGAAATTGGGTACACGCCACCCGCTTACGCTTGTTGAGAATGAAATAATAGATATTTTTGGTCGCATGGGATTTGTTCTTGCCCAAGGACCAGAAGTTGAAGACGATTGGCATGTGTTTTCTTCTATGAATTTCCCTGCCGACCACCCTGCGCGCGACATGCAGGATACGTTTTTCGTAGAAACTCCCAATATATTGCTTCGCACGCATACCAGTTCGGTTCAAAGCCGTGTGATGGAGCGCAGCCAACCTCCTATTCGTGTAATTTGTCCGGGCAGAGTTTATCGTAACGAAGCTATTTCGGCACGCGCACATTGCTTCTTCCATCAAGTAGAGGGCTTGTATATCGACAAACAAGTATCTTTTGCTGATTTGAAACAAGTGCTTCTCACTTTTGCACGCGAAATGTTTGGTGCAGATACAAAGATTCGTCTTCGTCCGTCGTATTTCCCGTTTACAGAGCCTTCGGCTGAAATGGATATCAACTGTGATATTTGCGGTGGCGAGGGTTGTTCGTTCTGCAAACACACTGGTTGGGTAGAAATTCTCGGTTGTGGTATGGTCGACCCTGCTGTGCTTGAAGACAATGGTATAGATTCCAAAGAATATACGGGATATGCTTTTGGTATGGGCGTAGAGCGAATTGCCAATCTCAAATACAAGGTTGATGATTTGCGCTTATTCTCTGAAAACGATGTGAGATTTCTTGAAGAATTCACGTCGGCGCATTAATTCCTTTACGATATAATAAAAGAGCATCGGTGTAAGTTTCGCGCCGATGCTCTTTTTGATTGTACAAACCTTAAAAGTATGGATTTTTCGTGATATTATGTGCTTGGTGTAGGATTACTTTGAAACGACAAGCCATTTTGTTTTTATGAGGTCTGATGTAATTTAAAATAGAAGCCTTGGAATTTAAATTAGGTCCGACCTTGTTTTTACGAGATGCCGAAACGTTTTGCAATGAGGAAAACGATAAAATGTTTTGGGAATTTGGTTTGAAAAATAAATGGAATAGATGTGTTCTACGTTTTAAAACAAAAAAAATTGATTGTCTCTCGACAACCAATCTTCACTAACCTTAAATCTAATACCATGAAAACGATGCAAAAGTACTTCTTTTTATTTTAACTCCAAATGTTTCAATAAAAAAAATCGCGAAAACCGCGATTTTTCTTTATTCTGTATTACTTTTGAAACACGTAGTTTGCAAAACTAATAGTATTTGTTTGGAAAAGTACTACTCTACGTACAAAACAAGCCCTTTTAGATACTCTCCTTCGGGGTGGTAAATGTTGATGGGGTGGTCTGCACTTTGATGTAACTGGTGTATGATTCTCACTTTTCTGCCTGTTTGGGCTGCTGCCGTGAATACTGCCAAACGAAATTGCTCTTTGTTTACAGCTTGTGAGCAACTGAACGTAAACAGAATGCCACCTGGAGCTATTTTTTCGAATGCTTTTTGATTTAGACGGGTATATCCGCGCAGGGCACTCCTTACTGCATCAAGATGTTTTGCAAAAGCCGGCGGATCAAGTATTATTAAATCGTAGGCATTCTTTTCCATATTTTGCAGATACTTGAACGCATCCTCGGCATAGGCTTTGTGGTTGGCACAATTGGGAAAGTTTAGTTCCACGTTCTGATTTGTGATGTCTATAGCCTTTGCTGAACTATCGACAGAGTGCACTAGTTGTGCGCCACCGCGAAGTGCGTAAACCGAAAAGCCACCAGTGTAGCAGAACATGTTTAGTGCTTTGCGTCCAGCGGCATAACGTTCGATGAGTTTGCGGTTGTCGCGTTGGTCAACAAAGAATCCGGTTTTTTGTCCGCGCTCCCAGTCGATATGAAATTTGAGTCCGTTTTCCGAAGCTACGTTGTCGGCTGTTTTTCCATAGATAAAACCGTCGCATTCTTCGGCTTCTTCGGCAAATGGCAGGGTTGTGCTGCTCTTATAGTAAACCGAGGTTATTTTTCCTTGCATTACGTCTACCACAGCTTGCGCTATGTCGTGGCGCGAAAGGTGCATGCCTGTGCTGTGGGCTTGCATCACTGCTGTTTTGCCGTATATGTCGATAATGAGTCCCGACAAGTTGTCGCCTTCGCCGTGTATGAGACGAAATGTGTCGGTATTGTTGTTGTATCCAAGTATTGCGTGGCGCATTTCAGCGGCTTGTTGTATGCGCTTGTGCCAGAACGCGGCGTTGATATCCTCGTCCTTGAATGTGAGAACTCTTACCGCGATAGATCCACGCTGATAGTGTCCTGTGGCGATGTATTTGCCTTCGCTGTTGAACACTTTCACTATGTCGCCGTCGGTTATTCCATGGTCGGCCTTTGCTATTGCGCCCGAAAAAACCCAAGGGTGAAAGCGCAGAAGGCTTGCGTCTTTATTGCGCTTGAGTGTTATGTTCTTGCTGTTCATTATCGTTGTTTATTAATATGTAGTCGTGTTGTTCTTTAAGTCTTTTGAGCTCGTGATAAAGGTTGAGGCATGCCCATGCATCGGTGGCGGCATAAACTTTCTGCCCTTCGCTCATTACATCTGCCTCCCAATTGCTCAAACGCTGGCTTTTTGAAATTTTTTGTCCAAAGATGTTTGCGTAAATCTTTTGCAGCGACATGTCGTGAATGCCAAATTGCGGCACGATGTCTTGAATGTCGATAAAGTTTCCTACGCGAAAATCTGCGCGGCGGTGTAGCGATAGAATGTCGTCGTGCAGAGAGAGTCCTACTTTCAATGTCTTGCGATTTGATAGGAGTTTTCTCACCGGCTCGCACAATCCTATAAAGTTGAGGCGAAACAAAAAACATATGTCATCGGTTGATACTTGCAGTAGGGCTACTTTGTGGGAAACTCCTTTGCGAAACGATGGTTTTGTTTCGGTATCAACGCCAACGATGGGCTGTTTACACAAGTAGTCGCTGGCTTTTTTTGCTTCTGTTTCTGATGTTATTACTATTATCTTGCCTTGGAATTGTGCGCGAGGCATTTGGCTTATTTCGTCTTTTGATATGGTGGTGTGCAGATTAGTCATTGTGGTCTTGATTGTCGTCGGGAGCGGAATATCTTGTTTCGTGGAGCGGACGCAACACGTTTACGAGTATTTGTCCCCAGCGATTGGCAAAGCTTTCGGTGATTTCGCAAAGACATGCTTGGGTGGATTCTTCGTAGTCTTGCTTGAAAACGTATAGAAAATCGGCTATCTCCTGATAGATGTCGGCAAGACTTTCAGAGACAGTGCAATGTATAGGTTCGTCGCTATATTTCATGTCATCGACAAACACTTCTAGATAGTCGTCATACTCTCCCATCACATTGGAAACGTTGCTTTGTATTGCGTTATAGTCGGCTTCGCTCACGGCATGCTCCGTGTAGAATTCTTCGTCGGTTTCAAAATTGAGGGCTATTTGTGCTTTGATATATAGCAGGGGCAGAATTTTGAGCATAGAGTCGACAAAAGCCTTGCGCTCGTAGGTGTTTGCGCGTTCAAGGCGTTTGCAATATTCCAGACCTACGGTTACAAATTCCATAACGTCCTTGCTGTGGTATCCTTGGTTTTCGGGATTTGCCATATATAATTATGATGTGTTGTTGTTTTGAAGTGCAACGTTTTATGACTCGTTGCAGAAACGTTGCGCAAAGTTACGAAAAATAGTTCTACAACAATTATTTTGCCCCATAGGTTTGATTAAAAACAATGTCTGATATTTTTTAAACAATATCCGACCTTTTTTAAATAATATCCGATATTATTTTTGCAATATAGGATATTGTGATTATGACTCGTTAGAAGGGTGCTACGAAGTAGGGTGTGCGATGCTCAAAGAGGCATTTTTGTTTATAGGGAAACGGCTTGCTGATTGCGGTGAGCGAAAAAATCGTCAGTTTTCCTTGTAAATATTTTGCGGTTTCAAAAAAACTTTCTAATTTTGCACTCGCATTCAAGAGGAATGCCTAAGATTAAACGTTGCGTCCTTAGCTCAGTTGGTAGAGCAATTGACTCTTAATCAATGGGTCCAGGGTTCGAGCCCCTGAGGACGTACAAGAAAATCCGCTTGCCGTAATGGGTGAGCGGATTTTTGTTTTTGAAAAGTTCAAAATTGGTTTGGGATTGAACAAACCCGATTGCCTGTGATAAGTGAAAGCGTTTCAAAGGTTTGATATAAACACATCGACACGCCCAAAAGCCTTGGACGTGTCGATGTATTGGGTAAGTTTTTGCCGAAAACTATTCCTCTTCGGCTTCAATAATGTCTTTTCCCACCGTAAGGTGTGATTTGTCTTTGGGGTCGGCAAATTCCAACGTTCCTATATACATATTGCGTGGTCCAACTTTGTTTTGGTTTTCGTGAGCATGGAACACAATGCGCAATTTCCCGTTTTTGTCGGTAAAAAAAGAGTTGTGCCCCACGCCAACAAGCGTGTCGGGGCGCTGAAGAAACGGATTGTCGGCGCGTTTAACCCATGGTCCTTCGGGCTTGTTGGATATGGCAAGACCAAGACCGTAGTTCTTGGAGCGGAAATCGTTTCCCGAATAAATCATATAGTATTTTTTTCCTTTTCTAAACACGCAAGGCCCTTCGTTAACTCGTCCCAAATCGCGTTCCCAGTCTTGTGAAACACTGAAACAGTGTTTCATTTTAGTGCTGTCGAATGTGCAAAGATCTTTGTTGAGAGGAGCAACCCAAATGTTGTTTCCATCGTTAAGACGCACGAATGTTATGTAGGGCTTTTTCTTTTTGTCGAAGAAGAGAGAGGAATCTATGGCTTTTTCGGCAAGCATAGGCTGGGTTCCAACCTGTTTGAAGGGTCCGAGAGGCGATTTGCTTTTGGCAGCATATAGGTGTTCGTTGCCAGAAAAGTACATTATATATTCGTTGCCTATCTTATAAACCTCGGGAGCCCAGAAAAAACGCGGCACATTGGTGTCTTTTTTGTTGAGCGCCAAACCTTGTTTGTGCCAAGTGTGCAAATCCTTTGAAGTAAATACCACAATGCCGTCGGGCGAATAGGTGCCGTAGGCATAGTATAGCCCGTTGTCGTAAAGTATAAACGGATCTGCAAGCGGAACTTTGGCATTCAGCGAAGGACAACAGATTGAAATTATAGCTAATGCGAGAATGGTGTGAAGAAACTTTTTGATGTTCATAAGTCTTGCGTTTTGTTTTCAATATTCTTAGCTTCGTTCCAAAGCAAGTCCATTTCAGCAAGACTAAGGTCGCTTACGTTTTTTCCGTTAGCCTTTGCCGATTGTTCGATATGCTCGAAACGGGAAATAAACTTGCGGTTGGTGTGCTCGAGAGCGTTGTCGGGATTTATGCCATAGAGTCTTGCGGCATTGACGAGCGAGAAAAGCAAATCTCCAAACTCTGCTTCGCTTGCGTTGTGGCTTTCGCTTTTTGCGGCTTCCTCGTATTCTTGGATTTCTTCTTTAACTTTTTGCCAAACGTCCTCTTTCTTTTCCCAATCAAAGCCCACGTGAGCCGCCTTTTCCTGTATTCTGAAAGCTTTGATGAGTGATGGTAACGATTTTGGCACTCCCGAAAGCACCGTTTTGTTTCCGTCTTTTTCGTGTTCCTTGAGTTTTTCCCAATTGTCGGCAACAGCTTCGGCGGTAGCGGCTTGTGCTTTGCCGTAGATATGCGGGTGGCGATAAATAAGTTTGTCAACGAGCGACTGACATACGTCGGCAATGTCGAATTGTGCTTTCTCCTGTGCAATCTTTGCGTAGAAACAAATATGCAATAGCACATCGCCCAGTTCCTTTCGCTCGTCTTTTACATCGTTCCGCTCAATGGCATCACAAAGTTCGTAAACCTCTTCAATAGTATTGGGTCGCAGACTATCGTTAGTCTGTTTGCTATCCCACGGACACTTTATTCTCAATTCGTCGAGCACATCGAGCAATTTGCCAAACGCCTCGAGTTTTTCTTCTTTACTGTGCATTTTGTGTATAGTATGTTTCTTTCTCACAAAGATACGTAAAAATGCCGAAGCTAAGGCAATTAACGGCGCGTAGGTTTTATTGTCTGCAAAAAAGACTACCTTTGCCGTGAATCTTGCTTTGTGCAGGACAATTATGGAACGTAGTAAGACGAGAAATGCGAGTTATAGAAATAAATACGATTGATTTTCCAGGCGTAGAGGTTTTTTGTCGTTTGACAGAGCGGCAACTGCGTCGACAAAATAACGGGGACGGAATTTTTATAGTTGAAAGTCCAAAAGTTATTCGCGTTGCGCTTAATGCCGGATACGAACCAATATCGATTCTTTGCGAGCGGAAACATATAGAAGGCGATGCGCGCGATATAATAGAGCATTGCGAGGATATTCCAGTTTATACTGGCGATAGGAAACTGCTTGCCGAACTCACAGGGTATGAACTTACACGCGGGGTGCTTTGTGCAATGCGACGCAAGCCTGCATTGCGGGTCTCTGATATTTGTAGAAATGCAAATAGGGTGGTAGTGATTGAAAACGTTGTGGACACTACTAACATAGGAGCGATATTTCGTTCTGCCGCTGCCCTTGGAATAGATGCCGTTGTGCTGTCGAAAAATTCATGCGACCCATTGAATCGGCGCTCAGTTAGGGTTTCAATGGGTTCAGTATTCCTTGTGCCTTGGACTTGGTCGGATAATCCCGAAACAGAATTGAAAAGTCTCGGATTCAAAACGGCAGCAATGGCTCTGACTGACGATTCTGTGGATCTTTGCGACGCTAAACTTAATGCAGAACCCAAGTTGGCTGTGATAATGGGCACAGAGGGAGATGGACTTCCGGTAGATGCGATTGTTTCTGCGGATTATGTTGTAAAAATACCGATGCATCATGGCGTTGATTCGCTTAATGTGGCTGCAGCGTCTGCCGTGGCTTTTTGGCAATTGTGTAAAAGATAGAAAACAGCAGAGCAATCATTTTTTTGCTTGGTAAGCATAGAAAATCCCCGGCGATAATTTTATCAGCCGGGGATTTTCAGTAAAATATTATTGGTATGTTTTTATTTCTCTTCGGTTTCTTTGATGTTTTCAAAGGTTGCGGCGTGTTTCAGTCGGCGTTTTATTACGAGATCAACCATCTTTCTTTCGCGGCTTGGCGTAATCATACTGCGGAAGAATATGTTTGGGATTGCTACGCCTAACGATATGCAAAGTATCATGAGCGAAGCGTTTATTAGATTTGTCATAGCCACTGTTAGCTCGCCTACAATACCATGCATGTCAATGAATGCGAAAAGAGCACGGTACATAAGTACACCGGGAATCATTGGTATTACGCTCGGAATAGACAAACATTGATGGGGAGCGTGAACCACATGCACCATTCGCGTACATATTATACTTATAACGGCAGATCCTACCAACGAACCTATTACAGCGCCTTGATCAAGTCCGATGTTGTTTGTGCTTGGACCGAGATTAACGAAATTGCGTGTACACACGGCGATAATTCCGCCCAATGCCACTGCCCACAACAAGCGTGGAGGACAATTGAAAATCATTGAAAATCCCATAGCTGACACTGCGGCTGCAATAGAAAACTCCCAATATTTATGGTGTGGGGTCATTGACAGATCTTTTACAAAGTTGTCCACACCGCATACCTTTATTGCAAGGGCGATACCAAATGCCATGGCGAGCACCATCATTAGTGTTATCGTGGCGCGTATTATGCCGGTTTTTACGTGCCCTGAAAGCATATCGCTTACGAAGTTTATCAAAGGCACACCGGGTACAATATATAATGCGCACGCCATAAATGGGTGGTAAGGGGTTTGGCTTTGTAACAGAGGTATTGTGGTTTTTGTAGCAAGCAGCATAAATCCCCATGCAAGCAGGGTGGAGGCAAACGCTGCCATTGCAATGCTAATATAGGCGTTCATCTTTTTTGAACCAAGCCACATTCGCAGACGGAAACCTAATATTGCTGCTATTGATGCGTAGAAGAATGCTGTCCAGTCGCAACCAAATTGAATGCAAAAGCCACCGCAGGCAAATCCTCCGCCTATTGCTACTTGCCAGGGTGTGTAATTGCGTTTGTGGGTGCGTATCTTTTCGAGTTCTTCTTCGTATCTGTCGAGCGAATAGTCGTCTTTGATGCATTGCCAAGTGAGTTTGCTCACCTTCATTATGGCCCAAAGATTTACACTGTGGCTATCGCAGCGACGAAATTTGGTATAGGAATGATATTCGTCGCTCAGATTGGCAAGAATAATGTCGTAGTTTATCGAGATGTGCAGATTTTCTTCTTGAAATCCGAGGAATGCCGCTACTCTTTTCATATTTCTTAGTACGCGGTTGGTATCTGCGAGACTTTCGATGAGTAGGCAACCGGTTTTGAGCAGTATATCGAGCTTACGGTTAAGCTCGGCGTTTGTCATCTTCTTGGTATCGTCTGCGTTTATTGCCTTGATGTTTTGCTTTTCCTCTGTCATAAGAGCAGTGATCAGTATTATTATTTTTTCAGTAGGGTTACGCCGATGCCGGGCTTGTCGGTGAGTGTAACTTTACCGTCAACTATTTTCATTCCGTCGAAACGATCGTTTGCAATAAGTAGATTTCCGTCGAGGTCGGCGTAGTCTACGAGCGGGGCTATTTGTGCTGCGGCGCTCACGGCGCACGATGTTTCGGTCATGCAGCCTACCATTATTTTCATACCGAGCGCGCGTCCGAGGTTTACCATTTTGTATGCCTCGTGTAGCCCGGTGCTTTTCATCAGTTTGATATTTATTCCGTCGTAAGCCTCTGCCAGTTTGGGTATGTCGCCTATGCGTTGAAAGGCTTCGTCGGCGATGATAGGCAATGAGCTTCTGCTTTTAAGCCATGCGATGTCTTCAAAATTTTCTTTGGGCATGGGTTGTTCTACAAACAGACAGTTTCGTTCGGCAAGCCAGTCAATCATTCTCAAAGCGTGTTCGCGGTCGTTCCAACCTTGGTTTACGTCTACGCATATGGGCACATCGGTCATGGAGCGAATGATTTCTACGGTTTCTTGGTCGTTGTCGAGTCCCATCTTTACTTTGATAACCTTGTAGGGTGAGGCTTCTTTTACTTTTTGTCTCACAATGTCGGCTTTGTCTATACCGATGGTAAACGAGGTGTTGGGTGCTTTTTCGGGTGAAAGCCCCCAAATTTTATACCAAGGCTGTCCCATGATTTTTCCGAGCAAGTCGTGGAGCGCGATGTCAACCGAAGCTTTTGCCGCACTGTTTTTGGGTGCTACATGGTCAATATAGTCGAGTATTTCGTCTATTCTGAACGGGTCTTTGAACTGTGTTAAATCGAGGCTGCCAAGAAATTTCGTAACGCTTTCCACGCTTTCGCCGAGGTAGGGCGGCATCGAGGCTTCGCCATAGCCTGTGAAGCCGTCGTATTCGAGTGTTACTTGAACGTCGGGCGTTGTGGTGCGGCTGAACTTTGCCAAATTGAATGCATGGCGGAGTTTTAGCTCGTAGGGAAAGAATGATAATTTCAAACCATTTGATGTCTTGGTTTTACGGAGTATTTCTGGAATGGCGATAGGCGTTCCTGCCGTCATTGATAGCGGAGTTGCGGCTGCTGCCAAACCGATTCCGGCTGTTTTGATGAAAGATCTTCTGTCCATGTTCTTGATTTTTTAGCTTTGTGAGCCTCTGCCTTGGCTTTTCTTGGCATATGCCCTCTAATTTGTTGCAAAATTACAAAACTTCTTCTGTTATCTTTCAAATCTGTAGTGCTTGTGGAATAATAATCGATAGATATGGGGCGTATTTGAATGCTCTACTTTTCAAAAAAACGTATAGAAATCGTGTTTACATGCTTTGGCAACATACCGATATTAAGCTTGGAATTTTGCATGCTTTTTGTCGTTTTTGCGAAGTCCGATATTATTTGAAAAATGTCTGATATTATTTAAAAAAGGTCTGACATTGTTTTTGCGATATCCCATATAGGAAAATTGGTTGAAACAAAGGGGAAAATTCGGGCGTAAGGTGGGCTTTCAAGATATCTTGCAGTTTGTAAAAATTCCAATGCTATTGTCATGAAAAACTTGCAGCGTTTCTTTTTATACAATTGCGTTAAAAGAATGGGGCGGGTAATGAAAAAAGCGTGCATCTTGTTCTTGCTGTCTTAAATAAGCATTATATTTGCGTTGTAAAAAACGAAGGAGGACTTCATATGTGGCAGAACATAATTGCTGGAGCTATTATAGTGGCAGTTGTGGTGGCAACCATAAGGTGGATAGTTCGCCGTTTGCGCCATAACGACGAGTGTACAAACTGCGACAGTTGTCCGTATTGCGCCGAGCGCAAGCGCAAGAAGGAGAACAAAACGAAACTTCCTGATTGAATTTTGAATTTGGGGATATCAACAAGATAATATATAGGATATGAAAAAGATATTATTGTTTACGGCATTGTTTCTGACGGTTTCCGTGGCAGGCTTTGCCCAGAAAAAAAGCATTGAAAAGAAGTATGCGGCAGGCGCTGTGCCTGTAAAAGACGGCAAGGTGGAGTTTACCGATGAATTCGAACTCAATGGCAAGTCGAAATCCGAGATTTATAAATCCTTGCTCGATTTTGCAGAAAGTTTGCTCAAAGAAGAAAATTCTCTGCCTCAATGTAGAGTGAGCACAAGCGACGAGGCAAACGGATTAATAGCCGTAAATATGGAAGAATGGCTGTATTTCAAACGCACGTCGTGGGTTACAAATCGCACAAGGTTCTACTATCAGTTGCTGTTTCAAATCAAAGACGGCAAGTATACGGCTACTTTGAGAAATCTGCGCTATCTTGCCGACGAAGAGCGCAATGGCGGACAAACATATACCGCCGAAGGTTGGATTACAGACGATAAAGCTTTCGTGAAAAACGGAACGAAATTGTCGAAATATAGCGGCAAATTCCGCACATTCACCATTGACCGCAAAGACGAGCTTTTTCAGAAAGCTTATAGCGCTGCTGGTGGAAAAATCAAGAAACGTGTGAAGAAAGTAATCTACGAAGAT
This sequence comes from Clostridiaceae bacterium Marseille-Q4149, assembly GCA_963644855.1. Lineage (GTDB taxonomy): Bacteria > Bacteroidota > Bacteroidia > Bacteroidales > Bacteroidaceae > UBA6398. Next base: position 12,160 of record CAVIQL010000017.1, on the reverse strand, counting down.
GTAGAGGAATAACCCTATTGGTGAAACCAAAACAAAACAGGCTGCAAAAACGTTGCAGCCTGTTTCGTTTTAATACCACGGAATTTATTTTTCCTCAAACTCATAACACCCGATATCCGATTTGCCATCGCGTTCAAGCCTATTGTTACCATTTCGGTCGCACGGATAATATTTTGTAGTGATTGTAACATCGGCTTGGTTTCGTGCTTTTGAAAGAGAGTCAAGCCTAAAATCAAAAACAATGTTGTCGTAGTCGAATTTCTTGAAATTCTTGTCGCCCCACAACGTATCTTTTGTGTTTTCAAAGATACAGTTGGGATATACATTCTCGTCTTCAACCTGCGGAGTGGTGAGCAGGCAAGAGCGGAACAGATAGTTTTTCTCTGTGTTGTCGTCAAGAAAAACTCCAAACAGTTCGTCATCGCTCCAACCTGAGACAATACAATTCTCAAACGACGCATTTTTCAGCGGCAAACGCCTTCCGTTTAGCGAATTGTAAAGATAAAGAGCCTTTCCGCGGTTGCCCTCAAACGGATAAAAGTTACCGATAGTGCAATGCACGAAATGATTGTCGCCTCCGTGTATTGTTACACAATTTCCAAGCGCGTTGGTGATTTGACTATTGCCTACAAAAACCTTGGAATTAATAAACGTAAGACAATCACCCTTCATGTTGTGAACAATAGAGTTTTCTATCTTCAACTTGCTGGTCTCTGTTTCCGAAGAGTCGCATTTAATTCCGTAAGTTCCGCTATGTATATCACAGAAATCCAAAGTGTTTTCAAAACTTGTTGATGTAAACGTCATACCTTTCCATTGTCCCGGAATTCTGTCGTATGGCTGATTGACAAACATGTGATCAAGACGGTCGCCTCGGAATATGATTGCCGAGTCGAGCGTGCCTTGCGCCTTTAATGTGCCCTCCACAATGAATTCCGAGGCAGGCGAGAAAAGTAATTTCGTACCCGGTGCTATCGACAACGTGTTTCCTTTTGCCACTTTCAAATTTCCGAGAATATGTATCGGACGTTTGCACGCCAATGTGGTATCGCAGTTGAATGTTACGTTGTTCAAAGTCAAAACATCTTGCGAATATCCCAAAAGAGTAATGCTTTGCACCGTTCCACTCTCAAGCGTAAAGCGAATCTTGTCCGAAATAGTCTGCACATCATCGCTGTTTTGAGAATTTGCACGCAGTTTTACGTAAACAGTGATACTGTCGTGCCCTCTGATGTCTATAGAATAATTGTAGGGATCGTTAATGTTTGTGCCGTTGACGTTCACTTGAAAACCACTCTCGTTTCCGCTTTCAAGGCTGGCGTTTGTGATTTTAATGCCCTTGCTGTTTTTGTTGCGAATGACAAACGAATATGTGCTTGTAGCAATTCCGCTTATAGCCGTGTCAAGTTTTAATGTGTCGGCAGGCATCGTAAGCGTCGCGCTTGTTGACTTCGTAAAACCGTCGTCCTCATTGCATGATACAAAAATGCTGGAAACTAAAAAACAAAACATCATGCCAAACAGCCAAAAGGATTTGCTTCGTAAATATGTGCTGAAAAAAAACATCTGAGTCAAATATTAAAAAGATAGTGTTGGACATTAGGATAACGATGTAAAATGTCGGTTATTGTATTAAAGGTAATTCCAATGCGGCTCTGCCTATGGTTTGCAACACAACAAACGCCATTTAACAAACATACTTCCTCGCCGCCTATTAGGTTGCGGATAGATTTTGGGACATACTAATTCGTTGAATTCGCGTTAGAAAATTTTGATGCGCATCTCCCACTCCGTTACACCGTGGTCTAAACAAATTTACACCACGGTCTAAATTCTTTTACACCAGCATCATATTGCAAGGACACTACGGTCTCTTTCCAAAACGCTGCCTTGGTTTTCCAAAACGCTGCCTTCGTTTTTTAAAACGCTGCCTTGGTTTTTTAAAATGGTGCCATTAGTTACCCCAACTCCTGGCACGATAATTTATTATGCTGCCTTGAAAAAAGTTTTTCATTGGACAGCAATAGTATAAAAACGTAGAGAAAGGCGGTCTGCTTTGGACAATTATTATTATTTTTGCTATGTGTTCGGCAATAATGTGCCGACTGTATAGATTAACGTCAAAACAAATCATGAAATGGACTCTTGCGACAGCCTTGTAATTATACCTACATACAACGAGAAAGAGAACATCGAAGCCATTATTCGTGCTGTGTTCACCCTTCCCGGCTACAATTTCGACATTCTTGTAATAGACGACGGTTCGCCCGATGGTACTGCTGATATTGTTAAGCAGTTGATGAAAGATGAGTTTGCCAATAAACTCGACATCGTTGAACGAAGTGGCAAACTCGGACTTGGTACTGCTTATATAGCAGGTTTCAAATGGGCTTTGAAACACAATTATCAATATATATTTGAGATGGACGCTGATTTTAGTCATGCTCCCTCTGATTTGCCCCGTCTTTATGATGCTTGCTCAAAGAATGGCGTTGACGTTGCTGTTGGTTCGCGATATGTGAGCGGGGTGAATGTTGTGAATTGGCCTATGGATCGCGTGTTGATGAGTTATTTTGCTTCGAAATACGTGAGGGCAATAACGAGAGTGAATATCCACGACACTACTGCGGGCTTCGTTTGTTGGTCGCGCCGTGTTTTGGAAACGATAAACCTTGACGATATCCGTTTCAAGGGGTATGCTTTCCAAATAGAGATGAAGTTTACGGCTTATAAACTTGGCTTTAAAATCGAAGAGGTTCCTGTTGTGTTTGTAAATAGGCGTTTGGGTACAAGCAAAATGAATAGTTCTATCTTCGGCGAAGCTGTGTTTGGAGTGCTGCGTCTACGTCTTGATAGTATACGTGGGAAATTCAAAAAACAACAAAAGGCAGAGGCACAACGTGATTAAGATTGTCAAAAATGCTCGTATCGTAAACGAAGGAGAAATCTTTTGCGGTGATATTGTTGTGGAAAATGACAAGATTGCCGCAATAGAGGTTTCTGCAAAAAGCAATAAGGCAGAAGAAATATTTGATGCCCAAGGGGCTGTCGTGCTTCCGGGAGTGATAGATACTCATGTGCATTTTCGTGAACCAGGCATGACCGAAGCGGCAACTATTTATAGTGAAAGCAGAGCCGCTGCAGCAGGAGGCGTAACAAGTTATTTTGATATGCCAAACAATATTCCTGCTACGACAACTCTTTCGGCAATACAGGCAAAGCGTGAGGTTGCGAAGAAAGATAGTCTTGTGAATTATAGCTTTTATCTTGGAGCAACTTCAAGCAATATAAACGAAATAAAATCGCTTGACTCGCGAAATGTTTGCGGGGTAAAAGTTTTTATGGGATCATCTACCGGAAATATGCTTGTAGACGGGACAGATGCTCTTAGAGAAATTTTTGCAAGCAGCCGTATCCCCGTTGTTACCCATTGCGAAGATATGGATATCATTAATAGAAATTCTGCGGAGATACGTAAACGCTATGGCGAAAAGGCTGGCGTGGAATGGCATGCTTTTATTCGCAATGCAGAAGCTTGTTATAAATCGAGCAGCCTTGCCGTAGAATTGGCAAAGGAGGAGAATACTCAATTGCACGTGGCTCATATTACTACGGAAAAAGAGTTGTCTTTGTTTGAGACGGGAAACGAAAAAATTACAGCAGAAGTTTGTGTGCCTCATCTTGTATTCTGTGATGAAGATTACAAACATCTTGGTGCTTTGATAAAATGTAATCCTGCAATTAAAACATCTTCCGATCGTGAGGCTTTGAGAAAGGCTCTTACAAATGGGAAGGTTTTTTCTGTAGCCACAGATCATGCACCGCATGTATTATCGCGCAAGCAAGGCGGTGCCTTCGAAGCAGTTTCTGGTATGCCTTCGGTTCAATTTTCACTGATTAATATGCTTGCGTTATATGATAATGGTATTGTGTCGCTTGAGCAAATAGCAAAACTAATGGCTCACAATCCTGCGAAACGCTTTGATATAAGAAAAAGAGGCTATTTACGTGAAGGATTTTATGCTGATTTTGTAATTGTGAAGCGCGGAGAAGAATATGAGTTGGACAATACAGAAGTGTTGAGCAAATGTGGTTGGACTCCATTTGCCGGTAGAAAATATTCGTGGCGTGTAGAGCGCACGTATTCCAATGGCGAATGTGTGTATTCTCGTAATGGTGGGATTGTTAATGGTGCCCAATCTAAGGAAATAGAATTTGATAGATGATAAAAACACTATCGTTCAAAACGCATGAGATTGCCGAATATATAAGTTGGAGTTATTTTTTTCATGCTTGGGGATTTCCTGTAAAATTTGCAGCAATTGCAGAAATACATAACTGTTCTGCTTGTGTTTCTGCGTGGATTAATAGTTTTGCAACGCAGGAAGATAGAGAACGTGCCGCTGAAGTAGTGAAACTGTTCCATGATGCGAAGAACATTCTTTGCGAGGTTGATGGTAAGTATGATTTCCGTGGGCGTTTCGGCTTGTTTGATGCAAATTCCAAAGATGATGATATATATTTATATGGTGATGATGGTGAAACAATAGTATTACCATTTTTGCGGCAGCAATATAATCCGTCTGCTGATGGTGTTTGTTATTGTCTTTCTGATTTTATAATGCCTATAGATAGAGGGAAACGTGATAGAATAGGAGTGTTTGTGGCTTCTAACGATAAGCGAATGGAAAATCTCTATCCCAACGATAGCTATAAGCATATGCTTTGCCAGACTCTATCGGATAGACTTGCCGAAGCGGGAACAGAATTAATGCATAAGGCTATCCGACGAGAATATTGGGGGTATGCCAAAGACGAAAACCTTTCTGTTCGTGATATTATCAATGCAAAATATCAAGGAATACGTCCGGCGGTAGGCTATCCGCCTATGCCTGACCAGAGCATCATATTTCTATTGGACAAACTGATAGATTTTTCCAAAATAGACGTGAGCATTACTGAAATAGGGGCAATGCTTCCGCATTCTTCCACGTGTGGTTTGATGTTTTCGCATGCCCAATCCCATTATTTCAGTGTTGGTAAAATTGGTGTCGATCAGTTGAAAGATTATTCTCGTCGCCGTGGGTTGCCTATGGATAAGATGCGCGAATATCTTAGGGCTAATATCGTGTTATGATACTAAGAATTTTCCCTTTATTGCTTCTGCTTACGATTGTGCCTATTGGCTTTATTTATATCACTCGTTTGCGTTGGCTTAAAAACAAAAGAGTTGGGAAATTATTGCTTGTCCCGAATGCCTTATTGCTGATTCTTACAATTTTTTTTGCGTGCAATAACGATCTTCTTATAAGTTGTCAGGAATTAGTTGCGGTTTATCTTGTAGTTCTTTATTCCATTACAATTCCCGAAGCATTTTATGCGATTATAAGTGGACTTTTTAGATTGTCCAAACTATCACGTGTAAGAAAAACTGGGCATATCCTTGGCTTGGTCGCAGCAATTGTTGTTTTTATCGCGTTTTGTGTGGCGGTTGTTTCTTGTTTTACGGTTTTAAAGGTGCGGCATCATGTTTTTCTTTCAAAAGATTTGCCAGAGGCTTTTGATGGTTATAAAATTGTACATATAACAGATTTGCACCTTGGCACATTTTCTTTCTATCCCAAGGCTTTAAGAAGAATTGTAACCATGGTTAATTCCGAGAATGCGGATCTTATTGCCTTTACGGGCGACTTGGTGAATTTTGATAGGCGTGAAATAATTCCGTTTCGCAAGGAACTTGCCCGAATGAAGGCTCGCGATGGTGTTGTTTCGGTTATGGGAAATCACGACTACCAAAATTATGTTGTTCAGAAAGACAGTTGTGAAAATGCAAAGCGTATTGCCGAACTCCAAAATGAGCAACGCTGGGCAGGGTGGCGGCTTTTGTTGAACGAAAATATGGTTGTGAGGCGGGCGAAAGATAGTATTGTAGTTATAGGTTCTGAGAACGACGGAACGAAGTCTTTTCCTTCGCGCGGAGATTTGGGCGTTGCAATGCGTGGAATAGGAAAGGGAGCGTTCAAGGTGCTTTTGACTCACGATCCAACTCAATGGCAGCAAAAAGTTTTGCCGCTAACGGATATTCAGCTAACTTTGTCAGGGCACACTCATGCCGGGCAGTTTAAAATGTTTGGACACTCTGTTTCTGAATTTGCGTATAAAGAATGCGACGGAATGTATTTCTGCGATACGCGCGCGCTTTTTGTAGGTTCGGGATTGGGTGAAGCTTTGATGCCGTTTCGTTTGGGAGCGTGGCCAACCATAGATGTTGTAATTTTGAAACGTGATAGATGAAATGATTAAGATTGTATATTATCTCTACCAATTTTGTGTGGCGTTGCCGGTGTTTATTGTTTCAACGATATTGACTTCCGTTGTAACGAGTTTGGGTTGTGTTTTGGGCAATGGCCATTTCTGGGGATATTGGCCCGGCAAAATTTGGTCGCATATTGTATGTGGCGTTTTGTTGATACCCGTAAAAGTTGAAGGACGCGAGCATCTCGCCCCCGGTCAGTCGTATGTGTTTGTTGCCAACCACCAGGGAGCGATGGACATATTCTTGATTTATGGATATTTGTGCCGTAATTTCAAATGGATGATGAAGAAATCGCTTCGCAAAGTGCCTTTTATCGGTTTTGCATGCGAGAAAGCCCATCATATATTCGTTGACAAGAGCGGGCCGTCAAAGGTTGAGGAAACCATAAACCAGGCGCGTGAAACATTAAAGGAAGGCATGTCGCTTGTGGTGTTTCCCGAAGGTACGAGAACAGCTACCGGCAAAGTGGGACGCTTCAAGAAAGGTGCGTTCTTTCTTGCCGACCAATTACAGTTGCCCGTTGTGCCTCTCACAATCGATGGTTCTTTCCAGATATTGCCTCGTCAAAAAGGTATGTTCAATTTTGTGAATCGCCATACCCTACGTCTGATAATTCATGAGCCTATATTGCCGGTTTCAAAAGGCGACGAAAATATTAAGACCTTGATGCAGCAGTCGTTTGACGAGGTATGTAAGCCTTTGAAGGCATAATTTTTTGTTTCAACGGAGGGGTAAATATTTTTGTTTATGAGTTGGGAATTATTAGTTCGCCTGGTTGTTGCCTTGATACTTGGCAGCGCGATAGGAATTGAGCGGGAATACCGTTCAAAGGACGCTGGTTTCCGCACCCACTTTCTTGTTGCACTCGGAAGCGCTCTTTTTACGGTTGTTTCCATGTATGGTTTTCCCGGAGATAGCGCCGATTCTTCGCGTGTTGCGGCGCAAGTGGTATCGGGCATAGGTTTTTTGGGCGCAGGAATGATAATATTTCAGCGAAATTTCATTCGCGGACTAACCACAGCGGCTGGGCTTTGGGTTACAGCGGCTGTGGGCATGGCTTGTGGTACCGGAAATTATTTCATTGCGGTTGCTACCACAGTTTTGGTGCTTGTGGGTTTGGAAGTTCTCAATGCTTTGATTTTTCCTGTAGTAACAAGTCATGTTCATGTGGAGTTTAGCTCAACCGACAAGGCTCATGCCAAGAATGTTGTGGCACAAATCATGGAAAGAAGCAAGAGTGTGTATGACTACAACTTCAAGGAAGTGAACAAAGCCGGAAGTGTTTGCTATGAAGTGTCGATTGATGTGAAAATCAAAGGGAAAAATCCCACTGGGCAGCTTATAGAAATTATTGAAAACGTAGAAAATATATCTGTAAACCGAATAGAGTAGGGCGGTTTCTGTTTTTTGGATAAGAAAATAGGGGTATTGCGAAAGCGGTATCCCTATGTTTTTGCATCAAATAGAAGCCCGTTTTTGCTTTAAGGCATCTTGTAAAAATAATATCGGACTTTGTTTAAATAATATCGGACCTTTTTTAAATAATGTCTGACATTGTTTTTAGCAAAAGCAATGCTGCAAATATTGCTACATTTATGTTTTTGGTTATCTTTGCATTTAATGCGAAAGCACAAGCTATTAACGGAAGAATGGAGAAAGGAACAAACTATATACCGACAGCCAAACTGCAAAACGAGAGAAAAAAACGTATTGTCAAGGTAGGATTGTGGGGTGTTGCCGTAAATTTTGTTTACGCACTGCTCAAAGGCATTATAGGAATGCTTTCCGGCTCAATAGCGATACTTATCGATGCTGCCAACAACTTGAACGACGCAATTTCATCGGTTATTGCCGTGGGAGGAATTAAGCTCGCAATGCGCCCGGCCGACAAGTATCACCCGTTTGGGCATGGAAGAATAGAATATGTGAGTGCCATGGTGATTTCAGCCCTAATCGTTATACTCGGAATAACCTCCTTTTATAACGCAGTAGGCAAAATTATCCACCCAACAAAGACCCATTACGAACTACCCATGCTCATAGTAATGGCAACAGGCGTGGTGGCAAAACTATGGCTCGGCATTTACACACTGCGAGCAGGCAAACGCGAAAAATCAGATTCTCTTAATGGCTCGGGCGCAGAAAATCTGTTTGATTCCTTTGTAACTCTCGGCACAATAGTGTCGGCACTTATCTTAATAATATGGCAGATAGATCTTGATGGGTGGTTTGCCGCCGTTCTCTCAATAGTGCTCGTAAGAGCCGGCATGAAAATACTCCGACGCACGTTCAACGAAATTCTTGGCAGGCGTATCGACAGCGGATTCTCGCAGATGCTCAAAAAAGAAATCAAGTCGTTCCCCCAAGTGTCGGGAGTGTATGATTTAATAGTCAACAACTACGGACCCGACAGCATGGTAGGTTCGGTTAATATCGAGGTGCCCGAAAACATTACGGCAAAAGAAATCCACGCCCTCACGCAAGATATAAAGCAACACATACATCGGGAATACAACATACATTTGGCGGTAGGAATATACGCCCGCTCGCAAAATCCCCAAACCATAAAATTGCGCGAAGAAATAGCAACCATTGTAATGAAGCACAAGGGCGCGATGGAGATACATGGTTTTCTGTTTAACGAGCGCGACAAAAAAATATCGTTTGACGTTGTAGCCGATTTTTCAGTCAAGAATCATGCCACGTTCTGCAAAGAAATAACAAACGAACTCAAAGCCGCATATCCCGGCTACGTATTCAATGTGAACGCCGACCTTGATTATAGCGACTGACAACTGATAGCGTCGAGACAAATTATATATTGCGTTTAGACGTTTATCTTCTTCTTTTTCTCTTTTTTAATATACAGAGCGTACAGAATAGAAAAGATAGTTTTATTTTTGCACACAAAGAAAACTAATATACCATAGAATATGAACAGCAATATAGATATACGCGCACTCAACCAACAGATTGAGATAGAAAGCGGATTTCTTACCGACTTGACTTCGGGAATGGCTCGTACCATTGTGGGGCAGAAACATTTGGTGGACTCTCTTTTGGTGGGACTGCTGTCAAACGGACACATTCTCCTTGAAGGTGTGCCCGGCTTAGCAAAGACACTCGCCATAAAAACTCTCGCTTCGCTGATTGACGCAAAATTCAACCGCGTGCAATTCACCCCTGATCTTTTGCCTGCCGATATCATCGGTACACTAATTTATAGTCAGAAAACCGAAACTTTTGTAGTGAAACGCGGACCAATTTTCGCCAACTTTATTCTTGCAGACGAAATAAACCGTGCGCCGGCAAAAGTGCAGAGTGCTCTGCTCGAAGCAATGCAGGAACGCCAGGTAACAATAGGCGGCGAGACATTCTTGCTACCTGAACCTTTCCTTGTGCTCGCAACAGAAAATCCCATAGAACAAGAGGGAACATATAATCTGCCCGAAGCGCAGACCGATCGCTTTATGATGAAGGTAATAATCGACTATCCTACTATTGAAGAAGAGAAAGCCATTGTTCGTGCAAAACTCGACGAGAAAAAAGCAGAGGAAATCAAAGCAGTAGTAGGAGCCGACCAGATTTTGCGCGCAAGAGAAATGGTGAAGGAAATTTATCTTGACGAAAAAATCGAACAATATATCGCAGACATCGTATTTGCTACACGCTATCCCGAACGGTATAAATTGAAAGACTTGAAAGAATACATATCTTTCGGCGGAAGTCCGCGTGCTTCAATAAACCTTGCTTATGCCAGCCGTGCCTACGCCTTTATAAAACGCCGCGGATACGTTATTCCGGAAGACGTTCGCGCTGTGGTTCACGATGTTTTGCGTCATAGAATAGGATTGTCGTATGAAGCCGAAGCCGCAAACGTTACGAGCGACAAGATAATCGATGAGATAATCAACAAAGTGGCTGTGCCCTAAACGGTCGATTAGAAAAAGATGGATACCACAGAACTATTGCGCCGAGTAAGGCGTATAGAAATAAAATCGCGCCGACTGAGCAGCAATATATTTGCAGGCGAATACCATTCAGCGTTCAAAGGCAAGGGTATGAGCTTTTCCGAAGTGAGGGAATATCAGTATGGCGACGATGTGCGCGACATTGATTGGAATGTTACGGCTCGTTTCAACCGTCCATACGTGAAAGTGTATGAGGAGGAACGAGAACTAACCGTAATGCTCTTGATTGATGTGTCCGGCTCTGTGGATTTCGGAACCAAGATGCGCACTAAGCGCGAACTTATAACAGAGATTGCTGCCACATTGTCGTTTTCGGCCATACAGAACAACGATAAAATAGGAGTGATATTTTTTAGCGACAAGGTAGAAAAATATATTCCGCCGCAGAAAGGGCGTAAACATATTCTGTATATCATTCGCGAGTTGCTGACATTCAAACCGCAGGGAAATAAAACAAATATTCCCGAAGCCCTTGAATTTCTTATGAAAATCCAAAGGCGTCAGTGCGCAGCGTTCGTGATTAGCGATTTTATTGATAGGCATGAGTTTGCTGACAAATTGAAAATCGCAGGACATCGCTACGACCTTAATGCGATTGAAGTATTTGATGTGCGCATGAGAGAACTTCCCAATATAGGAATAATAGAATTGCGCGATGCCGAAACGGGACATATAGAATATGTAGATACTTCGAGCAAGCGGGTGCGCAACCAACACAATCGTGCATGGCAGGAAAGAGAGGACGCACTGCATTTGCAATTTACGAAAGCAGGAGTGAGAAACGTGGCAATACCTACAGATGGGAATTATGTAAAGAAACTTATGCAGCTATTCAATTCAAAGTCGGTCGCAGCATCATAATGAGCAATTATAAATGACAAGGAAAGCATACATATTGTTAGCGTTCATTTTAGCAATGACATTCGCCGTTCGGGCGCAGGTGAAAATTACTACGGTTATTGACTCCACCGAAATGCTTATAGGCGAACAGACCGCTGTGCGCATTAATGTGGAGCACCCGAAGAATTTGCAACCGGTTTTTCCCAAGGCTTTGCAACAGTTGATGAAAAAAGGCGTAGAAGTAGTGGGCGATGGAATTACGAGCGAGGAAGAAGATGTTCCGGCAAATGGCATAAATACCACGCATTTCACTTATACAATCACGAGTTTCGAACCTGCGTTGTATAGCATACCATCGATTAATGTCAAGGTAGGAAAACAAGTTTACACCACGGAACAACTTGCGCTGAAAGTCAATGATGTGAAAGTAGATACTGCGCATGTTGACAAGTTTTTCGGACCTAAGGAAATAATCGATCCCGTTTATACTTGGCGCGATTGGATACCTTTGTTCCTACTTTCTTTATTATTGATAGCGTGTGCTGTGGGCGTGTGGATTTCTGCTCGCAGACTATTGATTACGAAAGCAATCAAGGTAGTGAAGGCTAAGAAGCAAACCCCTCTGTTGCCGCACAAAGAGGCTGAAATGGAAATCGCAAAACTCAAAGAGGAATATACTTCCGAAGATCTTAGTTCTAAGGACTATTATACGAGTTTGATTGACATCTTGCGCAGATATGTGAGCAAACGTTATGGTTTCCGCGCTGACGAAATGACATCGTTTGAACTGGTGGAGCATCTAATTGAACTAGGAGATAAGGCTAAGCAACAAGCACAAACTGAGCCTATGGAAAATCAGTCAACTATCGAACCTGAGCCTGACTATACAGAACTGCGGGAAATACTTGAAACTGCTGATTTGACCAAATTTGCAAAACTCCAAACTGATAGCAATGAGGACGAGCAAAACCTCAGACGACTTTCATCCTATAAAAAAAAAAAAAAAAGCGACATTGTTCCAACAATATCAGAT
>CAVIQL010000016.1:0-50350 GCA_963644855.1 Clostridiaceae bacterium Marseille-Q4149 | reverse complement strand
ATATCCTACATCACAAAAACGACAAGCCACACAATCCATGCAACGCCCCATTTCCTCTCCACAAAGAAGCATGACACAGACAACAAAATGAGGCAAAAGTTTGTTTGTGTCGCGTATAATCAGTAGTTTTACAAAGTTTTTTGCTGCCAGGTGGACTATCTCCCGCCTGCGTGGTGATATTTTGTGTGCAAAAAATGATTATCATGAAAAAAATACTCTCATCTTTAACATTTTGCCTGATGGCGTTTGCTGGAACTGCGCAAGTTGTAAATCCCGAAACCGACCATTTGGTTTCCCCTTTGGGTATCGACAACGCCAATCCCCGCTTTTCGTGGCAAACGAGCGCATCGCAAAAGCAATATACGCTAATAGTAGGCACAGACAGCCTGGACGTGGCATCGGGAACGGGCAACATGTGGAACACGGGCGTTGTGGCAACCGAGGCACAAAGCATGATTTACGCTGGAAAGGAGCTAAAACCTTTTACTACCTATTATTGGCGCGTAACATCGGTTGACGATAACGGCATGAGCCACAACTCTCCCGTAGCAAAGTTTGAAACCGGAATGATGAGCGAGAAAAACTGGCAAGGCTCGTGGATTTCCGACGGCATAGACTGCAACGTGAGACCGGCACCCTATTTGCGCAAAACATTTATGGTAGGCAAAAAGGTGGCAAAGGCACGCGCATATATTTCAGCAGGCGGACTTTTTGTGCTTTCTATAAATGGTAAACGCGTGGGCAATCATTTTCTCGACCCTGTGTACACACGCTACGACCGCCGAAGCAAATACGTTACATTTGATATCACATCCTTGCTCCACGACGGCATCAATGCTGCCGGAATAGTGCTTGGAAACGGCTGGTATAACCACCAAGCAATTGCCGTATGGGACTATGAGCGTGCGCCATGGCGTCAGCGCCCCACTGTGTGCATGGACATGCGCATCACATACGACGACGGCACCACCGAAACCGTTTCGACCGACCTGAGCTGGCGTTACACCACAGCCGTACCGCTTGTATACAATAATATATATACCGGCGAACATTTTGATTTCCGTATAAACCTGAAAGATTGGGACACCCCGGAATTCAAAGACGACAACTGGGGAGGCGTAAGGCTTCGCACCGCTCCCGCACCCATCGTGAGCGCACAGGCAATGCAGCCCATACGTTTTATTGAAGACATCGCGGCAAAATCAATGAAGAAAATCAACGACTCAACCTATGTCTACGATTTCGGAAAGAATATGTCAGGCGTAACAACCATCAAACTGCGCGGCGAAAGCGGTACGGAAGTAAGAGTGGCGCATGGCGAACGGCTACACCCCGACGGCACGCTCGACCTAAGCAATATCGACGTATATTATCGCGGCGACAAACAAACCGAACCGTTTCAAACCGACATTCTAACGCTTAGCGGAGGCGAAGATAGCTTTACCGCGGCGTTTAGCTACAAGGGATTTCGATATGTGCAGGTTTCGGCATCGCGCCCAATAGTTCTTGAACAAAACAACTTGGTTGCCCATTTCACACATAGCGATGTGGCAAACGCAGGAAGCATAAAATCGTCGAACGCATTGCTTGATAAAATAGTTGAAGCCACACGTCAGGCATACATTTCCAATCTTATGGGCTACCCCACCGATTGTCCGCAACGCGAAAAGAACGGTTGGACAGGCGACGGGCATCTTGCGATAGAAACGGGGCTTTACAATTACGACGGTTTCACGATTTACGAAAAATGGCTCGCAGACCATCGCGACGAACAGCAACCCAATGGAGTTTTGCCCGATATTATTCCTACCAACGGCTGGGGTTATGGAACCGACAACGGACTTGATTGGACGAGTACCATAGCAATTATTCCGTGGAACCTTTATCTTTTCTACGGCGACGAACGTCCGCTGCGCGATTGCTACGACAATATAAAAAGATATGTGGATTATGTAGACCGCAACAGTCTTTCGCATCTCTCTTCGTGGGGACGTGGCGACTGGGTGCCGGTAAAAACGCGCTCCGACAAAGAACTTTCGTCGTCAATCTATTTCTTTGTAGACGCCACGATACTTGCTAAAGCGGCAAAACTGTTTGGCAAAACTTCCGACTATGAATATTACTCCAAGCTCGCAAATCAGATTCGCGATGCCATAAACCAGAAATTTCTCAACCGCAAAACAGGCGAATATGCTTCGGGCTCGCAAACCGAACAAAGCATGCCGTTGATGTGGGGTGTGGTTCCCGAAGACATGAAAGCGCAAGCCGCAAAAGTGTTAGCCGACAAAGTAGTGGCGGCAAACAATCATATCGACTGCGGAGTGCTTGGTGCGAAAGCTTTGCTCAATGCTCTGAGCGAAAACGGCTATCCTGATGTGGCATACGACGTAGCTGTGCAAGACACCTACCCTTCTTGGGGCTGGTGGATAGTAAACGGTGCAACTTCGCTGCTCGAAAATTGGGATTTGAAGGCAACACGCGACATTTCCGACAATCATATAATGTTTGGAGAGATAGGTGCGTGGCCCTACAAGGGACTCGGCGGCATCTTCCCCGACGAAAATGCGCCCGGATTCAAACACATTATACTCCGTCCCAACTTCATAGAAAAACTCGGCAGTTTTGAGGCGCGCCACAACACACCCTATGGCGAAGTGGTTTCAAAATGGGAATGGAACAAACGTCGCAGTGTGCTCACCTACACGGCTGTAATTCCCGCCAACGCCACTGCCACGCTCTACACCCCTTGGAGCAACAACATCGACGGAGGCACGGAACTCAAAGCGGGAACTCATCAAATGAAATTCAAAGTTCCAAACAAATAATAGGCACTTAAAAGAAGCCACATTCCCGCTGAAAAAAACTACATCGCATCTCGCAAAAAAGCCAAGGCATCTAATTCAAATTAGATGCCTTGGTATTTAAATTAGGTAGGACCTCGCTTTGAGCATATCTACACACGGCTTTTCGGCAATAGAATATTTGCAAATCTCTTCTTATTATGAATGAAACAAATGGGGTATCAAAATCCCAATTTGGTAACCAAAACATCACAAATGGCTACCAAATACAAAATAAATTGTTTATCTTTGCCGCACAACAGTCAGAAAAACAATCATGGTAATAGTTAGCACGAGAGATTTCCGCACCAATCAGACTAAGTATCTGAATATGGCAAAGTCGGGCGAATACGTTGTACTTAAATCGCGTAGCGGCAATTTTCGTATCTATCCCGAAACAGAAAAAGACACCATTGATGCCCCACGAGACCTAATCAAGGAACTTAAAAACGCCTTGACCGAAGTAAAGGAAGCAATGGCAGGCAAACACACCTTATTATCAGCCGATAAATTGCTCGATGAGTTGTAATATCACAGTTTCGGTTTCTGCCGATTTTGCAAAAGAAATGGTGCGCAATATGGGGTTGGAAAACAATAAAGCATATCATTAAAACAATATCCGACCTTTTTCAAATAATATCCGACCTTTTTTAAAAAATATCAGACATTATTTTTACCATATCGGCAATAGGTTTTGAGAGAAGGAAAATGCGTTTTCAGAAAAAGCGAAACAATCCCCCGATATACAATAAAAAGGAAATTTGACATTGTTTTTGCCTTTGCAGGGGCTAATTTCGTTGGAAATATATTACTTTTGCTACAAATAACAACGATAAATACTTAACCCTATGACTTTCACCGAAATCTGCCGACCCATTTTTCGTCAGGCGATAACCGACTATCATCAATCCGATAACGTTGATACTGCAATGCGCAACCCATATACCGAGGGCGAAATTCAATATGAACTCTACACCAAGGAATGGATCGACACTGTGCAATGGCATTTGGAAGACATTATTCGCGACCCCAAAATAAACCCCGAGAAAGCACTCGAAATAAAACGCAGAATCGACCGCAGCAATCAGGCACGCACCGACCTCGTTGAGCGTATAGACAGCTACTTCTTGATGAAGTTCCAAAACATAACGCCTCTCGATGGTGCAACAATCAACACCGAAACACCCGCATGGGCAATCGACCGTCTGTCAATACTTGCCCTAAAAATATATCACATGAAAATCGAAGCAGAGCGCAAAGATGCTTCTGATGAACACCGCGAACGTTGCCAGCAAAAGCTCAATGTTTTGCTCGAACAGCAGAAAGACCTTTCCTCTGCCATAGATACGCTGCTCGACGACATAGAAGCCGGACGCAAAATCATGAAATTATACAAGCAAATGAAGATGTACAACGACAAGGACACCAACCCGGTGCTCTATGCCGGTGGAAAATAAAATCAAAACAGCATGACCGCAGATTTGTTTAACTATCACCGCCGCACAACCTACAACGTGCATGTGGGACGCACACCTTTGGGAAGCAATAACCCGGTGCGTCTGCAAAGCATGAACACAACTTCCACCGACAACGTGGCGGAAAGCGTTAAACAAGCGGCACGCATCGTTCATGCAGGCGCAGACTACGTAAGACTCACCACACAAGGAATACGCGAAGTGGAAAGCCTCGCAAAAATACACGACACCCTGCGCACCATACGCATCAAAACTCCCCTCGTGGCCGATGTGCACTTCAATCCAGCCGTTGCCGATGCAGCAGCAAAGGTGGTGGAAGCCGTGAGAATCAACCCTGGCAATTACGTTGACCCTGCTCGTGTGTTCAAGCACATAGATTATACCGACGAAGAGTACGCAGCAGAACTCCAAAAACTCGAACAGCGCTTCACACAACTGCTCGAAATATGCCGACAACACTGCACCGCACTACGAATAGGCGTCAACCACGGCTCACTGTCCGACAGAATAATGAGCAGATACGGCGACACCCCCGCAGGAATTGTGGAAAGTTGCATGGAATTCCTAAGAATCTGCGTGAAAAACAACTTCCTCGACGTAGTAGTCTCTATCAAAGCCAGCAATCCCGTAATCATGGTGCAATCGGTGCGTCTTTTGGTAAAAACAATGGACGAGGAAAGCATGCAATTCCCCCTTCATCTCGGCGTAACCGAAGCCGGTGAAGGCGAAGACGGACGAATAAAAAGCGCATTGGGCATAGGCGCGCTACTAAACGACGGAATGGGCGACACCATACGGGTTTCGCTCTCAGAAGAACCCGAACGGGAAATACCAGTAGCCCGTAAACTCGTGCGACATATACTCTACCGACGAGGCAAGAAGCATATCAGCGGACTCGTACCCGACAGTTTCAATTATATATACCCCGAACGGCGCAAGACAACGGCTCTGGGAATAATCGGAGGCGACAACGTGCCAATAGTAATAGGCGTAAATTGCCCGCCAAGCAGTTACACCATCGACAATCGCCCTGATTTTGTGTATATAGGCGGCTTTGAGCCAACCAAAACCTACGACCCAACGATGAACTACATTGTTGACGCGCCAAATTACGACGGACGCGCCAACACTTTCCCACTCTACACCACCGAAAGCCTGAAACAACTGCCGCAAACCCAAGCTCCTTTGAAATTCGTGGCAGTAGTGCCGTTTTTCTTCAACGACGAAATAATGGAGACCCTGAGACAAACACCCAATGCGGTACTTGTTATACGCAGCGACTCACGCAATTCGCTCGGTGAAGCACGCGCAATAATCCATACCCTAACCCGTGCCGGCGTAAAGAACCCTGTGGTGTTTTGCAAAGCATATGATTTCGGCGCCGACAAAAAAGAGGACTTCGAAATAGCTTCTGCCGCCGATTTAAGCAATCTACTTTTCGACCGCCTCATAGATGGAATTTGCATTTACTCAAATCACGAAGGACGAGAAGGGTTACTTTCTGCACAAGATGTGCTTTCAACAGAATTTTCCATACTCCAGGCGGCACGACAACGCATCACAAAAACCGAATATATCAGTTGCCCCGGCTGCGGACGCACACTATACAACTTGCAAGAGACCATAGCACGCGTAAAAGCCGCGACGCAGGGAATGAAAGGCTTGAAAATCGCAATAATGGGCTGCATAGTCAACGGACCAGGCGAAATGGCCGACGCAGACTACGGATACGTTGGCGCAGGACGCGGCAAAATAAGTTTGTATCGCAGAAAAGAATGTGTGGAACGCAACATTCCCGAAGAAGAAGCCGTGGAGCATTTACTCGCTCTGATACGCGCCGACAGAGAATGATTTTGCGATGAAACACTAAGCATTCCAACGCCGCATATCCCTTTAAGAATGCAACGTTTGGATATCGAAAAGCAAAACTATGCGACACATTTGGCACAATACAGCAAAATGTGCATTTCCTTTTTAGAAAGTTTAATTATTAAACCGCCCGCAGGTCGCTCGTAAACCGATAAAATTGTTATTTTTGCATAGGTCTAAAAACTCATAACAGAACAAACTATTTTAAAACATAAAAACATGGAATACGTAACAAACGAAAAACTTACCATTGTCGGCGCAGCCGGAATGATAGGCTCAAACATGACACAGACAGCCCTTATGCTGAAACTCACACCCAATATTTGCCTCTACGATGTGTTCTCGGCAGAAGGCGTAGCTGAGGAAATGCGTCAAAGTGGTTTCGATGATGCAAATATTGTAGCCACAACAGATGCAAAAGAAGCGTTTACAGGTGCAAAATACATCATATCTTCGGGCGGCGCTCCCCGTAAAGAGGGAATGACTCGCGAGGATTTGCTTGCAGGAAACTCAAAAGCGGCTCAAGAGCTCGGTGAAAACATCAAAAAATACTGCCCCGATGCAAAATTCGTGGTTGTTATTTTCAATCCAGCCGACATTACCGGTCTTGTTACCCTTGTTCATAGCGGTTTGAAGCCAAATCAAGTTGCCACACTCGCCGCTCTCGACTCCACACGTCTCAAAGGCGCGCTCGCAAAGCATTTCGGAGTGAGCCAATCTGTGGTAAAGAATGCTTACACCTACGGCGGACACGGCGAGAAGATGGCTGTATTCGCATCGCCTACCACTGTTGACGGCGTGAAGTTGCTCGACGTTATCGCTGGCAAGGCTACCGTAAACGGCAAAGGCCTTAGCGAAGAAGAATGGAAGCAAATGCAAATCGACGTAACCCAGGGCGGTGCTAAGATTATTGAGCTTCGTCGCCGCAGTTCGTTCCAAAGCCCGTCATACTTGGCTGTCAAGATGATCGAAGGCGCTATGGGCGGTGAAGAATTCAATTATCCCGCTGGCACATACGCCGACACAGCGCGCTACAACCACGTTATGATGGCAATGCCTTCTCGCATCACTTCTGATGGCGTTTACACAAAACCAGTAATCGGTACTGCTGAAGAGATTGCTACTCTCGACGCAAGCTATGAGCATCTCCAAAGCATGCGCGACCAGGTTATCGCAATGGGTGCGCTTCCTCCAGTAGAGAAGTGGAGCGAAATCAACCCCAACCTCTAAAACGGCAAAACGCCATAAGGCGGAAAATAAAAAAGTCCCGGTGCAAAACGCGCCGGGGCTTTTTTGTTGCTTCATAATGACGTTCTTACAAATGGTTTCACGCATTGTTGGAATACGAGTTTTGAGGAGGTAAAAACGACACGGCATATCGCAAAAACAATAACCGATATTTTTTAAACAATATCCGACATTTTTCAAATAATATCAGACATTGTTTTAACAACATAGGACATCGTAAAAACGAGGTCCAAACTAACTTAAATTTCAAGGTTGGGAATATAAATTAGATGCCTTGGATTTTTTGCGAGATGCGACGTCCTTTTTTCGGTGAGCAAACAAGGGTGAGAACAAACCTATTCCACAGTCATCACAACGTATTCGGAGCGTGTGCCAATGCGAAATTTTCCGCCCCAAATACCTATGCCCGAACTCACATAGTATTGCGTGCCGCCTTTCTGCGATGCCCCGTATGCATTCTCGTATATTGCGTCGGTAATCCACGATATCGGCCATATTTGTCCGTAGTGTGTATGTCCGCAAAGCTCGAAATCCACGCCGTTTTGCCTTGCCTCGTCAAGATTAAAGGGTTGATGGTCGAGAAGAATGGTGAAGTTTTTTGCGTCAACAAGTTTCACGAGTTCCCCAAGCCTTTTGCGGCGCAAATTAGTGCGGTCGTCCCTGCCAATAACGTTTATTCCCTTGACGGTAACGGCTGTGTCGCGCAACATTGTTATACCTGCAAGTTTGTAGAAGCGTTGAGAATTTTCTATTCCCGCATAATATTCGTGGTTTCCGGGGCATGAAAACACGGGAGCCTTAATGCGATGAAATTCTGCCGCGTCGTCATCGGCGAGCAATGGTTCAATGCTGCGATCTATCACGTCGCCGGCTATCAATACAAGGTCGGGATTTTCTTTGTTTATGACATCAATCCAACGAGAAAGTTCATGGCGGCGAATATGATAGCCCAAATGTATGTCGCTAAGCATTACAATTTTCACGGGAGCGGCAATGGGTTTCGCAGTGTCAACTCTTATAGCCTCGCGATGCTTGTTATGATAGTTTATGTTGCCTGCCACAAAAACGATGAGCATCACGGCTGTGAGCCCAAGCGTTCCCGCAAGGCTGTTGTGGCGAAGCGACGGCGGAACAACGTGAAACACGCCGAGGATATCGATTACCACAAAAGCTATGAGCAGATATAACATTACGAAAATCCACGAAAGGCTCGTTTTGTATACTATCGCGGCAACATTGAGTGGCAGTTTGTCGAGCGTGCCGGGAAGCATGCACACGGGAACCAACACCATAAGCACAATCATTGCCGTAATCAAAACTATCTTGCCTACCAAAGGAAACGGAACCAGTTTCCATGAACGCCAAGCCACATAAGCCAAAGCCAAAAACGGCAACAATGCCGTGAGTATCCTAAAGATTTTCAATCCAGGCATAATTTATCTCATTTTCACGGCGAAAGTAGCAAATTCCAACGAAATACCGCGCCGCGAAACTGCGCACAGAAAATAAAAAAACTAAATTTGCAACAACTAACAATGCTTATAATACCAACAATGACCTCACGAAGAGATTTCCTAAAGTATTCTGCCATGCTCGCAGGGGCTATGGTGATAAATCCGAGCCATGCCGATGCAGCAGAAAGCATCGAAAAACAATGGAACTCCAAGAAAAAGCCATCGTTTACGCTTTGGCAAATTCCGAGCCACAGTAATACCATCGGCAATTCCTATGTTTTTCAAACCACCAAGGGCAAAGTAATAGTGATGGACGGCGGATTTGGCGAAGAAGCCAACACTTTGCGCGGATTTCTCGGGGCATTGGGCAACGAAGTCGAAGCATGGTTTATCTCCCACCCCCACAACGATCACATGGGAGCGCTTACAAAAATTCTGGAAAACCCACAAGATTTGAAGATAAAGCACATCTATCATTCAAGAATAAGCAAAGCCGTGCAGGCAGCCGAGCCCGATTATTCTCCAACGTGTCAGGAATTTTATGATCAAATCGACAAAACTTCTATACCCGTTACCGATATTCGCAAACCCGGCGACGTTTATCAATACGACGGTATGAACTTGAAGATTCTGAGCGTGGCAAACGAGATAACCGAAAACGCCTACAACAACTCGTCGATGATTATGCGCGTATGGGACAAACGAAAAAGCATAGTGTTTCTTGGCGATGCGGGAGTGGAATGTGGTAACCTTGCTTTGAGCGGAGAATTTCGCAAAGACCTCGACTGCGAATATCTACAAATGGCACACCACGGCCAACGAGGCTGCAACCGCGATTTCTACCGCTCCATAAAATTCCGCGCCTGCCTTTGGCCCACCCCAACATGGGTTTGGAACAACGACCAAGGCAAAGGATTCGACACAGGTATACTGGAAACAGTGAAAACACGCACATGGATGAAAGAACTCGGCATCAAGGAGCACCACGTTACCTGCGAAGAAGGATTGTTTAAGCTTGTGTAGCCCCTAAACGAAACATCAAAAAAAGCATATGGGACATTGAAAAAATAATGTCAGACATTTTTTAAATAATATCGGACCTTTTTTAAAAAAGGTCCGATATTGTTTTTACCAAAAGCCTTGACGTTTTTGCCACACGCCAACATGCTTCTCCAAAACAAAATATCCCGCAGTAAATAACCGCGGGATATCATAAGGGGAAAGGGATGTAAAGGGTTAAAAACCTGTGTTCTCCATTTTCTGTACCAGATTGTTGGCTTTTCTACAGACCTTCCATGGTATTTCTTACTAACTCGGGTGCAAAGATAGGGGGCAGATGTTTCAATGTTGTTACAGATATATTATATTTCTGTTTTTGAAAATCGGGCGCGGCATTTCATTCAAAGCACAATGCAATGGCAGCGAAACAAATTTGTAGTAACTTTGCCGACGAAGAATTTCAAACGATGAATACCCCTGTTCCCGAAGACTTTTGCAGATGCCTGCCCGAAATTGTGGGCAACGACACCACTGCATTCCTTTCCGCACTCAACGGCGAGCCATCGCTGAGCGTGCATATCAACCCCGAGAAATGCGAAAAAGCCGGGCTTTCCGTCCCCGACCAAGCCGAAAGAGTGGGTTGGGCACACAATGGATATTATCTCAAAAGTCGTCCGCGTTTTACCTTTGATCCTTTACTGCACGCGGGAGCATATTATGTAGAAGAGCCATCGTCGATGTTTGTAGAGCAGGCTCTGCAACATATTGTCAAAGAAATTCCGGTGAACCGCGCACTCGATTTATGCGCTGCGCCGGGCGGAAAATCCGTTCTCATTCGCAGTGTGCTCAACGGCGGTTTACTTGTAGCCAACGAGCCAATCGCAAAACGTGCCGCGGTATTGGCTGAAAACATTGCCAAATGGGGAAATCCCGATGTGGCAGTTACATCAAACTATCCCAAGGTCTTTGCAAAACTACAAGGCTTCTTCGACGTAATTGCTACCGATGTGCCGTGCTCAGGCGAGGGTATGTTTCGCAAAGACGAGGTGGCGCGCGAAGAATGGAGCTTGGAAAACGTAGCAAACTGCATTGCGCGACAACGGGAAATCTTGCGCGACGTATGGAGTGCGCTTCACGAAGGCGGATTCCTTATATATAGTACTTGTACTTTCAATCGCGGAGAAGACGAAGACAACGTTCGATGGATTTGCGACGAACTCGGCGCAAAAACAGTGGCTATCGAAACAAACGACAACTGGAATATTTCGGGCGATACCACAAATCAGTCGCTGCCCGTCTATCATTTTTTCCCCTACAAGGCAAAGGGCGAAGGTTTTTTCCTTGCTCTGCTACGCAAAAACGGAGATTATAGCCCTGAAAACCGAAAACGCAAAAACAAAACGGCATCTTCTGCAAACGTCAAGCCCGGAAATTTCAAGGATTGGCTTTTGGAGGCAGACGATTTTGCTTTTCATCGAAACAACGACGGACTTTTCGCGCTCCGCAAGCAGTTTGACGACGACTATGCTCTGCTTTCGCAAAATTTGAACGTAATAGCAGCGGGCGTTCAGGTATGTGCTGAAAAAACGTCCAAACATTCCGCGTCGAACAACAAATCAAAACCGCAATATATGCCGGCTCCGCAGCTCGCTATGAGCAATGCGTTCAACAAGGCAGCATTCCCCACAGTTGAACTGGGATATGCCGATGCCATAAAGTATCTTCGCGGCGAGAGTGTGGCATCTCCGGCAAACTTTTCCAAAGGTTGGGTGGCTGTGGTCTATCGTAATCTTGCGCTTGGCTTTGCAAACAATGTGGGAATGCGACTAAACAATTCCTATCCGGCATCTTGGCGAATTCGCAGCACATATGCGCCAAACGAAGCCCCGCAATTGGAATTCTAACCCCACAGTTGGAATTTTAATACCTGATATTTTTTGTAGGCAATACTATATCGCCCAAACCAATCATGGCATTAAAAAGGGCGATATACCGATAATTTTGAATATCGTCGGGAGTTATGTCGCGCACAAGCAATTGTTTTTCGTCCAAAAGCCTTGCGCGCGCAGTTCCGTGTAGTAATGGTTTTGCTGGAGTGTACCAATGTTTTCCATCGTATAGGGCAATGTTGGTATACGAAGTGTCGGTGAGCAATCCATCTTTCACAACAATCACATTATCGCAATTGTTTTTTTGCGCAGCAAGCATATCGAGCCCACGACGATTGGTGGATTTGTAGGTATAGTCGATATCGTTGCTCCAAACCAGGCGCAAAGTTTCAACAGGTTTCATTTCGTAGGGAGCGCAAGTGTTTAGGGCAATTCCATTGCGGTCGTAAACTATCCGTATCTTGTTCACGCCGTCGCAGCATGCCCATTTTTCTGCAATGTCTGCAAGGTTTTCCAAATGATAAGCGTCGCCCCAAAAATGTTTTGCGGTACGCTCGTAACGTTCCTGGTGATAGGCTATATGTTTAAGCACATGGTTGTGCAGCCTTATGGTTTCAACAAATTGGCACATACACTTTTTGTATCAATTCCTGGTATTCTTTTTTGCAATCGCTCTTGGCAGTGATACCACCTCCGGCTTTGAAGAAAAGTTTGCCGTTTTGGTTTTCCACATACCTTATCATCACAGCACTGTCGAGCGTTCCGTTTGTCCAACACCCCATTACGCCGGTATAAAATCCGCGTTCATAGTTTTCGGCATCGCCTATTATCCTCATTGTTTCGGGTTTGGGCGCACCGGTAATCGAGCCTGCCGGAAGTTGCGCAAACAATATGTCGCCAATGTGGCTTCGAAAGTCAGCGTCAAGGCTTCCCCGAATTTCAGAACTTGTTTGCAAAATGCGCCCGCGGTTTGTTTCGAGCACATCGACGTATCTGTATCGCGCCACATGCACCCTCTGTGCCACAATGCTCAAATCGTTGCGTATAAGGTCGACTATCGTGGCATGCTCCGCGCTCTCTTTTTCGTCGGCAATAAGCGTAGCTTCGGCG
The DNA here is from genome assembly GCA_963644855.1 of Clostridiaceae bacterium Marseille-Q4149. Taxonomy (GTDB): domain Bacteria; phylum Bacteroidota; class Bacteroidia; order Bacteroidales; family Bacteroidaceae; genus UBA6398. The sequence continues at coordinate 37,466 of CAVIQL010000016.1, read as the reverse complement.
TTGGCAACTTCTGCGCTTATAGTTCCCTTCATCGGAAACGAACTGATGGTTCCCTGCGCGTTTATCCTTATGAAAGTTTCGGGCGAGAAGCACACAAACCTATCCTTTACCCACAGTTTGTAAGGCGCATCGGCAAATTCAAAAATTTCCTCCGGCAAAAGGTTTGTCTCCACCCCCACTTGGGCAGTGAGATTTACGAGATAGCTGTTGCCTTTACGGATATTGTTCTTCACAATATTAAAACTGCGCTCATAGTCGGCATATTTCGGCAAAGCCACATGCCATTTCGGATTAACCACACGGGCAAAGCAACGTTTTCCCACGGCATTTCCTACGCCGCGAAACGCGAATTTCACAACCGACGGGCGTATATCGGCAAAATCCTCCACGATACAGTTTTCGCCACGATAGTCAATAACGAAAAGAAAATCGCGATTGGCAGCCGCGAGTCGGTTAATCTTTTCGCGCGCCACGTTTCCGTTCACAAAAACACCGTCGAAGTCAGTATCTTTCATAATATTTTTGCGCTTTCACTCTGCAAAGTTACACTTTTTCGCCCTATGTCGCGCCCCAAAATCCACACCACAAAAACCATATGCGATATTGCAAAAATAATATCCGATATTTTTTAAACAATGTCCGATATTATTTAAAAAATGTCTGACATTATTTTTACGACATCGGACATCGTTTTTTCGCCTTGCTCACACCCTATTTTATTGAAGCCACAACAGCCTATACATATTATATATAATGTACACACGACGCAATGGTTCAAACTTTTCAAGCCCACACAGTTCCACGCCAACGGCAAGCACATCGTTTTCAGCAAATATTAAAGGAGAAACTATCTAAAAAAGTGATTTTTTCTACCAATAGTTTAGCCGGAATAACTAATTTTGCGGCGAAATTACGACGCAAAGCGTCGTTTTGATAGAACACACCTATGAGAGTACTTAAATTCGGAGGAACATCAGTGGGTTCGCCCGAGAGCATACTCAATCTCAAAAAGATTGTAGAGGCTGTAGACGAACCGGTAATAGTAGTGGTTTCGGCATTGGGCGGAATCACCGACAAACTAATAGCCACCTCACGGCTGGCATCGGCAGGCGACAGTAAATATCGCGACGAATTCAACGCCATGATAGAACGCCACCGCAACATGATTGACGCCGTGATTCCCGATGGCACACGCCGCGACGCATTATGCGACAGAATAGAAACACTGTTTGACGAACTGCGCAGCATATACCACGGCGTATACCTCATTCGCGACCTCACCGAAAAAACAGCCAACGTAATCGTAAGCTACGGCGAAAGAATGTCGTCGCAAATCGTTGCCACACTCATCGAAGGGGCACGCTGGTATGACTCGCGCGACTTCATTAAAACCACACGCCGACAAAACCGCAATCTCGTGGACTTCGACAACACTCTGCGCCTCATAGGGCAAACCTTTGCGCGTATGCCCAAAGCAGCAGTGATAGGCGGATTTATTTCAAGCGACCTCAACGACGGCGAAACCACCAACCTCGGTCGCGGAGGCTCTGATTACACCGCATCAATAGTTGCCGCTGCACTCGATGCCGCTGCACTCGAAATATGGACCGATGTCGACGGATTTATGACCGCCGACCCACGCGTCATTCCCAACGCCTACACAATAGATGAGCTTTCCTACAACGAAGCAATGGAACTTTGCAACTTCGGAGCGAAAGTAATTTATCCCCCAACCATATATCCGGTGCGCGTAAAGGGAATTCCTATCTACGTTAAGAACACTTTCCACCCCGAAGCACCGGGAAGCATAATCCATAAAGGACCTATCGACGACCAAAGAGCCATAAAAGGAATTTCTTCGATAAAGAATACAAGCCTTGTAACCGTTAGCGGGCCGTCAATGGTGGGTGTGATTGGAGTAAACCGCCGAATATTCTCAACACTTGCCGCCAGCGGTGTAAGCGTATTCCTTGTGGCGCAAACTTCATCGGAAGCCAGCACGAGTCTTTGCGTAACTGATGAAGACGGTATGCGCGCACAAGAAGCACTCGAAGCCGAATTCGCAAAAGAAATAAGCACCGGCGCGATGAACCAAATATCATTGGAAGGAAATCTATCGACAGTAGCCGTTGTAGGTGATAAAATGAAACACACACCGGGCGTTGCCGGAAAACTTTTCGGCGTTCTCGGACGAAACGGAATAAACATCGTGGCAATGGCACAGGGAGCTACCGAAACAAATGTGTCTTTCGTGGTGAGCAGAGACTATCTCAGAAAATCGCTTAACGTTATCCACGACAGTTTCTTCCTTAGCGAATACCAGGTGCTCAATCTTTTTGTGTGCGGAGTGGGAACGGTTGGTTCGAAACTGCTTGAACAAATTGCGTCGCAGCGTGAAAAATTAATGAAAACGCGCGGTTTGCAACTCAATGTCGTAGGAATTGCAAGCGGGCACAATGCAGTTTTCAACCGCGACGGCATTGCGCTCGAAAACTATAGGGAAGAGTTGAAAGCAGGCGGCGCAAGCAACATCGAACGTCTGAAAACGGAAATTCTGGGTATGAACATTTTCAACTCGGTATTCGTTGACTGCACAGCGAGCGAGGACGTTGCTGGACTTTACCAAACTCTTTTTGAACACAACATCAGTGTGGTTGCTGCAAACAAGATTGCCGCGTCGTCGCAATACGAGAACTATCGCAAACTCAAGGACACCGCGCGCGCAAGAGGCGTGAAATATCTTTTTGAAACCAATGTGGGAGCCGGACTGCCCATTATCAACACGATAAACGACCTTACCGGCAGCGGCGACAAGATTTTGTGTATCGAAGCAGTGCTTAGCGGAACGCTCAACTTTGTTTTCAACGAAATTTCAAGCCACACCACGTTTAGTCAAGCCGTTCAAAAAGCACGCGAAGCCGGATATAGCGAACCCGACCCCCGCGTAGATTTAAGCGGAAAAGACGTGATGCGCAAACTTGTCATACTCGCGCGCGAAGCAGGATACAATGTAAACATCACCGACGTGGTTGCCAATCCGTTTATACCCGACGATTTCATGAAGATGCCGCTCGACGAATTCCTGAAACGCCTGCCCGAATTGGACGACGACTTTGAAAAACGCCGCAAGGAACTTGAAAATGCCGGCAAACGTTGGCGTTATGTGGCGCGACTCGACAATGGGAAAACTTCGGTGGGACTCGAAGCTGTCGACAAGAACCATTCGTTCTACCATCTCGAAGGTTCGAACAACGTGATACTCATAACAACCGAACGTTACCGCGAATACCCCATGCACATTGAGGGATACGGGGCAGGAGCAGACGTTACCGCAGCAGGAGTATTTGCCGACATAATGAGCGTGGCAAATATATAACCTCCCCAAACAAGAATTTTACGAAAACTAAGCCTCGCAAAAAAGGCACTTAGTTTTACACGAAAAACAATATCGGACATTGTGAAAACGATGTCCGATATTGTTTAAAAAAGGTGCCTTATTTTTTAAATAATATCCGATATTATTTTTACCACAAAAGGCCATTTTGTAACTACAACAAACACAGCACATTCCACAAACCGCTTTTTCCCGCCAAAAAGCATTGGCAAATCCACGAAACCACACGGCAAATACACGGTTTGCTATATCCGTTTTACAAAATCGTCAAGAGGAATTACACCAACGTAGAAAAATCGGAAAAAATCCGGAATTTTCGCAAGAAAAGCGATTTTTTGACAGAAAACAAGCGTATTTAATAACTTTTCTTTACCTTTGCATTAGTCAGAACACAGATAATGAACAAAAGTTTCACATACTACGCTTTGACATGGCTGCTTTCCACAGCCACTACCACCGTCACTACCACAACCCTTCGGGGTTGAGGAGATTTTTACGTTCCTATGCGGAACGCGCTTGCAAGAGCAAGCAAACATAAAACCAAACAAACTTACAAAACAACAACAGTACGGCAGCACAACAACAATAGTGCTAAACTCTGACTGCGTCATCGCATAAACAATGCGGCAGTCTCGCTTGCGCCGGAAGCATAAAGGAAGAAATGAAACACATCATAATTTTAGGCGATGGCATGGCCGATTGGAAAATAGAAGCGCTAAACAACCAAACACCCCTACAATATGCCAACACGCCCAATATGGACAAATTGGCAAGCCTTGGACACACGGGAATGCTTAAAACCGTTCCCGAAGGATTCCACCCCGGAAGCGAAGTGGCTAATTCTGCAATTCTCGGATACGACCAACGCGAAGTATACGAGGGACGCGGACCGCTCGAAGCCGCAAGCATTGGCGTTGAACTCGCAGATGATGATCTCGCGCTGCGATGCAATTTGATTTGCGTAGAAGATGGCAAAATCAAAAACCATTCTGCAGGACGTCTCGACACAGAAGAAGGCGACGTTCTCATAAAATTTCTGCAGGAAAAACTCGGAAACGACAAAATTCACTTTTATACGGGAATCCAATACCGTCATCTGTTGGTAATAAAAGGAGGAAACAAAGATTTAGACTGCACTCCGCCACACGATGTACCAGGACAACCGTTCGAACCGCTACTCGTAAAAGCCACTTCGCACTCGGGAATGGAAACCGCCCAACTTCTCAACAATCTTATACTGAAATCACAAGAACTTCTCAAAGACCACCCACTCAATCTCCAACGCATTAACGATGGAAAAGACCCTGCCAACAGCATTTGGCCTTGGAGCGGAGGCAATCGCCCACATATGAAAACTTTGGAGCAGATGTTTCCCGACAAGATACACAGTGGAGCAGTTATCACGGCAGTAGATTTAATTCGTGGCATAGGTCATTACGCCGGACTCGAATGTATAAACGTTGAGGGGGCAACTGGTCTCGCCGACACCAATTATGAAGGAAAAGCCGAGGCAGCTGTTGAAGCCTTGAAGCACTCCGATTTTGTTTATCTCCATGTTGAAGCAAGCGACGAGGCAGGTCATGACGGCGATGTGGCTCTTAAACTGAAAACCATCGAAAATCTCGACAAAAGAATCGTAGGTCCGGTGATGAATGCGGTAAAAGATTTCGACGAGCCGGTATCAATTGCCGTTCTTCCCGACCACCCCACGCCCTGCAAGCATCGCACTCACACCAGCGAGCCAGTTCCTTTTCTCATTTACTATCCCGGAATAGTTCCCGACGGAGTAAAGAAATTCGACGAGGAGTCTTGCAAAAACGGCTGCTATAAAATGTTTGCCGGAGATCAGTTTATCAACGAATTTATGAAGCACTAATTCAAACGACACGATGAAATATTACAGTACCAACCATAAAACGCAAAAAGTAAACCTGTCAGAAGCGGTAACACGCGGGCTTGCGCCCGACGGAGGTCTGTTTATGCCCGAACGCATTGCGCAATTGCCGCAAGTTTTCTTTGACAGTTTTGCCGACATGAGCTTTATAGAAATGTCGCAACGCGTTGCCCGCGCAATGTTTCCCGATGTGGCTTGCGAAACAATCAACAATATCACGGCAGAAACGCTTTCGTTCGACACACCGCTCAATATGGTTGAAAAAGATATGTATGCCCTTGAACTTTTCCACGGTCCCACACTTGCATTCAAGGATGTTGGCGCGAGATTTATGGCAAGACTTTTGGCACATTTCGTAAAGAGCGACGGAAGAAAGCTCAACGTTCTTGTGGCAACCTCTGGCGACACGGGCTCAGCCGTTGCCAATGGCTTTTTGGGCGTTGACGGCATAAATGTATACGTTCTCTATCCCAAAGGAAAGGTTAGCAAAGTACAGGAAAGCCAGTTTGCCACGTTGGGACAGAACATCACGGCTGTAGAAATCGACGGAACTTTCGACGATTGCCAAAGATTGGTAAAACAGTCGTTTGTCGACAGCGAGCTAAACGATGCCATGCGCCTAACATCTGCCAATTCCATAAACATTGCGCGTCTTTTGCCGCAGGCGTTCTATTATTTTCGTGCAGTGGCGCAGTTGCGTGCCATGGGAAACGACAAGAAAATTGTGGTATGCGTGCCGAGCGGAAACTTTGGCAATATTACGGCGGGACTTATAGCTAAGCGAATGGGGCTTAACATTAATCGTTTTATTGCTGCCAACAATGAGAACGACGTGTTCCTTGAATATCTCAAAACGGGCGAATATCGTCCGCGCCCTTCGGTACAAACTTTTGCCAATGCCATGGATGTGGGCGCACCAAGCAACTTTGCGAGAATTCTTGAACTGTACAACAACGACCACGATGCCATTTGCGCCGAAATATCTGGCTTCAAGGTGAGCGACAGTGAAATCCTCGACACCATAAAACAAGTTTACGAACAAGACAAATACATTCCCGATCCTCATGGAGCGTGCGCTTTTCGCGCGTTAAGGGAATTGAAGAACGAGGACGAGGTAGGAATTTTTCTCGAAACGGCACACCCTGCAAAATTCGGCGAAGTTATAAGCAAAGCCATAGGTCGCGAGGCAGAAATGCCGGCACGTCTGCAAGCCTTTCTCAAAGGCGAGAAGCAAAGTGTGGCTCTTGGCAACGACTTCAATGGTTTCAAGAATTTCCTTATGAGACGCAAAGACTATTAACACGGTTTTTTAACACTCTTCATACTTAATTATTGCGAGAGAGGAGGGCGCAGGCGTGCGTCAGTTCCTCTCTCATTCTTTTTATACACCACCAAAAACGAGGCGTTCCGCAGGTTGCAAAAACAAGATGCGCATATCATAAAAACGATAAGCCATATCGCAAAAACAATAACCGATATTTTTTAAACGATAACCGATATTTTTTAAAAAATATCGGTTATTAGTTTTGCCATCTGTACAAGGCTGAAACACAACATACTGCAAAAGCTTTGCAAAACCCACTTTTAGCCTTATTGCATACGTCCTTAATTGCGCCATCAAAGGGCGGCAACACGCAATATTTCGCTAACTTTGCACGCAATTAAAACAAGCATACATTATGACATACGATTTTGATACACCGATAGACCGCGCAGGCTCCGACTGCGTGAGTGTGGAACTGATGAAGCAGGCAACTGGGCGCGAAGACCTTATTCCGCTTTGGGTAGCCGATATGGACTTCCCCACTCCGCCTTTCGTTGTAAAAGCTATAGAAAACAAATTGAAACAGCGCATTTTGGGCTACACTTGCGCGCCCGAATCGTATTTTCAAAGCATTATAGACTGGAACAAACGCCGCTGCGATTTCAGCATACCGCGCGAAGCGCTCCACTATGTGCCCGGAATTGTGCCGGCAATATATTTCGCCGTAAATTGCTTTACCGAAAAAGGCGACAAAATCATGACCGAAACGCCGGTTTACCACCCATTCGGAAACGTAACGCGCGGAAGCGGAAGAATAAACGTCGAAGTGCCACTGATACTCGAAAACGGACGCTACAAAATGGACTACGACGAGATAGACAGGCTTCTGCCCGAATGCAAAATGCTTATACTCTGCAATCCACACAATCCCGGAGGCACATCATGGAGCAAAGACGAACTGGCACGCCTCGTGAAACTCTGCAAAAAACACGGCGTGATAATCATAAGCGACGAAATCCACGCCGATATGACTTTCAACTCCGTGAAACACGTGCCCACCGTAACCTCATGCCCCGAAGCCGAAGACATAACCGTTACATTCATGGCGCCAACCAAGGCCTTCAATCTTCCGGGCGTTATAGCTTCACACACAATAGTAATAAACCCCACTCTGCGCCGCAAGTTTTTCACATATCTCGAAAGCAACGACATCGGCAACGGGAATGTTTTTGCCTACGACTGCGTAAAAGCATGCTATAGTGCCGAAGGCGAAGAATGGCTCGCGCAAATGCTCGAATACGTAAAAGGAAACATCAAATACGTAAGCGATTTCCTTGCCGCAAACTGCCCCAAAATCACTACAATAACGCCCGAAGCATCATTCTTAATGTTTCTCGACAACCGCGCACTCGGTTTTGCTTCGCAACAAGAGCTTGTGGATTTCTACATAAACGACGCCCAACTTTTCTTGAACGACGGAGCAATATTCGGAAAGCCCGGAACCGGGTTTATGCGCCTCAATGTGGGACAACCACGCTGCATCATCGAAAAAGCAATGCACAATCTCGCAACAGCATACCAAAAGCGAAACTTCTGAACCCACAACAAGCAAACAAAGTTTTTAACAACACAAAAAACGCCCAATTTCATATAAAACTTTATCTTTGCGCAGAATTTCAAAACAAGAACCAAAATGACTGAAAGAATAATTTCGATATCCGGAAAGCCTGGACTCTACAAATTAATGAAACAAGGACGCGGCATGCTCATAGTTGAGAGCGTTGACGAGAAACATCAGCGTTTCACAGTGGGAATGCACGACAAAGTTGTCTCACTAAACGATATTTCCATCTATTGCGAAGACGACGACGAACCACTGATCAGCGTTTTCAACAAAGTAAAGACGCAGGAAAACGGAGAAAACCTAAAATTCAACCCACGCAAAATTTCCGCCAACGAGCTTCACGAATATTTTGCCAAGGTATTGCCCGAATATGATACCGATCGCGTTCACGACAGTGATATCCGAAAACTTCTTGTATGGTATGATATTTTGATTTCGGGCGGTGTAAACGATTTTGAAGAGGAAACCGCAGAAGAAACACCTGCCGAAAATTCCGAAGAAAAGTAAATAGTCAACACAGAGGCTGACATCAGCCCCACGATATAGTAAAGCGGAGAGCCGAAACCGGTTCTCCGCTTTTTCATACCCCTTTCTTTTTATCGCCCGCCGCATAGTTTCAGCACAATTTTAATATCTTTGCAAAAGAAGGCGCATTTCAAACATTTTGAGCCACTTAAAAGTCATTCTGCAAATGAAAAAAATTATCTCCGCACTGATATTATCGGTTTTTGCCGGCGAAATGCTCATGGCGCAAGCCGCAACGGGAAAACAATCGTGCTGCGACGCTAAAAAGCAAGCCTATCTGTTTGTTACCGACGGCACAAAGCCCTACCCTTATCGCATTCCGGCGATAGCAAAAGCCTCAGACGGCACACTAATAGCCGTAAGCGATTACCGACCTTGCGGAATGGATATCGGAAACGGCAGAGTGGACCTCGTAGCCCGCCTATCGTTTGACGACGGAAGCACTTGGCAGCCCGAATTTACCATAAGGCGCGGAACAGGACAGAAAAATTCCACCGACTGTGGCTTTGGCGACGGCGCAATTGCAGCCGACGTTCGCAGCAAAGAGGTTATACTCATCAGCGTGTGCGGCAACACGCCGTTTTTCTCTGCCACGCGCAAAAATCCCAACCGTGTGGCATTGTTCAGAAGCCACGACAATGGCAGAACATGGACTGATTTTGAAGAGATAACAGACAGCATTTATCCGCTATTCGACAATAGCAAACTTGGAGCGCTTAAATCTATATTCTTTACTTCGGGAAAAATTTTCCAAAGCCGCATCATTCGTTGCGGTAAGTATTATCGCATTTACGCAGCGCTATGCACGCGCGACAATGGCAACAATGTTTTGTTTTCCGACGACTTTGGCAAAACCTGGAAGGTATTGGGCAGCATTGATGTCTCGGCTGTGAAGAATGGCGACGAAGCAAAATGCGAGGAATTGCCCGATGGCTCGGTTGTGATAAGCAGTCGCACACAGAATGCACGCTATTTTAATATCTTTACCTATTCCGACATCAAAAACGGCAAAGGACGTTGGGGCGAAGCCGCACTTTCAAACGCTGCAAACGGAGGAATTGTGCCCGAAAACAATTCATGCAACGGCGAGATAATGATTCTTCCTGCCAAACGCCTAAAAGATAACGCCGATGTATATATTGCGCTGCAATCTGTGCCGTTTGGAAACGGACGTAGCAATGTTGGAATTTATTACAAAGAACTCTGCTGCGACAACAACATAAATTCGCCAAAATCGTTCGCCTCGAATTGGAACGGTAGATACCAAGTGAGCAATTTAGGCTCTGCTTATTCTACGATGATAATGCAAAAAAACAACAAACTGGCGTTTTTCTACGAAGAAGAAACCTTTGGGAAAGACTATACCAACGTATACCGCGAAATTTCGCTCGAAGAAATCACCGGCGGCGCGTATTCTTATAATCCCAAACTCAAACGCAAGGATTTTGTTAAGCAGATAAAAAAGCAAAAGCGTTGTAGAAGCAGCAACAAGCAATAACGCAACTATTCCACGCGCTTTTTCAAACTCCCAACCCTACATAGAAAGCTGCATGCGCATACCCCCAAAAACAACAAGGCATCTCGCAAAAACAACAACTTACAAAAGCGGCAAAACAAAGCACTTGGCACCCCAAGAAACTACTGTAAACACTCCAAATATGAAAAGAAAAATCTATACTACCATAATAAGCACAATATTTTGCCTTGCCGCCACAGCACAAGGCATTATCGAAACCGCGCACGACTATTCTCATCGCGTTTCGCTCATAAATAGACAGACTATTGCCTCGTTTGAAAATTCCACCGACGGTTTTGTGGCAAACCAAGGCGTAGAAGCAGTAGAATCCGCGCCGGGAAAAGAATTCTATCCCCGAGTACACGAAGGCAAAAAGGCTCTGTGGGTGAAAAGCAAGGCGGTGAGCGGCGACACATGGCGCACTATAAGACGCGAATTTGCCAAACCGCTCGATTTGCGCAAGACACCTTTCATACAATTCGCCATCTTCGCCCAAGCAGCTCCCGTGCAAGACGTATACGTAAGGTTTACGCTCGAAAACGGCAAGGACAAATTCAACTGCATTGCCCACATCATTCCCACACTGTGGCGCACCTTAGATTTCAATTGCAACGAATGCCCATTTCTCGGCAATATAAAAAGCATGGAAATAGCCCTCTGTGCTCCCACGCCCGACATTTGGGAATCAAACCGCGACTTCCTTGTTGACGGAATAGTAGCCGGTGCACCGATTGACTTTGAATTTTCCGTACCACAAAGCATTGCGGCATGGAAAACCAATAGCGGCAACATAACATACGATGCCGACGCAATGATATATAACTTCAAAAAGCCGGGAGCCGTTTTCACGACATCGCTAAGCGGGAGTTTGAACAACCTTTTCAGTCCTCCTGCAAAAAATCGCAATACAATTCGCGCCGTGATAGACAACCGTTGCCACGCCGACAGTATTAGAGTGAGCTATATCACAGACAAAGACAGCATTTTTGAACATCACGCAAAAACTTTCGCACTCTCAAAAAACGAAGGTCGACACAATTATTTCTTCAACTTCTCCGATCTACCCGCCGAGGGAAACTATGCTGGCATTAAGTTTGAACCGCTCGGCGCAAACAAAGGAAGTATCGCTATCGACCGAATAACTTTTGAGCGCGAGCAACCTATTGTGAAATATGTGGGGAAAATCGAAAAATGCGAGGCAGATAGCACATTCATTCACGTATCGGCGCGAATTGACAAGCAAGACGCGGCAAAATACAAGGAACTTGCTATCTACACTCTGCCCATAGAAACCGAAAACATCGAGAACGGAAAGAAAATATACTCCACCACAAACATCTCAGATGCGATAGAAATCAACGACCTTCCCTTGCGCCGCGCCGACCGACCCGACATGACGCATCTTTCATCGCGCTTCGTGGCAGTATTGAGCAATGGCAGCGAAACCATACGCCTCGGCAAACCGTTCTTTATAGACAACTGGGAAAAATTTACCGACAATCCCTATGATTTTCTCGTTACCAACGAAAATTTCAACGTGCTCGATTACGGCGCAAAGGGAGATGGTTTCACCGACGACACACATGCTTTTCAACTTGCCATAAACGCAGCAAACGGCGCGGGAAGTGGGCGAGTTGTTGTGCCCGGGCTTGAGCCCGACGACGACAATCCTTATGGCAAACGCTATATAATTACAAGCGTTGAACTGAAACACGACGTTGAGATGCAACTTGGCAAAGGCGTGGTGCTATGGCAAAGCGGCGATGTGCGCGACTATACCTACGCTCCGCTTTATGGGCACGACATGGTGATACCTGGTATTCCCTGGACCCATTCACATTTTGCCAATATGCCATTGCTTTATGCCAAAAACCAATATCGCATAAAAATAATCGGTCCGGGAACAATAAGAATGTGCGACACGTATACACGAGATGCGGACATAGAACATTATGCAACCAATTGCGAAGACAGGATACACGTTGTGCCCGTAGTTTTCAGCGACTGCCACGACATAGTATTGCAGGATTTCGACATTATACGCACTAATTGCTATCATACAAGCTTTGACAACGATTCAAATCTCTTTATCGGAAATGTAAAGATGTATGATCCGGCGTGCGTAAGCGGCGACGGCGTGGGACTAAGCAGCGGAACTCATCGCGTAATAGTCGAAAGATGTCTGTTCTCCTCCAACGACGACGGAGTAACGCTTTGTTCTTCGTATAGAGACCCCAGAAATAATGTTTCGCCTTGGAGAAGTTATCACGATCTTGATCCCCACGGGGCAAGATGCGTGAAGGTGGAACATTCTTACTTTAACAGCGGCGAAGGAGGCGGTGGAAAAGCAATAGCATTTATTACTTGGGGCTCAACAAACCCTGAACCGCAAAATCAAATCATTGACAGCATTTTTGTAACCGACTGCGTTTTGAAAGGAGGCTATTCGGTTGGCACATGGCCCGACAATCCTTTCGACGGAAAGGTTTTCACGAATGGGGAAACCGATGATTTTTCAACGGTGCAGGACGTTAATATCTTCAACAACGAGTATTTCAACGATTGCAGCCTTTTGTGTGTAACGCCTACCAACTTCCGCAACGATTGCGGCATACCTTCGAGCGGCACTGTGCTTAATGGTGATTTCAAGGACGGACGTTGTTATTGGACTCGCCGGGGCGATGCAAAAATTTCGCGTGGCGGGGCGGAAATCAAGGCCGGTCAGATGGTTTTTCAAGGACTTACGCTGAAACCGTCGGCATATTCGGCAGTTTTCACGGTAAAGGGTAAAGGCACTTTGAAACTTGTGTGCAGCGACAACGGAAATGTTGTGGCTGAAAAGCCTTTTGCTACCAACGATGTCAAGGATATTGTGCTCCCGTTCAGTATATCGCAGGAAAAAGATTATATGTTGGGCGTAGAAGGTGGCGATGCAAAACTAACGAAAGTGAGCCTCGAGAAAAAGAAATAGTTAGGCGTTTTGCATTGAGGCGTATAGACTTAGGGATTACTCTCCCCCTCTACGTAGTTCTCCATAAAAAGATGTTCGCCGTCAAACACTGCGTAGGTGAAAAGCGACATCCATTCGCCAATAACCATAAGGCGTGAAGTTGACGAGAGATGTAGGTCGATTTCTATATGTCGGTGTCCGAATATGAAGTAATTTATTTCGGGGTGGGTGGCGAGATATTTTTGTGCGAACCTTACTTGCGGTTCCTTGTCTGCGCCCATGTATGCCGGTTCTTTGCCGTCAATTCGTTTAAGCCGCGAATGTTTTGCCCAAGATAGCCCGAAGTTTATTGCCCATCGCGGGTGAATGCTTGAAAAAAGCGTTTGGCATACGCGGCTGTGGAATATGGCGCGAAGCATATTGAACTTTGCATCGCGACTTCCCAATCCGTCGCCGTGGGCAAGAAAGAAAATTTTGCCGTAAATTTCTGTTACCAAAGGCTCACGGTGTATTATCATTCCGCACTCCTTTTCCAGATAGTCTCCGAGCCACATGTCGTGGTTTCCGGCAAAGAAGTGCACTTCTATGCCGCTATCTGTTAGTTCGCTTACCTTTCCGAGAAAACGCGTAAAGCCTTTTGGCACTACATATTTGTATTCATACCAAAAGTCGAACATATCTCCGAGCATATATATGGCTGAAGCGTGGTCTTTGATGTCGGAAAGAAAACGCACGAGCCTACGTTCCTGAGTGCGTCGGTGCTTTGTGGCAAGCGAACCCAGGTGTGCGTCGGATATGAAGTATACGTTTTTCATCTCGCGTGGGGAGGTTTACATAAATCCGAGGTCGATTTTAGCTTCGTCGCTCATCATCGACTGATCCCAAACGGGGTCGAACACAAGGTTTACGTTAGCCTGCTTCACTTGTTCGATGCCTTCGAGTTTCTGCCTCACATCTTCCATAATATAGTCGGCCATCGGGCAATTTGGAGCGGTGAGCGTCATGTCTACATCAAGCGTGCCGTCGTCTTTGAAGTCTATTTTGTAAACGAGTCCAAGGTCGTAAATGTTTACGGGAATTTCTGGGTCGTAAACAGTCTTCAATATTTCAACTATGCGGTCTTCCGTTTGAATTTTCTCTTGTTCTGTCATATCAAAATGCCGCATTGCGGCTCAATGTTAAGACTACAAAGGTAACAAAATAGTTCGAAATAAATTGCAATAGTTTTTCGGTCCACCCACTGCCGTTGTCGCCCATGAGATATCTCTTTCATTTTCTGTAACATACGCATGTTCAAGCCACATTGGGCGTTATGCTAAAAACAATAACCGATATTTTTTAAAAAAGGTCGGATATTATTTAAACAATGTCAGACATTATTTTAATAATGTCCGATATTGTTTTTGCGTTGTCGCTAACAGTCTTTCACGAGCAGATTTTTGATTTGAAATAGAATGTATTTCTTCCATTCCATAATCATTGTGGAATACTCGGTTTCGTTCATGTCAAACCACGAAACAAACAAGTTTTTGGTGATAAACGGAAAGGCGATGTTGCCATAGAATGCCGTGAACACCATATACATAGGCACTTTTTTCAATCTACCGGCTTGCATTTCCGTATTAAGCGCATCGCGCACCATCGAAAAGAGCTTGTCGTAATGAAGTTCCCTTGCCGTGGCAATGAAATGGTCTACATCGCGCTGTATCTCGGATATGAAAAACCCGGGAATTTGAGGATTTTCGAGAAAACGTTCAAAATATTCGTCCACCACGAGAGACAACCGTTCTATCAATGGCTTTTCGCTCGTCATAATCTCGTTGAGTCGCGGTTTCAACTCCTCGACAATCGACGAAAATACCGCACGAAACATTACATCTTTGTTGGGAAAATAATAATGAAGCGTGGAGCGGTTTACGTTAGCCTGTTCCGCAATGTCGCACATGGTAGTGTCTTCAAAACCTTTCTGTATGAAAAGTCGGCGTGCAGCATCTATCATCTGCATTTCCTGTTTTCCGTATTCCTTTGTGCTCATTTATCCTGGCGAATATTGTCGATAAACAGAAGCAAACGGTTCACAATGTTCACATCACTCACCGAACTGTCGAAATCAAGCGACAGAATGTTCATCTTAGGAAACATGGTTTTGATTTTCTTCTCTATTCCCTTTTCGATAATATGGTTGGCAATGCAGCCAAAGGGTTGCAAACTCACCACATGGTTTATGCCGTGGGCAGCATAGGTAGCCATTTCGCCCGAAATAAGCCAGCCTTCGCCAAACTGCGCGTTGAGCGAAATAATCTTCGACGCCCGCTCCGCCTTTTCGCGTATATCGTCAAACGGCATGTAATATCGGAACTGCGATGCCGCTTCGTTGAATTTCGAAATGCGCTTCTGCACCCTGCGATAAAGCCAATTCACAATAGCATTAGGCATAAGTTTGCGCTGAAGATGAGTGCGGTTTTTGGTTTCGCGGTTCACAAAACTCTGAGTAAAGAAATCGGTAATCAACGGCGGCACAACCTCAAGATTTTGCTCTATCAACCACTCGGTAACATGCTTTTGGGCGTAAGGATTAAACTCCAAAAAGATTTCTCCAACCACTCCCACCTTTGCAGTCTCTCTTTCAACACACACAGCGTCAAACTTTGCAGCCGCTTCACGCGTAAGGTCGAGCAACGCCGCCGTATTTGCCGCCTCCACCATAGGTTTTGCGCGGTTGAGAAACTCATCTTTGAGCCTCTGCGCCGCACCTTTTTCGTTCTCGCGCACAACAGTGGCGTAAAACATCTTGGCAATAACATCGCTATAAAGCATGGCGGCAAGCGCAACAGGCATAAGTTTTTTCCAAGGCATCTTAAAGCCCGGCTGATAATTACTTATCCCGCTACCAAAAGAAAGAGATACTACGGGAGTATTGCTATATCCGTTTGAAAGCAGAGCCCTTTTGATTAACGCAATATAATTGCTGGCACGACACTGACCACCCGTCTGCGTAATAGCCACAGCAGTTTTATCAGGGTCGTACATTCCGCTACGAAAAGCTTTCACAACATCGCCAACTATAAGCGTAGCAGGATAACAAACCTCGTTGTTGGAATATTTCAAACCCAACTCACCCGATTCTCCATCGCTCATCGGCAAGTTTACAACATTATATCCCGCAACTTTCATAGCAGACGGAATAAGCGTCGACAGGAACGGCGTAAAAAACGGAGCGATTATCGTTCGCCCACGTTCGGCATTGGTAAACGGAGGTGTAGTCTCAAATGGAGCAATATCCTTGGAAGTATTGCCTTTACTTATCTTCAAACTCTCGATAAGCGAACGCACACGCAACTTAATAGACCCCACATTGTTTACATCGTCAATCTTAAGAAGCGTAAGGTTTTTGTGAAATCTTTCGAGCGTAGCGCGCACCTCGTTGGTAAGGAAAGCATCTGGCCCGCAGCCAAAAGAAGTGAGCTGCATATACTGAACATTTGAATCTTGAAGCCCCGCCCATTTCGCAGCTTTTAAAATACGATTGGGATAAGCCCACTGAGAAAGATAAATAGTGTCGTTGATCGAAAGTTTCTCGTCATAAACAATATCATCTGTAATTACGTAAACGCCCATTGCTGCAGCCATTTCGCTTACACGGTGTTGTATTAGCGGATCGGTGTGATACGGACGGCCAGCAAGCAATATCACAAGGCGGTTTTCGCGCCTTCCTTCGTTGAGAACGCTTCGATTAATCTCTACAAGGCGTTTGCGGTATTGCTTTTCCGCTTCTTCGGCGGCGACAAAGGCTTTGCGTATAGTTTTTATTGGAACTCCGAAACGCGACAACCACAACTCCATCTGTTTTAAAAGGAGTTTGCGGTCTTTAAAAGTAACAATTGGGCTTTCAAGAGGCACTTTGGGAGTTTGCGAACTGTTTACAACTTCGGAATATCCCGAAACAATCGGACAATTGTAGCTATTCTGTTGTCCCTTTTCCATTTTCTCGTAAACCACAAAGGGCATAAAAATTCTGTCAACGCCTTTGCGCTCGAGATCATCAATATGACTGTGTACAAGTTTGGCAGGAAAACAAATATTGTCGCTCATCACGCATCGCGCTGTGCGTTCATATTCTGAATAGCTCGAATCTGATGAAAGCACTGTGCGTATACCGCAAGAATTCAAAAGGGTGTGCCAAAAAGGATATTCCTCATACATGTTCAGACATCGGGGAATGCCCATCGTAAACAGGGGTTCTTTCACCTCACATTCGCGATTGAACAGCAGATCATACTTTTGGGTGTAAACATTCTTGCCCGCTTTGGTTTTGGAACCTTGATTTGAGAAAACACGTTCGCAACGGTTTCCCGAATAATACTTACGATTCCCGGGAAATAGGTAATGAGTTACGGTGCATTGGTTTTCGCAGCCGCGACATTGGGTGCGACGTGTGGTATATTTGGCGCGCGACAACATTTCAGCCACACCGGTTTCTTCTTCTGCCTTATGGTCTATGGCATAAAGCGCGCAACCCACCGCTCCCATGAGTTCCGGACAATCACTACGGTTTACGTGGGTTTCGGCAAGCTTTTCGAGCGCGCGCACAATGGAATCATTTCGCATTGTACCGCCTTGCACTACAACGTGCTTGCCTAATTCTGATGTGTTTTTGAGTTGTAATACTTTGTAAAGGCAGTTTTTTACTACGCTATACGACAATCCGGCAGCGATGTCGGCTACTGTGGCCCCTTCGCGTAGCACTTGTTTTACTTTTGAGTTCATAAACACGGTGCAACGTGTGCCGAGATCACACGGGGCTTGGGAAGAGCATGCTTCTTTTGCGAAATCGTTTACATCATAATCGAGCGAGCGTGCAAAGGTACTGATAAACGAGCCGCAACCTGAGGAGCAAGCTTCGTTGATTTCTATTCTGTTTATCACTCCATGGTCCACAAAAATTGCCTTCATGTCTTGTCCGCCAATATCAAGGATAAACGAAACGTCGGGACTTATGTTTTTTGCGGCAAGATAGTGTGCTATGGTTTCGATAATGCCTCCGCCGAGTCCGAAAGCCGCACGTATCAAGTCTTCGCCGTATCCTGTGGAGCACGAGCCGGCTATGCGCAAATCTGTTCCGGCTTCTTCACATTGCTGTTTGAGCATTGCGAGTCCTTTTTCTACCGTTCCTATCGGGTCGCCGTCGTTGTTGTGATAATACGAATAGATGATTTCGCGGTTGGGTGAGAGAGCCACTATTTTTGTTGTGGTAGAACCGGAATCAATTCCTATATAGGCTTCTTGTTTCCCGGATTCAAGTGCTACGCGTTGCAAATCTTTTCCGCCGAGTTGCCTGCGCCATTGTTTATAATCGTCTTCGTTTTCGAATATCGGGGGAAGGCTCAGATAGGAATGGGTTGTAAGCGTGAGCCGCTCCGAGGTGAGGGCTGCAAATTGCTTTGCCGTGGTGATCATTCCGCCTTTGGCGAGAGCCGCGCCCCATGCCGGAATGATACTGCCGTTTTTGGGAAGAACGATATCGGTTTGTGGTATCCCGAGATATTCTACAAAAGCCTTGCGCAAGCCCGAGAGGAATGTCAACGGTCCACCACAGAACATTATAGGTGGGGTGATGTCGCAACCATGAGCCAGCGTGGTTACCGTCTGCACCGCTACGGCGTGGAATATTGAGGCTGCAATGTCTTCGCGCGGCACATTCTTGGTAATGAGGTTTTGAATGTCGGTTTTGCTAAACACTCCGCAGCGCGATGCCATGGGATATATTTGTGTGGAATGCTCCGAAAGGCTGTTGAGCTCGTCATTGCTCACGTCGAGGAGTATTGCCATTTGGTCGATAAACGCTCCCGTGCCGCCGGCGCAGTTTCCGTTCATTCTAAGGTCGCTTGCCCGACCGTCGTTAAAGAACACTACTTTGGCGTCTTCCCCTCCAATATCAATCATTGTGCTCACTTCGGGGTGGGCGGTGCGTACATAGTTGGTAGCAGCTACCACTTCCTGCACAAAAGGTATCTTGCAACGCTCCGCTACTCCCATGCCCACGCTGCCGGTGATGTTTACGCTTATTTCGTTTTCGCCTGCCAGGCGTTCAAGCTCTGTTGAAAAACGGGCAAGACAGTCTTTCACGCGCGCTTGATGGCGCACGTAATCGTTGTAAACCGCTTCGCCTTTTTCGTTGAGTGCTACTATTTTGGCAGTTGTAGAACCTATATCGATTCCTACCTTATACAATCCCATATTGTTTTTTGTTTTTCCCAAAACCTGACACTTGTGTCAGACCTCTGCAAATGTATGAATTAATTTCTTTTACATTCGCGCACAAGTGTAGGTTTTAGTCTTTTTAATATGCTTTCGGGGAAAATTGCAATGCGTGTTTTATGATTTCACAACCATTTTTTATTTCGCGCAAAAGCGTTGTGGAAAATGGGGCAAAAAGCATTGTTTTTACTACATCAGATATGGCAAAAATAATGTCGGATATTATTTAAACAATGTCAGACCTTTTTTAAATAATGTCTGACATTGTTTTTACAAGAAGCCTTATCGTTTTTACGACCTCCGCATCTCATAAAAAACAAAATAGGACACCGCAAAAACGGTGTCCTATATAATTATTACGAAAACCTTGAAATGCAACACTTTGCAACAAGCTAAGCAGGCGAAATCAGTCTTGCATCAACTCATAAATCTTCCTCGTATCGTCGGGACGCAAGGGATAGTAGTTTCCTACGGGATTGCCCTTATGGTCGTGCAGACTTTTTACGAGCAATTCGATATCGGGATTTTCGATTCCAAGCTCCGAAAGAGTTACGGGCATTCCTATGGAACGCAAAAACGTCTTGAAACATTCAATGCCCTTGAGCGCATCGGTTTCGGCGCAACCGGAATTCTCTACGCCCCACACATTATGCGCAAGTTGGGCAATCTTTCCCACATTGTGCGACACCATAAATGTTTGGTATGCAGGTGAAACTACTGCCAAGCCAGCTCCGTGGGTTACTCCATAGAGAGCGCTCAATTCATGTTCGAGAAAATGCGAAGTCCAATCCTCCACAACTCCCGTGCCACAAACACCATTGTGGGCAAGTGTGCCGCTCCACATAAGATTTGCCCTCAACTGATAGTCATCGGGCTTTTTGAGCACCTGAGGTACAAGCCCTACAATCGTACGAAGCAAAGCCTCCGAAATATTGTCGGTAAGAGGAGTGCAAGCAGTGTTGCTAAAATAACGTTCCAGTATATGCGCCATCATATCAGTAGCTCCCGCCGCAGTTTGATAGGGAGGCAGAGTGAAAGTAAGCTCCGGATTCATAAGCGCAAACTTTGGGCGGAGCACGCGAGGCGTTTTAAGGCTTATCTTTTTCAGACCTTCGAGTTTTGTTATCACACTGTTTCCCGAGCCCTCGCTACCTGCGGCAGGAATAGTAAGCACCACACCCACCGGCAAAGCCTTTTCGAGAGTTTTAGTTCCGGCCCAAAAATCCCAAAAATCGCCATCATAAACCGCACCAGCCGCCATAGCTTTTGCAGCATCGATAACGCTTCCGCCACCAACTGCCAACATCATTTCGGCATCAAACTTGCGCGCCACATCAATGCCAGCGTAAACTTCCTTGTCGGTAGGATTGGGCTGAATGCCGCCAATCTCGGTGAACGAAACGCCCGCCTTTTTCAAGGAGTCCTCTACGCGAGCGAGCACACCGCTTTTCACAGCGCTTCCGCCGCCATAAACCACAACCACACGGCTTATGCCCAAACGCAAAACGCATTCGCCGGCTTCGCTTTCCACACCTCGTCCAAAACGAAACTCAGTGGGGCTGTAAAACAAGAAATTATCCATATCCTATATGCTTGAAATTTCAAATCTTTTCGGCAGTCAACACAATATATGGGGAGAACAAACGCGAGGGAATGGGAAACAACTTTATGGCATAGCTAAAGAAACGCACAACCTTGCGCGCCAATTTGTTTCGCAAGCCTTTGTGCGGTTCAAGCCACAACATAGGTTTCCGGGTATACACCACCCGCGGGTTTCTAAGCGGCAACGATGCAAGAATATCGCGTAGCCGTGCCGGAATCATTGAGTTAATATTGTGGGCATCGTAGTTGTGGCGGTCAAAAGTGCGTTGCACCCAACCATTAAGCCCTCTAAAATTCGGAAGAGCAATAAAAAGAGTGCCGCCAGGCTTTATCAAATCCACATGACGGCGTATCACATCGGCAGTATCGTCGAAATGTTCGATGAAACCTATCGAGAAAACCAAATCATACTGCTTCTGCGAATTAAAAGCAAAGAAATCGCTTTCCACATATTCTACTTCGCCCTTTTTGAAACCGTTACTTTCTTCCAATCCATTGATTATAGTTGGATCAACATAGAAATCCAGCAACGTGGGACGGTATCCCAGCCGGCGAAAGTATAGAGACATTGTGCCGGGGAAGCCACCTATTTCAATGCAAGTGCGTCCTTCGCCCTGCGACATGCCCTCGGGAAAATAATCATCGAACTCTGAGCGCGCCGGAACCTTTTCATATATATAATTGCTCCAATATTCTTTCCAGAAACTGCGGTCTGTAAGATTGTTCATGGCTTATTGAATTTATTTTTCAGTTTATTGATTTGATACTTGCCCATCACCCACGCCTTGTGAAGCTTGCTGTTGTAACGACGATACATCTGCTCAAACTTACGACGCGCCAACGGATTTTCTTCTATACATTCGGGACGAAAACATTCAATTCTCCCTTCAAAAAGTTCTGTCGGAATTAATTCTCCGCCCCCGCAATTTGTTCCCGTTTCATCGAATCCGTTGTTCGATACCAAAGATTTTCCCGCATTCACGGCGAGTTTGTCGTTTATCAACAAAGATGCTTTCCACCGTATGGCCCACGAATTGTTCAATCCGGCAATCTGTCGTTCCAACATTCGCGAAAAAGGATAAGTTCCCTCAAAGTCGAAAACTCCCGTCAGATTACGTTCGCGCAAGGTTTGCAATAGTTTTTCGCCCGACGGTTCAAACAAATCCCATGCGCGTTTCCATGTAGCCCAGCCCCAACTGTCGGCGTGGCGTATAAGAAAAGTGTCGGGCAAGCCCCGCATCTTAAACAAATGACCGTGCACATTGCCCACGCGCTCATCGTTTTCAAACAAATCGAGTGCGCTATTCATAAACGCAAGAAAGTGGGGCGAAAAAACAAGGTCGTCTTCTATCACGATGATACGCCCGTAACGATTTACCACATCGGTTACGCCTGCGATTACAGAGTTTGCAAGCCCGCGGTTCTCGGTTGCCTCGCAAACGCTAATCGATTTGAAACCGCTGATGCCCTTTGCAAATTCGCGCACCTCGGTTACTTTTTCTCTATCGTGGTCTCCTTTACAGCCGTCGCAGAACACAAATAAATCTGTATGGCTTGCTTCGGGATTTCTAAGCAGACTTTCCACGCACATCTTGGTATGCAGCGGTCTGTTGTAGGCGAAGAGAGCAATGGGAGCGGTTTGATTTTTCATTTTGCGGTTTGTTTTTCCGACAACATACGCTCTATGCGTTCCTTGTCTTCGAGATAGGTGAGTTTTATATTGTTTACGTCGCCGCGCACAAGGGCTATTTTCACATCGGGAAGGTATTTGCGCACCACAGAACAGTCGTCGGTGGCACTAAAATCCTCGTTGCGCAACGCTTCTGTATATGCTGTGCGAATAATGTCCACATTAAAACCCTGCGGTGTCTGAACGTTCCAAATTTTGCTGCGGTCAAGATAATGCGACACCGTTTTTCCGTCCGACACCATCAGACTGTCGGTTGCCGGAATAGCCACATCAACCGCCTTGTATTCGTTGAGCGCCTCACACACTTCGGTAATGATGCGCTGTGATACCATGGGGCGTGCTGCATCGTGTATCAAAACGTTGCAATTTGGCATAGTGCATAGCGAGAGTCCGGCATTGCCCGAAGCAAAACGGTTCATTCCGCCATTGCATAGCCCCCTAAGTTTTGTCCAACGGTTTCTCATTACTACGTTGCGCATTTCTTCTGCGGTTTCAACGTTTGTAACCACAACGATGCCTGTTATCGATTCGTTTTGCTGGAATGCGTCGACTGTGCGTTCAATCATTGTGCGCTTGCCAAGCATCACAAATTGTTTGGGAATGCCAAAACCGGCGCGTATTCCTGTTCCGCCGGCAAGTATAATTGCTATGTTTTCGCTGGTTGCCATATTATTCTTCAAAGTTACTCATAAAAAACGTCATGCAACGGGTGTTTCATTGTTTTTACGGCACATTCATTTCATGCGCACTATTGTAAGCCCGTCGCGAATGGGCAGAATTAGTTTTTCGGCCGTTTTGTCGGCTGCCACATGGTCGTTAAACTCGCGTATGCCTATTGTCTGGCTGTCGCGATTGTATGCTGCGTCAACCACATGCCCGTCCCAAAGAGTGTTGTCGGCAAGAATATATCCGCCGGGGGATATGTGTTTTTTCACAAGCTCATAATATTCCACATATTGCCGTTTGTTTCCATCAATAAAGGCGAGGTCGAACACGAGATTGCCTTGCTGTTTGCAGAAGTCGAGCAAAATTTCTGCCACATCGCCTATGGTATAAACTATCTGGCTTGCGCAACGCGAACCATCAATCCATTTGCGCGTAAAATCCTCCAATTCGTCGTTTATGTCGAACGTAAAGATGCGCCCGTCCTTTGGCAATCCGTAGCTCATTGCTATTGCCGAATAACCAGTAAATGTTCCAATTTCCAAAACGTTTTTCGGACGAATCATTTCCACCAGCATTTTGAGCAGAAGCCCTTCCACGTGTCCCGAAACCATATGTGGACGCACGAGATGCAGGTTTGTGGCGCGCCAAAGGCGGTAGAGGTAATCGTCTTCGGCAGAGCAATGGTTTTCTATATAAGAATCGAGTTCCATCAATGGTTTGCGGTTTCCCTAAGAGCCTCGAGCGCCAAACGATATGAGTCGAGACCGAAACCACATATCACTCCCGTGCATGCAGGAGAAATCATGGAATGACGACGAAACTCTTCGCGGCGATGCACATTCGAGATATGAACTTCTACAACGGGTGTGGTTATCGATTTAATGGCATCGTGGAGCGCAATACTGGTATGCGTGTATGCGCCGGCGTTTAATATTATGCCGTCATACTCGAATCCTATTTTCTGCATGCGATTGATTAGTTCGCCTTCCACGTTGCTTTGGTAATAGCTCACCTCAACGTCGGGATAACGTTTGCGAAGCGTTTCAAGATAAGCCTCGAACGATGAATGCCCATAGATTTCGGGTTCGCGCACACCGAGCAAATTGAGGTTAGGACCGTTTATTATTTCAATTCTCATTGTCAATGATAATTTGTAACTTTGTAACCAATGCAAAATTAAGAATTTTCCGTGAACCAGAACGCAGAGCAACATTCCGACGAGCTATTCGGCTTATTCCGCGACTATTTGAGATTGGAAAAGAACATGACTCCCAACACCATTTCGGCATATACCGACGATGTTTCCAAACTGCTTTCATATTTGTTGGGCATTGGCAAAACGCCCGAAGCCGTAACGCTTTTCGACCTCGAGACATTCGCCGCCGGACTCCACGACATAGGCATTACGCCACGCTCCCAAGCAAGAATTTTATCAGGAGTGCGCGCGTTTTACAAGTTTCTTCTCATGGAACATCGCATAGACAATTTGCCTACCGAGCTTTTGCCTTCGCCCAAGATAGGAGAACATTTGCCCGAGGTGCTCACGGTGGAGGAAATCGACCGCATAATTTCGTCGATTGACTTGTCGGAACGAGAAGGACAACGCAATCGCACGATAATCGAAATGCTATATTCCTGCGGATTGCGCGTGAGCGAACTTTGCAACCTGCATCTCTCCGACATTTATCGCGATGAAGGATTTGTGAGAGTTGTTGGCAAAGGGCGGAAAGAGCGTCTTGTGCCAATTTCCAGGCGTGCGCTCAAAGAGTTAAGCCTTTGGCAGGAATGCCGTTGCCATATTGACGTGCGCCCGGGCAATGAAGATTATGTGTTTCTCAGTTTCAGGCGCGGCAAAAAGCTTTCGCGCATCACGGTATTCCATATCGTAAAAGTTCTTGCCGACAATGCGGGGATAACAAAGGAGATAAGTCCGCACACATTCCGCCACTCGTTTGCCACCCACCTGCTCGAAGGCGGAGCAAACCTACGTGCCATTCAAGAAATGCTCGGTCATGAAAGCATTGCAACCACCGAAATCTACACCCACCTCGACAACAGCAAGCTGAGAGAGGAAATAATGCAGCACCACCCGCGTGCCGGAGTACCTCAACCCTGGAAGTAAAAATCCTTAAAGCATAATTCCCTAATTCCCAAGCATCTTGTTTAAATTAGATGCGTCGGAAATTAAACAAGGCAGGACCTCTTAAAAACGATGTGGGAAATGGTTTTTCTAATGTCCGATATTTTTTAAAAAAGGTCGGTTATCGTTTAAAAAATATCGGTTATTATTTTTACAAGATGCCTTGTTGTTTTTACGCCTTGCGCATACCCTAAAAATCATGATGCAGCAAAGTTTTTTGGCAACCCATAAATTGCAAAAACCACGGGGCATAGTCTGCCGCAACAGCAATGCGACACGAAAAGTAGGCAAACACAATGAGATACAAACGCACAGTGTTTGCAGGTTGTGCAGAAATATGTAACTTTGCACGTCAAAAATCAGCATATATAGCAATGGAAAGCAACCAAATACGAGTACGCTTCGCGCCAAGTCCCACGGGGCCTTTGCATATTGGCGGTGTGCGCACGGCACTATACAACTATCTTTTTGCCCGTCAGCATGGCGGCAAACTAATATTCCGCATCGAAGACACCGACTCCAACCGCTTTGTTCTGGGAGCCGAAGACTATATTCTTGAATCGTTCAAATGGTTGGGAATAAAGTTTGACGAAGGCGTGAGCTTCGGTGGAGAATACGGACCTTACCGACAATCCGAGCGCAGAGACATATATAAGAAATATGCCCGCCAGCTATTCGACGAAGGCAAGGCTTACATTGCTTTTGACACCCCAGAAGAGTTGCAGGCAGCACGCGAGAAAACTCCCAATTTCCAATACGATGCCTCCACACGTGGCACAATGCGCAACTCATTAACCCTGCCCGCCGAAGAAGTTAAGACACTAATCGACGGCGGAGCGCAATTTGTGTTGCGACTAAAGATTGCAGGCGGCGAAGACGTGCATGTACACGACATGATTCGCGGCGACGTGGTAATCAATTCCTCAGTGCTCGATGACAAGGTGCTTTATAAATCAGCCGACGAGCTACCCACCTATCATCTTGCCAATGTAGTGGACGACCATCTCATGAAGATTACCCACGTAATACGCGGCGAAGAATGGCTTCCCTCTGCCCCGCTCCACGTATTGCTATATCGCGCCCTCGGTTGGCAGGATACAATGCCTCGTTTTGCTCATCTCCCGTTGCTTTTGAAGCCAGATGGAAAAGGTAAGCTCTCAAAACGCGACGGCGACCGCCTGGGATTTCCCGTATTCCCATTGGAATGGCACGACCCCAAAAGCGGCGAAATTTCATCGGGATACCGCGAAAGCGGATACATGCCACAGGCTGTAATAAACTTTCTTGCGCTGCTTGGTTGGAACCCCGGTGATGACGAAGAAATAATGAGTCTCGACGATATCGTAAGCAAATTCAAACTCGACCATTGCAGTCGCAGCGGAGCCAAATTCGATTTCGTAAAAGCCCAATGGTTCAACCACGAATACATACTCCGCACACCATCGGAAGAACTTGCGCCCGATTTCAACGAAATACTTAAAGCCAACGGTATAAACGAAACTCCGGAAAGAGTAACCCAAGTGGTGGAAATGATGAAAGGGAGAGTGAACTTCGTGAAAGAACTTTGGCCGCTCTGCAAGTTCTTTTTTGTAGCGCCCAAAGAATATGACGCAAAAACAGTAAAGAAACGCTGGAAACAAGACTCGCCCGAAGTGATGACAGAACTGCACGATGTGCTTGCAGGAATTGAAGACTTTTCGATTGAAAACCAAGAAAAAGTAGTAATGGATTGGATTGCGTCGAAAGAATACGGCACAGGCAATGTGCTCAACGCATTCCGTCTGACTATTGTGGGCGAAGGAATTGGTCCGCACGTGTTCGACATATCCGCATTCCTTGGCAAAGAAGAAACACTCCGCCGCATGGAGCGCGCCATAAGCGTGTTGGGACACAAGGAAGCATAAAACGCGGCGCAATGTATTCTTTGGGAATATACATATATATATTGTGTGTAAAGATAGTCTCGCTGTTTAACTCCAAGGCAAGGCTTCTACTCGACGGACACGCAGAAACATTCGGCATTCTGGCTCGCGCCCTCCACACCAACGATCGCTACGTTTGGTTTCACGCATCGTCGCTCGGCGAATTCGAACAAGGACGCCCGCTTATGGAACGCATTCGTCAACGACACCCCGAATATAAAATACTACTCACATTCTTTTCGCCCTCAGGCTACGAAGTGAGAAAGAACTACGAGGGCGCAGACATCGTTTGCTACATGCCTTTCGATACTCCGCGCAACGCAAAGAAGTTCATACGCATGGTAAGACCCGAGAAAGCGTTCTTTATCAAATACGAATTCTGGAAAAACTTCATAGACGAGCTACACCGCACCGGCTGCGAAGTATATAGTGTATCAAGTATCTTTAGGAAAAACCAAATCTTCTTCCGTTCCTACGGAAAACAATACGCCAAAGTTCTGCACAACTTCACAAGAATATTCGTACAAAACGACGACTCGCGTCGACTTCTCGAAAATGTAGGAATAACCGCCGTTTCTGTAGCAGGAGATACACGTTTTGACAGAGTTACCGACATACGCAACGCAGCAAAAGACGTAGAGGCAGCAAAACAATTCGCAGCAGACGCACCAAATGTTCTCGTTGCAGGAAGTTCCTGGGAACCCGACGAAGATATTATCATTCCTTATTTCAACGACCACAAGGAAATGAAACTTATTCTCGCCCCCCACGTGGTAAACGAAGCGCATATACGCAGAATAATGTCGGCTTTGAAACGTCCGGCAATACGTATCACGCAAGCAGAAGGCAAAAACCTGCAAGAATTCGACTGTATGATTGTAGATACATACGGAATGCTCTCTTCGATATATCGCTACGGCAACATTGCATACGTAGGCGGCGGTTTTGGCGTGGGCATACACAATGTGCCGGAAGCCGCAGTTTATGGAGTGCCTGTAATCATTGGTCCGAATCATCAAAAGTTTCGTGAGGCAGAAATGCTTCTACATCTTGGAGGATGTTTTGAAATAACTTCTTCTGATACCTTTGCAATGACGATGAAACTTCTTACGGGAAACGAAGAAAGCCGACAAAAAGCAGGAAAAGCCGCCGGAAATTATATAATGTCAAACGCCGGAGCGGCAGACAAGATTTTCAATTCTATAAAGTGGTAACTCTATAAAAAGAACAACCCGCTAAAATCAAAAACCGCAAGACTAAAAAACAAATCAAATGGAAACGCTATTCTCTATGGATTATTGGTTGACGCGCTTGAATTTCCAGGAAATCATAAGCGCCTATATTGTGCTTTTTGCCGTGATAGACATCTTTGGATCAACTCCCGTGATTATAAGTCTAAAAAATCAAGGACGTCCAGTAAGCGCATGGAAAGCTTCGTCCATTTCCTTTGCATTGCTGTTTGGTTTCTTTATTGCTGGCGATGCAATGCTCCGTTTGTTTAGCGTCGATATCCAGTCGTTCGCTATTGCCGGCGCGTTAGTTTTGTTTTTGATGTCATTGGAAATGATTCTCGACGTAACCATCTTCAAAAACATGGGACCTATAAAAGAAGCTACCCTCGTGCCGGTGGTTTTTCCCTTGATTGCAGGCGCAGGATCGTTCACTACATTGCTTTCGCTCAAAGCCGAATACTCTTCAATCAATATCATTGTAGCTTTAATACTCAACTGTCTTGGCGTATACCTTGTAATACTCTGCATTGACTGGGTGGAACGCAAGATAAGCCCCGCGGCAATTTATCTTATGCGCAAGTTTTTCGGTATAATCTTATTGGCAATATCTGTAAGGCTGTTTACTTCCAACATCATGCCTCTCATTACCAAGATGAATTGAAAACCTCGGAGCATTGTTTGGAATGTCGCGCCAAATTGTAATCTGCTGTTGCGAAATATGCCAAAACAAAGCCGCACGAAGTTTATTTGGCACGTATGTTTTTGAGCAATAACAAAATAGTTTTCTACAAAACTGCAGCATTACGAAAAAAGAATTATTTTTGTGTCGAAAAATATAGTCAAAATCATATTATTATGAAGATTGAAAAAATTCATGCAAGAGAAATCCTCGATTCAAGAGGCAATCCAACCGTAGAGGTTGAGGTAACATTGGAAAACGGTGTCATGGGTCGTGCAAGCGTTCCTTCTGGTGCTTCAACTGGTGAGAACGAAGCGCTCGAACTTCGCGACGGCGACAAGAATCGTTTCGGTGGCAAGGGTGTAACCAAAGCCGTTGACAATGTAAACAACATAATTGCTCCCGCTTTGAAAGGCGACAACGTGCTCAACCAGCGCGCTCTCGACTACAAGATGCTTGCTCTCGATGGCACAGCTACAAAGAGCAAACTTGGTGCAAACGCTATTCTTGGTGTTTCGCTCGCAGCGGCACAAACTGCTGCCAAAGCTCTCAACATTCCTCTCTATCGCTATATCGGAGGTGCCAATACTTATGTTCTTCCCGTGCCAATGATGAATATCATCAACGGTGGCGCACACTCCGACGCTCCCATTGCGTTCCAGGAATTCATGATCCGTCCCGTAGGAGCTCCCTCCGAGCGCGAAGCTATTCGTATGGGTGCTGAAGTATTCCACGCTCTTGCTAAATTGCTCAAGAAGCGCGGTCTTTCTACTGCTGTAGGTGATGAAGGTGGTTTTGCGCCTGCTCTCAACGGCATCGAAGATGCTCTTGAAAGCATTTGCCAAGCTATTAAAGACGCTGGCTACGAACCGGGCAAAGATGTTAAGATTGCTATGGACTGCGCTGCTTCTGAATTTGCTGTTCAAGAAAATGGCGAATGGTACTACGATTATCGTCAGTTGAAAGACGGCAAGAAGAAAGATCCCAACGGCAAGAAACTTACCGCAGAAGAACAAATCAAATATCTCGAAGAACTTATCACCAAATATCCTATCGACTCTATCGAGGACGGTCTTGACGAGAACGACTGGGAAAACTGGGTAAAACTTACAGCAGCTATTGGCGATCGTTGCCAGCTTGTAGGTGATGACCTTTTCGTTACCAACGTTAAGTTCTTGCAAAAAGGTATTTCTATGGGTGCTGCCAATTCTATTCTTATAAAGGTTAATCAAATCGGTTCGCTCACCGAAACTCTCGAAGCAATCGAAATGGCTCACCGTCATGGCTACACCACTGTTACTTCACACCGTAGCGGTGAAACCGAAGACACTACTATTGCCGACATAGCTGTTGCTACAAACAGCGGTCAGATTAAGACTGGTTCTATGAGCCGCACCGATCGTATGGCTAAGTACAATCAGCTTATCCGCATCGAAGAAGAACTTGGCGATGTTGCTAAGTATGGCTACAACCGCATCAAAAAGGCTTAATAGAGTCTTTTAAGGTTAAAACATATTCCGGGCATGTTCTGCAAAAGGGCATGCCCGGATTTTTTATTCCCGTTTATTTGGGATTATCTGGGAAGCGGGGAAGATTTTCCGGGGATTAATTTTGATTGATATGCTTATGCTTTTGATTGCCATGCTTATGATTTAATTGATATGCTTGCGAAAAACTAAAAGTTGCGGCTTGCGAAAAGATTTATGGCATATCGCAAAAATTCTAAGGCATATAATTTAAATTACATGGCTTGGAATTTAGATTACACCGGACCTCGTTTTTACGATATCCGATGTTGTTTTTACGATGCGGAAAGCCGTTTTTCTAATTTACCTTTTGGAGGGGAGAAAATAAGGGGAAAATGCTTGGGCAGCGGCAAATGTTATCTGAGAGTGAGCAGCCAAAAACACAAAGCGCAACCTGCTGCGGCGGCAAAGCACGTAAGAATTACTTGCCACAGTGTAAGACTTACGCGAATGTAGTTGAAATCGGAGAAATGCTTGCGTTGCCAAATTGAATAGTTGCTATAAAACCATTCCAAGAAGTCTGCGAGGTCGGCTTTGGGGTTATGTAGAAACCAATCGTCGGTCTTAACTTCCAGCACAGGCTCGTCGGCCCACGAAAATGTCTTTGCCCATTTTGTTTCACCTTTCTCTACTCCCAAACATACCACAAACTCGTTTTTGTTTCCGCCATGCCAATAAGCACGTTGCTTTTCCACAATATTTATTCCTTGTTTCGATGCATCAAAAAGCAATATAAACAGGTGCATCTCGGCTTCTGGCGCAGAAACAGAGTTGAAAAGTCGGAATTGTCGCTCCACATATTCGGGCACATCATATCTGTCTGAAAGAATTGTTGGAGCATCGAAATTCGTTATCCGAGGATAGTCTATCAAATCCAGCGCAAAGGCTTCTTTTTTCCCGATTCTCTCAAAACGGAATATGGAATTGGAATTTCTAATTTTGTTGGTGTATTTATGAGGCTCGGTAATGGTCCAAACTCTCTGGGCACGGTTTTCATCAGAACCCCTCACGTCGAAATAATCATAGTGGCAGCCATAACGCGCTCCGCCACTGATTTCACTACCATGCCAAACGTCGTTGTGTCTAACCACCTCCCACAAATTGCGCACGTCCTCAAAAAAACTGCGGTTGAAACTATGGTCGGTGCCAAGGTTTGTGGTGAAATAATATTTCTCGGGGTGGTAAACATATGTCTTGCGCCTTCGCGTATGTGTGTTTCCCTTTTTGTCGGTATAGGTTTCGGTTACGATAACAATCTCTGTCCACGGAGCT
The DNA here is from genome assembly GCA_963644855.1 of Clostridiaceae bacterium Marseille-Q4149. Taxonomy (GTDB): domain Bacteria; phylum Bacteroidota; class Bacteroidia; order Bacteroidales; family Bacteroidaceae; genus UBA6398. The sequence goes on along the minus strand of CAVIQL010000016.1, from coordinate 5,312 downwards.
TCATAGTATATGCTCACGATATAGCCCCCCAGGTATTCCACGCATTTGGTTCGTGCGCGATAGCACAACCAATGTGTGAGCCCGGCAAACAGATATCCCGCGCCCGCTATCAAGGCATAAAATTCCCACTGGTCGTATGTTTTAAACACATACGACAACAACAGGCACGCCAACAGAGGTATGATATACGCAAAGGCAATCATTGCGTGTGGAGAGGCGATTAGTTATCAAAAGTCAGCATCTCGTCGTCCACTCCCGTTGCTATCACATTGTTGGTATTGGTCGATGCAATCACGGTATACTCTATCTGTGATTTATTGTTTATAAACCAGCGCGATGGATACTGCTCCACGAGTGCGGAATGCTGGTTTATGATGTCGAGCATGCGTGTTTGTGCGGTGGCAAAGGCTTCGCGTTGCACTTCTATCGACTGCATGAGCGAGGAGTAAAGAGAAGTGTCGAACGTGGGGTTTTGTTCCTGAATCCATTTCATCATTTCGCCGCCTTTTTCAGAATAACGTCCGGCTATGATTTGGGGGTAAACTCTCTCAAACGCCTTGCGGTATTCAGTAGATACGTTGGCCTTTTCCTGGATAACCTTAAACATCTTGTCTCTTATCGACTTGATGTTTCCCCTTTGGGCTTCGGCCTCTTTGCGCAGGGCAATTTCCTTGTTGTTGTAAGAGAAAAACATGATGACAACGATCAAAAGCACCGCCGCAACACAGATAACGAAAATAAGACTTGTTGACATATCGAGAATGTTTTGTTTTAATTTGATTTCAAAGATAATGTTTTTTCATCAAACCAAGGCGAGAAATCCTATATTTGACATTGCAAAAATAATAAGCCACCTTTTTCAAAAAATATCGGTTATTGTTTAAAAAATATCAGACATTAGAAAAACCATTTCCGCACCTTCAAAAAAGCAAAATCGGGCGAAAAATTCCCCACTCGCGGTGCAGCTCCTTTTAAAACCCGTATCTTTTTGTGTGATAACAGGTTTAGAGAAAAAGAAAAAGTTTTTGTTGAAATTTATTTTAAGAAAAATCCTACCTTTGTGGGGCAAAGTGGTGAAAAGTTGCTAACTTTGGCACACTTAAAATAGGAATATTGCTGTAAAACAGTATTTAAGCTTTTATAAAACAATGCGTTTCACAGGAACAATCGAGGCAAAGGCAGACAGCAAGGGAAGAGTGTTCTTTCCGGCAGCATTCCGCAAGATTCTTACGGCTTCGGGCGACGAGCAACTTGTGCTTGCGCGCGATGTGTTCCAACCATGTCTGGTGCTTTACCCCTATAGCGTGTGGAACGAGCAACTCGACTCGCTTCGCGCGGGTTTGAGCCGATGGAATGCGCAACACCGCCAACTCATGCGCGAATTTGTGTGTGATGTAGAAGTGGTTGCTCTCGACGGCGGAGGAAGATTTCTTATTCCGAAGCGCTATGCTGCAATGGCAGAGGTGAAGCAGGAAGTTGTATTCCTTGGCATGGACGACACCGTAGAGATATGGTCGCCCCAAGTGCTGGAACAACAACGCATGAACGCCAAAGACTTTGCCGTTTCTCTGGAAAACGCAATGAATCCCCAACAATGAACAACGGCGAATTGGCTTATCATGTGCCGGTAATGCTCAACCGCACAATAGACGCAATGAATATCGGCAGCGGAACCTATGTTGACGTAACCTTTGGCGGTGGCGGACATTCGAGAGAGATATTGCGGCGAATGGACAGGCAAGCAAAACTTTTCAGTTTCGACCAAGACACCGACGCCGTGGCTAACATTCCCGACGACAACAGACTCACTTTTGTTTTGTCCAACTTTCGCTACCTGCAAAATTGGATGAACTACTACGGAATATCCGAACTCGACGCCGTGATAGCCGACCTCGGAGTGTCGAGCCACCATTTCGATACCGCCGAAAGAGGTTTCACCTTCCGCAACGACGCTCCGCTCGACATGAGAATGAACAGGCGCGCAAAACTAACGGCAGCCGAATTTCTCAACACAGCTCCAGAAGAAAAAATAGCCACTGTGCTCAAAAACTATGGCGAGCTTCGCAACGCACGCCGCATTGCCGCCGCAATAGCAAAGCAACGCACCACAAAACCAATAAATACCACAGCCGAATTTGTGAATATGCTCGCTCCCTTTATGGGGAGAGACAAAGAGAAAAAGGATTTGGCGTGTGCTTTCCAGGCTCTGCGCATAGAAATAAACGACGAGATGGGCGCACTGCGCGACATGCTCAGCGCAGCAACCCACCTGCTCCGCAAAGGAGGGCGTTTGGTAGTGCTCACATACCATTCGCTCGAAGACAGAATGGTCAAGAATTTCGTAAAAAGCGGCAACGCTGACGGCAAAGTGGAACAAGATTTCTACGGCAACCGACTTGCACCGCTCCGGGCAGTAAACAATCACGTGATAGTGCCCGACGACAACGAAATAGCCGCAAATCCTCGAAGCCGCAGCGCAAAATTGCGCGTGGCTGAGAAATGCTGAACAAACGGCATACATAGGGAGAATTTTCAAACTATTTGACGATGGCAGACAAATCCGAAAAACACAACAGTGATACGGTTTCCACAGAAAAGAAAACCGACAAAAACGCGACAGCAAAAGAGAAAAACGATTTCAAACGCAACTCGCGCCGCGCACTGGAAATTACCGGATACATGTTCGGCAACTTCATCTCGGTAGAAACCCTAAGAAGAAACATAGGGTTTATTCTCCTCGTGGTGGTGTGCATGCTCCTTTACATCGGCAACGGATATTCGAGCCAGCAAGAACTTATCGAACTAAACAAACTCAAAGGCGACGTGGAAGATGCCAAATATAACGCCCTCGTACGCTCGAGCGAATTGTTAGAAAAAAGCCGCCAAAGCCATATAGAAGAAATCTTGAAATCACGAGGCGATACAACGCTACAAACAGCTACTACCTCGCCCTACATATTAAAGATAGACACCACAGAATGAAAAGTAAGTTCCCTGAAAAAAATGTCATGACACGCTACTTTATAATTGCTGCTATTTTAGCAGTAACTGGCGTGAGCGTGGCAATAAAGACGGCATACATAATGTTTGTCGAGAGGAACTTTTGGAACGAGGTAAGCCAGCGATTTATAAAGCGAAACATGGAAATAAAGCCCGTGCGCGGAAGCATATACTCTGCCGACGGACAATTATTGGCTTCTTCTATTCCGGAATACAAGATGTTTATGGACTATATGGTTGTGGAAAAAGACTCAACGCGAAGAATAAAGGAACAACACCGAAGAGATTCTGTGTTATACGCCTCGGTCGACAGCATGAGCGATGGTCTTCACGCCATATTCCCCGACAAATCGGCAGCAGAGTTTAAGCGCACAATTTTGGAGGGACGTAAGAAAGAAAGTCGCAACTGGCCGATTTATTCCCACCGCATAACGTACATTCAATATAAGGAAGTGAAACGTCTTCCGGTGTTTAAGTTGCCGGCATATAAGGGAGGTTTTCACGTACAAACCATAGAGCAACGCGCAAATCCCTTTGGTTCGCTCGCCAAACGCACAATCGGCGCGCTGTATGCGGGAAAAGATTCGGCACGATATGGCTTGGAGCTCGCATTCGACAGTGTTTTGCGCGGCAAACCAGGCTTGATGCACAGACAAAAGGTGATGAACAAATACATAAACATCATCGACCGCCCGCAAGAGGACGGCTGCGACATTATATCGACTATCGACGTAAACATGCAGGACCTTGCCGAAAAAGCATTGGTAGATCAGTTGAAAAAGATAGAAGCTCAAGTGGGCATCGTGGCTATCATGGAAGTTCAAACGGGAGATGTGAAAGCTATTGTCAATATGGCGCGAAGCAAAGACGGGAGTTATCACGAAACCAAGAACTATGCCGTAAGCAATTTGCTCGAACCGGGCTCCGTATTCAAGACAGCGTCGTTCATGGTAGCTTTTGACGATGGAATGTTTGGCCCGAACGATTTGGTTAATACCGGTTGTGGAAAAATCAATATGCACGGGCGCGACATGAAAGATGCGTCGTGGGACAAACGTGGAGGCTATGGCGAAATCACGGCTGCCGAATGTATAAAACATTCCTCGAATGTGGGTGTGAGCATGCTTATCGACAAACATTATTTCAACCAGCCCGAAAAATTTGTAAACGGTCTTTATCGCATAGGGCTTGCCGAACCTTACAAGGTAGACATTCCTGGAGCGGCACAAGCTAATATCCGCCGTCCCAAAAAGGACGGCAGCAATTGGTCAAAGACTGCTTTGGCGTGGATGAGCATTGGTTATGAAACGCAGATACCGCCTATTCGCACTCTTGCCTTTTATAATGGAATTGCCAACGGCGGAAAGATGCTTGCCCCGCGGTTTGTGAAAGCCTGCAAGCGCAACGGCGAATTGGTTGAGGATTATCCGGTGAAGGTGGTGCGCGAAAGAATGTGTTCGCCTTCGGCTTTGCGCGATGTACAATACTGTTTGAGTCTCGTAACTCAAAAAGGAGGTTCGGGACATAGGGCGGCGTCGAAATATTTCCCGGTATCGGGCAAAACAGGTACGGCTCAGATTTGGACAAAAAACGGAAGAACCACAAACTATCTTGTAAGTTTCGTGGGCTATTTCCCTGCCAACGCGCCCAAATACAGTTGCATCGTGTGCATACAGAAACCTTTTCCCGCTTCGGGCGGCGGACACTGCGGACCGGTGTTCAAGCAAATTGCCGAAGGCGTTATGGCACACGTGAGAAACGGAAACTTTTCATCGGCACGCGACAGTGTGAACCGCTTCCTGCCTTTTGTGCACAACGGCGACATGTCTGCGGCGCGCAATGTGCTTAGCGAATTGCACGTTCCGTATACTTCAAACGGACTTGGCGAGAAAACGTGGGGCAATGTAAGCAACGACAGCACGGGAATTACGCTCACCGGCGAGAACAAATCGGGCATCGACAGAGTTCCCGACCTTAGAAACATGGGGCTACGCGATGCTGTGTTTATGCTCGAAAACATGGGGCTGAAAGTATCGACCCACGGCAAAGGCAGAGTGGTTGAGCAAAGTGTTCCGGCAGGCACTGTGGCAAGAAAAGGCATGAAAGTGAACATTGTGTTGAAAACTGCAACCGAGATACGCGACGAAAAGAAAACCAATGCAGCATCGGCTCCTGCTCCAACGGTTTCGGATACAGAAAACACACCAAAAAACGAGAACGGAACTGCGGAAAAAACACCCGATTCAAAGACGCCGAAAAACGACAAGGGTTATCAAAAAAATAATAACCGACATTTTTTAAATAATAACCGA
>CAVIQL010000015.1:0-50492 GCA_963644855.1 Clostridiaceae bacterium Marseille-Q4149 | reverse complement strand
AAAAAGCGGGGAACACACCGCAATGTATCCCCCGCCAAATCTATCTTTTCAGGACCGAAATCCTACTTTTTTGGCTTTTTAAATCGTTTATACTGCCTGTTTTTCTTCTTTGATTTCTTCGCGTATATTAATCACGTTATTCACCACGCTTTAATTCGCGAGATCCACGCTTTCCCTCATATGTTCTACCCTTTGTATTGAATCATATCTCCTCTTTGCTTCGGGGGAATTTTTCTTAGCAAGTTCAATGCTATCCCTAACCTGTTCTTCCCTTAACATTGAATCATTTCTCCTCAAATCTTCGGGGGTAATTGGGAAACATCGAGAAATTACATGCAATATTTCTTGAGGTTTTTCTTCTTGCGGCACAACCGTGTCTGCTTTAGCTGAAACAGTATCAATCTTGCTACATATATTATTGGTATCCGTTGTTTGGGGCGCAGGAACATCTGGATTTTTGTTGGTTTTGTTCCCGCACGAAATAACTAATACTGCTACGAAAGCTATAAGCAAAGTTGTTCTCATGACTGTTTTTGTTTTATAACACGCGATAAATATACAAACAATTTTCTGACAAAGAAAATTGCATCGCCTTATTCTCTCAAAAACAACTCTTTTCGTATAAAAGCACTATAAAAAGGCGAGTAAAATATCAAAACACACGTTTTGCCATACCGATAATCTATATGAAATTTCGCACATAGGATATCGCGAAAACAATGTCTGATATTATTTAAAAAAGGTCGGACATTGTTTAAAAGATATCGGTTATCAGAAAAACGATTCAGGCATCACGTCTGAGCCTTATTCTATCAAGGGGAAATTTCGTTCTATACCTTATATATATAAGGCGTACCAATAACAAATGCGAGGGACACCGGTTGGCGTTCCTCGCATGTAGATTGCACGTTAAACTTATGCGTAAGATTTAGTGGCTTACCATTTGTCTTCGGGTTTGGTGCCGTTGTAAACACTCTTGGGCACCCACTCTATAAAGTCGGGACCGAAATTCGCAGGTCCGTTAAGGAGTGATTTCATACGCATATAATATGTTACGCCCGGCTTGCAGTTTGCCGTGGTAATGATATGGCGCAATTTTGCTCCGCCCGGACCGTAGTTGCGACCGCCTTCCACTACGTTTGTAGAGTTGAAGCCGAAGCTTTCGGGGCATTTCATAAACGTATGGTTGCGCATGTTTTTGTCGTTCTCGCGGTTTACGTCAACATCGTCGGGATCGTCTTTTATCCAACCTATCACCGATTTGTTTGGCTCAATGCGCGCGTCGATCGGAAGCCCTACTGCCGCGAGATTGTTGGGATCTGTGCCGAAATAGAACTGCAACATTCCTCTACCACTGTCATTGCAATAGCCCATACGCAATTCATACGTTCCGTCATAGGGCACCGGCGGAAGTTGCCACGTTATGTCGTAATATCCTTCAAGCACCACATCGTCGGCCTCGTAGTTGAGCCAATTGATGTTGTAGTTATTAATCGAGATAAAGAGTGTTTGGTCAGAGAACTTGATTTTGCGGCAATATCCGGCGGGTATAAGATTGTAGATATTCTGCGGCTGTTGGCGCAAACCGTTCGTAAGCAATTCGTGTTGCATTGTCTGCGTGTCCCAACGCATTCTCTCGTTGAGCACCTTGTATTTCACATCGTCGTCATACACGAGTATTCCGTCGATGGTGTGATAAAAACCGTTGAGAGCCTGATTGTCGCGTCCGCCATTCTGTGAAAGCACGAGCAAACCCTTTATCGGCACTTGCAACTCGCTATATGTGTCGTTGTCATACTCACTCACATAGCGGTTAATCCTTATGCCATCGGTTTGCTGCCCGAGCGTAAATTTAATAATACGATGATCCTTTCCCATAGTCTCGTAATATTCAAACTTGTCTATTCCGAGTTGTTCGGGACGCGAGTAAGAATATCCCAACTGTCCTTTTGTAATCACGATATTGTTGTAAGCCATTCCCACATCTATTATATGGTATCCCACAAACTGGTTGAGCGCATTTTCAAGGCTTGTCGGGTCGTCTGATGTGGCGAGTGGATAATACTCTTTCACCTTTTTGTTGATAACAGGCATGATTTCGTCCCAATTGGTAACCACTCCTTGTTCCACATTGAGCTTTATGCCCCATTCTGCCTCCAACAAACTGTCGGGTTCAACAAATGCCGTGTATCCGGAGTTGTGATGTAGCGGTTCGTTAAGGCTTTCGCTATACCACACGTGCTTATAGTTTTGCGGGTGGTTCTCCAATTCATAGGCATCGTCGCGATATTTTGTCATACTGTCGGCCCAAGTTGTAACTTCGAGCAGGTGTGAGAAAATTCGAGTGTTATCTTGCATTCCCAAAAGCCCCGGCAGCGATGTAGAGGCAGGCATTACCACTTTGTCAACCACATGTACTTGTCCGTTCTCCACTTTGTTGTCGCTGCTTATTATTCGTGAGAAAGTATTGATGCGTGTTATTACTTTTCCGCTATCGTTTGCCTGGAAATTAATCACGATATATCGGTCGGCCATCGTTTTTACTTGCAACACTCCCTCTTGAAAGTCGGTTGACTTGTAGGCTTCAACATTGCCATTGTCGATAATGCTGTTGAACACTATGACCTGCGCCAGCGAATCGCTTGTTTGGTTTACATCAAAATCCTTTTGGTTCGACACCGAGTCGAGAAATTGCTGCACTGCATTGTTGGTGGGAATAAAACATGTGTAGTTTCCCCTACTCTCGAGCATATGGTCCATAGTAGAGCCGCGCCCGTTGCCCGAACGTGCCTTGGTGAGAAGCACATAATATTTACTGAGTTCAGGCTGTGTCTTGATAAAATCGGTGGCACTCTCTCCCGTGAACACATAAAGGTTTGAATCGTCAATATTGTCGGAACATGACGAAACCAAAGTCCCTGCAGCCAATGCCATTACCATTGACACAAGGCAAAAAACAGTCCTAAATTTGAATTTAGTCTTCATGATACACCTAATTTTTGCATTTTTCTCTCCAAATTTAGTAATTCTTACCAAACTACACCGTACAAAACTTGCGTTTTTTCAAATTTCCCGTTCTTTTCCGTTTTCCCCACTAAAAACAACGCCTATAAAATAGCAAAACACATATGTCCAAACGTTGTCAATATACTTGAAATTTCGCACATAGGATATTGCGAAAACAATGTCGGATATTATTTAAAAAAGGTCGGACATTGTTTAAAAAATATCGGTTATTATTTTTACGATATCCCATGTCGTAAAAATGAGATACTTACAAAGGCACAAAAAGCGGGGAACACACCGCAATGTATCCCCCGCCAAATCTATCTTTTCAGGACTGAAATCCTACTTTTCGGCTTTTGCTTTCTTGCGTCGCAGAGATATTGCCACCGCTGCCGCAAGTGCGAGTATCATTATTGCGAGTGCGGCATACGCCAAGGTTTCTGTGGTATGGAGCGACTGAGGATCAAACTTCAATACCAAAGTATGTTCGCCCGCCGGCACTCTCAATGCACGCAATATATAGTCGGCTCTTCCAATCTTTATGTCGTTGCCGTCGAGAGTTGCGTTCCAACCTGGATAATATACTTCGGAGAGCACAACAAGTCCGCCGTTTTTCGAACTGAGTTTGTATGTCAATTCGTTTGGCTCGTATGTCGTAAGCGTAATCTTTGCTGTGGTATCAGCCACAGCGTTTGCATATTCCGCTCCAAGCTCTGCCTTGAAACTCTTGTCGGCTACCGCTTCGTTGCGGCGGTTTATCTTTTTGAGCATATCCATCTCGGCAGATGCACCGTCAACATATGTGAGTTTGTCAACAAACCATGCGTTGCCCATAGCATACGGATTTTGCAACGGAATGGTCTTGCCCTGCTGCAAAGGCAGAATAAAGTATTTTCCGTTGAGCATGTTGATGGTAGGACAAAGCGAATCGCCGTTTACTTTGGTCATGTCGCCGCCCACTTGCGGTATCACCTTCATCAAAGCCTGCATTTCGGGAGCAATACACTCTGTTATCAAATCTTGGTAGCGCGCAAGTTTCGCCGCATGGTATCCGCCGATGCTTTTGTGCCAATACGAAGTTTCGTTTTCGTTGAATGTGTCGGACGAGAAGTTGAGTACGCGATAATCAAGACTGGTATCTTTCAAAATTTGTTCGTCGGTCTCTGTTTTTGCAAACACCTGCTGCTTCTGCAATGGGTCGACAAACATTTCGTTGTTAAGGTAGCGACGGTTCACTCCCCACATATCCACCACGCAAAGCAATGTTACGGCTGCAACCATGAGTGTGCCGCGCACTTTGCCCGTGCGATAAATCATGAGAATTGCCATGCCGACAACGATAACCCAGAAACTGCGCCATGCATCAGACGAAAGTATTGCCTGACGTATTGCCGTGATGTTTCCGGCAAATGCGTTCACCGTGTCGGGCGACAACACTTTGCGCAACTCGCTTAGCACTTCGTGTTCGCGACCTGTGAGGCAATCGCCAAAGAATGCGCCCGGCATCAAAGCAAACAGCGCACAAAGTCCCGCCGTTATTCCAAAGGATATATAAAGAGGTATTGGTTTTTCGCGCAATAGTTTTGGCTCGCTGAATATTCTCGCCAGCGTGAGAGCGGCAAGCAACGGAATTGTAAACTCTGCAACTACAAGGATTGACGATACCGCGCGAAATTTGTTGTACATCGGGAAATTGTCAATCATCCAATTTGTAAATGCAGGGAAGTTGTGCCCCCACGAAAGCAGTATCGACAAAACGGTAACCAACATCAAACTGCGCCCAACGGCATTCTGGTAGTAGAAAAGCGACAGTATGAAAAGCATACATATAAATGCTCCTACATACACCGGACCTGAGGTGCCCGGTTGTTCACCCCAATACTGCGAAAGTCCGGGAGTGTTCACGCCAAGTTGGGGATAGAGTTGCTGAAGTGTCTGAATGTACTCCGTGAAATGCGGATCGGCCTGCACTTTCTCGTTCATCGACAATCCACCGCTCGCTCCACCTTTTACATTTGGCACAAGCAATGAAAATGTTTCGCCAATTCCGTAACTCCACTGCGTGATATATTCTTTTGAAAGCCCCGAACCGGATTTTTTGCCAGGCGTTGTTTGCGCAAGCTCGCTACTTCCGCGCATTGTTTGCTTGCTGTATTGATAAGTATGGTAAAGATTCGACGCGTTAACCGCCACGCCCACAAGCGCAGCTATTATAAACACGCCCACACCCTTTGCAAACTGCACAATCTTCTTTTCGGTTATCGCAACAACAAGGAAGCCAAGCGACATAAGCACCATCGCAAAGATAAAGTAGTATGTCATCTGCAGGTGGTTCGACAAAATTTGCCAGGCAATGAAGAACATCGTCATCACACCGCCCCACAAATATTTTCCGCGGTAACACAACACCATTCCGGCTATTGTGGGCGGAATAAAAGCAAGTGTCAGAACTTTCCAAAGGTGTCCCGCTCCGATGATAATGAAGAAGTAAGACGAAAAAGCCCATGCTATCGCGCCAAAGACGGCTACCGGCGGACGGGCACGGAATGTGCGCATCAATATATAGAACCCCAGCAAAAGGATAAATACATACATTGCGCAATCGGTCAGTCCTAGTTCATAAACTCTCTCGAGTCCTGCGAGCACATTGCGTGATTTGTAGCTCGGAGCTATCTGATAGGTTGGCATTCCACTGAAAAGGGCGTTTGTCCAGCGGGTATCGTTTCCGGTACGTTCGAGATATTCCATTCGTTCCCGCCCGGCGCCCACACCACCTGTGATATCGTTGCCCGAAAGTACGAGTCCCTGCGTAATAGGCGTGAAAAAATACGCCACAGATATAAGCACAAACAAAACGATTGCTGCTATATCAGGGACTATGCGCTTGATGGGCGATTTGGCGGCGTTTGCTTTTTGGTCTTTACTTGTCATTTCCGCAAAGTTTATTTATAAAGGCGGAGTCATTGCCTATTGTGCACGCTCCGCCTTTGGTATGTTTTTAATATCTATAGTGTTCGTCTTTGTAGGGACCGTTCTCGGGCACACCTATATAGTCGGCCTGTTCTTTTGAAAGGGTACTGAGGTGTGCTCCAACGCTTGCGAGATGCAGACGTGCCACTTCTTCGTCCAATTCCTTGGGCAAACGATAAACGCCTACCTCGTATTTTTTGTTGAACAGCTCTATTTGCGCGAGCGTTTGGTTTGTAAACGAATTGCTCATCACGAAACTTGGGTGTCCTGTGGCACATCCGAGATTTACAAGGCGTCCGTCGGCAAGCATTGTGATATGATGTCCGTCGGGGAACAGATAGCTGTCAACCTGCGGCTTGATGTTTTCGTGCTTGATGCCGGGAACTTGTTTCAGTTTCTCTACTTGTATTTCGCTGTCGAAGTGTCCGATGTTGCATACTATAGCTTCGTCGGGCATTTGCTTCATATGTTCCACCGTGATAACGTCGATATTTCCCGTAGTAGTAACAAAGATGTTTCCTACCGGCGCAGCTTCTTCCATTGTTACCACTTTGTATCCCTCCATTGCGGCTTGTAGTGCGCATATCGGGTCGATTTCCGTAACAAGCACGCGGGCGCCGTATGAACGCAGGCTTTGGGCGCAGCCCTTACCCACTTCGCCGTAACCAGCTACCACAGCAACTTTTCCTGCTACCATCACGTCGGTTGCACGTTTGATGCCGTCTACCAAAGACTCGCGGCAGCCGTAAAGGTTGTCGAACTTGCTCTTTGTTACACTGTCGTTGACATTAAATGCCGGGATAAGGAGTTCGCCTTTCTTAGCCATTTGATAAAGACGGTGCACACCGGTGGTAGTTTCTTCGCTTATACCGCGCACCTCTTTGGCAGTTTTGCTCCAACGTCCGGGTTGGGCTGCGAGCACACGCTTGAGAATTTTCTTCAACTCTACTTCGTCGCCGCTTCCGCTGGGAGTGTCGAGCACCGATGCGTCCTGCTCAGCCTTGGCTCCGAGATGAATCATAAGAGTAGCGTCGCCGCCGTCGTCAACTATCATATTGGGCAACTTTCCGCCGGGAAAATTCATAGCCTGAAGCGAGCACCACCAATAATCTTCAAGACTCTCGCCTTTCCAGGCAAACACGCCAACGCCCATATCGGCAATGGCTGCTGCGGCATGGTCTTGTGTGCTATATATATTGCATGAACACCAGCGCACCTCGGCTCCCAGAGCTACAAGAGTCTTGATGAGTACAGCCGTTTGTATTGTCATATGAAGCGAGCCCATTATGCGCGCACCTTTAAGGGGTTTCGACTCGCCGTATTTGGCTTGCAGAGCCATCAAGCCCGGCATTTCGTGTTCTGCTATACGAATTTCCTTGCGACCAAAATCGGCCAAATTTATATCTGCCACCTTGTAGGGCAGAGTGGAAAAGAGTTCCTCCATTTTATATTATATTGTATGATTTCTAAACTTCTGCAAAGATATAAAGAATTTCGCACCGCTACAAAAAGGCATATATATAAAAGGACAATTTGCCACTTTGCGCACCCTTTATTATATGCCGTAAAAACGATATCGGATATACGAAAAACAATGTCCGATATTATTTAAAAAAGGTCTGATATTATTTAAATAATGTCCGATATTATTTTTGCTTTTCGACGACACTGATTTTCAACAACGTACAAAAACGTTTCACAACCCCTAAATTGACCGTCAAAATCAAAAATCCGCGCCTAAATGTTTTGAGTTTCGCAGAGTTGAATTAACTTTGCACATACTTACATCGGGTTTTACAACTTTATTGATGAACTCCAGCGAGATAAACCAACTTTTGACCGACACGACTGAGAAGTTGTCGCAGACCACAACGATAAAAAAACTTTATCACCGCCACCGCCATTGCGATGCACTGCCTTCGGGGCAAGTGTTGTCGGAAGTTGTGGATCTTTGCCGCGCAGTGCTCTTTCCCGGATACTACGGCAAATCGACTATCAACGCCGAAACTATGCTCTATACCATAGGCGTTAATGTGGAACGGCTTTTCGACCTGACATATAGGCAGGTGGAGGCTGCGCTATGCTTTTCAGACGAAGACCAATGCACACGTTGTCTCGACGATATCGACAAGTGTGCCACCGAAATGACCGCCAAGTTCATCGAAACCCTACCCCGTATTCGCGAAACGCTTGCCACCGACGTGGAAGCGGCATTTCTTGGCGACCCCGCCGCCGAAAGCTACGCCGAAGTGATAAGTTGCTACCCCGTGATAAAAGCACTTTCAAACTATCGCATAGCTCATGCACTTTATAAGATAGGAGTGCCGCTACTACCACGCATATTAACCGAAATGGCTCACAGCGAAACAGGAATAGATATACACCCCGCTGCCGAAATAGGGCAAAGCTTTATGATAGACCACGGCACAGGCGTAGTGATAGGAGCAACCTGCGTGATAGGAAACAACGTAAAACTATATCAAGGCGTTACGCTCGGCGCAAGAAGCTTTCCGCTCGACGAAGAAGGCAACCCCATAAAACGCATTCCCCGACACCCAATTCTCGAAGACAATGTAATTGTATACTCCAACGCTACCATTCTCGGGCGTGTGAGGATTGGAAAAGGCGCTGTGATAGGTGGCAACATTTGGATTACCGATGACGTTCCCGCCGGGGCACATATTTCACAAAAGAAACATACCACTCTGAAATAATTTTAATGGAAAAGGAATTCGAACTCATAGCCAAGACCTTTCAAGGCATGGAAGACCTCTTGGCACAAGAGCTTACCGAAATAGGCGCACAAAACATAAAAAAAGGACGGCGCGTGGTTTATTTCACAGGCGACACCGCCATGATGTATCGCGCCAACTATGCTTTGAGAACCGCCATACGCATACTCAAGCCCCTCAAACATTTCAGCGCAACAACTGCCGACGAAGTTTACGAGGCTGTAAGAAACTACGAATGGAGAAACATTCTCGACTTGAAGACCACCTTTGCAGTAGACTCTGTGGTTTATTCCGAGAATTTCAGCTACTCAAAATTCGTGGCCTACAAAGTGAAAGACGCTATAGTAGACTATTTTCGCGAAAACTGCGGAAAACGTCCCAACATCAGTATAGCCAACCCCGACATTCGCTTTCATATCCACATCTCCGATGACGATTGCACACTCTCGCTCGATTCCTCGGGCGAAAGCCTTCACAAACGCGGCTATCGCGAAGCCTCTGTCGACGCTCCCATAAACGAAGTGCTCGCAGCAGGACTTGTGAAACTCACCGAATGGAATGGCGAATGCGATTTCATAGATCCAATGTGCGGCTCGGGAACAATACCTATCGAGGCCGCAATGATTGCACGCAACATAGCTCCCGGAAAATTCCGCAAGGTATTCGCTTTCCAAAAATGGGCAGACTATAGCAACGATATCTTCAACGACATAAAAGAAGAACTCACAGCGCAAGAACGTCCCTTTGATCACAGAATGTATGCGTATGATGTTGATGCAAACGCAGTAGAAGCCACAAAAACCAACGTGATTGCTGCACAACTCGATGAGGACTTCGTGGTGGAACGACGCGATTTCCGCGACTTCAAACAGCCTGCCGAAAAAGCAATAATGGTTATCAATCCACCCTATGGCGTAAGAATAAAAAGCGATTCGGCACTGCCCAACCTATACAGGGCAATTGGCGAAAGGCTTAAGCACCAGTTTGTGGGCAACGACGCATGGATTATCTGTAACCACGAAGAACTTTTCCAAAACATCGGGCTCAAACCCAGCATCAAGATACCCCTTTACAACGGTTCGCTCGATTGCCAATTCCAAAAATACCAAATTTTCGACGGCAAGCTCAACGCTTTCCGCGAAGGTGGCAATGATATAAAAACCGACAGAGAACGCCGCGAAATGGCAGACCCTCGTCGTTTCAAAGTGCATCGCGATTTCAAAAAACGCCTTGACGAGGACGAAGAAGTTGACTATGGCGATATTCCCGACTACGTAGTGAGAAAACATCGCGAGTTTGAGGAAAACGAACGCCGCAAGGAATACCGCAACTCCTATGATTCGCGCCGACAAAACCGCAACACAGACAACGACCGCCGCTCTTTCTCGCGCGATGGACGCAAGCCCTACGACGGAGGAGGCAAACGCTTTGAACACAACGGCAAAAGCGGAGATTTCCAAGGCAGACGCAACGAACGAGACCGCAACAGTTTCGGACGAGACCGCAAATCGTTCTCACGAAATGGAGACCACGAAAATTTCCGCGGCAACAAAGGCGGAGGCTTTCGCAAAGGAGGAGACAAGAAAAAATACAGGGACTAAAATTCCCGCAATCAAAAATACTTACAAGCATGAACATAAAAAAACTGATATTCGCAATTCCGATTCTTTGCTTAATGATCACACCGACAACTAAGGCGCAGAAAAAATCGTTTACCCTCGACAATCTTCTATGGGGCGGCGACGCGTATTGGAACTATCAACCCAAGTATCTTAACGCAACTTGGTGGGGCGACAAGCTTGTAAGACTCGACGTTGACGAATGCACGTGGCTCACAAACGCCAAAGGACAATCGGTTAAACCCGAAAAACTCTTCACCCTCGAAGAAATAAAATCCTGCGAAGGCATCGATGCCAATGAAAAGCCCTACAGTCTGCAAAGCATCAAGTTTCCCGACGCAGAAAAAACAGAAATCATAATAGAAACAGCCCACAAAATTTATCTCGTAAACTGGAAAACTAAAAAAGTAATCAAAAGCCGGGAAATTCCTACGGGGATAAAAGCGCGCGACCTCAATATTCCAAGTGGCAACGAGGCATATGTGAGCAAAGACAACCTATACGTAATAACAGCAGAGGGAAAGCAAACGCAAATCACCCAAGACGGTTCGCGCAATCTCGTCTACGGACAAAGCGTTCACCGCGACGAATTCGGAATAAGCAAGGGAACCTATTGGAGTCCAAGCGGTATGAAACTTGCGTTCTACAAGATGGATCAAAGCATGGTTACAGATTATCCGCAGGTAAACATTACTCCTCTTTGCGCCGACAATGACAAAGACAGCGCAGGCGTTTCACGAATTGCTCAATACGCTCCAGACAAATATCCCATGGCCGGAGAAACAAGTCATAAAGTATACGTAGGTGTTTATGATATGAACACCGGTAAAACCATATACCTTAAAACTTGCGACCCAACCGACAGATATTTCACCAATATCAGTTGGTCGCCCGACGAGAAAACAATTTATCTTTTCGAACTCAACCGCGACCAAAACCACATGCAACTCATTTCGTACGATGCTGCAACCGGCGAGAACAAAGGCATAATCTTTGAAGAAAGCAATGATAAATACGTTGATTTGAAAGCGCCTCTCAGATTCTTGCCCTGGGACAACAACAAATTCGTATTCGAAAGCCGCCGCGACGGATTTAATCATTTATATTCTTACGACCTTTCAAGCAAAACCACAACCCAACTCACAAAAGGAGAGTTTGAGGTAATTGATTTCGTAGGTTTCAACAGCGCAGCCAAAAGTGTGATTTATATTTCCAATGAGGCAAAACCAATAAACGAAAACATATATTCCGTAAACACAAAGACACTCAAACGCACCGCTCTCGATGATGGAGAAGGCGTTCATGGTGCAGTTTTGTCTCCTTCGGGAAAATTTGTATTCGATCGTGGAAATTCTCCAAGGATTGCCCGTTATAACAGCGTTACAAACACGGCTACGACAAAATCTACGCGACTTGAAACAATCGAAAAACACCCTTGGGAAGAGCAATTCAATATGCCGGAAATCTCATGCGGAACAATAAAGGCAGCCGACGGCACAACAGATCTCTACTATCGGCTTGTGAAACCCGTAAACTTTGACCCCAACAAAAAATATCCCGCTGTGGTTTACGTTTACGGTGGTCCCCGTGCCCACAATGTGTATGGCAATCACTTTTATGGCACTCGCGGTTGGGAAATATATATGGCGCAGAAAGGATACGTTCTGTTTGTAGTAGATAATCGCGGCTCCGAAAATCGTGGACTTGCGTTTGAAAGTGTAACGTTCCGCCATCTTGGTGTAGAAGAAATGAAAGACCAGATAAAAGGTGTGGAGTTTCTGAAATCCTTGCCCTATGTTGATGCTGACAAACTCGGTGTTCACGGTTGGAGTTTCGGCGGGTTCATGACAACAAATCTGATGTGCTCCTATCCAGATGTATTCAAAGTAGGTGTGGCAGGCGGTCCCGTTATCGACTGGAAGTTTTACGAAGTGATGTATGGCGAACATTATATGGATACACCGCAACAAAACCCCGAAGGATACAAAGGCAGTAATCTTTTGCTCAAAGCCAAGAATCTCAAAGGCCGTTTGCAAATCATTAATGGCTATAACGATCCTATTTGTGTGCCGCAACACACATTTGCCTTCCTTCGTGCTTGCGAAGATGCGGGAGTGCAGTGCGACTACTTCACTTATCCCAATCAGGGGCACAATATGACGGGAAAAGATATGGTGCACCTTCACGAGAGAATCACACGCTATTTCACCGATTTCTTAAAATAATAGTAGAAGTAAACACTGCCTAAACGGCACAATACCAAACAAAACGCGCCGGGAGAACCTTGTTTTTTCCGGCGCGCTTGGTTTTCAAACAAACCATATGACCCAAAGCAACGACACATACTTTTCCGACAAAACGCTCCTGCTATTGTTTCTGCCGATAGCAGGAGAACTTGCGTTGCACTACAGCGTAGGAATATTCGATTCCATGATGGTTTCGAGCGTAAGCGAGGCGGCGGTATCGGGAGTGTCGTTGATGGATTTTGTAATTTCGTTTTTCAACAGTCTACTCACGGCCTTAGCAGTAGGCGGAGGCGTTGTGATGGGACAACATTTCGGCAATTCACAAAAAGAAGAGAGTTCCGATGTGGCAATACAGTCAATTTTATTGCTTGCTTTGGCAGGAATTTTTCTTTCAGCCATAGCCTACGCCTTGCAACCATTTATCGTTAACCATCTCTTTGGTGATCTTGCTCCCGAAGTGCGTCGTCATGCCACGGAATACTTCAGTATTATTGCTTCATCACTCCCTTTTCTCGGCATATATAGTGCTGCAGCTGCGGCATACCGTGTCTACGGGAATACAGCCCTTCCGCTCAGAATAATGATTATTGCCAACGTGCTCAACGTTGCAGGAAACGCGATAACAATCTATCTACTCGATATGGAAACCCGCGGTGTGGCACTCACCACGCTTGGCGCGCGCATCTTTGCAGCCGTTGTGATTTCTGTGATGCTTTTGCGTAAACTGATGAGCAACGGAAATTTGTTGCGATACCATCTATATCCGCCCACAATCCGCAAGATAGTGCGTTTGGGCGTTCCATATTGTTTTGAAAACGGTATGTTTTATCTCGGGCGCGTACTTGTGTTGATAATGGTGGCTTCTTTTGGTACGGCAGCAATTGCCGCCAACGCAGTAACCCAAGCCATTGTGCTGTTTCAAGTTCTTCCTGGAATGGCAGCCACAACTGGAATTACCGTAGTAATTTCACGATGTGTGGGAGCTGCGGAATTCAAGAAGGCAGAATACTACAACCATCGCATTGTATGCGGCATATATATGTTTCATCTCGTAAGTTGCGCTACGGTAATAGTTCTCATGCCGTTGATAATGCACCTATACAATCTTTCGCCCGAAGCCATGGCTCTCACAAGGCAACTCGTATTGCTGCATGCTGGTTTCACTATTATGGTATGGCCTGTGAGCTATGCAATTCCCGCCACATTCCGCGCGGCAGGCGACACTCGTTTTCCAATGTATGTAAGTGTAACGTGCATGCTGCTTTGCCGCGTAGGTTTCTCCTATATTCTTGGCATCACCATGGGTTTGGGCGTGCTTGGAATATGGTTGGGAATGTTTGGCGACTGGATTGTAAAAGGCTTAATCTTTATTTTGCGCTACCGCAGCCGCAAATGGCAGAAATTCCGCCTCGTAGAATGATTTTCCCAAAGCATTTCAACCTATCATAATCAAATTTACTTCTATCCCGATGCCTTCAAAAAAAACTGTTACCCCGTCGAAACGTGCGCTCCACCTTATATGTCTTGCAGCATGTGCCGCGCTGATGGCACTAATTGCCGTTGGGCGTTATGCTAAAACAGAAAGCAAGAATACGTTGAGCGACAGCGCGCCAACAATGGCGCAAACCGATTCCACACTAACGGTTATGTCCAACGGCACAATGGTTGTAAATACTACCGAAATTGGGAAAGGGACTCACGGATATGGTGGAAAAGTACCCTTAAAAGTATATTTCAATAACGGCAGAATATACCATGTAGAAGCGTTGCCCAACAACGAGACCACAGACTTCTTCAACGTAGTGGAAAGAAGCGGTTTGCTCAAAGCATGGAACGGCAAAACGCCCAAAGAAGCGCTTAACATGCAAATAGACGGCGTTAGTGGAGCCACATATTCCTCACGCGGAGTGATTGGAAACATGAACGCAGCCCTTGTCTACGCTACCCGACACATAACCCAAGATGCCGACGGCACAATGACCATTGCCGTTCCGATAGACTACCGCATGATAGCCGCTACAATCGTTGCGCTGCTTGCAGCATTGCTTCCGCTCTTCATTCGCAGCCGCAAATACCGCCTGGTGCAGCAAATGCTCAATGTGGGAGTACTCGGTTTTTGGAGCGGCACGTTTCTATGCCACGCATCATTACTTTCCCTTTTTTCAGCAAGCGCAAGCATCGCCGTGCTGCCCGTTGTGGTAATGGTTATCACCGCTTTCGTCTACCCTCTGTTTGGCAAGAAAAACTATTACTGCAACAATGTTTGCCCCTTTGGCTCTTTACAGGAACTTGCCTCCCATTGCAGCAAGCGCAAGCTGCATATTCCGGCAAAACTTGTCGGTTCGCTCGAATGGTTACGTCGCATAGTGTGGGCGCTGCTCATGTTTATGCTTTGGAGCGAGACCTTTACCGCCTGGCTCGATTGGGAACTCTTTGCCGCTTTCAGCCTTTCGGCAGCAACAATTCCCATTGCAATAACCGCCGCAGCGTTTATTGTATTGTCGATATTCGTTCCACGCCCATATTGCCGCTTTCTCTGTCCCACCGGCACCCTTTTCAAAGCCGCCCAAGGCAAATGGTAATAACCCAAGCGTATATCTTAAAAGCCACAATACTATTGCGCAAAACCTAACCGCATTTCACAAAAACAACAAGCCTTCTTGTTTGAACAATATCAAATATTGTTCAAACGAAATGCCTTATCGTTTCGACGATTTGCGTAACTTTGCACAATAATGCAAAATGTTTTCTGAAATGGAACAAAAAAACTTTAAGCGGACTCTCGTAACCGCCGCTCTTCCATATGCCAATGGTGGAGTGCATATAGGTCATTTGGCAGGCGTTTACGTTCCCGCCGACATATACGTGCGCTACATGCGGCTAAAAAAGCGCGATGTGCTTTTTGTATGCGGCAGCGACGAACACGGAGTGCCTATCACCTTGCGCGCAAAGAAAGAAGGATGCACGCCACAGGACGTATGCGACCGCTACCACAAGATAATCAAAGATTCATTCGCAGAGTTTGGCATCTCGTTTGACATATACTCACGCACCACCTCGGAAACCCACCGCAAAGTGGCTTCCGATTTTTTCCGCACCCTTTACGATAAAGGCGCATTCGTGGAAAAAGAAAGCGAACAGTATTACGATGAAGAAGCAAAGACTTTCCTCGCCGACAGATACATCACTGGCGAATGCCCACACTGTCATTACGAAAAAGCCTACGGAGATCAATGCGAACATTGTGGTTCCACACTCTCGCCAAACGAGCTTATAAATCCCCATAGTGCTGTAAGCGGCTCAAAACCCGTGTTGAAAAAAACCAGCCATTGGTATCTGCCACTCGACAAATACCAAGATTGGCTCGAGAAATGGATTCTGCAAGACCACAAAGAATGGCGTTCAAACGTTTACGGGCAATGTAAAAGTTGGCTCGACATGGGATTGCAACCAAGAGCCGTAAGCCGCGATTTGGAATGGGGAATCCCGGTGCCCGTAAAAGGAGCTGAGGGAAAAGTGCTCTATGTTTGGTTTGACGCGCCCATAGGTTATATTTCCAACACTAAAGAACTTTTGCCCGACAGTTGGGAAACGTGGTGGAAAGACCCTTCTACGCGCCTCATTCACTTTATTGGGAAAGACAACATCGTGTTCCATTGCATTGTATTCCCCACAATGTTGAAAGCCGAAGGCAGTTTTATTCTCCCCGACAATGTTCCGGCAAACGAGTTCCTGAATCTTGAAGACGACAAGATATCTACTTCGCGCAACTGGGCGGTATGGCTCGACGAATACTTGAAAGATTTCCCCGGCAAGCAAGATGTTTTGCGCTATGTGCTCACTGCTAACGCACCAGAGACGAAAGACAACAATTTTACTTGGAAAGATTTTCAGGCGAGAAACAACAACGAGCTCGTGGCAGTGTATGGAAATTTCATCAACCGCGCTCTCGTGCTCACATGGAAGTATTACGACGGCAAAGCTCCTGCACAAGGCGAACTCACCGACTATGACAAACAAACGATAGCCGAGTTCACCACGGTGAAAGCCGATGTAGAACGACTGCTCGACAATTTCCGTTTCCGCGATGCCCAAAAAGAGGCGATGAACCTCGCACGAATCGGAAACAAATATCTTGCCGACAGCGAACCATGGAAGTTGCAGAAAACCGATCCCGAAAGAGTTAAAACGATAATGAATATATCGCTGCAACTTGCCGCCAATCTTGCAATTGCATTCGAACCTTTCCTTCCGTTCAGCAGCAAAAAATTGCGCGAGATGCTCAATATGCCGAATTTCAATTGGGACGATCTCGGCTCAACCACACTTATCGAAGAAGGACATCAACTCGCGAAAGCCGAATTGCTTTTCGAGAAAATCGAAGACGAGGCTGTAGAGGCACAGGTTGCGAGATTGGAAAGAATCAAACAGGAAAACAAGGCACGCGAAGCCAAACCCGAACCACAGAAAGCCGTAATAGATTTCGAGAACTTCGAAAAACTCGACATACGTGTGGGAACGGTGGAAGAATGTGTGAAAGTAGAAAAAAGCGACAAGCTTTTGAAACTCACGATAAACGACGGAAATACAAAGCGCACCATTGTGAGCGGCATTGCAAAGCACTACAAGCCCGAAGAACTTAAAGGAAAACAAGTTTGCTTTATTGCAAATCTTCCGCCACGCAAGTTGCGCGGAATCGAAAGCCAGGGCATGATTTTATGCTCCGAGAATGCCGACGGCGCATTGGCTTTTGTTACGGTAGACCGCAAGACAAACAACGGTGCGTGCGTGAAATAACCGCGCACAACGCTCCGCAGCAAAACAATACAGAAAGTCTGGCAAACTCTAAGGTTTGTCAGACTTTTATTATGCTCTTATTTTCCCGTTACGAGGGTTGAAATATTACAGACGTAGGATATCGCGAAAACAATGTCGGATTTCGTTGAAACAATATCCGACATTTTTTAAAAAACAAGCCATATTGTTGAAACAATATGGCTTGTTTTTTTTGCTACACGCAACCTTCTGAAAAATAGAACGTAGCGCAGGGGTGTAAAAAGGCTTAATTTCTTCCCTCCAAAGCTCCTAAAAGATATGCCAAACCACTATGCGTTGCGCCAAAGGTTATAGCCGCTCTCAACATAAACCCAACAGAAAAACACACTGCCAAGCATCGTTACCATAGCCGAAAGGCTTCGGCAAAAAAACCATAATCATCGCATAATACACTGCAAACGCAAAAAGCACAAGGGCAGTCAGCGCAGCCTTACCTATCTTCGTTGTTTTTTCCATTGATTTTATCTGTATGTAGTTTGGTATCTTTTCTTAGTAAAGGCAATGCAGCATGCCAACATAATACACCCGCAATCTCATGCCCCCGATTATATAACTGACACCCTATGGAATTACTACAGTTCGCCTTCAAAAATATTTGCCAACCGCACTGGCAAAAGCCAAATGCCCACTCCGTTTTGCAAGAACGGAATAAAATTCTTAACTTTGCAGATGTGCAACCGCCTACGCGGCACGTCTGTCTCTATAGTTCAATGGATAGAACAGCAGTTTCCTAAACTGCTGATCCGGGTTCGATTCCCGGTGGAGATACAAAGCAAGGGAGACATATGTTTCCCTTGCTTTTTCCCCAAAAAACCTTTGTATTTTTCACCACATGGCTTATGGTAAAAACGAGGTCGAACCTAATTTAAATTCCAAAGCTTGGATTTCAAATTACATGGCTTGGAGCTTTTGCGACATAGGATATCATTTTTTCCACACCCCATTTTATCTCCCGCATAAGGCTTTTTAAACCCTCGACAAGCGGCGCAGCATACGTTTTTGCAGGGATTTTCATAACTTTGCGGACAAGTAGGCAAACAACAGCAAATTAAAAAAATTATGGGACTATTTGTGCGCAAGCCATTCGGCATGCTTTACGCCGAAGCCACAGAAACGGGAAACAAAACATTGAAGCGTGTGCTCGGACCAATAAGTCTTGTGGCTTTTGGAATAGGAGTAATAGTGGGCGCAGGGCTTTTCTCAATCACCGGAACCGTAGCTGCCAATTATACAGGCGCGGGAATTATATTGTCGTTCGTTCTTGCATCGATAGGTTGCTGTTTTGCCGCTCTTTGCTACTCTGAATTTGCATCGATAATCCCCGTTTCGGGCAGCGCATACACTTATTCCTACGCCACAATGGGCGAACTTGTTGCATGGATTATTGGTTGGGATTTAGTATTGGAATACACCGTAGCGGCAACCACTGTGAGCATAAGTTGGAGCCGCTATTTCAACGTATTTCTTCAACACATCGGAATATTTCTGCCTCCCGAATTTTGCGCATGCCCTTGGGACGGCGGTATAATCAACCTTCCGGCGGCGGGAATAGTTGTAGTGATGAGTTTGTTTCTTATCCGCGGCATCGAAGGCAGTTCGATTGTAAACACAATAATCGTAATTCTCAAGATATCGGTAATCGCGATATTCGTAATCCTTGGTTGGAAATATGTAAACGCCGAAAATTTCCACCCATTCGTTCCTGCCAACACCGGAAAGCTCGGCGAATTTGGAATATCGGGTGTGCTTCGCGGGGCAGCCGTTGTTTCGTTCGCATTTCTCGGTTTTGATGCCGTGAGCACCGCAGCTCAAGAATCCAAAAACCCTAAGCGCGACATGCCAATAGGCATTCTTTGCTCTTTGCTCGTTGTTACGATACTTTATATCGCCTTTGGTTATGTGATGACGGGAGTTGCGAACTACAAAGAGTTTGGAGGATTGGAAGGTATCGCACCTGTGGCGGTTGCAATACAACATATCGGCACCGTAGATGCCTCGGGAGCGATGCACCCTGCCTATCCGTGGCTAAACGCAGCCATAACGTTTGCAATACTCGTGGGCTACTGTTCGGTGATAATGGTTACATTGATGGCGCAAAGCCGTGTGTTTTTAAGCATGAGCCGCGACGGACTTCTGCCGCCGTTTTTCTCGAAAATTCACCCCAAGTTTCGCACTCCGGCACACAGCAATGTGCTTTTCATGGTGTTTGTAGCATTTTTGGCATCGGTTGTCCCAGCCGAAGTAGCGGGCGAAATGACGAGCATAGGCACACTTTTGGCGTTCACACTGGTTTGCGCAGCGGTAATAATACTTCGCAAAACCATGCCCGACGTTGAAAGGGCGTTCAAGGTGCCTTTGGTACCGCTCATTCCCATTCTCGGCATTCTCACATGCCTTGGGCTGATGATTTTTCTGCCTGCCGACACGTGGATACGCCTTGTGATATGGATGATAATAGGTCTTGACATCTATTCAGCCTATGGCATTCACCACAGCAAGCTCGAACCGGGAATGAAACTGCGCCACGGCAACGGAGTATTGAATGGTTTAGGGCTGGCACTCTCTGTATTTTGTTTCATAACAGGTCTCTGGCATCAGCAAACCGCAGGTTGGAATTCCGACAAGACACTTCTTGTGATTGCTTTCGCATTTGGCATTGCCCATTTCGCATTCTATATGGTGCGTATCTATCGTCAAACCTCGGCAAAGACTTAACGCACAAACAGTTACCCGCATCGTTTTTCAAACAACTGCTATCGTAGAATTCACAACGCTTATTGCGTAAAACAATATCCGATATTTTTTAAACAATATCCGACCTTTTTTAAAAAAGGTCGGATATTATTTTTACGAAATGGCTTATCGTTTTTTCATCATCTGAAAACGGGAATTCACTATGCGCAACAAAACGAAAAAAGCGCAGCCCCTTTCAAAAAAATCGGGTTCTGCGCAAAATGATATACGGTATCTCCGAAACCTTCTACAAGAACTTTTCCACAAGCTCCTTCATGCCTTTTGTGGCAGTGGTTTCGAGAAAATGAATTCGCGGCGAATACGAAATCTTAACCGCTTTGGGGTCGATAACATATATCGGCGCATTGCGCGGCACATAGTTAATCAGCCCGGCAGCAGGATATACGTTGAGCGATGTGCCTATCACAATAAATATATCGGATTGCCGCGCCTCGGCTATGGCTTCTTCCATCTTTGGCACGGCCTCTCCAAACCACACAATATAGGGACGGAGCAACGAACCGTCGGCAGCTTTTGCCCCATGAGCCACCTCCACCTCATCGTCCCGCAAGGTGTGTATACACTGAGGGTCCTCGGGATTGCGACTCGAAGTCATTTTCATCAAATCTCCGTGGAGATGTATCACCCTTGAAGAACCGGCACGCTCATGCAGATTGTCAACATTCTGAGTAACCACAACCACCTCGTAATCCTCCTCGAGTTTCGCAAGAAGCACGTGCCCCTCGTTGGGCTTAGCCTTCACAAGCTGACGGCGCAAGCCATTATAGAAATCGTTTACCAAATCGGGATTTTCTTCCCAACCCTCGGGCGTAGCAACCTGCTCCACAGGATATTTTTCCCACAGTCCGCCCGAATCACGAAAGGTGCTAAATCCACTCTCGGCGCTCATGCCCGCACCCGTAAGCACTACTATCTTTTTCATCTTTGTATTCATTGTCGTTAACTATATACAAAGATATGGAAAAAACGTCGGGTTATTAACCACACTTGAGATAAAAGCGGTATATTTGCGCACAAAAACGAGCAGATATGCCCGATGGTGGCGCGTGCTCCAAAAACAACATTATGAACAAAGTAAGTTACGCATTAGGATTGGGAATAGGCCGCCAGTTGCAGGACCTCTGCGGCGAAGACCTAAACCTTGAAGATTTCGCACAAGCAGTTAAAGACATTTACACAGGCGCACACCTCGCAATAGACGAGATTGAAGGCCAGCAAATGGTAATAGAATACCTGCAACGCCGAGATGCCGAGAAAAAAGCCGAACAAGCAGCAGCCGGCGAGGCAGCAAAAAAAGCCGGTGAAGAGTTCCTGAAAGAAAATGCCAAGAAAGAAGGCGTAGTAGTGCTTCCCAGCGGGTTGCAATACCAGGTTGTAAAAGAAGGCACAGGACGTTCGCCAAAAGCTACCGACAATGTAAAATGCCATTACGAGGGAACATTAATCGATGGTACGCTTTTCGATAGTTCAATAAAGCGCGGACAACCCGCAACATTCCCCCTTAACGGTGTGATACGCGGCTGGACCGAAGGCTTGCAACTTATGAAAGAAGGCGCAACCTATAAATTCTTCATTCCCTACAACCTTGCATACGGCGAGAACGGCGCAGGAAACATGATACCGCCTTTCGCAGCATTGATATTCGAGGTGCAATTGATAGAAGTGCTCTAAAACAGCAAAAAAACAACTTAGAAACATACAATAAACTATACAAAAATGAAAAAAATCATCATTGCAGCTGCAGGAACGCTTTTGCTCCTCGGCTCGTGCAACAAAGGCGGCAACACAACTGCCAACCTTAAAACAGAAGTGGACTCCGTTTCCTACGAAGTGGGATTGTCCAACTCGCGCGGCATAAAAGATTATCTTTCCCAGCGACTTGGAGTTGACACAGCCTATATTGACGACTTTATAAAAGGCGTAAAACAAGGCGCACAAGCCGGCGAAGACAAAAAGAAAGCCGCATACTACGCCGGAATACAGATAGGACAGCAATTAGGTACGCAAATGTTTAAAGGGCTGAACTATGAAATTTACGGTGAAGACAGTACAAAAACAATCAGTCTCAAGAATCTTATCGCTGGTTTCGTAGCAGGAGCACGCGGAAAAGGCATGGCGATGACTTATGACGAGGCTTTCAAAAACGCACAACGCCACGTTGACAAACTCAAAGCCTCTACTCTCGAAAAAAGCTTTGGTCCAAACAAAAAGGCAGGCGAAGAATTTATCGCAAAGATGAAAGCTACCGCAGGAGTAAAGGAACTTCCCGGCGGAACACTCTATAAAGTTATAAAAGAAGGCAACGGCGCAATTCCTACAGCTACTTCCCGCGTACACGTGAGCTATGAAGGTCGTTTGATTGACGGCAAAGTTTTCGACAGCTCCTATAAAAACAACGACGGCAAGCCTGTAGAAGTAAACGTTAACCAGATGATTCCCGGTTGGACGCAAGCTCTCACTCACATGCCTGCTGGTTCTACTTGGGAAATCTATCTCCCGCAAGACCAAGCCTATGGCACACGCGATGTAGGCAATCTTATCAAGCCGTTCTCTGCTCTTGTTTTCAAACTCGAGCTTGTTGACGTAATGAAAACAGAAGACGAGGACGCTACTCCCGCACCTGTGAAAAAGTAATTGTCTTATCGACATAAAAACTCTTAATTGAAACGAAAGATGAGCAAGTTAGGATTTATTCTGACAGTTGTTTGCGCCACAATGTTGGGCGTAAACGGTGCTATGGCGCAGACCAAAACAACCAAAAAGGCTGCCAACGCCAAGGTAGCAAAGACTGCAAAGACAAAAGCGTCGAAGGAGAAGAAAGACTCAAAGGATGTGAAGGCTGTGGTTGATACCGTTTCGATTGCAGACTTCAGTTATGCTGCCGGACTCGCAAATACCGAAGGTTTGAAGCAATATCTTGCCTCCCGTCTCGGTGTTGATACTGCCAAGATGGAAGACTTTATGCGCGGTTTCAACGAAGCGGTGGCCAAGAAGGACGACAAATCGCTCAAAGCCTATGCAGCCGGCATTCAGATTGGTCAGCAAGTTGCCGGTCAGTTTATTCCGGGCTTCAACAAGCAGATTACTGGCAACGAAAACTCTACTTATATCGACGAGAGCAAGTTTCTCGAAGGTTTTGTAGCAGGAGTTTCGGGCAAAGACTGTAAGATTCCCGTTGATTCGGCACAAAAACTGGCACAAAAGCAGATGACTTTCTATGTAGATCGTCTCAAAGAAAAGCAATACGGTCCGAATCGCGAAGCAGGCGAAAAGTTTCTTGCCGAGAATGCCAAGAAAGAAGGCGTAAAGCTTATTCCGGGTTCCAAGGTGCAGTATAAGGTGCTCAAAGAGGGCAATGGTCCTTGCCCTAAGGCTGACGACAAAGTGTCGGTGAATTATGAGGGAAAACTTATCGACGGCACAGTGTTTGACAGCTCATACAAGCGCAACAAGTCCGCAACTTTTGGTTGCAACCAAGTAATCAAGGGTTGGACAGATGCCTTGACCCACATGCCTGTAGGCTCGACATGGGAAATATACGTGCCGCAGGAACTTGCTTATGGCTCGCGCGAAACGGGTGATAAGATCAAACCTTATTCGGCTCTGATATTCAAGGTAGAACTCCTCTCTATCGAGGACAAAAAGTAATACTTGGTCTGCACGGCAACGTGCCACGGCATAAGGATATCCGAAACCTTTCGGCTTATAGCCGACAACGATATAACGATATGGGAACGCATTCAGAATGCGCTCCCATATTTTTTGTTTCCCACGTTTTGCTGCACTAAAAATGTAGCGTTAGGTTCAATGGTTTTGCTGTAAAATATTTCCTTGACGGGAGGGCGGAAAAACGATATCAAATATCGTTTTTCTAATGTCTGATATTTTTCAAATAATGTCAGACATTTTTTAAATAATAACCGATATTATTTTTGCGATATCCTATATTGTTTTTTTGAAGCAAACATTGTAGTAAAAACATACGCCGCAAGGCAAAACAAAAATGCCATACCGCCTGCGCGATATGGCATCCTTTTTATTCCATGCATCGTGCAATATGCCAGCCGCCTTACTATGCTTTCTTCTCGCTTAGCTTGCGACAAAGTTTGCCGCCTGCCAGGCAATATATTCCTATGATTATAAACGGAATGCTTAGAATTTGTCCCATGTCAAAGAGCATGTTCTGCTCAAAAGTTTCCTGCACATCTTTTACGTATTCTATCAAGAATCTGAACACAAACACCGCCGTCAAACACCAGCCAAAGAAAAAGCCCGTGCCTACCTTGCGGGAATAAATGCGATACAACACCAATCCTATCAGGAATATCAAAATATAAGCAGAGGACTCGTAAAGTTGTCCGGGGTGTCGCGCAAACGATTCACCATTTGCCGCAAACACAAAACCCCACGGCATATCCGTAACCTTGCCTACTATTTCGGAATTGAACAGATTGCCTAAACGAATAAAGCACGCCGTTAGCGGAGCACAAACTCCCATGTTGTCAAGAATGCGCATTGTATTCACGCCAGTCTTTTTCACATAAAGATAAAGCGCAACAAGCATTCCGAAAACTCCGCCATGCGATGAAAGCCCCGCATATCCGGTGCAACGCCAACCGCTTTCGGTTTTACCGATAGGCAATATCATCTCCACAGGGTGGGACAAAAAATATCCGGGTTCATAAAACAGGCAATGCCCGAGCCTTGCGCCGATAATCACACCGAAAAAGATGTAGAAGAATAGCGGTTCGAATTTTTCGTCGGGTATATGTTGGAGTTTATACAACCGTTGCATTACCAAATATCCCAGCAAAAGACCTACACACCAACAGAGAGCGTACCAACGAACTTCGTGGGAAAAAATCGTAAATGCTACCGGATCGGGATTCCAATAGACAAATTGTGGAAGAATTGCAGAAAGCATCATTTTGCTGCGGCTTTACACGTTGAAACGGAAGTGCATAATGTCGCCGTCCTGCACTTCGTAGTCTTTTCCCTCTATATTCAATTTTCCAGCATCGCGCACAGCCGCTTCACTACCGTATTTTATATAGTCATCATACTTTATCACCTCGGCGCGAATAAATCCTTTTTCAAAATCAGTGTGAATCACTCCCGCACATTGCGGAGCTTTCCAGCCCTTGTGGTATGTCCACGCCTTTACCTCCATTTCGCCGGCGGTGATAAAGGTTTGCAGATTAAGGATGTGGTATGCCGACTGAATAAGACGGTTGCAGCCCGATTCTTTAAGCCCTGCCGCTTCGAGAAACTCCTTTCTGTCCTCTGCATTGTCAAGTTCGGCGATATCAGCCTCGGTTCTTGCAGCCACAACAAGCAGTTCTGCGCCTTCGGGAGCTATTGCTTCGCGCACAGCATCTACAAATTTATTGCCGCTAACTGCCGAACCTTCGTCAACATTGCACACATAAATCACAGGCTTTGCCGTAAGGAGAAACAAATCGTGCGCTGCCTGAATTTCTTCCTTCTTCTCGAATTTCACAATGCGCGCAGATTTTCCGGCAGAAAGCACTTCGTGATAAGCTTTAAGCACTCCGTATTCCACTTGTGCTTGTTGGTCTCCGCCCACACGCGCCATTTTTTCCACTTTCTTGAGATGCTGCTCCACAGTTTCGAGATCTTTGAGTTGAAGCTCGGTATCGATCACTTCTTTGTCTCTAACGGGGTCAACACTTCCGTCAACGTGCACCACATTCCCGTCGTCGAAACAACGGAGCACGTGAATTATTGCGTCGGTCTGGCGTATGTTTCCGAGAAACTGGTTTCCCAATCCCTCGCCCTTGCTTGCGCCTTTCACTATTCCGGCTATATCTACTATTTCAACCGTTGCCGGCACAATTCTTCCCGGATGTACGATTTCGGCAAGCCGGTTGAGACGATCGTCGGGCACTGTTATTACACCGACATTAGGCTCTATCGTGCAAAAGGGGAAGTTTGCGGCTTGTGCCTTGGCACTGCTCAAACAATTGAACAAGGTGGATTTTCCCACATTGGGCAATCCCACTATTCCACATTGTAATCCCATATTTTTTCTGTTTTTGTTCTGATTGCAAAGGTAGCCAAATTTGCGCAAACTCACGCTGTTTTTGCCGCAAGCCCCACACATGGTAAAAGAATATGAAATATTGGCAGCATATGGGCTTTTCTTATTATTTTTGTGTCGCAATGAAATGGTGCAGACTTATTTTGGTATTGCTCATGTTGCACTCTGCATGCAGTGTAGAGGCTCAGAACAAAAAGGAGGGCTTGGATAGTGTGCCTCCGTTGCCACTTTATGTGCAAGTGGGCAAGACTCTGTACAAAGGCGACAGTATTCCCGATATCGTTACCCCGCCATGCCGCGTTTATCCGCCCATGACGTTCAGAAACGAAAAGGAACGCCAGGCATACAACCGCCTCGTGGCAAACGTGAAGAAGATTTTGCCGTATGCAAAGTTGGCAAAGGAAACTCTGATTGAGACTTATGATTTTGTAGAAACCTTGCCAACCGAAAAAGAGCGCAAGGCGCACATCGCGCTTGTGGAAGACGGAATAAAGGAACAGTATAAGCCAATTGTAAAACGCATGAGCCGTTCGCAGGGAAAGCTTCTCATCAAACTCATCTACCGCGAGTGCGACCAATCGTCGTATGCTTTGATACAAGCATTCCTTGGTTCGTTCAAGGCTGCCTATTATCAAGTTTTCGCAGGGCTTTTCGGCAGCAGTTTAAAGAAAGCCTACGATCCCGAAGGCGATGACAAATACACAGAACGCGTGGTGCGCCTTGTAGAAAGCGGACAATTATAGTCCACAAGCGTTGTCTCGAAAAAACATCGGGCTTTCCGGCAAAAACTCCCTAAGATTTTCAATTTAATATCAGGCTTTACAAGCGGGATATCAAGCCCCGTTGAAACAACGTATGTAGCTCCAAAAAACAACAAGGCATCTTGTAAAAACAATATCCGACCTTTTTTAAAAAATGTCCGATATTATTTAAAAAATATCGGACATTAGTTTTACGACATTCGACGTCAGAAAAAACTTGTCTGTAACAACAAAAAATAAACCCCTTCTGACACGACAATGTCGTCAGCGTTTCACCACGGCGCGCACCATAAACCAAAGATGCATGACTGTGGCGCGGATTATTCCATACCTGCGTGCCATTACCACATACCTTTCGCGCAACGATTTGCGGTGGTTTTTCACCGTCATGCCACCGTCGAGATAATCTGCCACAACTATTTTTGCGTTTACCAACTTTCGTTTCGTTCTCTCGGCACGGCGCATCACCCTTATACACCAATCATAATCTGCCGAGAAACGATAGCGCAAATTATAATTCACCTTAGCCGCAATAGATGTGCTTGCAAAAAAAGCTTGGTGGCATACCAGCATGCCGTGAAGAAAGCTACGCGATGTGAGACGCTTTGGCGGCGAAAGCCTACGGTGGCGTATGAAATTTCCGTCAAAGTCTACAATGTCGGTATCGCCATAAATCACTCCCGTATCCTCGTTGGCACAAGCGGCAACCTTTGACAACACATCGGGAGCGTGGAACTTGTCGCCCGCATTGAGAAAGATTATGAAATCGCCCGTTGCCATCTGCAAAGCCTTGTTCATTGCATCGTATATACCCTTGTCGGGCTCGCTTATAGCGTTTACCTCATGGCGCGCCTCGCGGGCATTTCGCTCTTGATAGTGGAGAAATTCAGCCAATGTGCCGTCGTGGGAATTTCCGTCCACGATAATATGCTCCACATATGGGTAGTCTTGCTCCTCCACACTGTCGAGAGTGCGTTTTATCACGTCGGCAGCATTGTAAGTAACGGTTGCCACAGTAAATTTTACAGGCTTAGTCATTTCTACCTCCCGCAATGCTGCTATATAAATCAATGTATTTGCGCGAAACCGCCGTCTCGGAAAAATCGGCAGCCACCTTGGCGCGCGCAGCCTCGGAAAGCGCGGCATCGCGATTGTTGGAAAGCGACCACAAAATGCCCTCGGCGAAATCATCGGCGCTCTTGTATTCGGCAATATAACCGTTCTTTTTATGATCTATCATCTGCGGAATACCACCTACGTTGAACGCCACACAAGGAACGCCACACGACATAGATTCCATTATAGTGTTTGGAAGATTGTCCTGCATCGTTGGAATAAGAAAGAGATTGCAGGCATTATATATTTCTATCATTTTTTTCTCGTTTGACACATAGCCGAAAGAATACACTTTCACCGGCAGCAGAGTCTTCAACGCATCACTCTCCTTGCCTACTGCCACAACGGCAATGCTCGACATTATGTCGGGGTGCTCACTCGCAAGTTTCGAAATGGCTTGACACAGATAATCGATGCCCTTGATTTTGTTTGTTACACGATAGGCCGCAAAAAGCAATAGTTTCTTGCCCAACGGCAAAGCCAGCGCCTGGCGCGCCTCAGCCATGTTGCGCGGACAATACAGCCTCATGTTTATAGGATTAGGAATGCTGAGCACACGCTTACCCTCGAGCAAAGCACTCGAACGGGCACTCTCTGCCAACCAATCGCTACACGCAACAAACGTAATATTGGCGTCGCGATATAATTTGCGTTTACGGGCAAAAACTCGGCACGACAAATCGCGCGAATAGCCACTTCGGTAGAGCAAGGGGCACTTTCCGCACGATTCTTTGAAACGTTCGCACTCGCCTGTATAATGACATATTCCCGTAAATGGCCACATGTCGTGCATTGTCCATACCACAGGTTTGCCACAACGCAGAATTTTTGCAATACCTTTGAGCGAAATAAATCCTTGATTAATCCAATGAAGATGAACTACGTCAGCCTCTTTGAATTCTTTAAGCCCCGTGATATCCACGCCAAATCTTGCAGCATCTGTTTCAAACAAACGGTGCTTGTGAAAGCCGTTAGCCTTCCAAATGGCAAATCTCTCGCGAAGGAATTTATATTTTATAAGCGCAGAATCGTGAGGCGCAGCCACTGTTATCGCATCGGTTTCTTTTTTGCTCACGAGCATGGTGGCTTTCACCCCATTGTTTCCCAATGCTTCGCGCAAACGCGCCGCCGCAATAGCCGCCCCGCCTGTACGTTCTGAAGTGTTGACTATTAAAACTCTCATTACGAAAGTCGAAGTTACATATAAGTTTGAAACATATCAATAATTGAATGTACTGCCTCCTATGAATTCACGCAAAAGCGACGTGGGCGGCAATCCTTCCATGGGAATGGGACGAATATACGAAAGGAATTTTATAAGACGCACCGCCTCGGAATGTTCTTCGTAGCGTTCGTCCACACGCAAAAGCAATTGAAGAGCCTGAGGTTTGAGAGTAGCAAGTTCGAAAAGCAAAGCAGAATTAAACATTGCGTCCGCATCCTCCTGATAAGGGAAAATCCATTTCCTTTCTCCCGCCCTAACACTCGGCCACCGCTTAATAGTTTCCCGGGCAGAGTATCCGCGATATTTATAATCTCGCACAATACGACGAAGAAGGCGATTGTCGGGAGCAGGAATGTAATTGTGGTCGTCGAGAAGTATAGAAGTAAGCGCCGAAACATATACACGGAATTTGTTTTGCTCGGGAATCTGCTTTGTTAGTTCAGGATTAAGCGCATGAATACCCTCAATTACCAAAATCATATTGTCATCGATTTTAAGATTCACGCCACTCTTTTCACTCTTGCCCGTATAGAAATTATAACGCGGCAATTCTACTTCCTTTCCCGCAATAAGGTCATTAAGATCGTGGGAAAGCATCGGAATATTTAGGGCATAAACGCTTTCAAAATCATATTCCCCTTTATCGTCTTTAGGAGTTTTTTCGCGGTCAACGAAATAGTCGTCCATTGAAATAGGAAAAGGTTTTAATCCGCAAGCAGCCAATTGTACCGACAAACGTTTACTGAATGTTGTTTTCCCGCTCGAAGACGGTCCAGATATGAGCACAACTTTCACATTCTTGCGCTCCGCTATTTCTTCTGCGATATTGCTTATTTTTTTCTCTTGCAACGCCTCCGACACAGTTACCGTCAAATTATCCATTCCCTTTGCCACAAATTCGTTAAGGTCTCCTATCGTGTTAAGGCCCATTACCGTTTGCCACTTGTGGTTTTCATGAAAAACTTCGAACATTTTCTCTTGTTTTACATACGGACGCAATTGGTCGGGATTACTGGGATCAGGCAATCGAAGAAGTACACCATCGTGATACTTATCTATATCAAAAAGCCAAATACCTCCCGTAGTATTTAGGAGAGCCCCATAATAATAATCCATTGTGTCTCCAAGCATATAATAAGTGGAGTATAAATTGCCGCAAGTTTCTATTAATTTTGCTTTGCTCTCCATTCCGGCTTCGCGAAAACGCTTTACAACGGTATCTGT
Organism: Clostridiaceae bacterium Marseille-Q4149; assembly: GCA_963644855.1. Lineage (GTDB taxonomy): Bacteria > Bacteroidota > Bacteroidia > Bacteroidales > Bacteroidaceae > UBA6398. The sequence goes on along the minus strand of CAVIQL010000015.1, from coordinate 19,942 downwards.
ATGGGCTTTGATGCGACGGAATGGGATATTGGCGTCAATAATTTCCTGCATGCGTGTCTTTATTGCCTCAATATCTTGCACAGACAGCTCGGGAATATTGAGAATACGGCAATAATAGCCGTTGGATACGGGAGTATCTATTCTGATTGAGGCTTCGGGATATTTATCCTTGACTGCTTTACACAGCACAAAGAACAATGAGCGCGTATAAGTGCGCATTCCCGAGGGAGAACTTATATCTAGATATTTTATATCGCTATTCGAGAACAACACATAGTTCATGCTCTCAACTTTGTTGTTTACTTCGGCGCAAACAGCCGACATTTTTAGTCCCAAAGCTTCATATGCTTCCAACACTGTGCTTCCCAACGGCAATTCTATTCTCTCGTCGTTGTTGCGACATAGTATTTCTATTGTACGTTCCATGATTTCCTTTATTTATTGTTTCGGAATGTTCCAAATATATTGCTGAAATTTCGTTGTTTTTGATTTTGTGTTCCGTTGTTTGCGGAGTTTAATTCGGGATATTGTATTCTTGAATGATATATAGTCTTTAGATTTTCTATGAAAACCTTTTTTGTGTCGGCTATATCGGCAAATGTGATTGGGCAATTGCGAAAATAGCCTTCTTTCATTTGGTTGTCGATTATGCGGTTCACCAATTCGCTTATCGACTCTTCGGTGTATTCTTTCAAAGAGCGCGAGGCGGCTTCCACAGAGTCGGCCATCATCAAAATTGCTTGCTCGCGGGTCGAAGGATTCGGTCCGGGATAAGTAAATACTTCCTCATCAGGTGTTTCGTCTGGGTGTTGGTTTAGCCAGGTTATATAAAAATATTTTGCCTTACTGCGTCCGTGATGCGTGGCAATGAATGTTTTTACGGCAGAAGGCAGATGGAATTTATCGGCAAGCTTCAATCCTTCCGCCACATGAGATATGATAATTCCTGCACTTCGTTCGGGCGATAGTTGGTCGTGGGGATTCACGCCGCTTTGGTTTTCCGTGAAGAATGCGGGGCTTTTGATTTTTCCGATATCGTGATAGAGTGCGCCTGTTCGCACGAGCAGTGTGTTTGCGCCTATTTTTGCGGCAGCATCAGCGGCAAGATTTGCCACCTGCATGGAATGATTGAATGTTCCGGCGGCTTCTTTCGACATTCTGCGCAACAAAGGATTGTTGATATTCGACAATTCGATGAGCGTAACCGATGATACAAATCCGAATATCTTTTCCACCACATAAAGAAGGGGGTATGAGAACAAAAGAAATATTCCGTTTACCAAAAGATATATATATAGCACATTGTCGAAGCCTTTTATTTCCATGCCTTGCGCAAAGTCGAACGCAGCAGCGGTTACAACGGAAACCAAAGTGGCTATTACGGCCGTTTGAAACAGTTGAGAACGTTGCTGTAAATCGTGAAGGGCATAAATTGCAGCCACGCCCGAGGCAAAATTAACGAGAATGAACTCAAACGGGTCGACAAGTACCAGCGAACTTATAAATATTGTAGTTCCCAAAGAGAGAAACGCAGTGTTGGTGTCGGCAAAGATGCGCATAAAGATGCCTACCATTGCAAAGGGAACAAGAAATGCTATGGCATGAGAGGAGGACGGGAGCAACGTTACCGCTATAGGAAAAATTGCAAGCAACGAGAGCATGAATGCAAACGTTCTTATGTTGCGGAAATAGTTTTTATGATATATGTTGACGTATACGAAAAAGGCAGAGAACGCTATTGCCACCAAAAGGAACTGCCCGAACATAATAAGAGGAATTCCCTTTTCGGGAAGGTTTCTTACCTGGGATTCGCGCTCCAATGATTTCAGAATGTCATAGGTTTTTGATGTAACAATCTCGCCCCGGTCGATAATTTTCTGCCCTCTCTGCACGAGTCCATAGGTAGGTGAAATCGCTTCCATAAGGTCGTGTTTGGCGGCAGTGGAACGTTTTTCGTCCATATTCAGGTTTGCCTCAATGTAGTTCACGAGATTGTATTGCACCAACTGCTCATGCGAAACAATGTTGGTGTCGCCGTTTATCATATATGCGTATGCGGTGCGCGTGGAATATATTTCGCCAAGTTTTCGGCTCTTAGCCTCTCGCCCGCTCACCACTCTAATGGCAGTAACATTGCTATCGTTCATGGCACGCAGTTCTTCGCTCCTCACCACTCCGCTTGTGTAAATATCGTGAAGCCTTGAAGCCACAAGTTTCACTACATTGGCAGGCATACCTTTGAGACTGCCCGATTGAACATCGTTTACAAACCTTTGTATTTGGTTTTTTTCAACGAGAGCGTCCTCGTTGTAATAAGGCTGAAAGAGATTGCCCACACTGTCGCGCTCCACAGCCAAAGCCTCATCACTCTTGTAAATCGGAAAATCGTAATCAGCAATAAGTTGTTGGTGAGTCCAAGGCTTGTTGAGCTTAAAATCAAAACCAAAACGCTTTTCTCTCGGCATGAGATACGCCACAACAATCACGCATGCAAGAATCAACCCCACTCGCAAGACTTTTCCCCTGAACGTTACCTTTTTGGAACCTTCCATTGTATAGCCAAGTTTTTCTTTTAGGGGGCTAATTTACTAAAAAAACGCGCAACCCGCTGGCTTTTGCATTTCTTTGTGCCTTTTTACGCTGCCCGAGGCGCATTTTTCACTGACTACATAACAGACTTTTATCTTGGAATTTATACCTTTGCTATCAAAGAAAATACAACATCAGTTATTATCAAAACAATGTCAGTTATTATTAAAACAATGTCGGTTATTATTAAAATAATGTCGGTTATCGTTTTTACCACAATTCTTGCAGCTTGTTCGACAGACGAGAACGGCAGTGGCAAAAGCACCGAACCAACTGAAATCGAAGACAATGAGTATGCTTTGGTGAAGTGGCGCAACGACGACAACGCATACATGATGGGCAAAAACGGCTATCTTGCCTGCAACACCAAAGACCTCACCCAAGCCGATGCCAAAGTAAACGATGTTTTCTTTCACTTTGTTTTTGATTCGCAAAAACGTCTCACCGACATCAAGAGCGATTTGATGACGATGCACATTGTATACAACGATACCTCGTCGGCAGTTAAACTATATGCCACATGTTACGGACAAGCTTTCGTAATGGAAGACTATGGAGCCGAAAAAGAAACCAAGAGCCACACTGCCGAAACTTTGAAAAATTGGTTTATCGGGCAGATAAAGGCGCCTATCGTGGAGCGCGCCATTAACAAAACGCTCAATATTGAGATGAACACAAAAGAAAACAGCAACGAGTTTTTTAAAAAGCATCTCAAACGCCAAACCATGAAAGACATCATAAAACTTGCCGACTACATGAACGAATTCATGGATTACCGAGATCAAAGTGCTGTAGAAATTGTAAATAATATAGAAGATAAATATCCCGATATGGGGAAGACGGAATATCTCTTTGGCGCAGTGGTAAAGTTTGACAGTGATCATCCATTAGAAACGAGTTTGATGAGTTTGATAATGAGTAATATCAAAGACATTCAAGACAAAAACAAAGCTATGCTCGACGACCGCTATGCCCAGCTTCATCGCCCAATAATCTTGTTTGGTTTGGAAACAGGAATTGCAAATGCCGAGCAAACCAGTTGCTCCATTGATACATATGGGGAGCTTATGGCAATTGGCGGCGCAGAAGAAGAAAGTTTTGAGTACGGAGTGTGTGTGAGCAAGGACAGTCTTTCGGCAAAAAACAACGATTGCCACGCAATTGGCTCCTTTGTTATTGGCGGAGACTACGCTGAAACCACACCTACTATTCCCAGCAAAATAAACGTTGACAATCTAAAAACGCAAACCACCTATTTCTACCGCGCCTACTGCAAATCAAAAAACGACAACTCCTTTATTTGGGAAGACAGTTGGAAACAATTCACCACCAACGGCGAACTGAAATGCAACAACGATGCTGCGCTTAGCGTTACGAAATCATATTACTGTCCTTCTATAGCAGCTTTTAAATGTCAAGCCACAGCAACGAAACCACAAATCGACAATCTTGAAAGTTGGGGCATTTATGTGTATTACGATACCGATGATGCTTATCTATATTTCGACAATCCTTATATTTTAGAGGAAGGTAATGCAAAAGAAGCCATATCCGGACATTACCAATACGTAGAAGCTCCGAATTCAACCCTCGACAACAACATCAACTGCAATATCTGGCTCGCCAATATCCATCGCGAAAAATTCTATTCCATAGACTACGACAAACACCAAGCCAAGACTTCGGTAGAAGTAGGCATATGGGCAAAAACAAAAGGGCAGACGGGCAGACTGCTAAGCAAACGAAAGACGCAGGAACTTGTTTACGACCAACAGGTTTCGGTATCGTTTGAATCATACAAGCAATCAGGCGACACTTATAGCGCTACAACTTCAGTGGAAAACGAAGACGGAACATGGAAAACCGTTATTCTTACTGGCATGACGTGGTATCCTTATTCTGTAAACGTCAAAGTTTCGGGAGCATTCTTTATTGATGACGTGAGACACGCAACCAACCAATACATATACAACAGCAACTATCCCAGCGGGCTTCTCGTATATAGCGATACTGACGAATATTACTACTATCTTCAAGACGGAGAAAATTCCCTCACTATCCATCAGCTTACATGCCCAAGCGGCACATACACCGCCGAAGGAAAAAAATATTCTGTCAAAGAAACCTCGGAAAATTGGGAATGGTATATCTTCTACAGCAACGGAAAGAGTTTGTATTCCGACAATGCCATACACTATTTCCACGATAAGAAAGCTGGACTGGAACTTACGTCAAACTATAAGACACAGCGCGATACTTTTGACAAAAATAAGGGCTACCATTATTGATACACGGAGGCTCTAACCTGGATTGTTTCACCTATCAAAGGCTGAAAAATATCGGGGCTGCGTAATATTATATATGGTATGGGCTATGCTACATCTTCCACCAGATGTTGAGCGTGGTATTGGGCGTAGTTACTGCAAACTTAACGAAAGGCGATGTAGCGATACGGATATCGTCGAGCGTAAATTCGCCTTTGCTCGACGGCACAGTGGCAAGTTTTTTCCAATTGTCTTCTCCGCCAGTTGCGATGTTGTTTGTTATAGAAACGTATATTCCCACGGGAACGTTTTTACCGCTTGATTTCCACCGCAGCGTAACTTTTTTATCCCAGGGTTCGAGCCAAAGATTGTTTATATCCTCTGTGCCGTAAAACGATGAGCCGTCGAGTTCGAAGCGTGTCTTTTGTGGCAGCTCAAAGTTGAGCCATTTGCAAATTGTGGGCAGTACATCTACATGCGACAAATCGGCGCGTCCGAATTTATCGTTGCGTTTTTTAAGATTAGTGGCGAACCAAACTGTGCGTTCCGTGTCGGTTTGTCCTCCATGGTTGCGTCCGTCGTATCCGCGTCCGTGATCGGTGGTAACAATCACGAGCCAGTCTTCGTCATGTTTCTTTTGTCTTTCCTTCACAGCCTCCCACACTTGTTTAAGTAGCGAATCTTCTGCCATCACGCTCCAATCGCCTATATGCCCGTGCCCATTGTAATGATAGGCATCGTCGGAATACCAAAGGTAAAGCCAATTGAGATCGGGAGCGTTTTCGCGAATACATTTTGCTGCACCCTTGCAAACCTCAGCGTCGTAGTCGAACACCTGAAGGTCGCCGGGCTTGTTGGGATATTTGTTGTGGTCGAGGTCAAAGCCGTCAACCACATAGTCAATCTTGAGATTGCGCGTTTCGGGGCGGTTTTCGCCAAGAAGTATAGTGCGATTGTCGCTCCAACTTGAGTAGAGCGCAGTTTTCACATCGCGTTTTTGGTCTTTGGCAATGCGAAAAATCGTGGGATAGTTGTAGTTTGCCTTAATGTCGTTGTTTCCGCGCACATTATGCTTGTTTACCCACGTTCCGGTATTGATGTTAGTATATCCTATAGCCGAAATCGTAGGTGTTTCGGAGTATCTTCCTCTCATTCCGCCGCAATATCCGCGCGAATATCCGCCAGCCTTTGCAATTTCCATTATAGTTGGCGGTTGCAGACGCTCGAGTGCGCTTGCCGGCACGCCGTCGATTATAACGTAGAGGGCTTTGCGTGTGCGTGCCGAACCTTGTGTGAAAAACAACGATGCGAGAACGAGAAACAAGAAGGCTTTTTTCATGATAGAAATCTATTTATGTGTTGGATACAGTTGCAAATGTACGGAAAATACAAGCCAAAGCCATTACAAAACAGTTAAAAAAGAATGGTATATGCCCAATTTTTCAAACGCAATAAGCTATTGCAAAAACTCACACGACACCTCGTAAAAACAATGTTTGATATCGTTTTTCTAATGTCTGATATTTTTTAAATAATATCGGACCTTTTTTAAAAAATATCGGTTATCGTTTTTGCGATATCCTATATTGTTTTTTTGAAGCTAAACCATGGTTTCCCGACAGCCTTTTAAATTTGTCAGATATCCACCCTGACCTATCGGAAATCCCGGTGTTTTGCAATTTATTTTTGAGCCTGCACAATAAAACACACAATAAGTAGTTATAGAAATGAATTATGCGTAAGAAGCTACTGATAACATTTGCCTTTCTGACGGTCTTTGCCGCCACTCGGGGGCAGTATGATCCCGAATACACCCATTATTGGATGATGGAAACGGCTTTTAATCCAGCCGCAGCGGGAAACGAAGACGCGCTCAACATTATCGGGGCATATTCCATGCAGATGACTGGCTTTCGCAACGCACCTAAAACAATGTTTGCCGCAGCCGACATGCCTTTCATCGTATTTAAAAAGCGCAATGGTGTGGGACTTGTATTCCAAAACGACGAATTGGGTCTCTTTTCCCACAAAAGATTTTCGGCACAATACGCCTTTCATATCAACAAACTGTTTGGCGGACGACTAAGTCTGGGAGCACAAGCCGATTTGCTTGCCGAAGAATTCGACGGAACCAAGGCAGACGTAGAAACAAGCAACGATCCCGCAATTCCAACCACAAAGGTTACAGGCTCAAAGGTCGACATGAGCGCCGGACTCTTTTACCGCCACAAACTATGGTATGCCGGCATATCAATGATGCACATACTTTCGCCCACAGTAACCCTCGGCGAAACCAATCAGCTAAAAATCGATCCTACATATTATTTCACCGCAGGATACAATATTAAAATGAGAAATCCGTTAATTACAATACACCCCGCAGTGCTCTGCATGTATGACGGCTCTGACTTCCGCGCCAACATAAGCGGACGCGTGGAACTACACAGCGAGAAGAAAAAACTCTTTGCCGGAGCCACCTACAGCCCGCAGCATTCTGCTTCGGCGTTTGTCGGAGGACTTTTCCACGGAGTAACGGTGAGTTATTCGTATGAAGCATATACTTCGATGCCCGACCTTAAAAGCGGCGCCCACGAGATATTGCTGAAATACCAACTCGACTTGAATTTATACAAAAAAGGGCGCAACCGCCACAAAAGCGTGCGCTATCTGTAAGACCAGAAACAACAAACGAATATGAAACATATAGCTTATGCCCTTTCGGCCTTGGTGGTTTGTCTTACGCTTGCTTCATGCTTCAGCAGCAAGAAAACCATAAGCGACGGAGGCGAAGTAACAGGACAACGCGGCGTGCGCTCCGAAGAACCCGCACCCTACGGAATGGTAAAAGTGCCCAGAGGATACCTCAAAGTGGGACTCGCCGAGCAAGATAGCCTTTGGGGAAACATCATTCCGCAAAAAGACATCTCGGTAGACGGTTTTTGGATGGACCAAACCGAAGTTACCAACTCAATGTACAGACAATTTGTATATTGGGTGCGCGATAGCATTATTCGCGAACGACTTGCCGACCCCAGCTACGGAGGCGATGAAACCTACAAGATAGAAGAAGACAAATACGGCGACCCCGTTACCCCGCACCTCAATTGGAAAAAGCCCATTCCCTGGCGCAAACCCACCGAAGACGAGGAACGCGCAATCGAAAGCGTATATGTTTACCACCCTATCGACGGTTCGCGAATGCTCGACACAAAACAGTTGAACTATCGCTATGAGATTTTCGACTACGCCAAAGCAGCCATGCGCAAATACAGGCTCAATCCCGAAGAACGCTCACTCGATACCGACAATCCCGCCGACCCCAACGAAGTTGTCATGATTTCAAAAGACACCGCCTATGTTGACGACGACGGAAACATAGTGAGACAAACCATCACGCGACCTCTGTCGAGCATGTACGACTTTCTCAACACCTACATAGTGAATGTTTATCCCGACACCACATGCTGGGTAAACGATTTCCAAAACGCAAACAACGAAGTATACCTCAAAACATACTTCGCTTCACCATCATACAACGACTATCCCGTGGTAGGCGTAACATGGGAGCAAGCAAACGCATTCTGCGCCTGGCGAACCGAATATCTATTGAGAGGACTCGGACCAGAAGCACGCAATATCCAACGCTATCGCCTGCCGTCTGAAATAGAATGGGAATACGCCGCACGAGGCAAGGAAGGCAATCCGTTTCCATGGAAAGAAAGCAACACCAAAAACGACAAAGGCTGTTTCTTTGCCAACTTTAAACCCGACAGAGGAAACTACACCGAAGACGGAAACCTCATCACCTCGAAAGTGGGCATCTATGGCGCAAACTCAAACGGTCTGTTCGATATGGCAGGCAATGTTGCCGAATGGACAAACACCGAATACACCGAAGCAGGCGTAAACAATATGAGCGATATGAACCCCGAGTTGAAATACAACGCAGCAAAAGAAGACCCCTACCGCTTAAAGAAAAAAGTAGTGAGAGGCGGCTCGTGGAAAGACCCGGAATCGCTTATCCGCTCGGCATGGCGCACGTTTGAATACCAAAACCAACCGCGCTCTTTCATAGGATTTCGCTGCGTGCGCTCATTAGCGGGAGCCGAAGCAGGAACAACAAAAGACAAAAAGAAATAAACCATAAATCATGAAGGCAAGCAGCTTAAATATAGTAGTCCGCCTGCAACATTGGATGGACAGTGTGCCCGGACAAACTTTCCTAAACTACGCATACTCCTGGGGTGCTTCAATCGTAATCCTTGGCGCGCTCTTCAAACTCACACACCTTTTCGGCGCCGACATAATGTTATTTATCGGTATGGGCACTGAGGTGATAGTATTCTTCCTTTCAGCATTCGATCGTCCGTTCGATAAAGAAGATGAAACGCCCGAACTTGAAGAAGACTGGGAAAGCGAAGAAACAAACAATACTCCCGAAGAAACAGGTGCCGATCAAACCGTTGGAAATGCCAATCCTTCTACCGGAAACACCACTATAATTCTCGGTGGAGGCACCTCGGCAACACAACAAGGCACTCCCGGCGAAACATCTCAGACCACAGCCGCAGCATCAGGCACCCCGCAAAACGGATATGCGGGCGGAGGAATCATAATGGGCGGCAACGCGGCAACGATTACCGATGCTGGCAACGCGGCAAACCCGGAAATCGGCGATGTAACGCAGAATTATGTGGAAAAACTCAAAGAACTTACAGAAGTTCTCACAAATGTGGTGGAACAAAGTCGTAAGATGACCACCGACAGCGAGGAAATGAACAACCTCAACCGCACACTCACCGGAATAAATACCGTATACGAATTACAACTCAAGAATATAAGCTCGCAAATAGGCACTATCGACCAAATCAACGAGCAAACACGCAAAATGGCAAAGCAAATCGAGGAACTCAACGGCGTTTACAGCCGAATGATAAAGGCTCTCACCGTAAACATGAAGAATGCTGCGGCTGCTTCATCGGTTGCTGACGACTAAAAATAAGCCACAGCAAAAAAAAGATTGCCATTAACGCGAAACCACAACTAACAAAATGGGAATAAAAAGAAGACCGGTATCTCCAAGGCAGAAGATGATCAACTTGATGTACATCGTTCTGCTGGCAATGCTTGCTCTCAATGTGTCGCCCGACGTTCTCAACGGATTTACAATTGTAGAGGACAACATTAGACGCTCAACCGCAAGCACGGCATCGGACAACGCGGCTATGTATAAGAACTTCGACGAGCAAATGAAAGCCAATCCCGTGAAAGTAAGGGAATGGTTTGAAAGGGCGCGCCGTGTGCGTTCCATGAGCGACTCTCTTTATAATTACGCAGAGGAACTTAAACTCGCCATTGTGCGTCATTCCGATGGCTCCAAGGGAAATGTGAATGACATTCTCAATAAAGATGATCTCGAAAGTTCCACTTACGTGATGCTAAACCCCACAAGCGGACAAGGACGTAAGCTCTACGATGCAATAAATGCGTATCGCAAAAATATCACCTCCATGATTTCCGACAAAGAAGAGATTGCCGTGGTGAGCAAAAACCTTGCTACCGTAGTGCCGCGCCGCGAAAACACTTTGGGAAAGAACTGGCAGCAATATATGTTTGAAAACACGCCTACGGCAGCCGCTGTGGCTTTGCTCAGCAAGCTACAAAACGATGTAAGATACGCCGAAGGTGTTGTGTTGCACAATCTTGTTTCGAATATTGACGTAAAAGATATCCGCGTAAACGAACTTGATGCATTTGTAATCCCAACTTCCAACACCATTGTACAAGGAGGAAAATTTAGTGCGCGCATCATAATGGCGGCAGTCGATACAACGATGCGACCATCTATATATGTAGGCGGACGAAAAGTGGCACAAAACGGATTGTATGAGTTTACCTGCGGAAGCACGGGAGACTTCAATTTCTCGGGATATATAGAAATGCAAAACGGGCAGGGAAATCTTGTGCGCCGCAACTTTACTCAGAAATATACTGTAGTAGCTCCTTCAGCCACTGTCTCAGCCGATTTGATGAATGTGCTCTATGCCGGCTACGACAACCCTATGAGTGTTTCCGCGCCTGGAGTTCCGCTCAACAAGATAGGAGTTTCTATGACCGGAGGCTCACTTCAGCCCACGGGTAACGGCAAATACATAGCCCGCCCCGCATCTGTGGGAAAAGACGCGGTAATCACGGTAACTGCTAACATGGAAGGGCGCAACGTTGAGATGGGAAAATTCACTTTCCACGTTCGCAAATTGCCCGACCCCACAGCATATATTGCTTACAACGACGACAAGGGCACGGCCAACCAATACAAAGGCGGTCGTCCGCTTTCGAAATCATTGCTAATGGGCACACAGGGCATCGGTGCAGCCATCGACGACGGATTGCTCAATATTCCGTTCCGCGTACTCGGCTTCGAAACCGTATTCTTCGATAACATGGGTAACGCAGTGCCCGAAGTTTCAAATTCATCTAACTTCACCGAGAGACAGAGAAACATGTTCCGAATGCTTTCGAGGGGCAAACGTTTCTACATAACGCGTGTAAAAGCTATAGGTCCTGACGGAATCGAACGCACGCTCCCGCAGGCTTTAGAGGTTATAGTAAACTAAACGAACCATCAACCACGATATAATATGTATCACATAAATAAGAAAACCCTGCTGCCGGTATTCGCAGCCCTCATGGCACTTCTCACCGCTATGCCGGCACACGCCCAGAGCAAAACGGGCGGTGAGGGTTCGACTTCTCTGACAGTGCGACGCCAACGTCAGTCGGCTTTCACTTCAAACAAGAACAAAACCAAAAAGGCTGCCGACACCAAAGCCACACAACCCAAGGCAGCAACCACCACAAAGGCTGCTACAACCATGGCAAAGCCTGCGGCTGCTGCGGCAACTGCTGTGGCAAAAGACACAACCAAGAATGCCAATGCAGCACGCACGCGTTTTGTGCCGCGACAGGTGAGAAATGCAGCGGCAACGGCAAAAACTTCGGACGATCGCGCACAAACCGATTTTCCGGTAGCTCCCGATATGCCCAAGGACGTTTCGTGGCGCCGCGATATCTATCGCACACTCGACCTCACCCAAGATGCCAACGCCACGCTCTATTATCCGCTCGAGCAACAGGGCGATCAGATAAACCTCTTCACTTATCTGCTCAAACTCATACTGCGCGGACAAATCAAAGCCTATGACTATTCGCTCAACGGCAATGAAAATTTCAACGCAAGCAATCAGGTGAAGCCCAAAGACATTCTTGACCGTTACCATATTTACTACGAAACAAAAGACGGCAAGATGCATATCAACGACAACGACATTCCGGCTGCCGAAGTATTGGAATACTTCATAAAGGAAAGCTCGTATTTCGACCAACGCACCGCAACCTACCACACAAAAGTGATTGCGCTCTGCCCAGTGCTGAAACGCGCTGACGACTTTGGCGGAACAGATGCAAAATACCCGATGTTTTGGGTGAAATACAGCGACATATCGGCTTTTCTTGCCAAATTGCCGCTCACCGGAAGCAACTACAACAATGCGGCAACCATGAGCGCCGACGACTACTTTGCCATGAATCGATACGATGGCAAGATTTACAAAACAAATAACCTTCAGGGCAAAGTGCTCGCCAACTATTGCACCACCGACTCGGCTCTCACAAAGGAGCAAAAGAAAATCGAAAAGCAGCTCGTGGATTTCGAACGCCACATATGGGGCAACGATTCCACCGACTCTACCAAAATCAAAAAAGACTCTGTGGTTGAGAAAAAGGAAAAACGCACCCGCACACTTTCGAGCCGTCGCAGTTCGAACCAGTCAACTGCCAAGGAAAAGAAAACCAAAGGTTCCAACAGTTCCTCCGCCGGCAGCGCACGCGTATCGGTTCGCCGACAAAGACATTGACACATATTTCACACCATACCCAAAGCTCCGCCCGCAAGGCGGAGTTTTGTTTTTCCCCCACCCCGTTTCCCCAAAAACTTCTTGGCAAACCGCGCACTCGACCACCGCTTTGCCGCCTATTTTCTACCACGCCGCAAAACCCCAAATAGCAAACTTATATGCCATATCGCATATTGCAAAAACGATAACCGATATTTTTTAAAAAATATCGGTTATTATTTAAACAATATCCGACATTGTTTTAACGATATCTGATATTATTTTTTACATTTGCAGAAACAAGATATATATTACTATAATAATTTAATTTTCAAACGAGTAAAACAAAGCTTACACTATGAAAAAATTTATCACCTACGCCGCAATGGTTGCAGTATTCCTTTTGGCGGCGTGCAGCGACAATGAAAACGAGAAAAAACAAACTGCCACAATCTCCGGACACATTGTTGAAGTAAACAGTTACGGGCAGCCCATTCCCAGTTTCACTCCCGCCGAAATGAAAAAGGCAGGATTCGACTATGCCGACCTTATGAACGTAAGAATCGGCGACAACATTTATCTCACCGACATTCCCTTTACATCTTCGTTCAACGAAACGGCGATTCTAAGCCTGGCTTATGTTGACTACAACGCCAAAGGCGACGACTACGGCTTTGGTATGCTCAACGGCGACTTTCATTATTATGTCGGCGGCAACGTAGGCGATACCGTGGTCTTCACTCTTTCAAAGAAAAACGGATACAAAAAGACCTACGACCTGATGAGATCGGTATATCCTACGGCGCGACGCGCAAACGAAACGGCCGAACAATACGCAAACTTCCGTATGGTTACAACCACAGGCATTGTGCCGGGAGTGCTCTACCGTTCCAGTAATCCGCTCAACTGTGCAAAAAATCCTGAGCGCTATAAAGTGGCCGACAGTTTGGCACGCGTGGTTGGAATAAAAACCGAAATAGACCTTGCAGATACCTACGAGAACGTAAACAAGTATATGGCGACCGATGGATATGCGTCAACATATTGCCCACAACTGTTCAAAGAGGGAAAAACAATTGCTTGTGGAATGATGGCAAACAGCTTTAACGACGATTTTAAGCAACGTTTTGGCAAGGCCGTCAAGTTTATGATTGCCAACGAGCCGCCCTATCTTATCCACTGCAACGAGGGAAAAGACCGCTGCGGCTTTGTTTCGATGGTATTTGAGGCTTTCGCTGGCGCAAGCGTCGAGGAATTGCAACGAGACTATATGGTAACCATGCTCAACTTCTATCAAATTCCCGACGGCGGCGAATCCTACAAACTGCGTCAGAAATTGTCTATCGACCGTCTGATATATCTTCTCTGCAACGAGGATGCGCTCAACGACTATACTGCAATAAATTGGGACAAAATCGACTTCACGGCTATTCAGCCCATTCTGCAAAAAAGCGCAAAGGAATACATCAAAAGCTGTGGCATTACCGAAGAGGAATGCACCACTCTCTACAACATTCTCACCAAGCAGAAGTAACTGCGTAGCCATAAGTTTTTCCCCGCAACAGAGGGGGTAAACTCATAGCGGCAGAACATTTTTACGAGGTCGTACCAAATTTAAAATCCACGGCATCTAATTTGAATTAGATGCCGTGGATTTTTTACGAGATGCCGTGTTGTGAAAACCCCATGGTCAGCCATTGTTTTTTTCGAGCAATTCGTTAATGATTTCGAGCATTCCCCGGTTGTTGATTTGCTTTACAAAATTCACGTCAAAGCCGTCTTTTTGCATTTGATCAAAAAACATTCGGGCGCAATCTATCTTCATTTTCTCCGTACCGCGTAGCGAACTGCTGTTGTCCACTCCCTTGGTTTCAATCACGATATTCATTTCGCTTTTGCCGTTTGCCCGCCTCACTACATACATAAAGTCGGGGCTGTATGTGCCGACCAATGTGGGAATTGCCACACTGTTTCGCGGTATTTTGCCATATACCACCACCTTTTCGCACTGGTTTTTAATGTCTTTGCGCTCCAAGTCGGAATCATACGCAATGGTGTCGTAAAGATATCGCGATGCAGGCGCGCCCGACTCCACATAAACGCCAATATTTCCCGTGGGAATGTTGTCAAGAAGCTTGCCGTTATTGTCAGTAAGCGAAGTTTCGCGCAATTCATAGTTTGCCTTTTTATAACTCACCAGCCCGGTGATATTTTCTATCTTCCAATCGTTAAAATCAGCAATGAAGCGCGTGAGCGATGCCTCGTTAATAAAACCGCGCTCCATTTTGTGGCTCTGGGAATACTGAACAATTTTTTTGTGTACCGTTTTTATTGGCAAAGAAGTGGCATCGTTTATACGTTTCAGGAAAACGTTGTAGGGCAAACTCCTGCCTTTTACTCTATATTGCGTTGAACTTTCGTTTACAATGGTTGCCGTGCCGTCGGCAGTAGACAATTTGTCGCAATGTGCCGTAATGGTTTGCATATCAAACACACTTTCGGAAATTTCAAACTCATCTTCGATTTTCTTGACGAGAGAGTCGTTGAAAAATATGATATATTTGTGGTTCAGCATACGCCACAAATCTTTCAGTTCTTTGTAGTTGTCCTTGCGAACCCTCACCCCAATCGACTTTTCACGGTTTTCGTCCTTCACCTTTCCGCTTCCAATTCCCGCAATGTTGAATTCGGGATATTCAGCATTGAGTTGCGCAATTTTTTCAAGGTTCACCTTTTTCTTGTAATCCACAAAATCTTTTTGCACAAGCTCTTTAAACAAACTATTAGCGTCTGTCCCGCGCTTTTCAGCCGCTTTCTCCAACTGCACATCGGTTATCGTCAATTCCACGCCGGCTAAATTGTCGCCGTTAATCTCTGCTACAAGTTTGTTGGCGAAATCTGCTTCTTTGAAGTCCACAATGTATTGCAACATAAACTGTTCGTTGGCAATTCGGTTGCCATATTCGTCGACCGGCAAGCGTAATCCGCGCCCCACTTCTTGCAACTTACTCGTCTCACTACCGCTTGAGCGCAATTTTGCTATGGTAAAAACATTAGGATTGTCCCACCCCTCTTTAAGAGTCCACTTTGAAAACAAAAATCTACGCACATTCCACGAACCATCTGCGTTTTTGAATTGCAGCAAATGCTTTTTGTTTCGCAAAATGTCGTCAACCTCGTGCGCCACAGCCTCATCAGAATCACTATTGTCCTTTGCAAAATATCCCGCAGCGCATTCTTTTATGTTGTCAAGGCTTGCCTGCAAAAATTGCGCGTATTCCTCGGTGTTTTCCTCCCCTTTTGCGAGTTCCGATTCCAGGCGTTCGCGCAAAACTTCTTCGAATGTATCGCGCAACCAAGCGTTGTCGCCGTTCTCATCTCCGCGAAACGACGAAATATTTTCTATGAAAAACAGCGCAAGTGTCTTGATTTTTTGCGAACGCATGAAGTTGGCGCGTTCAGTCTCGAAATGTCGTTGAATAGCAAGCCGCATCATTCCCTCTTGATAGGGCATGGAATAAATGTCAACGTCAAACTCCTCGCCCTTGTGCTTCTCCTGTCCGTTTGAAAGCACCACCACATCTTTTCCAACGGCATCGATAACTATTCCGCCCATTTCCGGGCATATTTCGCCCAACGAATCCCCTTTGTAAAGCGTGAACTTTTTAGTGGTATCGAGCATGATGTGCGCAAAAACCGCCGAGTTTCGCCCCGCAGTTGATATCAGCCTAATTTTCTCGCTTTTCCTGCTCATAGGCTCAAAGTGATTTTTTGCCACACCCTTTACCAGATTTTGATTAAAGGCTTCGTAAGCATTGAGATTGTATAGCAGATTTTTGTAGTCCTTTCTGTTTATGCGTGCGCCCTTTATCTTTTCGTCAGCATCGGGAAACGTAGCTCCGAAACGTATTATACATTGCGGCTTGATGCGTTCGCGAATCACCTGGAACGTTTTTTGGCTTTGCTTAAAGCGGTGAGGTTCGTCGATTATCAGGAATGGGCGCGTTGCTTTCAGCGCGTCGAGCGGACAACAAAGGTCCTCGATTGTTTGATCGTAGTTACGGCCGAGCATCTTATTCTTGTTGTCGGAAATAAGTGCCGCATTAACCAAAAGCACATAGATGCGGTTGGAAATCTGATGCGAACCGCTCACAAACATTCTCACTTCGGAGGGGAACGAGCGCCTGACGTTTGTTTTCTGACGCGCAGTGAGCACACACAAATCGATATCGGCACCATAACCACAGTCGTCTTTGAAATGACGCCGCACATCTGCATCACCTATAAACGACTTCGCGCCCTCTTTAATTGCCAAAGTTGGAACGGCAACTATAAATTTGTTTATTCCGTAGCGTTTGTGTAGCTCGTATATGGCGTGTGTGTAAACGTAGGTCTTACCTGTGCCGGTTTCCATCTTGATATCGAGGTTCAAGAAGCCTTGCGGTTGCGAGAAAGTGCGCACATTGGCGGGCACATTGAACTGCCTGTCGTTTTGAATGGCTTGAATGTTTCTCGACAAGGTTTCAATGTTGTGCTCCGAGGCTTTACCGCTAAACGATATCGCAGGGCTTTCAAACATTTTGGCAGGTTTCTTGAATTCCACGCCTTCAAAAACGCGCGTTATCGCATCAACGGCTTTTTGTTGGTGCAAAAGTCCGCTCTGATATTTGATTTCCATTTTTCAATATCGTATATGGAGTTCCACTTTCAGGTTAAGTTTGCTGCTATATAGCATCTTGAGGTTGGAACGCAGCATTTCGATTTGGGCATAATTAAAGCTGTAGCCAAACGCCACTATCTCGGTGGGATTGAATGCCGGCTCTTTGCAATACTTGTCGATAAGAGCCACCATAGAGTCCTCGTCAAAATTTTCACCTTCGAGCAAATATATATGCCTGCCTATGGTGTATGCCGTGTATTGGGCAAGAGTTAGCACAGACGGCTTGGCGGTCAATCCATAATTGTCGTTCTCGAGCCAAGTTGCCAACACAGTTTCTTTGCCAAAGCATTTCAGAATATCGTTGTCGGTAAGCGCGATATGCGGGTTGAACTTCATTAATCTGTCGAGCGTGTTTTGCTCCACGCTTTGCAGTGTGAAATGTTTGAAACCCAAGTCAATTTTCCCGGAAAAGAGCGGATTTTCTTCGCGAATCTTTTTTGCCGCGCGCCTAATGCGTTCCATTCCTATTTGGTCGATTGTGGTATAACCGGCATTGCGTGCCGGAGAACCTTTGGGCGTTTCTTCGGCTATCTGAACCATTATAAATTTGCGCTTGCCCTTATCATTTGCGTTCAACTGCATTACTGCTTGCGCCGTAGTTGCACTTCCCGAAAAAAAGTCAAGGATAATTGAATCTTCATCGGTATATAAAGATATTCCTTTCTGTATTAGGGCAACTGGTTTAGGATAATCAAATACTTTTTGCCCATCAAACATATCCATCAATGCTTTAGTGGCGTCCTGTGAATGCCCTACTTCGGAATTTTTCCAAATAGTCATTGGGGTAATCCCGCTTTTGCGTAATTCTGATAGGAAACGTTTTATACGAGGTACGCCATTTCCATCTGCTCCAAACCATATACGATTGTCTTCAAGTCTCTCAAAGAATCTTTTCTTTGAGAGCCTCCAGCTGCGTCCAGCTGGAGGCTCGACAACACGCCCCGAAGGGGTCGTGATTGGGTATATATTTTCGGGCACAGCAGGACCTACTGAAATATCACTCGATTGCCAAACACCTCTTGGGTCATTGTCGGGATTTGAATAACGTTCATCGGCTTCCTTACTCCTAACAACGCCATTACACACACTGTTTTCTAAATTTTTGGAATAGAATAGCAAATAATCGTGCGAAACAGAAAAATGTTTCATTAGACTTATTGGTGCATACGTCCGTTCCCATATAACTTGTGCCACGAAGTTTTCTTCGCCAAATATGGAATCGCATAGAAGTTTCAGGTTTGCCTGCTCATTGTCGTCGATAGAAATAAAAATCACTCCGTCATCGGTCAAAAGGTCGCGCGCAAGAAATAGGCGCGATGCCATAAAGGTGAGCCATGCTGAGTGGGAAGATGAACGGCGTGAGGTAAGCTCGAGTATGCGTGCGGCTTTTTCTGAGTCTACTCCGAGTTTTTCTTCAATTTGCTGGGGTGTGAAATTAAAGTTGTCGTTATAAACAAATCCGTCTTTGCCTGTATTATAGGGCGGGTCGATATATATACATTTCACTCGGCGTTGATATGATTTCAACAAGTGTTTTAGTGCATCGAGATTGTCGCCCGAGATGTAAATGTTCTCGCTATTGGCGTTTTCGGGTTGGGAATTGTGGGCAATGTCGGGCACTATCACCGTTTCGGTATCGGTAGAGGCTATGAGATTGGCGTAGTTTCTGCCCAGGAAATTCAAACCATAGCCTTCGTGCGAGGTGTGGATTGCGGCAGGGTCGTCGTCGTTTGGTGGAGGTATGAGTTCCTTGAATTTTTGCAGGTCGAAGTTTCCGTTTTTGTCGAAACATTGCGGAAAGTCTTGGTGAAGAATTGCGCTTATGCGGCTGTTGTGGGTAACAGATTGGTTGTTGTTTACTATATCCTTTATCATCGGGCGTGGGTTTTGGAGTATGTTTGCCCGAATTCAGTTAAACCAAAGGCGCAAACCTTTTGGCTTTACTTTGCTTGAGGGATTGGACGCCCTTGTATGTAGAAAGCACAAAAAGTCCGCGCCCTAAGCGCGAACCATTGCAGGCTTATCCTCACATACGATGAAAGTGTCCAATTTTCAAGCAAGAGAATAAGAGCAAAAGCTCTATTTGTTGATATGTATTGCTATTATGCTGTTATTTTGTCTTGATATTGTTTTGATTATACGTATGCAAATGTAGCAAAAAAGCACGTGTCGGCAAACTGCGGGGCAGCGTTTTGAGAGGCAAACGGGGCGCAGAAAAAAGGGGGTGAGATTTAGGGTTTTCTGATAACCGATATTTTTTAAACAATGTCCGACCTTTTTTAAAAAATGTCTGACATTGTTTTTACGATAAGCCATATAGGGAAATCGAGGTGCCGCGGGGCGGAAAAATCGAGGGTATATGGGTAATAAAAAAAGCGGAACCGCGATTGCGATTCCGCCTTGCTTTCGTGCGCTTCAAGATGGGCTTGAACCAACGACCCCCTGATTAACAGTCAGGTGCTCTAACCAACTGA
>CAVIQL010000014.1:12272-59596 GCA_963644855.1 Clostridiaceae bacterium Marseille-Q4149 | reverse complement strand
TAAATAATAACCGACCTTTTTTAAAAAATATCGGTTATCAGAAAAACGAAAACCCTTATCGTTTTCCCAAGATGGGGTTGACAAGGCAAAATTCCACATTGGCGACAACGCAGCGTGGAAAGCACGCAATTTTAATGACGCAGACTGGCAAACGATTTCAACTGCTAAGAGTTGGAACTCGCAGGGCATAAACTTGTGAGGAGTTATGTGTGGTATCGCATTAGGTTTACGCCTCACCGCAAGGATTTACTTTTGAAGATTACCTATTAGCGTAGAAAAACAAGGGCAGACCGGTGAAAAGTCTGCCCTTGGTATTTTTATGGCGTGGGGCGTTTTTATTCGAACACGAAATTTAGGATAAACAACAAGGCCAGGACGAACAACGTGGGGGATATTTCGCGAAAACGCCATGTACATAGTTTTATGAGTACATAGGCAAGAATTCCAAGACAAATGCCATCGGAAATACTATAACACAATACCATTGTAATAATAGTGATAAATGCGGGAAAAGCCTCTGACAAATCGTTGAACTCTATGTTTTTCATCGCTCCTATCATCAATACTCCCACCATGACAAGCGCTCCGCTTGTGGCGGCACTGGGTATGAGCAAGAACAGAGGCGACAAAAAAAGCGACAAAAGGAATAAAACGCCAACCGTAAACGAGGTAAGACCGCTTTTTCCTCCCTCGGCTATCCCCGAAGCACTCTCAACAAAAGTAGTAATTGTGGAACTGCCAAGAAAAGCGCTGCATGTTGTGCCTATTGCGTCGCTCAACATTGCTTCTTTCACTCGTGGAATACTTCCGTCGGGGCGTGTTAGTCCAGCCTTGGCGGCAAGTCCCAAAAGAGTTCCCACTGTGTCGAAGATATTGACAAGCAGCAGAGAAAAAACAATTACTATGGTTTTAAAATTGAGCAATTCTGTGAAATCAAACTTGCAGAACACCGGCGCGATAGAGTTTGGCACGCTAACGGGAAGCCAATTGGGGGTGAAATGAGTTACTCCGAGCGGAATGCCAATCAATGTTGCTGCAATGATGCCTATAAATAATGAGCCTTTCACCTTTCTTGCCATCAATGCGCCGCTTAAAACGATTGCTATTATGCCAAGAATTGCAGTAGGGGTGAATTTGCCGAGCCCAACAAAGGTTGCCGGGTTGGCAACTATTATTCCTGCATTTTTCAAACCGATAAACGAGATAAACATTCCTATTCCCACCGAAATGGCATGGCGCAGGTTGGTGGGAATGCTTTTCAAAATCATTTCGCGCACGTTGAAAAGCGTGATAAGGATAAACAAAAAACCTTCGATTACCATTATTGCCATCGCCTGTTGCCATGAAAAACCCATTGCCTGGCATAATGTGAAAGCGAAGAAGGAATTTATTCCCATGCTTGACGCTTGGGCAAACGGCAACTTTGCCATAACGGCGAGCAGGATTGTGGCAATAGCCGAAGCAATGGCCGTGGCAGTGAAAACCGCTGCCTTGTCCATGCCCGTTGTGCTGAGAATCATGGGATTTACTGCAAGAATATAGCTCATTGTAAAGAAAGTAGTGATGCCAGCCACTATTTCAGTTTTAATTTTCATGGTGTTGGGGTCAAAGCCCAACAATTTGTTTAGAAACATATCGTTTAGAGTTAGTATGCGTATGAAAAAAGGCCAAAACGGCCAAACAGTGTGCAAAGGTAGTAAAATCACGGCAACTCTGCAAACCATAAAATTGCAGCCTTGTGGCTCGCCGTTTTTACGATGCGGCATCACGTAAAAACTCCGCCGCATCTAATTTAAATTCCAAGCCTTGGAATTTAGATTAGATTGGACCTCGTAAAACCGACATTAGACCTCGAAAAACAAACATCGGATATCGTAAAAACAATGTCAGACCTTTTTTAAATAATGTCAGACCTTTTTTAAAAAATATCGGTTATTAGAAAAACGGTTTCTACATATCATTTTATCGGATATAGATAAGGAGAATAGAAGATGCCTATAAAATATGCAAACAGAGGATTAGGCAATACGAAAATTGCACACTTGGCATACATAATCGGCAAAAAATTCTTACATTTGCACGGAAATAGCGCCGAAAGGCATTATTGCCAAACAAATAATCAGAAACAATAAATTCAGACAACTAATATGAGTCTTCAAACCGAAAAGATTAGAGAATTAGTACAAAAGCGCGCCAAAGCACGGCTTGGCGGCGGCGAAAAAGCCATAGAGAAGCAACACGCCAAAGGCAAACTAACAGCCCGTGAACGTATTGCGTTGCTCCTCGACGAGGGTAGCTTCGAAGAATTTGATATGTTCAAACTCCATCGTTGCCACAACTTCGGAATGGAAAAGAAACAATATCTTGGCGACGGCGTGGTAACCGGAAGCGGAACTATAAACGGTCGTCTTGTGTATGTATACGCTCAAGATTTTACCGTTAACGGCGGTTCGCTAAGCATTACCATGGCAGAGAAAATCTGTAAGGTTCAAGATATGGCAATGAAAATGGGCGCACCTTGCATCGCTATCAACGACTCGGGCGGTGCGCGCATTCAAGAAGGCATTGACTCGCTCGCAGGATTTGGCGATATCTTCCAGAGAAACATCGAAAGTTCTGGCGTAGTGCCTCAGATTTCAATGATTTGTGGACCTTGTGCAGGTGGCGCGGTATATTCTCCCGCTCTTACCGACTTTGTGGTAATGCTTGAAGGCGTTTCGTATATGTTCCTTACCGGCCCGAAAGTTGTAAAAACCGTAACGGGCGAAGATGTAAGCTCTGAAGACCTCGGCGGCGCATCTGTTCACGGAACAAAAAGCGGTGTGGCACATTTTACAGCCAAGAACGAAGAAGAAGCAGCCGCTCTCGTGCAGAGTTTGTTGAGTTTTATTCCGCAAAACAACATGGAAGAAGCTCCAAGAGTGGAATGCAACGACCCGATAGACCGCAAGGAAGATATGCTCAACGAGATAATTCCCGACAATGCAAACATGGCATACGACATGTACAAGGTGATCGGTGCAATTGTTGATAACGGCGAATTCTTTGAGGTACATTCTAAATTTGCAAAGAATATAATCGTGGGCTTTGCCCGTTTCAATGGTCAGAGTGTGGGTATCGTGGCAAATCAACCCAGTGTGTATGCCGGCGTTCTCGATTGCAATGCAAGCCGCAAGGGAGCACGTTTCGTTCGTTTCTGCGATGCTTTCAATATTCCAATAGTAACTCTCGTTGATGTGCCGGGCTTCCTTCCGGGTACTGGACAGGAATACAACGCAGTCATAGACCATGGTGCTAAACTGCTTTATGCTTACGGCGAAGCCACAGTGCCAAAAGTTACTGTAACTTTGCGTAAGAGCTATGGCGGTTCACATATCGTTATGAGCTGTAAACAACTCAAAGGAGATTTGAACTATGCATGGCCTTCTTCGGAAATAGCAGTAATGGGAGCAAGTGGTGCAGTTGCAGTGCTCTGTGCAAAAGAGGCAAAAGCCCAGGAAGATCCCAAGGCATTCCTTGCAGAAAAGGAAAAAGAGTATAACGATTTGTTTACTAACCCATATCAGGCTGCAATGAAGGGTTATATCGACGATGTTATAGAGCCTCGAAATACTCGCTTCCGTATTTGTCGCGCTCTCGCACAACTCGCAACAAAACGCGAGGTACGTCCCGCAAAGAAACACGGAAATATTCCAATGTAATTCCCAAACAAACAATACTAATTGACCTAAATGAGGCGCATAAAGTTTATTCTTCTCACTACATTGCTTTTGCTCTGCACAAAAGCCGTGCAAGGACAAATAGCAACCAACTTGAAGATAAGCGAAGTGGTTGTTGACAATCCGTCGGGACTTATTGATGAGTACGGACTGAGAAACGCATGGATTGAAATATGCAACACCTCATGGGGAACGGTAAATCTTCGAAACTGCTACCTTACTACTGATCGCAAAGCGCTCGAGGAAATGCCAGTACCCGAGAGGGTAAAACTCATGTCGCTGATTCCGCCCGGCGATTCGCGTACAAAGTTGAAAGCAAAAGAACATATCGTGTTTTTTGCAGACGCTCGCCCGAATCTCGGTACACTTCACACGAAATTCAAACTAACACCTGGACAGGAAAACTTCATTGCTCTTTTTGATGGCAATGGACATACGTTGCTTGACTCGGTAACAATTCCTGCCAATACCTTTAAAGGTTATTCCTACGCAAGGTTTTCGACCGAAGATGGTAAAGGGGTTGTTTGGAAATGGTGTAAACCGCAAGACGTAACTCCCGGAAGTGCCAATAGCAGTACGGAAATGGCGTCGAACAAAGTAGCAGAATTCAAAGAGAAAGATCCTCACGGTTTCGGCATGTCGATTCTTGGTATGGGCATAGTGTTTTGTTGTCTTATATTGCTCGCGATATTCTTTACGCTGTTTGGTAAGATCTTTGCGCGTATTGACAAGAAAAAAAGCGAGACGTGTGGGGAGGAAATCCCAACTGACAAACAGAATACAGGAGACTCGGCAACAGAAGACGAAGGTGTTGTGGTTGCAGTGATTTCTATGGCACTTAGAAAGGCTCTTTATGATCTGCACGACAATGAAAGCGGAGTTCTTACCATAAAACGACGCCGCACCAATTGGACCCGTACAGGCGGAAGCAACTGATAAACGAAAATTCTATAATGTAAGATGAGAATATACAATTATAAACTGAACGAAGGCACTCTTACCATCAGCGTAGACGAGAAAGCGGGTGCAATATCTGCGATATGCGTTGAAGGTAATGAACTTTCGCTTCCCGAAGGATGCGAAGAAGAGGCAATCGCAGCAATGGCGCTCGCCGTAGATACTGCCATCAACGAAATTGTACACGATGACGAAACGGGAATAATTACTATCAGCCCGAAAGCATCGCGTTGGAATGCCCCCGAATTCCATTTCAATACAATATCAAAAGACTAACAATCGAAACAAACAATAAAGAGATGAAACAATACAAATACCGCGTAAACGGAAAGTCCTACGACGTGGCTATCGATGAGATTAAAGGCAAAAATGCCAAAGTTACTGTTAACGGCGTAAGTTATGATGTAGAGGTTGAAGGAGAAGCTGGCGAAGGTCTCGCAACTATTAGCGGTGTTGCCGCAGCTGTTGCTGATGCTCCCGCAGTTCCGGCAAAGACTGCCGCTCCTGCTCCTGCTGCAAGCAAACCTGCTGCCGCTGCTGTCTCTTCTGCTCCTGGAAAGGGCACTCCTGTTAAGGCTCCTCTGCCTGGTGTGGTTACCGAGGTGAAAGTTGCTGTTGGCGATGCTGTAAAGAAAGGTCAGACCGTGGTTGTGCTTGAAGCTATGAAGATGCAGAATAACATCAATGCCGAAAGCGACGGAACTGTTACTTCTATCGTTGTAAACAAAGGCGACTCTGTTATGGAGGGCGCTACTCTTATTACCGTAGGATAATATTTTCGGAGGAATGAACGAGTTTTGGCTCTTTCTGTCCACGAAGTTTAACGACTTCCTGACCTACACGGGAGTTGCCTGTGCCTCTTACCAAAATCTTATAATGATTTTGGTGGGAATAATATTTATTTGGCTCGCCATTAAAAAGGACTTTGAGCCGCTGTTGTTGATTCCTATTGGTTTGGGAATTATTCTTGGCAATATTCCTTTCAAGGCTGCCGGATTGGAGATAGGATTGTATGAAGACAATTCCGTATTGAATTTCTTTTATTCCGGTGTGAAAGACGGCTGGTATCCTCCGCTAATATTTTTAGGTATAGGCGCGATGACCGACTTTACCGCATTGATTGCCAATCCCAAGTTGTTGTTGATTGGTGGTGCGGCGCAGTTCGGAATATTCGGGGCTTACATGTTGGCATTAGTGTTGGGCTTTGAGCCTAACCAGGCTGCTGGAATTGCGATAATAGGTGGCGCCGATGGTCCTACGGCTATTTTCTTGTCATCGAAGCTTTCGCCAAATCTTATGGGGGCTATTGCTGTGTGTGCATACTCTTATATGGCGCTTGTGCCTGTTATTCAGCCGCCATTGATGCGTTTGCTTACCACGAAGAAAGAGCGTGTGATTCGCATGAAGCCTGCGCGCCAAGTTTCGCAGACCGAAAGAATTATTTTCCCGATTGTAGGTTTGTTGCTTACCACTTTTATTGTGCCTTCGGGGCTTCCGTTGTTGGGAATGTTGTTCTTTGGAAATCTTTTGAAGGAGAGTACAAAGACTACTCGCCTTGCTAAAACTGCGGGAAGTGCATTGAACGACATCATTGTAATGCTTCTTGGCCTCACGGTGGGTTGTTCTACGCAAGCAAGCGTATTTCTTACGCGTGATACCATCTTTATTTTCATCCTTGGTGCGCTCTCGTTCATCATTGCATCGTCTTCGGGCATTTTGTTCGTGAAATTCATGAACTTATTCCTAAGCAAGGGCAACAAAGTAAACCCTCTTATCGGAAATGCAGGCGTTTCGGCTGTGCCGATGAGTGCACGTATTTCAAACCAGTTGGGACTTAAATACGATAGTAGCAACTATTTGCTGATGCACGCTATGGGACCGAATGTTGCAGGTGTGATAGGCTCGGCTGTAGCTGCGGGCGTGTTGCTCGGATTCTTGAACTGATAAAACTTAGGTTTCATAGGATAGAAATCATAATATTCAACGAGGCTGTCTCTTCAAACATCGAAGAGGCAGCCTTGTTTGTTGTGTAGTTTGGGTGGCTAAAAGAGAGCGAAGCAACCAATCTTGAACGTATGTTTTGGGGAGAAAATCGCAACGTAATTCGGCTTGTAAAAACCATATGCTGATTTCGAAAAATAATATCGGTTATTTTTTAAACAATAACCGATATTTTTTAAACAATAACCGATATTATTTGGAGCATTAGACATTGTGTGGAAATAAAAAAGGCTTTGCGCTGATTGCAAAGCCTTTACGTAGGAATTATACGTTTCAGATTTCTGCCAACTTTTGCAACTTGTCTTCCGTCAAACGATATGTCTTCCATTCGTCCAAAGATACGGCTCCCATGGAGCGGTAAAAGTTGATGCTTGGTTGGTTCCAATTCAGACAAACCCATTCCATTCTTCCGCAACCACGCTCCACTGCCGTTTTTGCCAAATGCAAGAAAAGCGCTTTGCCGTAACCCTTGCCGCGATATTCGGGATAAACATAAAGATCTTCGAGATAAAGCCCCGCCTTGCCCACAAAAGTGGAATAATTGTGGAAATAAAGTGCAAACCCTACCTCTTTGTTCTCCTCAACAGCAAACACCACTTCTGCCACATGCTTTTCAAACAACCATTCGTCAAGCATGCTTTCGGTGGCAAGCACCTCGTTTTCCATCTTCTCATATTTGGCAATGCCTTTAATGAAACTCAAAATCAAAGGAACGTCTTTGCGCTCCGCCATTCTAATAGTCATATTGTTGATGTTTTGTTTACGTTTTTGGATAACCTGTTTGTAAAATAAAACGCCCGCTGAAGTTTTTTCAGCAGGCGTTTTATTGTTGGGATACCCGGACTCGAACCAGGAAAGGCAGGACCAGAATCTGCAGTGTTACCATTACACCATATCCCAAACAGTATTGAACTCGTCCCGAATTCGATTGCAAAATTAAATTCTTTATTTGAAACCACAAAATTTAAGCCGCTTTTTCTCGCAAATTATTTTATTCCACGCGCGTATGAAACAATATTTAAGGGCTTTCAAGATTGTATATCCACAAAAACGCCTACCTTTGCAGCCAAACTTATATAGATGGACAATACAAAAGAAATACTTAAGAACATCATTGATGGAATCCAGGATAAAAAGGGAAGTGGAATAGTTGTGGCCGACCTTAACGAAATAGAAAGCAGTCCTTGCAATTATTTCGTGATATGTCAGGCAAATTCTTCGAACCAAACCACAGCCATAGCCAAATCAATAGGAGATAAATTGCGTGAAAATTGCAGCACAAAGCCATTTTCGGTATCCGGTCTCGAAAACGGAGTGTGGATTGTGATGGATTACGGAGATATATTCGTACATATATTCCAGCCTATCGAACGCGAGTTCTATGATTTGGAACACCTTTGGGCTGATGCCGAATTATCCTCCATTCCAGACATCGAATAAATATCATGGCACCGCAAAACCAAAAACCAATGCAGAATATGCCCAAGTTCAACTTGAACTGGGTGTATATATTAATAATCGGTGTGCTCGTTGTAATGTATTTTACCAACACCGGAAGCAATAGCATAGACAAGGAAGTAGATTACACCACTTTCAAAAGCTATGTGTCGAAGGGCTATGCCAAACGTATCGAAGTTAACAAAGGAGATGGAACCGCTAAAATCTTTGTTGACGGAAAATATATACGCAACGTTTTTCAAACCGATTCGAAAAACACAGGCAAAAGCCCCACTGTAAGCACCAAATACCCATCGGTAGATAAAGTTGAAGAGTTTGTAGACGCCGAAACTCAGGCACAGCATTTCAAAGGTTCGGTTTCATACACCCAAGACTCAAACATGCTTTGGACATTACTCCTTAATATTCTTCCGTTCCTTATTCTCGTTTTGATTTGGATGTTTTTCATGCGTCGCATGAACAGCGGCGGAGGCGGCGGAGGCGTTTTCAACGTGGGCAAAAGCAAGGCACAACTTTTTGAAAAGAAGCAAGGCAAACATATAACCTTTAAGGATGTTGCCGGACAGGAAGGCGCAAAGCGCGAAGTGCAGGAAATCGTAGACTTCCTTAAAAACCCT
This sequence comes from Clostridiaceae bacterium Marseille-Q4149, assembly GCA_963644855.1. Classification (GTDB taxonomy): domain Bacteria; phylum Bacteroidota; class Bacteroidia; order Bacteroidales; family Bacteroidaceae; genus UBA6398. The sequence goes on along the minus strand of CAVIQL010000014.1, from coordinate 50,844 downwards.
AAGAAATATACCGATCTCGGTGGAAAAATACCAAGAGGCGCATTGCTCGTAGGTCCTCCGGGAACGGGTAAAACCCTTTTGGCAAAAGCAGTAGCCGGTGAAGCCGACGTACCATTCTTTTCTATTTCGGGCAGCGACTTTGTTGAAATGTTTGTAGGCGTTGGCGCGAGCCGAGTGCGCGACCTTTTCCGTCAGGCAAAGGAGAAAGCACCATCAATAATCTTTATCGACGAAATCGATGCCGTTGGTCGTGCGCGTGGAAAGAACCCCGCAATGGGAGGAAACGATGAACGCGAAAATACATTGAACCAATTGCTCACCGAAATGGACGGTTTTAGCCCCAACTCCGGTATCATCGTAATGGCAGCAACCAACCGCGTAGACATACTTGATAAGGCTTTGCTTAGAGCAGGACGTTTTGACAGACAAATCCATGTGGATCTTCCCGACCTGAGTGAAAGAAAAGCTATATTCCTTGTCCATATGAAACCATTAAAGATGGACGAAACAGTAGACGTTGACTTGATGTCAAGGCAGACTCCCGGATTTTCAGGAGCAGATATAGCCAACGTTTGCAACGAAGCTGCACTTATTGCAGCGCGTCATAACAAACCAGCAATAGGAATGCAGGATTTTCTTGACGCTGTTGATAGAATTATAGGCGGATTGGAAAAGAAAACAAAGGTAATGACGCAGGAAGAAAAGCATACCATAGCCCTTCATGAGGCGGGGCATGCCACAATTTCCTGGTTCTTGCAATACGCCAACCCGCTTGTGAAAGTAACTATAGTGCCTCGCGGACAGGCGCTGGGGGCTGCTTGGTATCTTCCCGAGGAACGTAATATTACTACCAAGGAACAAATGGAAGATGAGATATGTGCAACACTTGGCGGGCGTGCTGCCGAGGAACTTTTTACTGGGCATATTTCTACGGGGGCACTCAATGATTTGGAAACGGTAACCAAACGTGCTTATGGCATGGTGGCTTATCTTGGTATGAGCGAGAAACTTTATAATCTCTGCTACTATAACAATCAAGAGTATCAGTTTGAAAAACCATATTCAGACAAGACTGCGGAGACTATCGATAGTGAAGTTGCAGCTCTTGTTTCGCGTCAGTATGAGCGCGCCAAACAACTTTTGAAAGAGCATCAGAGTGGGCATGCCAAACTTGCTTCTGTGCTCGAGGAACGCGAAGTTATTTTTGCCAAGGACGTAGAAGAAATTTTCGGCAAGCGTCCATGGCTCAGCCGTGCTGATGAAATTTTGCAGGACGAACAGAATCAATTGTCCAAGGACGAGGAAGAAATTTCTGAGAAGCCTGAGAACGAGATTCCGCAAACAGGAAAATCTATTGAGGGTAAAGACGGAGAAGAGGTAAAATAAAAGTCATGAGCAATCTTGTAACACGCACGATATCGGGCATCGTTTTTGCGATAGTCATTGTAGCTTCAATAGTATGCAGTGCAGTTTCGTTTGTAGTGCTTTTTGCGGTAATTTCTGCCGTTTGCGTGTGGGAATTTTGCACTCTTGTAAATCTCCAAAAGGGTATCCACGTCAACAGAATGATTAGCACTGTGGCGGCGGTGTATTTGTTTCTTGCGGTAATGGCTTTCAATACCGAGGCAGTAGGCTCAATGATATTTGTGCCCTATATTCTTACCACGGTTTACCTTTTGATTAGCGAATTATACTTTCATCGTAATAATCCGCTCGAGAATTGGGCGTTTGCTTTTGCGTCGCAATTATATATAGCTCTGCCTGTTTCGCTCATCAATGTGCTTGCGTTTCGCGTAAATCCGTTTTATAGCAGCATTTCCTATGTCTACGCCTATCCGCTTGCGGTAATGGTCTTTCTTTGGACCAATGATATGGGTGCTTATTGCTTTGGTTCTACATTGCAGAAGTATTTTCATGCTAAGTTGTTCCCGTCAATAAGTCCCCACAAGTCGTGGGTGGGTAGCATTGGTGGCGGATTGCTCACAGTTGTTGCGTCGTTGGTTTTTGCACATTTCTTTCCGTCAATGCCGTTGCTCAAATGGATAGGCATGGCATTGGTTGTAGTAGTATTTGGAACGTGGGGCGATTTGGTGGAAAGCCAAATAAAACGCACGCTTGGCGTGAAAGATAGCGGTAACTTCTTGCCAGGACACGGAGGTGCGCTCGATCGTTTCGATAGTTCGCTACTTGCCATTCCGTGTGTGGTATTATATTTCTATACGCTTGAAATGATGTAGCAATATTAGAAATAAAACTATAGCGACCGTCATGTTTCGTTTCGGAATATGGCGGTTTTTGTTTTGTTGCGGTAGCCGTTTTTCGGATATGGAATATCGTAAAAACTCCGTCTGATCTAATTTAAATTCCAAGCCATGTAATTTAAATTAGATGCCTTGGAATTTTTACGAAGTCCGCATGTGGTTTTACTACAACTGATGCGAGACCGAAAACATGCTACTTGCGCGAAGAAACGAGCCTTTATGACCTCAATTCGTTTCATTTAGCTATATTTGCAATTGAAATAATCATCAAATAATATAATATGTCTCTCAAAAACCTACGCAAGATATTTGTAGCATGCTTCTTGGCTATGGGCATGAGTGCCTTTGCTCAGGATTTTTACAACATTTATCCCGTTCCACATAAGATGGAATGGCTGAGTTCTGGTTGCTTCTTTACCAAAAACGTTAGCGTGATAATAGAAAAGGGCATCGATGCTCCCACAAAAGCGCGCCTTACTCAAGTATTGGGGGAACACGGACTTACTCCCACGTTTGTAAAGAAACCACAAAAGGGTTGCGCTGCAATCTACCTTGGCGTGAACGGCTCAAAAGGTGCTGCCGATAAATTGGCTAAGAAAATCGGACTGAAACGCGATGTGTTTTCCACTCCAAAGTATGATCGCCATATAGTTTCGCTCACTTCAAACAACAGATTGGCGCGACTAATAATCTTGGGCGAGAATACCAACGCCACTTTCTTCGGCCTTGCTACGCTGGAACAGATGCTTGACAAAGGATATGGGGATTTGGGGTGCGTAAACATATACGATTATGCCGATATCAAAGACCGTGGTGTTATCGAAGGTTATTATGGTATGCCATATTCGGTACCGGTAACCAAAGATTTGCTTCGATTTATGATGCGTCATAAGATGAATTCATATATGTATGGAGCCAAGAGCGACGCTTACCATTCTCAATATTGGGATAAGCCATATCCTTCAACCCTTACCGATGAACAAAAATCAATGGGGTGCTTTACGGCAGAAAACATGCAGGATATCTGCAAAGTTTCAGCCGAGACAAAAGTAAACTTTATTTGGGCAATCCACCCGGGACAGGCTTTCACCGGAGAGAACGACAATGTTATCGACCGCATAATGGGTAAGTTTGAATTGATGCACAAACTTGGTGTGCGCCAGTTCGCTGTGTTTGTTGACGATGTCGGCGTTCCTACTGATGCGCCTACGCTTGCGCTCAACGCAAAACGCCTTACGGATTTACAGAATGCGATGGACAAAAAATGGAACTTCAAAGGCGCCGTGCCTGCTGATACATTGAAACCACTGCATTTCGTGCCGCAGCTCTACGCTTACGGTTGGGAAAAACCAGAAACGCGCACGAATTTCTATAAAGCCTTGTCAAACACTCCGCATAAGACACAGGTTTACATCACAGGCCAACAAGTTTGGACAGTGCCCAACAATGAAGATCTAAAAGTGGTTGAAACCGATTTTGGAAGGGGAGTTGCGTGGTGGTGGAACTATCCTTGCAACGACAATGCCGATGCCTGGACATTCCCTGCCGATATGTATTCGAATTTTGTGGATATGCCGGCGATTATAAACAATTCCACTTTGCCCAAGAAACTTGAAAATTGCGCTTCTTTGCTTAGCAACCCGATGCAGCAGGGAGAAATTGCCAAAATACCCTTGTTTAGTGTGGCTGATTTCGCTTGGAACAACGGCGCTTTCAATTCTGTGAAAAGTTGGAAGGCTTCTCTGCCAGCCGTTGTGGGAGATAAATTCGCTCCTGCGCTCGAAAAAATCATTCCTTTCCTGCGTGTGAACGATTCCGAAGAACTTGGCGCGCTTATTGAGTCTTACAAAAACGGCGGTGATGCTGCAAAATTGTGCGAAATGCTCCAAACTGTAGTTGACAACTGCTCCACGCTCGAAGGTTTGCAGAATTCTCCTTCCCCTTCGCATAAACTTTTCTTCGACGACATTCGCCCGTGGATTTTGAAACTGAAGAAAACTGCCGATGTGGCTATAAAACTAATCGATGTAGCTAAACTGCCTAACGGTGATGCTTCAAGAAAAACTCGTTACGAAGAAGTTTCTGCCGAAGCCCAAACTCTGAAAACCGATCCCGCATTCAGCGTGCTCGCACTCGAAGGTATGGGGGGCGGAATAGGCAAGCAAATATACAATGTGGAATTCGGCAAAAAATATATCACTCCGTTTATCGACTATATGCTCGAAAAAGCAAAGTAAAAGCCCGCTCCCCCAAAATCAGAGCGATAAAAATATAGATAATAACCGTTTGCAGAGTATGCGAACGGTTATTATTTTTGTTGGTATCCGTATTCGGCTGCGGCAAGATAGAAATGGCATTTAATTATACCCAGATTCAAATCATCAAACTTGCTATCGCCGTAAGTAAAAACGGGTTCGTTTCCCGAAAGTGTAATCTTGAAATCCTGTTTGTTTAAAGCGGTAGGAGCGAGTAGGGCAGCGTCCACTCCACGTTTGAACCAAAGCGGCGGATTTGCCACGTCGCAAACCTCGGAATAGGTTTTAGATTTGTGAGGTCTGCCTTGGTTTGCGCCATATCCCAATGCAATCACCGCTGCAGGCGTTATGCCATACTGCTTTGTGATACTTTTTCGATTGTATGTCTGTCCCACCCAACAAGAGTTGAGCCCCAATGTTTGGGCAAGCAATACAATTCGCTCGCCATAGTATCCGGCTTTTTCGAGATCGCATGCCGGAACCACGATAAACGTTCTAACGTTGCGAAACTTGCAGAAATACGATAGCATGTTGGCAAACAGATTTTTTTCGCCAGTGTGTAGACGCATACAAACCTGATGTTCGGCACAGATATCCCGAATTTCTCGGTTAATGATAGCCAATTTTTCTGTCTCGATAGGCTTGGGCAAAAAGTTTCTCACCGCATGGCGCAAAGGAATAGCATCTACAAGTTTCATACGTAGCATAGTTTACGGCAAAGGTAGGCAAAAGTTTTATGCCGATAGCTTATCGATGCCGAAATGCAGCTTTTGAAATACACGCTAAATGTTGCCATGAAAACATGTCGGCATATCGTAAAAATAATGTCGGATATTATTTAAATAATGTCAGACCTTTTTTAAAAAATATCTGACATTAGAAAAACCACATTTTATCAAAGAAAAATTGCATCAGAAATTGCGTTTGCAAAGTTCTGATGCAGTATTAATACGAAGGCATTCCGTCAACCTTCTTATGCCTAAGTTTTATGCCACGTCCCGTGGTTATGCTTCACTATCCTTGTCGAATGTAATGCAATCGGTTGCGGTTTCACTCTCAGCCGATGCCGCAGCCTTTTCTGCCTGCGCAGCAAGTTTTTCTGCTTTTCTAATTCTGCATACAGCCATATAGCCTTGTATTGAAAGCACAGCCTCCATCAAGCCATACACCAAAAACGAAACGCCAAGCACTATCACCGGCAGAGCCGCCGACTCAATGGGATTGACAAAGATAAATATACCCGCGAGCATCACTATTGCCGAAACCACATAGAAAGCCATGGGAGTTTTAACCGTCTTGGAACACAATCTAAAGTTTACAATCTGAAAAGCACCGGCAAGCACAAGAAATGCGCCGAGAATAAACATTGAAACTTTTATAAACGATGACGGCATGAGCGACAACACCAATCCGAAAAGTATGCAGCCCACACTTGTGAGCGGATACTGAGTGCTGATAGCTTGTCCCGTAGCACTCACACTCTTCACTGCTTTAATGTTATACACTACTGAAACAATACCTATTAGCAAGAACAACACTCCTATAAGTATTACAATGATTTGGGTTGCTTCTTCGGGATTGAAAGCAAGCAAAAATCCGATGACAAGGGCTATCAATGCCCGCAAAATTGCAAAGATTGGTTTACTCATGCTTATTGAAGTTTAATTTTCAGCGAAGTTACTCACTTATTTTGTTTCCACACACCAGGCATTCACTATTTTTGCACCATAAACCAATCACAACGACATTTTTCATGCTTACAATATATTTAGTGCGCCATGGTGAAACCCAAGAAAACCGCAACAACATTCTGCAAGGGCAAACACCAGGACACCTAACAGACTTGGGACGCGAACAAGCAAGACTCTTGGGCGAGAAACTGAAAGGCAAAAATTTCGATGCAATAATATCAAGCCCGTTGTTGCGAGCCGTTGAAACCACACGCATCATAGTGGGCTCTGAAAATGCAGAAAGAATAGAAACTTGTCCGTTGCTGATGGAACGAGATTGGGGCTCGCTCACACTGCATACCTATGCCGAAGCACGGAAACTCGACCATTTCCCCGAAGATGTGGAAACGCTCGAAGCAGGAATGGAGCGTGCAAAAGATTTTGTGAACCTTATGTTCAAGAATTACGACGACAAAACTATACTCTGCGTGGGGCACGGATTTATAGACCGATGCATTTTGTCGATAATCTTCAACACCGACAAAAACAACGTTCCCCGCATGGAAAATGCCGAATGTAGAGTTGTAGAAATCAAGGAACCGGTGAAAATACAAACCATCTGCAACTCACCCGACGAAGCTTCGGCAAACTGATACCTGCTATTCCACAGCCAACATCTCGTCCAAAACCTTTATTGCGGCTTCGGGATTGGGAATGTTGGCTATCTGCATCTTGCGTTTGCCCTTGGTTTCCTCTAATTTGCAACGATGTATGTGCTGCATGGCATAGTTTATTACATTTCCGAAAGTTGCGCTTTTATAAAAAGCACTCGATGTGTCAGAAACAAAAAACAATGTCATACCCTTGCCTTTCATAAACACCTTTTCCACACCAAGCGCACGCGCCTTGCGACGAAGAATCGGCAACAACATCAAAGCCTCGGCCTGACGTGGGGGATTGCCAAAACGATCAACGAGATGGGCACGATAGCGAGCCAAAGCATCATCATCGGTTATGGCATCGAGTTCACGATAGAGCATTATCCTCTCGCTCGAACCAGGTACATATGTTTCGGGAAAGAACATCGGCATGTCGCATTCCACTGTGCAATCGTCAACAAAGAAACTACCCTCACCATCTTTCGACTGCGCGATTTCTTCCTGGTAAAGATTTGAAAATTCTTGGGTTTTCAGTTCGTTTACAGCCTCATTAAGCACCTTTTGATAGGTTTCGTATCCCAAATCGGCGATAAATCCGCTCTGCTCCGCGCCCAATAAATTTCCCGCTCCGCGTATATCAAGATCTTGAAGTGCAATGCTAAACCCACTGCCAAGATCGGAAAATCCTTCTATTGCTTCAAGGCGACGACGAGCATCGTCAGGAAGAGAAGACAAAGGCGGAGTAAGAAGATAACAATAGGCCTTTTTGTTGGAACGTCCCACTCTGCCACGCATTTGGTGCAAATCGCTCAAACCAAAGTTGTGCGCGCCTTCAATTATAATTGTATTTGCATTAGGAATATCAACTCCATTTTCCACGATTGTTGTTGAAACAAGTACGTCATAGTCGAAGTTCATAAATTCCATTATCACTTTTTCCATTTCCTCGGGCGGCATCTGACCATGACCTATCGCCACACGCGCTTCGGGTACAATACGTTTAATCATGTTCTTGATTTCGGGCAAACGAGATACCCTATTGCTCACAAAAAACACCTGTCCGCCACGCGCAAGTTCGCGATTGATTGCCTCAGAAACGATTTCTTCGTTGAAAGTAATGACTTCGGTGTCGATGGGATAGCGATTGGGAGGAGCAGTGCGTATTACCGAAAGATCTCGTGCGCCCATAAGAGAAAACTGCAGGGTTCGCGGAATTGGAGTTGCGGTTAGTGTCAGCGTGTCAATCTCCGTTTTTATTTGCCGGAGCTTTTCTTTCACAGCCACACCAAATTTCTGCTCCTCGTCAATGATTAGCAAACCAAGGTCATGGAATTTCACGCTCTTTCCTGTGAGTTTGTGAGTTCCGATAATTATATTGATTTTTCCGTCGGCAAGTTCTTTCAGCACTTCCTTGGTTTGTTTTGCCGTTCTTGCCCTCGAAAGATAATCCACCTTTACGGGAAAATCTTTCAATCTCTCGCTAAAAGTTTTGTAATGCTGAAAAGCAAGCACCGTAGTAGGCACAAGCACTGCCACTTGTTTATTATCGCACGCCGCCTTAAAGGCAGCACGTATCGCAACTTCTGTTTTGCCAAAACCAACATCGCCACAAACAAGCCTATCCATGGGACGAGATTTTTCCATATCCTCTTTTACAGCCTGACTTGCCTTAGATTGATCGGGAGTATCCTCGTAAACAAACGAAGCTTCAAGTTCGTGTTGCATAAAGTTGTCGCCACTAAAAGCGAATCCCTTTTTCGACCGTCTCTCTGCGTATAGATGAATCAAATCACGGGCGATATCTTTTATCTTTTTCTTCGCACGTTCTTTTATTCGTTGCCATGCACCAGTGCCAAGATGACTTATTTTAGGCGGGGTGCCTTCTTTTCCACGATATTTGCTGAGTTTGTGAAGCGAATTAATGGATACCATCACGATATCACCGCCTGCATAAACGAGTTTAATTGATTCTTGACGCGAATTGCCCTCTCCTGTATGCACAAGTCCCATGAATTGTCCCACACCATGGTCTATATGCACCACATAGTCTCCCACTTGCAATTCGTTAATTTCTCTAATAGTAAGAGCATTCTTTCCTGTTCGCGCACCATCTTCTTTTAAATTATACCTATGAAATCTATCAAAAATCTCATGGTCTGTAAAAAGACAGGTATGCGTATCTTCAGAATAAAAGCCCGAATGTATTGTGCCCAACAAGGGAATAAAAGAATTCTTAGCACCGAGTCCTTCGAGCGCATTCTCTATTCGTTCGAGTTGTTTAGCACTATCGGCTGCTATATATATGGTATAACCTTTCTCGGAAAACTCTTTCAGGGAATTCTTTACCAATTCAAAATCCTTATGAAACAATGGTTGGCGAAATGTATTGAAAACAATTGTTTTGCCAACGTATTTCAGATTATCTTCCTTGGATATTCCCGTTTCTATCATCGGATATTTTGCAGGAATACTCCACACGGCATCGCTACAAACAAACTCCGAGTTGTCTATATCGCAAAGAGTTTTTGTATAGTCTGATATTGTTCTAACAATAACGCTTATGTTTTCAACGAAAAAGGTTGTTGTTTCTGGTAAAAGCGATGTAAGCGAAACAAGGTTCTGCACACCCGATGCCTGCGGGGATATAATAACTTTTTCTTGCCGTTCCACGCTCAACTGGGTGGCTACATCAAACGTGCGAATACTGTCAACATCATCTCCAAATAAGTCTACACGTATGGGATAAGGACACGAATACGAAAAGATGTCGATTATACTGCCACGAATAGCAAACTCTCCCGGTGCATAAACGTAGTCTACCTGTTTAAATCCCCATGCCTGAAGTTTTTTTTCGGTTTCAGAAATATCGAGTGTCGAATTTTCTTGAATTGTAAACGAACGTTCCGAAACCTCTGATGCGCTCGGCACTTTTCTTGCCACGGCTTCGGGATAAGTGATTATAGCCAAAAAGTCTTTATGGGCAAGCCGTCCCAAGACTTCCGTTCTCATGATCATATTATCGTCGTCCTGAACATATTTGTTGCCTTTTCGTTTTGTTTCAGCGGGGAAAAAAGCCACTCTGTTTGCCAATGCTGTTTTTTCGGAAAGCTTTGTGAAATCCTGGTAAAAGTATGCCGCGTCATCATAGCTGTCGAGTATTGCCACAAAGCATTCCTGAGAATTATCGGCAACAAGTTTTGAATAAACACAATGGGCTGCAATGGCGCGGGCAGAGCCTTGCAATCCTTCGAGGCGTATTGTCCCACTTTTGCCGCGCAGTTTTCGGACGGCATTATACAAACTTATAATTCCTTCGCTTTGGGCAAAAGTTTTTTCAAAGGTGTTCAAATTCATTACGGCGCAAAAATAGCGAAAAAATCACATTGCCATATCGTTTCCCAGGATTGGCGTTTCCTGCGCAGCTTTTTTGCGTTCTATTTGCTGTGTCCAAAAATCCAAATATGCTTGTGCCACTTTTACAGAGTCATGATATTTACGAATATACTCCACACTTTGCTGCGACAACAGAGGAATGCGTTCGCTATGCAGGGTTATGTCTTTAAGAGCCTGGTAAACGCTTTCTTCATTAGGCAGCACATTGACAATAGGTCGCAACTCCTTTTCTCCAAGTATCTCATAGTTTTCCTCTTCTCCGCCTCCTACCACGATAATACCCTTTGCCATTGCAAGCAGAGCGTTCATTGCCGGAGTATAAGAGTAAAGTTGATCGAGAATAAGGTCGCTCGAATTCATGAGATTCTGATATTTGCTAAATGGCACCGATTCTACTTTCACCATTTCGGCTTTGTCGGGAAACTCTCTTACCACCCGCTCCAAAGCACGCAGCATAATGTCGGTACCTTTATACTCATTGCGCGTTTTTTGTATGCCTATAAAAAAGCGCACCTTGTCATGTTTCTCCGTAGTCTTGGGTGTGATTGTTCCAAGGTCTATCGGAAAAGGAATAAACTTCAGTTTCTCTCCAAAATAAGGCTGATACGATGCAAAATATTCGTAAAGTCCAGCAATTATACCGTCGCAGTTTTGCGCTATGGTGCAGTTTAGTCGTCCCTTTGCCCCGGTTCCCCATTCCTTTATCCATATATCGTTTTCGCCATCATGCCTTACGGTATCTCCAAGATTGAAATCGCTATAACGGAATGTGGTGCAGTTGCAACCAGCATGCACCCAAAAATGATCCATACCGAAAGCGCCGAGAAACATCGACTTGTTGCGCGAGCGAAGCAGGTTGTAAATCGGCGCAATCCTTTCGGCTTTCATTGGAAGAAAGATTGGATTTATTATTTGCACCACATCATAGCCCTTGAGTTTGGGAAGAATTTTCACAAGCCGCCCTACAAACGATGTAGTGCCGCGCACACCAAGATCATAACGCCTCACATCTATATCGCGTTCGTAGTTTTTCCAGTTGTCTCCGTCGGAAACCACCGTAACCTCGTGTCCCAATTGTCGCAAACCGCAAGCAAGTGCCCAATGAACGTTGCTAAATTCTCCGAGTAGCAGGATTTTCATTTCGTATAGCTATTATTTTTGTCCATTCCCCGTTTCGCCTATATATTGCCGCAGGGTATATTGTCCTTTTCTTAACGTTTGCGAGCCGAAGTTTATTGCGTGGCGCGGGCAAGTGTGATAACACGCCAAACACCCCATGCAGTTTCCGCTCCAAGCCGGACGGTTATTCTCAAAACTGATATTTTCTACCGGACAAGCCTTGGCGCAGGCTCCACAAGCGTTGCAGTTTATGTTTACACGGAACTTGCTGTCGGTTATAAGGAACTTCGCGAAAAACCTACCGAGCAAATATGTTTTAGTACGCGGCAAAGCGCCCTCATGAACGTCTGCAATGCAGAGTTTACGCCTTATGTTTTCGGCAATATGCTCTATACGTGCGCCACAACTCTGCAATTTCTTTTTTCTAAGGCTATCGTTATCCACATTAAAGCCCGGCAAACACACATAAGTGTTTGGCATTATAACGGAAAACGCACTTTGAGGGCTGAATCCGGTTGTGCGCAACACGTCAACCGTTTTTCCTGCATCGTCGCCGCATGTCATCACAGCATAGCGGTATTCGCCTTCTCTCGGAGCTGGCATTTGGCGTGCAAAATCCATGATTGCCTGGGGAGGTGCCCACCCGTAGACGGGGAAAACCAATCCCACGACTTCGGCGTCCACACCTACTTCGCCAAAAATGCTTACAGCTACATCGCCTGTGAGTTTTGCCAACTGCTCCGCCACATAACGGCTGTTTCCTGTGCCCGAGAAATAATATATCATCTTGTAAGTTCTTTCTCAAAAGTGAAACAATCGTCAAACACATTTGTTGCTTCGGGCACGGGACGGTCAAAAAGAGCAAACACAGCGCTTCCACTTCCACTCATCGAGGCATAAAGCGCGCCCATGTCATAGAGCGTTTGTTTTATGGCAGCTATGCGCGGGTGGGCAGCAAACACCGACGGTTCGAAATCGTTTTTCAGCAGTTCGCGCCAGGTTTCCACACCACCTTTGAGCGTTTCGCGAATATCGTGTTCAGGCAAGCGTGGCGTAAGATTAGAATATGCTTCGCGCGTGTTCACACTCTCGGCAGGTTTCACCAATACAAGATGAAACCCCTTGAGGCTAACGCTGGTTTTCTCGAACACATCGCCCACACCAATTGCATAAACGGGGATTTTGCGAACGAAAAAAGCACAATCAGCTCCGTAATGCGAAATACGACGCTCCATTTCGTTATCAGAAAGGTGGAGTTCGAAAATTTCATTGATAGTTTTCATCGTTTCGGCAGCGTCGCTGCTTCCTCCGCCCAGCCCTGCTCCCGTAGGGATTTTCTTATATAAATAAAGCGACATCGGAGGTAAATCAAACTCCTGGCGCATGTCGTGATACACCTTATATACAAGATTGTTTTTATAATCCTCACCCGCAGGCATACCAAGGAACTGGATATCCTCAACATCGTTGTGGCTCAACGGTTTTATCTCCAAAACGTCTGCAAGCGGAATGGCGTAAAACACAGTTTCGATGTCGTGGTAACCATCTGCGCGTTTTCTCACCACATTAAGCCCAAGATTTATTTTTGCACAAGGAAATGTAAGCATCACAAAGCATTGTTTTAACCCTGCAAAGGTAGTCAATATTTTCCTCCCGCATATCGTGAAAACAATGTCAGACATTTTTTAAAAAAGGTCGGATATTATTTAAATAATATCGGTTATTGTTTAAACAATATGGCTTGTTTTTTTTGCGAAAACCGACAATAAATTTTTCCACACGGCAAACAAATGATATTCAGTCATATACAGACAGAACAAGACCGCCCCACAACATTCGGTCGTAGGGCGGTCTTTATATTCTTGTCTATATCAGTTTACTTGTCTTGGTTTTGCAAAGGAATCTTTGCCACACGACGTTCATGACGTCCACCTTCGAAAGCTGTAGAAAAGAACTCGTCCATAATTGCTTTCGACTCTTCTTGCGAAATATAGCGTCCGGGCATCACAAGCACATTGGCATTGTTGTGCAAACGCGCCATGTGGGCAATTTCGGGCGTCCAGCAAAGTGCAGCCCTTACTCCCGCATGCTTGTTGAGTGAAATGGCCATGCCCTGACCTGTTCCGCAAATTGCAATACCGATTGCATATTCTCCGCCATCAATTGCGCTGCCAAGTTTGTGGGCAAAGTCGGGATAATCACACGACTCCTCGTTGAAACAACCCAAGTCTTCGCTCCCGTATCCGCGCTCTGCAAGATATTCCTTAACGTATTGTTTCAACTGATACCCCGCATGATCGGACGCGAGTGCTATAATTTTGCCGTTACTCATCTTGAAATATATTTTTTGATATCCTCTGCCACATATTCGGGAGTAAAACCAAATTTTTGGTCAAGCACTTTATAAGGAGCGCTTTGTCCGAAACTGTCAAGTCCGTGAACATAACCATTCAAGCCCACCAAACTTTCAAAAGTTACTGGCAAACCTGCCGTAAGCCCGTATTTCTTTACACCCTGAGGCAATATTTTTTCACGATACTCCTCAGACTGCGTTCTGAAAAGACCTTCGCTCGGACAACTAACGATATTGATGTTTATACCTTCCTTCTCAAGAATTTCAGAAGCCTCAACAAGCGTAGAAACCTCGGAACCCGAAGCAATTGCATAGCATGCCGGATTTTCTACAGCCTTTACAATATATGCACCCTTGGTTGCCTGGGAATAATCTGTAGACTCCGGAAGATTGGCAACTGCCTGGCGCGAGAAAATAAGCGCAGTGGGCGTTGCAGTATTCTCCATCGCCATTTTCCAACACACTGTAGTTTCGTTCACATCGCTCGGGCGAAGCACAAGTAGGGAATTCTTTCCGCTGTGGTTCTTTAATTTTTCGAGCAAGCGTATTTGTGCTTCCTGTTCAATCGGTTGATGCGTTGGACCGTCCTCTCCCACGCGGAATGCATCGTGGCTCCAAATAAACTTAACAGGAAGTTCCATGAGCGCAGCCATTCTTATTGCGGGTTTCATGTAGTCGGAGAAAACAAAGAACGTTCCCATTGCCGTGATAACGCCTCCGTGAAGCGTCATACCCATCAATGTGCACGCCATAGTAAGCTCGCTCACGCCGGCTTGCAGGAAGTTTCCGCTAAAATCGCCATGATGTATTTCGTGGGTCTTTTTCAAGAACCCGTCGGTCTTATCTGAATTACATAGATCAGCAGAAGAACATACCATATTCTCTACTTTTTCTGCCAAACGCTCAAGTACGATTTGCGAACCCACGCGTGTGGCTTTTCCAGGCTTCTGTTCGATGGTTTCCCAATTGATTTCGGGCAAACGATTAGCGAACCAGTCGTCAAGTTTCTTGGCTTTGTCTGGATTTGCAGCGGCCCATTCTTGTTCTTCTCCGTTGCGTTTTGCTACGATAGCCTCAAGTTCTTTCTTACGTTCGTCATAAAGAGCCTCAGTCTCTTTCCAAACCACAAAAGGATTCTCCGGATCGCCGCCAAGATGCTTAATGGTATTTTCGTAAGCGCCTTTGCCAAGAGCACAACCGTGTGTGCCACAATCATTCTCGTATGAAGAACCATCGGCACGCAGACATCCTTTTCCCATCACGCATTTTCCGATTATCAATGTGGGACGGTTGCGTTCCTCATGTGCCGCAAGCAAGGCTCCGCGAATAGCTTCGCAATCGTTACCGTCTATTTCGAGCACATTCCAGTTCCATGCGCGATATTTCATAGCAGTATCCTCAGCGCTTACGTCTCCACAAGTCGTGGAAAGTTGAATACCATTGGAATCGTAGAACATTATAAGATTGTCGAGACCCAAATATCCGGCAAGTCTACCCGCACCTTGGGAAATTTCTTCCTGAATGCCGCCATCGGATATATATGTATAGATTTTCTCTTTCTCAAAAGATTGGTTGCCAGTATGAGCTGCCAAAAACTTAGCCGCAATTGCTGCACCTACAGCGAAAGTATGTCCCTGACCGAGTGGACCTGAAGTATTTTCTATACCGCGCATTTGGTTTACCTCGGGGTGTCCGGGAGTTGGAGACTGCCATTGACGGAATTGTTTCAGTTCGTCAATAGTAAAACGTCCCGTAAGCATCAGAGTAGAATAAAGCAAAGCGCTTTCATGACCAGGATCGAGGAAAAATCTGTCTCTACATTTCCACAACGGATTGCTTGGATCATAAACCAAAAACTCAGAGAAGAGCACATTGATAAAATCTGCTCCGCCCATAGCTCCACCTGGGTGTCCCGAATTGGCACGTTCAACCATTGCCGCAGTAAGAATTCTTATGTTATCTGCGGCTTTGTCTAATGTTTCTTTTGAATGGAGGGAAGTATATGCCCTCAAACTATCAGTGTTGTTCATCACAAGTCGATAAATTCAGCTACAAAGGTAACATTATCGTAGCAATTGCAGACATTTGTAAACAAAAAATCACATCGTGGCATTGTTCATAGATTGCAGAATGTACTTGCAGTTAGCTTTACGCTTATCATTACAAGCGTAAAGCATGTGTTTTTTCTAACTCAAAGAACTGGAATTTTCATATAAAGCAACATTACCACCACCTCCATCGACACGCCTATTATATATATAGTAAAAGGAATTCCACGCAACAATTAAGTTGTCTCACCCAACATGGAAAATACGAAGTCTTATATCGTAAAAACGATAACCGATATTTTTTAAAAAAGGTCGGACATTATTTAAAAAATATCGGTTATTGTTTTCGCGAAAAAGCATATCGTTTGAACAACGACAAACTGCATTAAAAATGCGACCAAATATTTCCCGTAAAACGACAGGTATAAAATCAAAAAGTCCTGCAAATCTCTTAGGATTTGCAGGACTTTTATCTCGTAAAAGATAGTTTCTTAGAAATACAAGTAGCGGCGGTCTTTTACCTTGGCTTTTGTATAAAGATCATTGGTAAATTGACCAACATTGCGCAAGTAGCTTTCTGCCACACTCTGTTGATACATCTTTTCGTTGAACTTTTCGCCCGATGTTGTGCGGTTTACAACCTGGAATAAATAGACACCATTGTTACCTTTCACCGGACCATAGCTCTTGTTTACTTTGCCATAGCAAATGCCACCCGAGAGAATTGACTCGTTACCACCGGTAGATGCAATGAATGCGGGAGCGGCAAACGTAATATCGTTAAGAGTATCCTTTGATGCTGCGGGAAGTGAAAGAGCTTGCTCGATTGTTTTGCCATTAAGTTGTGCAATAAGTTTTTCTGCCTTCTTGTCGCGAAGAGCAAGCTGCGTGAGCGCTTTCTTAACCTCGGGATCGGTTACAGGACGGTAGCCAGTCTTATGCTTACCCGTTACATAAATAATAAGCATATTGTCGTTGTCGCCACATTCATAAAGTTGCGACATATCGCCCTCCTTAGCCTCAAACAACCAACGAAGCGCATCTTTTGTTCCGGGGATATTGGCTACATAATGCTCGTTGCAGAACTGATCTTTGCGTTCCTGCACATTGTAACCATTCTTTGCTGCATTAGCCTCCATCTTTGCGAAAGTAGAGTTCGAAGCAATGAAGTGGCTGAACTTATTGTATTCCTTGGAATATGTTTCCTTACTAAAATCAACGGTACGTTTGATAACTGCCAAGTCATATTTTTTCTTCATAGCTTGACGTTTGAGCACTTGAACAACAATTACGTTCTGCGCAAGTTCAATCTTTTGGATAGAATTTACTGCACCTGTCGTAATAGTTCTGATAAAATTAGCATTGTCAGCATCAATGGTTTGTCCTTCATATTGATTAGCGACAAGCCAAGCACTCTGCGCATTCTGATTGTACTTCTTTGCTACGTCTTCAAACTTTGCACCACCAGCAATAGCTTTTACCACACTGTCAGCAGTAGCTTTTGCAGCATCAACCGAAGTATTTGCGCAATTTATTGCACGATATTCAACAGAATCCGGGAGTTCAGTAACAGCATTAAGTTTGATAATATTCTGTGTGTTATCGAACGCATTATAATAAGGACCCTTTACCACACCAATGCTCACAGAATCAAGTTGGCTCTGAATATCGCGAGGGAAAGCCTCCTTGGATATTGCCAAACCGGAATAAGGAACCGACGAACTGCTTTGGTTTATTGTTGCAGAGATATTCTCTCCTTCGGCAAGTTCTTTGGCATATCCGTTCATCTCTTTCAAAAGAGTTGCTTTGTCTGCTTCGGAAGCTTTTACTTGAACGCTGATATATTTTATATCACGGCTCTCGTTAAACTGACGGAACATCTCTTTGTATTGTGCATACAACTTATTGAGGTCTTCATCAGAAACCTTAACTTCATTGTCAGGAACAGAAGTATAAGGAATCGAAGCAATAACTGCACTGCTCTTCGAAGCTACACCATCGTAAGCAAGTTTGGCTGAAATGGGGTTGGAAAGAATTCCACGACCAACGAGTGCTTGATACTTTTCATTGAGAATAGATGTACGCAAAGTCTTCTCGATAAAGCCCCAATATTTATATAGGCGTTGGTAATACTCCATGTATTCTTGCGGAACTTGATCGGGCTTTGTCTGCATCTGATCATATTGCTCAAGGAATTGCTTAAGTTGTGCGGCATCAAAGCGTCCAGTTTGCTTATTAACAAAAGGCGTTTGCATAAGCATTGGATTTGAGCCGGTGTTAATTACGTTGTTCAACTCTGCATCTGTTACGGTGAGTCCGAGTTTGTCTGCCTCGTGCTTGATAAGTTCGTTGTTCACAAAAGTCTGCCACACCTGATCTTTCAGTTGGTTTTGTTCTGAATCACTAAGCGAACTTTCACCACGCGTAAACTTGATTGCCTCTGTGTATTCGTCAATAAGAGACTGATAATCGTTGATAGCAAGTTTTTCGCTGTAAACTTGGCCTACATGACGTTTGTCTGCACCAAAGAGAGTGTCGAAAACGCGGAAAAAGTCTTCTGCAATGAATGCAAAAAGACCGAGACCTATTACTACCAACAGGGCTACGCCCCATTTTCTAATAGTTTGTATTGCTGCCATTATATAATATTATTTATTTCAATGGTTGATTTGAAAGGACTTAGCGGTTTGTTTTACGCTGTGTCGCTTTTGCAGATATACTCTGCTTTTTATTAAATACGTGCAAAGATAGGAAAATCAACTTAAACAACGTAGTTTTTACATTATAAATTATTGTCGTGCTATTGTTTATTTTGTTTGTTACGCATTACTATTTGCTTTGTTAATTGGAGAAATTTGCCGAAACACCACGGTCTTTTTCCCAACTCCAACCTTCATTTTTCAAACTAATGCCATCTGTTTTCTCAAGCTCCTGCCTTGAAAAACTTTTTTTCCTCGGAGCATAAACTGCTATTCCAAGAATTATCGAAAGAAGATTGCCTTGGTTCTACTTCGCAGGACTAACGTTAGCATTAGGAATATCTGGTTCTCTTTTCACAGAATCTTCTTGTTTCTTTTCTTCTGGAACAGGGAACGAGCCTGCAGAATTTGACACTTCATAATTTGTAAGTTCTTCGTCAGAGCGGAAACCTACGCCGCGCAACTCTTGTTGAGGTGTTACGATATGCACAAACTTGCTGGAATACACAATATGTTTGCCCATATCCCAAAAAAGTTCGTTGGTATTGAAAACTGTTCCGTTTTCTTTTCTGATTTCTACCCGGCCGCGCAATTCCCATAGGTTTTGATCATACCAATACGCAGTGTCTGCTGTAAGATACATAGACACCTTGAAACGTTCATCAAACTTTTCCATAAAGATGCCATTCATGAAAGTTTGTTTCTGTGGTTTGGTTCGGTCAAAAACTTCCCAAGTCTCGGCAATTATCTTATATCTTATAACTCCGGAGTCGGAAATAAGTTTCGAAACTCCGGTTGTGGACATAATTGGCAAGTTGTCTCTGTTGTGCAATGCAGGCGCGGTGCTTTTTTCATCGTGGCTGCAAGCTACAGAGAGGGCGAGTGCTAATACGGTGAGGAATATGTTTCTTATTCCACTCTCCACTTTTGGAACCATTTTTCGTTAAATGTGATTCCGATGCACAAGCGCAAATAATTTTCGGTAATTGTGCCAGGGCCGCTGGGCTTTATATTTTCCCATTGTGCCGATATGCTCAGCACGGAGCGGTTGTTTATTATATTTGCGATAGGCAGTCCCACACCGAGTGATACCAAAAGATCTTTTGCTCCGCTTTGTCCGTTGGCTTTTGCATACGAAGTGCCATACGACACACCCGCACGATAGCGTATATGATCGCGATATTTCACACCGAAACTGTTGGGCAAATACTCACCACCGAGCGTAATTTTCTGACGATTATCAAAAGCGCCAGTTGAAGAAGTATATTTTGTTTCTCCGTTCTTAGTGGACAGTTGAGGGAACTTTGCGTTTTTCCAAAGTTCTATAGAATAGTCAAGTCCTACCTTCCATTTATTATTGTGGTTCCACATCAAACCGGCGGCAACAGAGTGTGGAAGTTCAAAGGCGTTTCTCACCTTCATCGTGTCGCCCGATGAAACCGAACCGCTTTGATTTGCTACCTGGGATATAAACTTTGCTGCCGAATTCACCTTGTGTCCCAAACTGTATGACGCACCTACGGTAAGCAAGTCTTTTTTAGAAAGGAATTTACTATACTGTGCGCCGAAATCAATCTTATATGTTGCGATATCTGCCGAGTAAACGCGGCGATATTGGTTCACATTATTATCGCTGAAAGCGGCTTGTATGCTATGACTATAGTCTCCCCACACAAAACCTACGTTTGCACCGATAGAGAAGTTCTTTATAGCTTCCCAACCTGCGCCGAGGTATATTTCATGCAGTCCTCCATCGCCGCTATATGTGGTGGTTTCGGTTTTCTCTCCTCCTCCGTCAATATCGGCCATGGTTTGTTTGTTTTTAAAACTGTATCCCACAGAACTTATAGGCAACAATCCTACCGACATTCCCACATTTCGCCAGGCGCGAAACTGAGCATTAACATAATCCAACGCCGTGTTTTTTGCGTTTGCTTTGAGGTTACCCTGTTTGAAGTTGGTATTTTGCAGCGACACGCCTACATCAAACAAGAGTGTGAGCGAGTCGACTGCGGAGTATGAGGCGGGGTTTTGGAAATTCACTATTGTAGCGTCGCGAAAGCCCTGGGCAACTCCAGCCATACCTTTGTTGAAACTTTGGGAGCGGTCGCTGAGTGTACCGAAACCATATCGCGAATAGGGCGAATTTGTTCCGTTTTGGGCATTGCCCGTGAGCGGCGACACCATGAGTGTCATTGCAATCACGCTTCCGAGTATTCTTGTTTTCTTGTCCATTTCTGTTTGATAGTCTCTTTTGTTATTTTTGATCGTGATCGGTTCTGCTTACGAGTATTTCGCGCAGTCCTTCAAACACGAGGTGCTTGTCGTAAATTATTTCGGCTCCTCTCACCGATATGTCGGTTTCGGCTCCACCGGTTATTATTGTTATTAGGTCGGGATAGCTTGCCAGAGTATGTCTGATGTATCCTTCTACTTCATGATTTACTCCGTTTACTGCTCCAGAGCGCATTGCCGTATAGGTATCGTATCCTATTTCGGGCAGAGGGCCTTCGGTGTCGACGAGAGGCAACAACGAAGTCCACGTGTGCATTGCCTGCAGACGCATATATATTCCCGGCGATATATTTCCGCCAAGATATTTGCCGGTTGCCGAGATAAACTCATAGGTAATGCAACTGCCGTTGTCGATAACCAGAATATTGCGGTTGGGAAACTTTGTCATAGCTCCCACAATGGCTCCCAGTCGGTCGCTTCCCATCGTGGAAGGCAGACCATAGCATTTGTTGTATTCCGAAGTCGTTGCATCGTTGAGCAGAATGGTTGGCAGTCCGGCAGCACGCAGTTGTGGCCCCACCTTTCCTTTCAGTCCGGCAACGGTTGAAACTATGCTGCAGTCAATGGGGTAGTTTTTCAGAATATCATCAAGAGGTTTCAGAAAATCGTTGCGGCATGTATCTTGAAAAACTATTTTCTCTCCTTTGAAAATCGCTATTTTCGCGGAGGAGTTGCCTATATCGACTATCAGTTCCATGTTTCTGTTTTCTGTTTCGGTGCAAGATATCCGTGCCAACCTACTCTTTCATCAGTTTGTCGAGAAAATCGTCGAGATCTTCGTCTATTTTTCTAATCATCTCGTCATCGAGCACCACGGTATCGTCTGCCACCGTGTAGAGATCGGCCAATGTTTCACCGTCATCGTCAACCAGCAAAATACTATAGGGTTTCATTATGGCGGCATTGAGCAATGTATCGCGCACGTCGTTTATGCAGCGGCGCAATACGGGTTGTATCTCATTGTAGAAGTCCTCTCCGGCGAAATTGCTCCATTCTGCGATATTCATACGACACAACTCGTTGTTGTCGTCATCGCTTAAAACGAGTTCCCCCGAGTCTTGAAAAACCTGCACTATGATATCGGTCATCGCCAACGCCTCCACATCCGTGGGAAACACCGCAATAGCCGTGGTTATCGCGTCTCTAATCTGCTGCAAAGCCTGCTCGCTCACTTTCATTGCCATCGGATTTTCGCATTATTCGCCAAAAGTACGAATTTTTTCTCTTTTGCCTTACACGTCAATATATAAAAGATGTAACAAGCCAATAATGAAGCATGCTTCACAGGCATTTTTCCACCCCAAGCATACACTTGAAAAACAAGCTATTGCATCACGTCAAAAAAACAAGCCATATTGCGAAAACAATAACCGATATTATTTAAATAATGTCAGACCTTTTTTAAAAAATATCGGTTATCGTTTTTACGATATCCTACATAATTTTTTGGACTCAAAACACAGCGTCCTCCACTCTACCATTTATTTTTACAAACAAGGCTTCTTTTATCGCTATTCTGCATTCTACGCCTTGCTAAAACTGCAATTTATAATTAACTTTGCAAACCAATTTACATTTTTATATTTACACTTTCTAAAAATCCAGACACATATTATATAAGACAGATGAAAAAAATATTGACCTTGATGATGCTTTTTATAGGCATCACTACCGCAAGCGCGCAAACCGACTATGATCCCATTGCCGACTCTGCGGCTGTAATCACATCGGGCAATATGCGTTTCACAGTGCTCACGCCACAAATGATACGCATACAATACAGCTCGCAAAAAAAGTTTGAAGACCGCGCAACGTTCGGCGTGGTGAACCGAAAGCTCCCCGTGCCGCAGTTTACCACCAAAACCGAAAACGGATACCTATATATCACCACCGAAGCACTCACTCTGAGATACAAAGTAGGCACGATTCCTTATCCTACGCTGAAAAACTCAACTCGCTTGTGCATCACATTCAAAATGAACGGAGAAACTATACTATGGTATCCCGGGAAAGACGACGCACTCAATCTTAAAGGAACAACGCGCACACTCGATAACTGCATAGGCGACTCTAAACGCGAAGAACTCGAAAACGGTTTGATTTCGCGCGCAGGTTGGGCAATTATCGACGAATCTCCCGCCACAAAACGTGGAGATGGAAGCACCTCTTTCGCATTTGGCGATAACGTAAATGGCATACCATGGGTAGCAAATCAGGTAGACCCCAAAGCATACGACTGGTATTTTCTTGGATATGGGCACGACTACAAAAAAGCAATAAGCGATTACGTTACCAAAATAGGCGGACGAATTCCGATGCCTCCACTCTATATCCTCGGCTACTGGTATAGCAAGTACCAAAAATACACTCAGCAGGATTTCATAAACCTTGTAAGAGAAATCGAGAGCAACAAAATTCCTATCGACGTAATGATTTTTGATATGGACTGGCATCTCGACGGCTGGACGGGCTGGACTTGGAACAAAGATATCATACCCGATCCCGAAGGTCTCATAAAATATATGCACAACCACAAGTTGAAAGTTTCTCTTAACCTTCACCCCGCCGATGGTGTAGCCTCATACGAAGAACCTTACAAAGGAATGTGCCAAGACCTCGGACTCGCAGACACAACTA
The DNA here is from genome assembly GCA_963644855.1 of Clostridiaceae bacterium Marseille-Q4149. GTDB lineage: Bacteria > Bacteroidota > Bacteroidia > Bacteroidales > Bacteroidaceae > UBA6398. The sequence continues at coordinate 27,455 of CAVIQL010000014.1, read as the reverse complement.
CCGCAACAATTCCATGGGCTCTCGACGATTCTGCATTCTACAAGTCATTCTCAAAACGCTTTATGCAAGTTCGCGAAAACCAAGGCGTAGATTTTTGGTGGATTGACTGGCAGCAAACGCTCACAAAGCAATTGGGCAACGGTTATTTGGGACACACTTTTTGGATAAACCATGTATTCTACAACGACATGATGAAAAAATACCCCAACAAGCGTTCTGTAATTTTCCATCGCTGGGGCGGTTTGGGCAGTCATCGTTATCCCATAGGTTTCTCTGGAGATACCCACCCCACGTTCGGAACTCTTGCTTTCGAGCCCTATTTCACAGCCACCGCTTCGAATGTTGGTTTCGGTTATTGGGGACATGATCTCGGCGGACACAACTACAACGAAAAATCTAACAATAGTCCCGAACTCTATCTGCGTTGGATGCAATTCGGAGCCTTCTCTCCTTTATTCCGTACCCATGGTTCAAACTATTCACTCATAGAACGCAGAATTTGGAAATACAGCAATTTCCCGCTATTGCTCGAAACCGTGAATTTGCGCTACGCTATGATGCCATACATATACACTGCCGCACGCGAGACATACGACACAGGAATTTCAATGTGCCGTCCGCTTTATTACGATTCGCCTGAAGAAAACAACGCTTACCGTTATGAAGACGAATATATGTTTGGCAACGACATTCTTGTGGCTCCAATTGTTTCTGCTGCCGAGAGTAATGGAATGGCAACCCGCAAAGTATGGCTTCCCGAAGGCAAGTGGTACGATGTATGCCGCAACCGAATTGTAGAAGGCAGCGTGGAATTTTCCGACAGTTATACACAGGCAGAAATTCCTTACTTCTTGAAAGCCGGGAGTATCTTTGTAAACAATTGCCACTTGGATAATCTTAAAACACCAGCTGACACTCTTATCCTTAATGTCGCTCCTGGGGCAGATGGTTCCTATAAACTTTACGAAGACGAGGGAGATACCGAATCTTATAAGGACGGAGTTTTTGCCACTACTCTTTTTGAGCAGCAGCGCACGCCTTCTTCGATTATCGTAAAGATTAATCCGCGCGAGGGTTCCTATCCTGGCATGCAGGAATCCCGTTGTTATACTGTCAAGATATTGGCGGAGGAAAAACCAGAAAGCGTATTGTTAAACGGAGAAGCCATCTCATACGAAGCATGGAGCTATGACGAGATGAGCAAATGCGTTGTGATAAACACCGGAAAGGTTTCATGCAGCGCGCTTACCACTGTAAGTGTGAACCGCAACACTACAAGTATAAACTTGGTACAGACTTCGGCAATCGGAATGAAATATGATTCAAGCAACGACCATCTTAATGTAGATTTCGGTAAGACTTGCAAAAACGCACGTATCGTAGTTTACAATCCAAGTGGGGTGGAAGAGGCTACGGCAAAGGTTGTCAATGCAAAGACACACACTTTGAATCTCAGCAAACTGCAACATGGTACGTATATATGCCGTGTAAATGCAGATGGAAACGTCAGTGCAATGAAAATATTAAAATAAGAAGAAATGAAAAGTTTATCATACTGCAGCAAATGGGCTGCAACAATAGCAATGGCGGTTCTCGTTATGCTACCGTCGGCAAGTTTTGCACAGAAAGAATTTTGGATTATCGGCAGTGCGGTACCCGGAGGAGTACAAAAGCTCGAAACTCGCCCAAACAACACATATAATTTTGCTGGTTCGCTCAATCCGGGCGTGCTCAAGATTGTTTCGGCAGAAACTCCGGTAAAAGGCACAACGTATATCGTTCCTCGTCTCGAAGATGCCTATATCGTGAACAATGGCGAGGCATTCACTACTTCTACCGACTCTACAAAACAAGGCTGGATAGTACCTTTTCAAGAGGATTACTTCCGTTTTACGGTTGATCTCGGCAAAAAAACTCTCACTGGCGAACTTTTCAAACCCTGGACCGAAGTATTTATAGTTGGAGGTGCATTGGAATGTGGCTGGAAAGCATTCAAGATGATTGAGATGACGCAGGACAAAAACGATCCTTGCGTTTGGACATGGACTGGCGAACTTAAAACACACTCTGAGTTTGAAGAGCCTAATCGTTTCAAGTTTACGGGACAGGACAATTGGGATCCGAAAGTTTTGCACCCATATACTCAAGACGAGAATGCACTTACCTCAACGCTCATGCGCTCGGGTGGCGAGGATACCAAATGGTCTATCGACAAAGACGGCTATTATCACATCACACTCGATATATTCCACCTAACATACAAGGCAGAATATATCGGGACAAACTCCCGTTCCTTTGTAACAGCGGTTGAAAATGTGCCAACGTCTGCAATTAACATCTCGGTTGACGGTCGTAGCATAAACGTAAAGAGCGAAGAGGATATGCACATTGAGATTATAGACGCCAACGGTGTGTCGGTAGCCAACTCAAATGGCAAAAGCGCAGTGTTTAACCTTGAAAGCAACGGCATATATATAGTAAAAGCTACAACCAAAAACAACAAGGTTACACGCAAGATTGCCGTGAAATAAACAGCAAGCCCGCAAATACTAATAAGAGATATTTATATCACAATACGCCCCGATGTTTACAAAGCATCGGGGCGTATTCTTACACCTTAATCAACAATTTTTGTCAGCCCCTCCGATAAAAAGATCCTATGTATAACCCTCAAAAAAACGACTCGGGTTTTCGTAAAAATAATATCGGATATTGTTTAAATAATATCCGACCTTTTTTAAAAAATATCGGTTATTGTTTTCGCGAAATTTGATATCGTTTTTCGCCGGGTTGAAATTCCCCAATCAACAGCCTATACAACCACGTAAACATGGAGAGCAATGCGGGCAAAAACAACCGAGAACAAACAGAAAACAACAGAAAAAATTATGACATGCGGAGACACGAAAACAAAAAAGGATTTCCATTATCGGAAATCCTTTTCAAAAGAGGTGTCAAGCAGATTCGAACTGCTGTAGACGGTTTTGCAGACCGTTACCTAGCCACTCGGTCATGACACCAATTGTTGTTTGGTTTTGCGAGTGCAAAAATAGATAAACTTATTCAAACAGCCAAGCACAAATTCGAATTTCTTTCCCTACGATACCATTTTTGCGGTCAAGAGCATTGGTTTTCGTCTCTTTTTCCACCTAACGGGTTTGCGAGAAAACCATTTCGGAATTAGCAGCATCGGTAGCCGTATAGGTAATACAGCTATATTTTTTTAGGAAATCCGACAATTTGCCGCCAGCAAACCCTTTAATCAACGGCATATTCGCCAATTGTTTGCCATAAAACGTTGTGCTGCAAAGTTTGCCCTTTGCATTTTGTGGCATATCAAGCATCTTTTCTCCATTGTCGTCCATATTTTGCGCAACATTCCACGCGCATACAAATTTGCCGTCTTTTCTTACGTTGAATTTCAAATACTTTCCTCCACCATTGCATCTCCAACCGCCATCATGCGCTTTTTGAAGATTTGCTTTGGGATTATCTTTCTGCCATTGCGGCACATCGTTCATAAACGAAGCGTCCTTGGTTTCCGCAGTAAGTTTAACAGCCAAATTACCCTCGTTGTCAATTCCATCGAAAGCAACAAGCGCATCGCCATCTATGCTGCCTATCATTCTGTAAGCATCAATGGTGGAATTAAGAGCAGAAAAAACTGTACGCATTGACTTATCGGCACGAATACGTTTCACAAGTTGTTGTCCATCAAGCCCCAAAAGCATATATCCCAAAGACATGTTTGCCACATGTTCCGAATTCATATTTCCTATATAAGGTTTTATTTCAGCAGATTGGGGAAGCATACTCCCGTCAGCCCTTTCTATTCGGTTTGTAATTCTAATATCCTTTTCGGAGAACGATATGGCAGATTTCAAAACCACAGAATCGGCATCGGTATCAGAAGAAATTTGCAGCGAAACCAATTTGCCGAAAAAACCAGGCAATGTCGATAATCTCGCCACGAGTTTTGCTCCGCCATCGATGCCATCAAGTTTAGGAAACAACTCACCTTGGCTAACCCCTTCTCGGCTATTAAACATCGCACTTATGGTGCGGCGCATAAAAGATTGCTCGGTGGCTGCCACTGGTCCAATAACAAGTAGCGCATTCTCGTTCCAAGCCACCTGCCAACGGCTTTTCCACAAAACAAAATGCAATCCGCTTTTCTCTATTCGAGAAAATTCCGACGAATTGCACACAGCCGACTCTATATCATCGTCATCGTTCACGGCAAAAACCACACCGTAATAATTGTTGGGCGATACAAATGCGTAAGCAGGCTTCGAAAAATCCAAACCTCCCGCAAAAGGCAGAAACTTTGCGACATCTTCCACATTCAAACCATTGTCCTCTGAAATCTGTGCCATGTCTATACACGCAACAGCGGGAGATTGTTTTGGAATTACGTCATAATAATCTTTACCGCAAGAAGAGAGGGCAAAAATTCCCGCTATCAACAAAACAACAAAATAAAAGCGAAAGCACATGTTCATTTGTATGCCTCCGCTATCTTGGAATTTTTCAAATGCATAAGCATCACAGAATATAACGCTGCCGTTTCGGTACGCAGACGACTGTCGCCCAAACTTACAGGTATATAGCCCGCAGAAAACGAAGCCTCAACTTCTTCAACAGCAAAGTCCCCTTCTGGCCCGATAAGTATGGTTTTGTTATCATTCCCCATTACACTCGGCAGAAAACAACGCGGCGACAATGCAGAAACCGCCTCTGACAAATCTTTACAAACTTCATCGTTAAGACAATGGGCTATATATTTTTCACCAACGACATCAGTGCGCGAAAGAAACTCCTTGAACGAAACAATCTCGTTGACGCGGGTTTTCATTGCCTTATGACTTTGTTTCATAGCCGATACCACAATACGTTCAACGCGTTCTGGTTTAACTATATGGCGTTCGGAAAAACGGCAATCTATAAATGAAATTTCATCAATCCCAATCTCTGTAGCTTTTTCTACGAGCCATTCTATACGGTCTATGTTTTTGGTTGGTGCAACAGCCAAATGAAGATGTCCTTTCCAAGATTTCTCGACATCTTTAACCGAGACAATATTATACATACACGAGCGCGATGAAATTTCCGACACTTCGGCGTTAAAAAAGTGCCCTCTTCCATCGGTTATAACCATGCTATCGCCCACACCTAAACGCAAAACTTTTATAGCATGCCTTGCCTCTTCAACAGGAAGTTCGTTTTGTATCTCGGCATCAGGCACGTAGAAATAATGTATCTCCTTCATTTCCGTATATTGTAGTCGCAAAGTTACTAAAAAAACAGTATAGAAACACAAAGAACCATATCACATAAAAAAAGACCGGGACGTAGAAATCCCAGTCTTGTTATTGCATGATTCAAACCGTTTATCCTACGGTTCAAACCGCTTATTGTTTGTTTGAAAACGCTTAGTCTTCGCTAAAAACCGCGTTTGTTTTGCTTAAAATCGCTTTTTATCATTCAGCCAAGCGCATCTGCTCCAAAAGTTCTCGCTGACGAGCGTTAAGAGAAGCCGGCAACGTAACATTATAAGTGATAATAAGATCACCATATGTACCATCGCCTTGATCATAACCTTTTCCTTTCAATCGCACACGGGTACCCTGTTGAGTGTTAGGCTTTACATGCAAACGCAACTTATCATTCGCAGTCTGCAAAATCACATCTCCACCGAGCATTGCGGTATACATATCTATATTTACGGTAGCTTGCATGTCTGATGGCTGTTTTTTACAACCACAACCGGAGCCAAAACCACCAAAACCGCTACGACAACGAGAACTACGCCGCCGCGCTCCACCAAAAAGCTGCTCAAAGAAACTGGAAAAGCCACCGCTGCCACCATTGCCAAACTGACTAAAATCAAAACCGTCAAAACCAGAACCGCCAGCAGTTCCAAATCCTCCAGTTCCGCCTCCTGCTTGTTCGTAAGCCGCAGCCTGTTCCCAATTTTCGCCATATTGATCGTATTTCTTGCGTTTTTCGGGATCGTCCAAAACTTTATAAGCTTCTTGCAAGGCTTGGAATTTTGCTTTTGCCTTGGGATCGTCGGGGTGAAGATCGGGGTGAAATTGTTTAACTCGGCGCTTGTATGCGTCGCGAATATCTTTTTGCGGAGTATCCTTTGAGATACCCATTATCTTGTAGTAATCTATAAATGCCATATCTTTTAACTCCTTTCGTATTATTACTGCAAAAAAAATGCCACGCCATAATAACTACGCGTTTCATGACATTTTTGTTCTCATGCCCACTCTACGAACAAGGGAAAGCGAACGAAATTACTACCAATCCCTTGTGATATTAATGATATCCGATGCAAAAGAGTTACTTATTGTCCAAATAATATTTCGCGCCTATTTTTACATTCTGCTTCACGGCCTTGCTCGAATAGGTAGCGCCGCTCACACCATCGATATTGGTTTCGGCAGCCTTTTCAACTTTCATTCCGTTCCACTTGTTAAGCAAATCACGAGTTACCTTTGAAAAGATCCCAACAGTTTCGTTATTCGGCAAAGCCTCTACTTTTACAATCTTGTCGCTTTTAATATATATTTTTATTGGTGTCTGTCCTGCAAAGCCCTTTACGCTCTTGGCAATCTTTGTAGTGTTTACAATGTAAGTGCCGTCGGATTTTCGCGACATCGCTTTCACCTTTTTGTCTTTTGTATAAGCCGTGGCTGAAACAGCAGTCAACAGAACAATCAACGCAAATATTGATATTTTCTTTATTGTCTCCATTCCTATTGTTTTAGTGTTCATAATTTCTTAGAACGGGAATAGCAACGGCAAAACAAATGTCATTACCACGCCCATTATTATCTGTAAGGGCAAACCCACCTTTATGTAATCGGTAAAAGTATATTCTCCTGCGTGCATCACGAGAGCATTTGGCGGAGTAGCGAATGGCGAAGCAAAACACATGCTTGCGCCAAGCGTAACAGCAAACAAAAACGGATACGGACTTGCTCCTATTTCTACGGCAGCGGTCATTGCAATCGGAGCCATAAGTACTGCGGTGGCGGTATTGCTTATAAACATTGTGAGGAGCGAGGTTGTGAAATACAGTCCGCAAAGCAACGCCGTAGGTCCTATTGCACCGAGGGCAGAAACGAGCGAATGGGATATGAGTGCCGATGTTCCTGTTTTTTCAAGTGCAACCGACATGGGCATCATTGCCGCTATCAGAATGATACTCTCCCAATTTATCGTGTTATAGGCTGCCTCCACGCTGCGAAAGCATCCTGTGAGCACCATAAGCAGTGCCGCAACCACAATTGCCGTTACCGGAGCTATGGGAATGAAATCAAAAACCATTGCAGCAATCATAAGCAGCATTATAACGGCTGCCATAGGAGCTTTGTAGTTTAATATCACTTGTTGCGCCTTTTTCTCCGGTTGTCCAAGCACAACCCAATCATTTTCTTCGCTTCCGAGCATCATGATATTGCTCCATGTTCCTTGCACAAGCAACACATCGCCCGAGCGAAGCTTTTGTTCCGCGAGATTATCGGTAAGATAATCTGCGCCACGCTTTATGCCGAGCACATTAATGCTATAACGTTCGCGAAAACCAGAGTTTCTCACAGCCACACCCGTAAGTCGCGATTCGGGCATCAGTACGATTTCGGCAACGCCCAGGTCATAGAAATCTATTCCGTTGTTTTCGAGTTTTTCAAGAGCGTTGTCTTTTGCATACGAAGCCATGTTTTCTTTATCGCCCAGCATATAAACGATGTCGCCAACCGACAAGATTCTATCAGGACTTGCAAGGCTTTGGGTAACATTGCGAATCAACCCGCTACGGTCGGCTTTTTCGTTGCGTATTTCCAATATCGACAGCCCGTGTTTGCTGCGCAAATCAAGTTCTGCCACACTTTTTCCGCGTATTTTAGAATTTGCGGTGATTAAGAACCTACTCACGCCGTTTGAAATATTGTATTCCTCCACAAGTTCGTCGAGTGTTTTGCCATGTCCTTTGACATTGCGGTTACCCGACTTCTTTTTGTTGAGAAACATTCTGCAAAGCGGGAGCATTACAATAATTCCCACCGCAATGCAAACCACTCCCACCGGAAAGAAGGAGAAGAATTTCAATGGAGCATAGCCCGCATTTGTAAGTGTATCTTGAATCACGAGGTTGGGCGGCGTACCAATCAAAGTGAGCATGCCTCCCATGCTACTGGCAAAGGCAAGCGGCATCAACAAACGCGACGGGCGAATACCGGCTTGCGCTGCCATGCTCACCACAATTGGCATCATGAGAGCCACAGTGCCCGTGTTGCTCACAAAAGCACCTATTACCGCCGTAACAATCACCACAAGCAGAAAAAGTCTTGTATCGCTATCGCCCGCAAGGCGCATGATTTTCTGGCTTGCAGCTTTTGCCAAACCGGTTTGAAATATCGCGCCGCCCACAACAAACAGTCCCACCATCATAATCACTACCGTAGACGAGAAACCCGCAAAAGCTTCCTCGGGAGTGAGTATCCCGCTAATAAGTAATGCACAAAGAGCACAGAGGGCAACAACATCGGAACGAATCTTTCCGATTATAAACATCACTACGGTAATGGCAAGAATGATCAGTGTTATGGTCATGATTGTACAGTTTATCGTAATTAAAAAGTAAGAATTGGGCAGAATGTTTACAGACAAAGCCCAAACATTTCGGTTTATAAAATTACGAATTTCCGCAACACATACAATCTGTGCGAGTAAAAATATTTCGCATGCCTCATCTTAAGCCTCTGTTTTGCCATAATCATGTTCCACAAACTGCATTTTTCCGCCCCTATATTGCTATCAAAAAAACAACATCGCATATCGCAAAAATAATATCCGATATTTTTTAAAAAAGGTCCGACATTTTTCAAATAATATCCGACATTAGAAAAACCATATACGCATATCGTTTTACGCATATATTATATAGGGCGGCAAACAGCTCATGAAGAGCAATCCGAATGCGGTTTTGCAGCACAGATGTCAGTTGCAGTTTACCACATACCATGCTATTTTTCAAATATTTCTTGATTGCGAGCCCACACGCTTTGTACGTACATTAACTTTGAGTAATTTCGCGCCCGAAAGGACTATAATATGACAACAGACAAGAAACTACTTACAGATCTTAGCGAGAAACCCGTGTTCGGGCTCCTGCTTCAATACGCCATTCCGGCAATTGTGGCAATGGTAGCTTCGTCTCTCTACAACATTGTCGACGGCATTTTCATCGGACAAGGCGTGGGAGCCGGCGCAATCATGGGTTTGGCCATCACGCTTCCCATCATGAACCTTTCGGCAGCCTTTGGCGCAATGGTAGGAGTGGGAGGCAGCACATTGCTTTCGGTAAAACTTGGAGAAAAAGACTATGATTTTGCCGCGCGAATATTAGGCAACGTAATCACAATGAACTGCATTGTGGGTATAGGCCTTGGAGCAATAATGTTTATATTCCTCGACCCGATTCTAAGGTTCTTTGGCGCGAGCGACTTCACTCTTCCTTATGCACGACAATTCATGGAAATTGTACTCGTAGGCAATGTATTCACCCACTTGTTTCTTGGGCTCAACGCAATGCTTCGTGCATCGGGAAAGCCACGCAAGGCAATGAAAGCAACAATTATGACCGTGGTTGTAAACGTTGTTCTCGCACCAATTTTTATCTTTGCATTAAAACTGGGAATACGCGGAGCAGCATTGGCAACCGTTCTTTCGCAAATAATAGTGCTTGGCTGGCAATTCAAGCTATTTGCAAATCCCGCAGAGCTCATTCATTTGCGCAAAGGAACTTATAGACTCGAAAGTAGAATTGTAATGGGCAGCCTTTCGATAGGTTTGTCGCCGTTTCTGATAAATCTCTGCGCCTGCTTGGTGGTTATCATCATAAACAGGCAACTTGTAATCTATGGCGGAGACGTTTCGGTGGGAGCATACGGCATTGCCAACCGTTTGTCATTCTTTTTCGTAATGATAGTAATAGGTTTAAACCAAGGCATGCAACCTATCGCGGGATTTAACTTCGGTGCGCGCCAATATGGGCGTCTTAACCGCGTATTGAAATACGCCATATATCTTGCGACAGGCATTTGGGTGATAGGCTTCTGCATTTGTGTTTTTGCAGCAACACCCGTGGCACGCGCATTTACCGACGACGCAGAACTTCTACGCGAAGCAGCGCACGCATTGACTGTTATCAACCTCGTAGTTCCGTTTATTGGTTTCCAAATGGTGGCTACCGGATTTTTTCAAAGCATCGGCAAAGCCGGAACAAGCATTTTTCTCTCGCTTACGCGCCAATTGCTTTTTCTCGTGCCCGCCCTTATTATTTTACCAAGGCATTTCGGCATCGAAGGAGTGTGGTATTCCATTCCATTGGCCGATGCCACATCAACAATAACTACTGCTGTGGTACTGATATACAATATGCGCAAGTTCAAAAAGAACGAAAAAATCGAAAGACAAAATATATTGACCGAAAATTGAGATAAAAAATGGACGAAAACACTTTCGTAATAAATATAGGCCGACAATTGGGAAGCGGCGGCAAAGAAATTGGTTTGCGGCTGGCTGAAAAATTCGACATTAAGTTTTATGACAACGAACTTATAAAACGTGCGGCAAAAGAAAGCGGCATTGCCGCTGGCAATTTCGAGAATTCCGACGAAAAGAAGCAAGGTACGCGTTCTTTCTTCTCGAATTTCATTCCTTTTGTGGGAAGTGGCGACATTTATGGCAATCCTATTAGCGAGGAGACGCTTTTTCGCATTCAGAGCGAGACTATCAAAAAAATTGCTTCGGAACATTCGTGCATTTTCATAGGACGCTGTGCCGACTATGTGTTGCGAAACAAGAAGCGTTGCGCAAACATTTTCATCTCGGCCAACTATGCCGACCGTGTTAAGCGTCTTTGTCTGCGCCGGGTGATTACTGCGCAAGCTGCCGAGAAACTTATTCGCCAAGGCGACCAACAACGTTCGCAATACTACAATTTCTATTCCGACGGCACTTGGGGAGCAGCCGACACCTATCACCTTTGCATAAATTCCAGCATATTCGGCATAGAAGGTACCACGGAATTTATCGCCAATTTCATAGAGAAAAAACTTGGGGTTTCACCTGTGTCAAAATAAGCAGCATAGATGAAGCGCATAGGGCTTCTTTCCGACACCCACGGCTATTGGGACGAAAAATACCGCGAATATCTTTCGTGTTGCGACGAGATTTGGCACGCTGGCGATATAGGTTCGATGGAAATTGCCGAACGTTTGGCAGAAATCAAACCTTTGCGTGCAGTCTATGGCAATTGTGATGGAGGGGATTTGCGCAGATTGTTTCCAGAAAAGTTGTGCTGGGATTGCGAAGGTGCCGAAGTTTTGATGAAACATATCGGCGGATATCCCGGACGATACGACAGCAGCATTCGCGAACAGATTTTCCGCCACCCGCCAAAGCTTTTCATAAGCGGACACTCGCATATTCTGAAAGTAGAATACGACAAGCGGCTGAAACTACTTCATATCAATCCCGGAGCAGCAGGAATACAAGGCTGGCAAACCGTTCGCACGCTCGTAAGGTTCACTGCAGAAAATGGAAGTTTCAAGGATCTTGAAGTTATAGAAATACCCAGAAAAAAAACATTTGATTTCGGAAAAACAAGGTCCGACCTAATTTAAAATCCAAGGCTTGGAATTTAAATTAGATGCCTTGGAATTTTTACGACAAGCGTTCTCGCAAAAATTCCACGAAACAAACGAAAATCGAGATGGGACAAGAGCAGTATTTCAAATACGGGAAAACCGAAATAGAATGGCTCAAAAGCCGCGACAAACGCATGGCCGAAGCAATCGAACGCATAGGAAGAATGGAGCGTACCGTTATTCCCGATCTTTTTGCAGCCCTTGTACATTCTATAATAGGGCAACAGATTTCAACAAAGATGCACGAAAAAATCTGGAGCAACATGCAAAAGACCCTTAACGGCATCACGGCAGAAAAGATAGAACAAACAAGTCGCGACAACCTGCAAAAGTTCGGCATAACCTTTAAGAAAGCCGACTGGATAAAGAGTGCGGCACACAAAGTATTGACTGGAGAATTTGATATCCGCCATATTTCTGATTTGAACGACAACGAAGCAATCGACGCCCTTATAAAACTCGACGGAATAGGAGTATGGAGCGCCGAAATGCTGCTATTATTCTCCATGCAACGGCAAAACATATTAAGTTTCGGGGATTTGGCAATTCAGCGAGGCATGCGTATGATTTTTCATCACCGCAAAATCACCAAAGAATTGTTTGAAAAATACCGCCGACGCTTTTCTCCGTATTGCAGTGTGGCAAGCATTTATTTTTGGGCAGTTGCCAGCGGTAAATACAACGGCTACAAAGACTACGCTCCCAAATATCGCAAACCGAATGGCAAATAAAAACATCATTCACATACATCACCTCGCCACTCCATGCGGGGAAATAATCTTAGGTTCCATACAAGGAAAATTATGTATGTGTGATTGGGAAAATACCAAGCACCGCGAGCGAAACGACAATCGTATAAAACGTTTTTTCAAGGCAGAATACACCGAAGGAACCTCAGATATAATCGTTGAAGCCATCAAAGAATTAAACGAATATTTCACAAAAACACGACGGGAGTTCACCATACCATTGCGCTTTGCCGGAACAGATTTTCAACAAAGCGTATGGAACGCCCTACTCGCTATACCCTATAGCGAAACCCGTAGCTACATGCAAATAGCCCGCATTGTGGAAAACGAAAAAGGCATTCGCGCCGTAGCTCAAGCCATAGGCGCCAACCCACTAAGCATCATTGTTCCATGTCATCGCGTAATAGGTTCAAACAATGCCTTGACAGGATTTGCCGGCGGCTTAGATGCCAAACGATATCTGCTGGATTTGGAAAAAACAGCGGAATAACGCCCACACTTACACAGAACGAAAAACAAATCCCGCATCTTCTTTTCAGAAAATGCGGGATAATTATTTCTACAAGAATTGCAGTAGCAAAACAATTGCTCTCTGCTAAAACATCAAGCCTCGAATTCCGGCTTTTCGTCCTCTTCTTTCTTAGCTTTCTTGGTAGTCGTTGCCTTACGAGCAGTAGTCTTACGCATCTTGCGCTTTGGTTTCTCCTCCTCAACCTTTGGAGTTTCAACACCAGCGAGTTCCGGGTCAATCAAAATGCGACCGCAATACTCACAAACAATCACCTTTTTGCGCATACGAATATCAATTTGGCGCTGAGGCGGAATCTTATTGAAACAACCGCCGCAAGAATCACGCGAAACATACACAATGCCCAAACCATTGCGGCTGTTTTTACGAATACGCTTGAAAGCATTCAAAAGACGTGGCTCAATGGTTTCTTCTACCTCAAGAGCTTTTGTGCGGATATCGTCTTCCTGCGCTTTTGTCTCAGCAACAATGCTATCAAGTTCGGCTTTCTTGTGTTTAAGATTGTCATCAAGATCCTCTATCTGCACATTGTTTTTCTGAATATCACTCTGAAGCTCGGCAATACGCTCATTAGCCTGACCAATCTTCTTTTGGGCAAGTTCTATTTCGAGACTCTGAAATTCAATCTCCTTGCTAAGCGTATCATATTCGCGGTTGTTACGCACATTGTCGATTTGCTCCTTATAACGGGCGATAGAACTTTGCGCCTTGTCTATACTGGTACGCTGCGCTGCGTTTCTCGCATTAAGTCCTGCGATTTCGTCCTCAATACGATGGTTGCGGGTGTGAAGCATACCGATTTCGTCCTCAATATCCTGCACTTCGAGCGGGAGTTCTCCGCGCAAACTTTTTATTTTGTCGATTTCCGACATGAATTTCTGCAGTTTGTAAAGCGCACTAAGCTTTTCTTCCACAGTCATTTCGTTGGAGTCTTTCTTTACTTCTTTAATCATTTCAAAAGTATTTTATTGGATTTGTATCTAATTGGGTTGTTTCTATGCGTAATGCGGGAAAATCTTTTTTCAATAGGTCGCGAAAAATTTCTGTTGTGAATTTCTCGCTTTGATAATGCCCTATCACTGTAACAAGAAGATCGTTTTCGTGTCCAAAATAGTCGTGATAATGCATTTCACCCGTAAGAAAAGCATCGCAATCGGCATCTATCGCGTTTTGAAGCAGAAAAGCGCCCGCGCCACCGCATATTGCAATTTTGGAAATTGTTTTCGAGCGAACAAAATCGTTATGCATCACGCAATCAACGCCGAAAATTCGTTTCACACTGCTCAGAAATTCCGTGATACCCATCGGCGTTTCCATCTCAGCTATCACTCCGCTTCCGCTATTCTCATCTTTTGGCATGAGAAACGATGTTACTTGCGCGCCGAGCTTTTCTGCTATTTTATAATTCACTCCGCCACGCGCGTTGTCAAGATTGGTGTGGGCGGCATAGATTGCAATATCGTTTTTAATGGCGGTTGCTGTGATACGTTCCACCATGTTTCGTCCGGCAATGCATTTCAATCCGTGGAAAAGCAGCGGGTGATGTGCAACAACAAGATTTGCGCCGCAATTCTTTGCTTCTTGCAGCACAGCCTCGGTTACGTCCAAACACAATAAGACCCCTGAAACTTCCGCCCCCGTTTGTCCAATCTGCAAGCCTGCATTATCGAAGCTGTCTTGTAGCGGCAGAGGCGCGAAACGCTCAAGGGTCGCAATGACATCCTTTATCTTCACGCGAGTATGGTTGTTATTTTGCGGCAAAGTTACTAATAATTATTTGATTTATGACGTTTTGAATAGGAATTTGGCAAAAAGAAATGACACCCTCCGCAATGTCGCATCGCAGAGAGTGCCGAAAAATACACACAAACCTTATAAACCTATAATATTAAAACACGATTCTGTTGAAACTTAGAAATCGCCTCCGCCGCCTGGCATTCCGGGTTCACCACCGGGCATTCCGCCGCCGAAGCCTCCACCGAAACCGCCGCGACCATTGTTTTGCTGGCCGTTTGCTCTACCGGAGCGCATTTGTTGCGGAGCGAAAATTTTCCAAGCATTGGCTGCTCCCACTTGCGCTTTGAATTTTGCGTAATATTCTTTGCGCAGTTGAAGTTCTTTCTCCTGAGTTTCGAAATTAGCGTTCATCAAACTGTCGGCTTGAGCATCGGTCATTTCC
>CAVIQL010000014.1:0-12262 GCA_963644855.1 Clostridiaceae bacterium Marseille-Q4149 | reverse complement strand
GTCATTTCCTGACGCTTGCCTTTTTCCTGTTTGCCAGCTCCTTTCTTTTTTGTTGCGTTTCCAAATTTCATTTCCATTTCCTTGGTTTTGTATTCTTGGAAAAGAGTTTTGAAATCCGCAGCCTTGTCGTCTGAAAGTTTCATGTCTTCAGCCAACTTTTCAGCTTGCTTTGTCAACATCTCCTTAAAGATCTCTTTACGATCCTTGCCGTCGTTCCCATTATCCTGGGCTTTTGCACCCGTAAACGTCATTGCCGTTAGAACGAATGCCATAAAAATCATTTTCTTCATGATTCTGTCTTTTTTATTGTTAATGTTTCACCCCTTTTCCCAGGGCTTTCACATCTTAGACATTGTAAAGTAAGCAATAGTTTATTACATAGACAGCACTTCCGAAGAAAAAATCGACAAATTGCACATTTTGGCAGACGAATGACAATATATTTTTCGCTTATTAGTCAATATTGCCCATTCAAAGCCCATGGTTTGTCATTGCAAATATAGCAAATTATTTTACCAAATCTACACTATACAAAAGATTATTTCACATTCCAATTCTTTGTTTTCTTGTTGTAGAATTCTTATTTTTCTCTGCAAAAAGTCTTACTTTTTGCAGGAAAAACAATAACCGATATTTTTTAAAAAAGGTCTGACATTATTTAAATAATATCCGACATTATTTTTACGATAAGCCTTGTCGTTTTTTAGCTGTTTAATTTCGTTTCAAAAAGCCGTGATCAACGTCATTCAAAGGGCTGCATCATTGTTGCGAAGTGGGGCATAGTTTTGCTCTCAAAGTCTTGGCTTTTTATAAAAAGCAACTCCCCATGCCGCAATAGGCATGGGGAGAAATTCGTATGAGTTATCGTAATTCCTTGACGGGAACTACTGTGTTTCAAAAGAGTTTACTTATTGTAATTCTTCGTCAGTTTCGCTTTCTTCTTTCGCACCCTTTTTCCCGAAATTGGGACTTACTTTAATGAATGCCGACACGGCAACGGTTACAAGGCACAGAGCCATTGTTACGATAAAGAAAGTTTTGTAGCCAAGCTGCATCTGCAAATATCCGGCAAACAATCCCGGAATCATCATGCTCAACGCCATGAACGCCGTGCAGATGGCATAGTGGGAAGTCTTGCTCTCTCCGCGCGAGAAGTATATGAGGAAGAGCGAATAGGCTGTGAAACCAAAACCATAGCCAAACTGCTCAATAAAAATAAGCGCATTTATCACGGGGAAACTCACATTGCCGGCAAAACTCATGTAGATATACACAGAGTCGGGAATGGAAATTGCGGCAACCATTGGCCAAAGCCATTTGTTTAATCCTCCGTTAGAAACTGCTATTCCTCCGAGTATTCCGCCTATTGTGAGACCAATGATTCCAACCGTGCCTTGCGCAAAACCGAGCTGCGCCGTGGTGAGACCCATGCCGCCTGCCGAAGTTTTGTCTAAAAGAAAAAGCGGACACACTTTTACGAGTAACGCTTCGGGAAGACGATAAAACAGCATGAAGAGTATCGAAACCACTGCCGCACGTTTGGTGAAAAATGTGGCAAATGTGTTGAAGAAACCTTTGAAGTTTTCTGCCGCCGAAACACTTCCTTCGCCAGTAACCTTGCGGTCGGCTGCCGGGCGCGGTAAAATTAATTTGTGGTATAGGAAAAACAAGATGAACAACCCTGCCGTAATATAAAACGTAAGGCTCCATGCCAACGGAACACGGTGAGTGGAACTTTCCAAAAGTCCGGCGAGCCCCGTGAGAAGTCCCGAGCCAAAAATCATAGCAATGCGGTAGAATGTGGAACGTATTCCAACAAAAAGACTTTGCTCATGGCTCGAAAGAGCTATCATATAAAATCCATCAGCAGCGATGTCGTGGGTTGCACTACAAAAGGCAATCAACCAAAAAAACGCCAGCGTGGCTTCTACCTGGGGATTTACATTCAAAGTGAACGCTATGCCCGCCAATCCGGCACCTATCAACAATTGCATCGACCATATCCACCAACGCTTAGTCTTTATCAAATCGACCAAAGGACTCCAAAATGGTTTGATAACCCATGGCAGATAAAGCCAACTGGTATAAAGCGCCGCATCACCGTTGTTTATTCCGAGACGCTTGAACATCACCAATGCAACAGTCATGACCACTACATATGGAATGCCTTCTGCAAAATACAATGTAGGTATCCATGCCCACGGAGAGGTCTTTCCCGTTTTCTGCATAGCGGGTACTTCTTTAAGATTGTCCATATATTTTTTTGATTATAGAATGTTTGAAATAATGCGTCAGAATTTCGCGGTAGGTATAGCCTTTTGCCGACATTACTGCGGCACCTATTTGACACAATCCCACACCATGCCCCCAGCCTGCGCCAGTAAGAATAAAACGTGCGGGGAGTCCGTTGGGCGAAACCTCTTTGTCTACCACAAAAGCAGAACTCTTGAGATGAGAAGTGCTTAGAGTGCGGCGGATTTCAAGTTCTTTTCCGATGATAAGCTGCCGTTTTGTTCCTTCAATGAGAAGTTCTACAATTCTACCGCTTGTGCCGCGGCGCAAAGGCGTTAGATTTCGAATTTCGCCAAAGTCTATGCCCGATTTCTCCTTTATAAGAGCCGATAATTCCGCGTTGGAATATTCTACTTTCCATCTATAGAAATCTTTGGTTTCGAGGTCGTAATCATTTAATACTTGCGCGAGAATCTGCTCGTCGTTGCTGTTGCAAAAAGCAGGCGGCGTGGTGCGAATCCAACGGTTGGCATTTTTTTCGTCTGTTAAATCGGGTAAATCGCCTTGGGGAGCATCGAGCACAGGTGAAAGATATTCTTTGTATTCTTCCTTCCAACAATTTGAAAACTTCTCGGAAACGCCACCACAACTCTTGGAAAACCTGGCATCACAAATCTCATCGCCATACATAAGCACTTCGCCGCAGGTTTCTCTCACCGCTTTTTCCGCCATAGGGTTGACGGCGTGTGAAAGTCCCTCGTAGCGTTGACAATGATCGTCTGCACAAACATCAAAAAGCGTATGGGCATCGTTTTCATACCATTTTATATGTCTTTCAATGCCGTCTTTTTCATCGAAATACTCTGTTGGTTGTGGAGCTACGGCTTGTTTCCTCGCCGAGAGTATTCTCATTAGCCAACTGCGCGAAACCACGGCTTGCGTTTTCAGATATTCGAGCGGCGCATTGCTACTCATTTCACTTGAAATCACGCTATGTAGATACACTTCGATATCAACAACATTTATAGCTTCTATTTCGTTTCCATTTACTACAAATTTCAGCGCGCCGGCAAAGGTTTCGTCTTCTTTGCGTTCCCAATGAAATTTTTTTCCGATGGTTACTCCATGAAGCGTAAACGTATCAGATTCGTTTTGCGGAGCAAATAGTAACTCCGAAAAAGATTGTCCGGCAAAGTATAACAGATTGTTTTTTAACGATACGCTTTGCACACCAGAAACCAAGGCGTTGTTTACGCAGAAAGTCCCGAACAGTTCAAACGAAATGTCTTTGCCGCTCATTATTCCAACGGCTATTTGACGTGAGATGCTGTTGTTTGTCATGATTGTCGGTTATTTCAGTAATTCTATGGTTTGTTCTTCGCTCAGTGTAACTTCACGCAGAATTGAGAATGCTTTGTCGGGAGTCAGAGTGTCGAAATCTTTTTTACGTGGAGTAATAAGTAATCCGCCCATATCTACTGAGCCGGGACTTATAAGCATTTGCCTTTCGTTTTCATAGAAATAGCAATCGGGACGGTGCTTGCTGCGTAGCATCACAATTGTTATTATTTGAGCGTTTTCTTTCCACGCAAGTACGTTTACAGGATATTCTTCGTCCGAACTGCGTGTTTGGAGTTTTTTGTATAGGGCTTCAAAAATCCTTGTGCTGTCGTTAATGTTTTCTGCTACGATAGCGATTGCCGGACATGCGAAGTCTTTCACGAGATATACGCCTTGGGCAAAATTCAATGGCTGTAATTTTTGTGCGTAATGGTTTGTCCAATCACGTTCTATGGGTATTGCTCCGCGTTTTCCTGCTTGAAAATGTAGATGATCGGGTGCAGAAGCTCCACATTTGGACCCGTTGTATAAAACGAGGTATCCCGGCATTGTTTCTGCTATTTCTGCGAGTTGCTTATAGTGTTGTTGTAATCTCTGTTCCGTATGTTCGGCGGCAGCAATCACGAGATGCCCGGATATTATTGGAAAGGGATTTATCAATACTTGAAATTCTCCGTTGAAAGCGGGTAGCATTGTCTGCACTGCGGGACGATTTTTTGCACACAAGAAACATGCTCGTTTTGCTATTGTGGCTTTGTCGATCTTAGCCCCCGTTGAAACGATGCGCGATGGGTTGAATTGTGCGTTGATTATAGTGTTGCCAATGCTAAGTGCTTTTGTTTCTACGCTTTTTAAGCCGTTGAAACGTTCACGTGCGTCGTCCCAGCGTTCGAGTTGGTAGCCAAAAAACGCTTCTACTTCTTCGCGTGAAGGAAAATTTGCGCTCATTGTTTTGCATTGAGTTTTTGTCGTGCCGAAATCTCGGCAGCGCGCAGACTGTCTTTGTATGCGTTGTTTTTGTTTGTCTTTTCCTGTGAAAGGGCTGCGTCGGAATTGTCTTCCCATCGGCGGCAGAGATAGAGCACGTCGTATATGCGCGAAAGATAGTGCTCGCGCGAGAATGCAAGACCTACAGCATAGTCTTCGCCATATGATGTATTTGGAAAACCAACCTCGCGAAGCATTGGCGTATAGAATGCGCGTGGTGCTCCGAGCCCGTTGATGCGTAACGCATTGTTTCGTCCGTTGGCTGAAGTCCATTCGCGATGGTCTATTACTCCAGGGGGAAGGGTATTTAGCTTGAAATCCACAAGACAATAGCTGCCTATAACCATTGCTGCATGGGTGCGGTGGAAACGGCTCACTATCTTGGCGAGCGTGTGGGTGTCGGAATAAATGTCGTCGCTGTCGAGTTGCACTGCAAAACGCCCGCAACGTTTATCGTCTGCGGCAAGTTGCCAACAGCCTCCGATTCCCAAGTCGGTGCGTTCGGGAATGATGTGCACCAAATTGGAATTTTCTTTTGAAAGTTGGGCAAGGATATCGGTAGTTCCATCTGTGGAGTGATTGTCTACCACGATGACGTTGAACTTAAAGTTTGTTTCTTGCGAGAGTGCGCTGTTTACAGCATCGGCTATGGTGCGCGCGCGATTTCTCACGGGAATAACTACTGATGCTTCGTTTTCAAATCCTCCGTCTTTTGCAAAATCCACCGGCTTTATCTGAGTGGGAGAAATATATGCGTTTATGTCTTTAAGATATTGGGTGAAAGCCGTTTCCATCTCTTTTTGGCGGCGATGGAGTTGGGGATCGAGATAATCAAATTGCTTTTGTCCGCTTTTACGTTTGTCTTCCTGTACTGCAGTATAAAGATTTTCTGCTACGTGTAGGATTTTGCCTTTACGGCTCGCCCAAAGACGGAAAGCATACACTCCTGCAAAAGAATATGGTTTGGGATTTTCGGCAACAAATTCTTTTATAGCCTTAACCGATGCGATAAAAGCTTTGCCCATTTCGAAACTATCGCTTACTGATCCGTCACTGTAGTCGTTCAAAGGGTGAGCAGTGATACTGCCGTCCTCATGTTCGTCGTTATAGTCGCAGAAAGCTATCAAAGCCTCGGCATCGTTCATCGCATTGTAGAGACGAGTGATTGTTTCAGGCGTAAAGCGCAATAATTCAGGCTTTGCCGAGAACATCACAGCCGGTGTGTCGCAGTGGGAAGCTATATATTTTAAAGCCGAAATAGATTCCGGCTTTACATTCTTGGGAAGTGTTTTTACAATACCGGATGTTTTTTTAAAAAGGTCCCTTCTTTTTTCAACAAAAACCGATATTATTTTTTCGATATCCATTATGTTTATTCGTAAAGTTTATGGGTGGCTGCAAGCAGAGTGTTTTGCATAAGCGAACATATGGTCATAGGACCTACACCACCAGGAACGGGAGAGATGTAAGAGCATAGCGGAGAAACTTCGTCAAACTTCACATCGCCGTTTAAGCGGAATCCTTTTTTCTTGGTAGCATCTGGAACACGCGTTGTACCTACGTCGATAATCACAGCACCAGGTTTTACCATATCGGCTTTTACAAAATCGGGATGACCAAGGGCTGCAATTATAATATCGGCTTGAAGGCAGAACGATTTAATGTCTTTGGTATGACTGTGGCAGACAATAACAGTGGAATCGCCGTTGTTTTTCTGCATCATAAGCTGCGCCATTGGTTTTCCTACAATATTGCTGCGTCCGAGTACCACACAAGTTTTACCAGAAGTTTCAATGTTGTAACGCTTCAAAAGTTCTAAAATACCCTTGGGCGTTGCCGATACAAACGAAGGGAGACCGATTGCCATGCGACCAACATTTATTGGGTGGAAACCATCAACGTCTTTGTGATAGTCGATTGTTTCGATAACTTTTTGCTCTGAAATATGTTTAGGCAAAGGCAATTGTACAATAATTCCGTCAACGCCCTCGTCTTGGTTGAGTTCGCGCACTTTGCCAAGGAGTTCGTCCTCGCTTACTGTGTCTTCGTATCTCACTAATATTGACTTGAAGCCACACACTTCGCATGCCTTTACCTTATTAGCCACATAGGTTTCGCTACCTCCGTCGTGCCCCACCAAAATAGCTGCCAAACACGGACGTCGTGCGCCACTGGCTACAAGATTTTCAACTTCCTTTGCAATTTCTGCCTTTATCTGAGCAGCAGTCTGCTTTCCATCAATTAGTTGCATATTCTCCTTATGTTGTTGTATCGTGATTTTTATCTTCTTTTCATCTTAGCCATCATTTGCTGCATGCGTCCGCTCGACATTTGGTGCATCATCTTGCGCGTTTGGTCAAACTGCTTCAAAAGACGGTTTACCTCGTTTAAATCAGTGCCCGAGCCTGCTGCAATGCGGCGTCTGCGGCTTCCGTCGATGATTTCTGGATTTTCTCTTTCATACGGAGTCATCGAATGAATAATAGCCTCGATGCTCTTGAAAGCATTGTCATCGATATCTATATCTTTAACGGCTTTACCAAGCCCGGGAATCATTGAAACTAAATCCTTGATGTTTCCCATTTTCTTGATTTGGGCGATTTGGTCAAGGAAATCATTGAAATCAAATTTGTTCTTGGCAATTTTCTTTTGCAGTTGGCGCGCTTTTTTCTCGTCGTATTGTTCCTGTGCACGCTCAACAAGCGAAACAATGTCGCCCATGCCAAGAATACGATCGGCCATTCGCATGGGGTGGAACACATCAAGTGCTTCCATCTTCTCTCCTGTTCCAACAAACTTGATAGGTTTGTCAACCACAGTGCGTATTGAAAGCGCAGCACCGCCTCTTGTATCACCGTCAAGCTTTGTGAGTACCACACCATTGTAGTCCAAACGCTCGTTAAACTCTTTCGCAGTATTTACAGCGTCTTGACCAGTCATAGAGTCAACAACAAACAATGTTTCATCGGGATTTACTGCATTTTTGATGGCAGAAATCTCGTTCATCATCTGTTCGTCAATTGCCAAACGACCGGCTGTGTCGATAATTACGAGGTTGTATTCCTTGGTCTTCGCCTCTTTAATTGCATTTTGTGCGATTTGTACAGGATCTTTCGAGTCGGGTTCGCTATAAACAGGCACTCCTATTTGTTCACCAAGCACTTTGAGCTGCTCTATAGCCGCAGGACGATAAACATCACAGGCTACAAGCATAGGCTTGCGGTTTTTCTTTTGCTTTTGCCAGTTCGCAAGTTTTGCCGAAAAGGTTGTTTTACCCGAACCTTGCAATCCCGACATAAGAATTATCGCCGGGCGACCTTCGAGTACGAGTTCTGCCGTTTCTCCGCCCATTAACCGTGCCAATTCATCGTGCACAAGTTTTACCATAAGTTGTCCCGGCTTCACACTGGTGAGTACGTCCATGCCGAGAGCCTTTTGTTTTACGGTGTCGGTAAATGATTTTGCTACCTTGTAGTTTACATCGGCGTCGAGAAGCGACCTTCTTACCTCTTTAAGAGTTTCGGCCACATTTATTTCGGTTATCTTGCCTTCGCCTTTAAGTACTTTGAACGAACGTTCAAGGCGGTCTGTTAGATTTTCAAACATATTTGTCTTCTGTTGTCTACTTTTTTTACTTCAAGTCGTGATAGTTCATTCTATGCTCTGCGAGCGTTTCGTATTTCGTACCTGGTCGTCCGTAGTTGGCATAAGGATAAATGCTTATGCCTCCTCGGGGGGTGAACAGTCCTTCTACTTCAATATATTTGGGGTTCATGAGTTTCACAAGGTCCTTCATGATTATATTCACGCAGTCTTCGTGGAAATCTCCATGGTTTCTGAAACTGAAAAGATAGAGTTTGAGACTTTTGCTTTCCACCATTTTTACATCGGGTATGTATTCTATGCGAATTTCTGCGAAATCGGGTTGACCAGTAATGGGGCAGAGACTTGTAAATTCGGGACAATTAAATCTCACCCAATAGTCGTTGCCTTGGTGCTTGTTTTCAAAAGTTTCGAGCACCTCGGGCGCATAGTCCATGGAGTATTTTGTTTTGTTGCCAAGGGCTTTCAAATGGTCGTTACTTCTTTCCATAGAGTCCTTCTGCTTTGTGTTTCAAATAACTGTCGAGTCCGTGCTTGCGTAGTTTGCATGCCGGACAATTTCCACAGCCATCTCCGGCCACACCATTGTAGCAAGTTACGGTATTGTCCTTTACAATGTCGAGCACTCCCAACTCGTCGGCCATAGCCCAGGTTTCTTCTTTATCTACCCACATTAGTGGTGTGTGGATAACGAATTGTTCTTCGAGCGCGAGGTTTAGTGTAACGTTAAGGCTGCGTATGAATGTGTCTCTACAGT
Organism: Clostridiaceae bacterium Marseille-Q4149; assembly: GCA_963644855.1. Classification (GTDB taxonomy): domain Bacteria; phylum Bacteroidota; class Bacteroidia; order Bacteroidales; family Bacteroidaceae; genus UBA6398. Next base: position 3,342 of record CAVIQL010000014.1, on the reverse strand, counting down.
CGGGATATCCGCTGAAATCGGTTTGTCCCACTCCTGTAACCAAATGTCGTATGCCTTGTTCGCGTGCATATACTGCGGCGATGCTTAGGAAGAAAAGGTTTCGTCCGGGAACAAAAGTATTGGGCGGTCCGCCGGCTGGCTTGTCGGTATCCATTTTTATATCGCATGTAAGCGAATTTTTTCCGAGCGTTCCTATCAATGGCACGTCCATCAGTTTCCATTCCACACTGGCTATTCCGGCTATTTTTTCGGCAGCTTTTATTTCTGAAATATGGTGTTGCCCATACGAGAACGTTACTGCTTTTACTTCTTTGAAGTGTTTTTTTGCCCAAAACAAGCATGTGGTAGAGTCTTGCCCGCCACTGAGTACTACTAATGCTTTATCGTCATTTGTTATCATTTCTCTTTTCCTCCTTTTCTAATTCCTTTGGAATGCGAAACGCTGTGTAGAGTTCCATCCAGGCTCCGATTGTAACTACAACAATCCATTCGTTGTGGCGTAGCGGCCACACGTGGTTTACTTCAGTCCACAATGTTACAGAAGCGAGTAGTAGAAGCAGGGCTCCGAGTGCTTGTTGTCTTTTAAGCCTACGCACAACAATGCTTGAACTATTAGATTGTGCTTTAAGCTGCATGGCGAAAAACATTGCGGCTCCAATTCCATATATATATGGTATGATGTTACGGAGAGGTGTTGAAAGCAACACAAGGCTAAGCAACATTATCACTGCTCCCGCATCGTATATAAGTATTTCGAGTTTGTTTAGCTTCCTCATTCTGCAACAGAATTTTTCAAACCGTCTTCGGGATATTCCACAATATAAATATCTTCGTCGGCGGCTTTCATAAAATAGCGTTCCCGTGCAATTTTTTCTATTGCGGCAGGGTCTTCTTCCAATGCCTTTAATTGTTTGTTGGCGTTGGTGCTGATTTGCCGATATCTTTGCAATTCGGCAGACAATTCAGATTTCTGCTTATGAAAACGATAGCGTAAAATCAAACTATTGTGGTCTAAAAACGCAATTTCCACCACAAAAAACACTATGAATATAATGCATTTGTGGCTAAGCAGCCAATTACCGGTAACTCTTGCCTTGTTCATAACTGCATGAATTTTGTTTTACTTGCAAAATTAGCAATAACTTTTCATTTTCCCGCCATTTACACCAAGTTATATGTTGACATCAGTATGCTTGCAAACTTTCATAGGGCATAATTGCTTAGTGGAGTTATAGCTTGGGTTGGTTTTGATAATATATAGTATTTCGTAAAAAACGAGGTCCGACCTAATCTGAATTAGATGTGGCGGAGTTTAAATTAGATGCCTTGGAATTTTTACGATGTCAGACGTTGTTTTTTAATAATGGTTGTTGGAATTATTCTGATGCCTACAAGGTTTTGTCAACGGGGGGGTAGTGGTTGAAAAACAAAAGACGCATCTTGAAAAATCCATAGATGCGTCTTTTGTTATAGTCTGTGTTTGATTGATTTCTTTGCAAATAATTTACTGGGCGGTAGCTGATGCGTTGAAGCCCTGAATGTCGGCGTTTTCGGCTATCACTTCTTTTTTACAGCCGCGTATAGTGTTCCCTTTTATTTTTACTTTCTTCGCGTTGTGCACCTGTATGCCGCATTCACTGCCTGTGGCGGAAACTATCTCGTTGTTTTCAATCACAATGTTTTCATGAAGTTTTACGTTGCCCACTTCTTCGGCCACAATGTCGATATCAATTCCCGCACCATTGTATATGCCCGAAGTTCCGCAGTTAATGATTTTGTTGCCGCTTATCTCTACATTGCGACTATGCCACCCCTCTTTCCAATTTGCTTCACTGCTGAGTGCAATAGCGGCAAGATTCATTCCTACGAACGTATTGTTGCGAATCACGGTGCCGGCTGTGGTTTTGATTAGCACTCCGCGCGCCATATGTCCCCAGTCAAGACAATTTTCAAACCTTACTTTCGGCATAAGTGTGGAGTTTATCAAATAATACTCCTTGAAGTTGGTTGGCAATGCGCGGTCGAAAGTTACATCAAAAGGTATTGTCTTTTCTTTATGTGTAACGGCTTTTACGTGTAGTGTTGCTACGGGCTCGAGGTTCTTGATTCTCACCAATGTCATCTCGTCTCCTATGCGCGGCACGTCGCTTAGTTGTGCATGGGTGAACGTTGGCGCTTTTAATTCAAGCGTTGCATTGCAGCCGTTAACCGATGTTATGTCATGATAATAGCCATGAATATTTGTAGCATCGTCTCCCTCTCCACAGAAGGTGCATCTGTCGAACGAGAGAGTGCCTTCGCACGAAGCAAAATGCGTGGCATCTGTGTTTGTGCTCCATCTCATTCCCTGAGCAGGAACTACGTGCAGACGATTCATTGTTACGGTGTTGGTGTGAAACCCTACAATTCCCATTCCGCAGTTTGCGTTTATCGTTACATCGTTTAGTGTGGTATTTTTGCTTTCGTGTATGAAGATTGCAGGGCGATAGTGAAATGTGTGGGGCGCTCCTACATAAGCTCCGAGCAATCTCTTGGGCAGTTTGCCCGAAAACATTACGGTGTTGGGCGCTACTATTGCAACTCGGTTAAATCCCGGAGAGTCGGCATAGTGTCCGTTTACGCTATTGTCCCATATATTTAGGCGCGGAAAGGGTGTGCCCATCGTGAGTTCCCTGCTCGGGTGGTGGAAATAGATTGTGTAGTTATCGTCGGCAATGTTTGTGATTGTGCCCTCCGACATAGGTTTGCGCACAAAGTTTATCGTTAGCCCATTGATGCAGAAATTCTCGGTGCGCTCTATTTCTATTGCTTCCATCCAGCCATCGATTAATAATGTAGCCCCTGCTGCGTCGATGGTAGCGTTGCGTGCTCCATTGAAGTCAAGCCCTTTTACATAATTGTGGTATGGTACAAACATTTTTTTTTCGGGATCTTGTCCCCATGTCCCATTCATTACAGTGTCTTCAAGAGCCAGGGCTTGCGCATCGCGCAAAATATATGTTCCTGGCAGAAATATGAGATGTGCTCCCTCTGTTGTTCTTACCCATTCGGCAGCTTTACGAAGTGCTACCGCATCATCGTTTCCGTCGCTCGGTATAGCGCCGAATTCGGTAATAAGTTTTGTGGTTTGACCCAGACATCCGATTACGGATATCCATAACGAAATGATTGTAAATAAAATATGTTTCACGATTCTGATGATATTAGTTTCTTTGAAGCAGTGGAAAACGTATGAAATATAACTTTCAACAAAGTTATATTTTTATTTTCAAACAATCCTCGGTATTTCGTAAAAACGATAACCGATATTTTTTAAAAAAGGTCGGACATTATTTAAAAAAT
>CAVIQL010000013.1:48694-68333 GCA_963644855.1 Clostridiaceae bacterium Marseille-Q4149 | reverse complement strand
CATTGTAAATACAAATAATACTAACTTTTTCATGAGCTTGAACTTTGAATGCAAAGTTACGAAAATCCGCATATTAAAGCCAGGAAAAATTCCACACCTTTTGGACGGGATTGAAACATTCTTCTTGTTCTATTAAAACGATATGGAGTGTATGATAACAAACAGTTTTGCCACGGCATTTGCATGTGGTAAAACTAACAAGGCATATCGTAAAAACAATGTCAGACATTTTTTAAATAATGTCTGACATTGTTTAAATAATATCGGATATTATTTTTGCGGTATGTATATATTGTTTTTCAGAGGCTTTGCAACGCAACGCGAGGAAACCGCTATCTTTGCACCACAAAGGATTTTGTGCCACAAAAATGCCGGGAATTTACATTCACATACCTTTCTGCAAAACGCGCTGCGACTATTGCGCGTTCTATTCCACTACGTTTTCCAACGAAGTGCGCGAGCGGTATGTTAATAGGCTTTGTCGCGAAATCGAAGAGCGCAAGGCGTTTTTCGGTTCTCCCGAAATATCATCGGTATATTTGGGCGGAGGCACTCCGTCGCGGCTTTCCCCCCAGAATCTTAACGATATCTTCAACGCGATAAACAAATGTTTCCGGGTTTTGCCTGATGCCGAAATCACGATGGAGGTTAATCCCGACGACATAACCGACAGCTATGCCGCAATGCTCAATGCCTCGCCCGTAAATCGCATTAGCATGGGTGTGCAAAGCCTTAATGATAAATTTCTCACGCTTATACATCGCCGACATTCCGCTGCAAAAGCCGTGAAAAGCTATGAACTGCTGCGAAAACACGGATTTGGCAACATAAGTCTTGATTTGATTTACGCGCTTCCCGGGCAAACGCTTGCAGAGTGGGAGAGCGATGTTGACAAGATGCTTGCCCTGCGCCCGGAACACATCTCTGCCTATGCGCTGAGCTATGAAGAGGGCACAACATTGTACCGCCGGTTGCGCAAAGGCGAAATTGCAGAAACAAACGAGGACTTGTACACCGCGATGTATGCCATGCTTATAGAAAAATTGGGCATTGCGGGATATGAACACTATGAAATTTCAAACTTTGCGCTTCCCCAAAAGCGCGCAAGGCATAATTCTTCGTATTGGACGGGAGAAAAATATTTGGGATTGGGAGCCGGCGCACATTCGTTTGATGGAATCTCGCGAAGAATGAATGTGCCCGATGTGATGAACTATATCGGGGCAGACAAGGTGGCTTGTGAAACCGAACAACTCACACCTGCAAACAAATACGACGAGATGATTATGACCCGTTTGCGCACATGCGAAGGCGTAAATATCGAAGAGGTGGAAAATATATTTGGCATCAAAATGCGCCAATACCTTATGAATGCGGCAAAAGTGTATTTGGATTGCGGGAAAATGGAAATCGCGAAAACTTCAAGCGGAACTTTTTTGAAACTTACAAGAAACGGAATTTTTGTGTCCGACGGAATAATCTCGGAACTCATGAATCCCGACTGAAAAAGCCACAACTTATTCGTCGGCAGGGAACTTCACGCCCAATTGACGGCGTATCTCATCGGTAATCTTTAATGTGTTCAGAGAATTTTCCCAACTGTTCAGTGCAGACTCCTGTTTGTGTGCGTTGACAACGTTGATAAACTCCTCGGTCTCGTAGAAATAATCGCTTTTTTCAAGTTTCACTCCAATTTCGCGGCGTTTCTCTTCCGGACCTTGCCCCGACATCGGCGCGCGGTGGGGTATGAACGTAACATCGTGAATTACGTTTATTCCACTTGCCAATAAATTCCCGTTTTCGCCCTCTATCTCTGTCGGCAAATAAGAGTCTGAAATTTTGGAATACAACACTGTGGAATTCATGTCGGGATATGCAAAATTTACAGCCGCTTGTCCGTCCACGCCAGTAGGTAACAAAATTCCTTGTGCGCTTATGCTTTGGGGCATACCAAACATTGCCACCATGGGATAGATTGTGTAGACACCGATATCCATTGTGGCTCCACCCGACATCGTGGTTGTGAAAACGTTTGCCGCTTCGCCTTTTTTCAGTTTATCGTATCGTGAAGAATATTGGCAATATGAGGCAAAATATCTGCGTATCTTGCCGAGCTGATTAATGTTGTCGCAAATAATTTTATAGTTAGGGCTTGTAGTAGGAAGCATTGCTTCCATAAAAGCTACCTTGTTTTTCTTTGCACATTCTATCATGGTGCAAAGTTCTTTGGCATTCGATGCCGCAGGTTTCTCGCAAAGCACATGTTTTCCCGCATTCATGCACGCCAAAGCGTAATCGATATGAAGATTGTTGGGAACGGCAATATATATTGCGTCAACGTTTGGGCTTTGCGCCATTTGGTTTATCGAAGAGTAGCATTCGGTTGCGCCATATTTGTCGGCAAACGCACGGGCTTTGTCAACGCTGCGCGAACATATGGCAGTGAGTGAGAAACGAGGGTCTTGCATTGCTCCATGTAGGAACCAATCGGTAATGGAATTGGTTCCGGCAACACCGAATCTCACTTTGTTTGCCATTGCGTGCGAAGAATTTATCTGTATCCCCTTTGATATGTGATATCGTAGAAGCAAGCGTAAACGTTTGAGCTTGCATCGCGTTGACCTTGCGAGTCGGGCACAATAAGTCTCACTCTTGCTATCTGCTCGTCGGCTGTGGATTGTCTGCCTATCTTTATATATGTAAGGGGAACAAGCCAACCCGAGGGCACAGAGGTTGCCGTTGAACTGGAATACGATGAGGCGTAGGAAGAATACATTACTCCCGAAATAAACGAGGCTGTAAATGTGCCGAGAGTGTTTGATACAGTCATCACATCAGGTTCTTCTGTGTAGTAACTGTTTTGATTTGAAGTTTGAATGGAGTCTCCGCGAAGGTTTACCTCTGTATATCGGCATAGTATGGTTGCCGTTTCTCCGTTGCCGAGTTTCTTGCCGGTACCGCTTCTTACAATTTGCATGTAAACGCCAGTGTTGGAAAAATAGACGTATTCGTTTTTTGAAACGTCGGTTGTGGAATCTTGCTTGTTGAATTGTGATTCGCTTATAACCTTTATAGGAGCCACGTATACGAGGGTGTCGTTGGCATCGCTCGCCAAAAGGGTAGTACCTTTTCGGATAAAGGAATTAATTATCTTGCGTTCCTTCTTCTTACGTTCGCCATAGTTGTCGTCGTCTTCGCACGATTGCAGTGCAAAGCCCGTTAAGAGCGTTGCGACAACTGTAAGTATTAAAGCCTTGTTTATTTGCATTTGATGGCAGTATTGTTTTGGTGTGTGCAAAAATAGCAACTTTTCCCCAAATCCTCGCAGTAGTGCATAATAAATAAGAGATATTAAGAAATGTATGCGCTTTGAGGCACTCAAAATGCCATTTGCTGCCATGTTTGAGCCATAGAAAAAGCCCTTTGTAGGGTGTCGCAAAAACGACAAGGCTTCTCGTTAAAACAATGTCCGATATTATTTAAAAAACAAGGCACCTTTTTTAAAAAATATCCGATATCGTTTTTACAATATCCCATTTTGTTGCGGTAATAGGCTTTGATGAAAAAAATATGTGATGTTTTGGGCTGTATAACTTGGCTATTTCGATTTTTTTTTGCAAATTGCGCTCGGAATACATCAGAAATGTGTTCCGAAATAACCTAAATTTCAAACCTAAAAATAATGTATCATGAAAGTATATCAAACTAAAGAGATCAAAAACATCAGTTTGTTGGGCAGCGACGGCGCGGGTAAGACCACTCTCACGGAGGCATTACTCTATGAAAGCGGTCAGATTCAACGACGTGGTAGAATTACTGCCAAAAACACAGTAAGCGACTATTTCCCCGTGGAACAGGAATACGGATATTCCGTGTTTTCTACACCATTCCATACAGAATGGAACGGGAAAAAGCTTAATTTTATCGACTGTCCGGGTTCGGACGACTTTATCGGGGCAACCATCACGGCATTGAGCGTTACCGATACGGCAGTGATAATGATCAACGGGCAGAATGGCGTGGAAGTTACAACGCAAAACCATTTCCGCTACTGCGAAAAGCTAAACAAACCGGTGATTTTCCTCATCAATCGTCTTGATGACGAGAAGTGTGATTACGAAAACATTATCGCCCAACTGCGCTCCGTTTATGGCGACAAAGTAACGCCAGTGCAGTTCCCTGTAAAGACAGGTCCCGATTTTAATTCAATGATCGATGTGCTGCTGATGAAGAAGTATTCGTGGAAACCCGAAGGCGGAGCACCGATAATCGAAGACATTCCCGAAGAACAACTGGGAAAGGCACGCGAATGGCATGCAAAACTCGTGGAAAATGCAGCAGAGAACGACGAGACGCTGATGGAGAAATTCTTCGACACCGAAAACCTTACCGAAGATGAGATGCGCGAAGGAATACGTAAGGGATTGATCACCCAAAGTATATATCCCGTGTTCTGCGTATGCGCCAGCAAAGACATGGGAGTGCGCCGCATGATGGAATTCCTTGGAAACGTAGTGCCTTTTGTAGACGAAATGCCTGCCGTGGTAAATACCGAAGGAAAGGAAATAGTTCCCGATGCAAAAGCTCCCACATCAATTTATTTCTTTAAGACAGGTATGGAACCGCATATCGGAGAAGTGCAATATTTCAAAGTAATGAGCGGCACTCTTCACGAAGGTGATGATCTTGATAATGCCGACCGTGGTCCCAAAGAGAGAATTGCGCAAATATTCTCGCCTTCCGGTTCGCTGCGCGACAAAGTTAGCGAAATGGTTGCGGGAGATATTGGCTGCACAGTCAAACTAAAAGATGTGCGTTTGGGGAATACTCTCAACGGTAAAGACTGCGATTATCATTTCAACTTCATAAAATATCCCGAATACAAATATTCGCGTTCAATAAAAGCCGTGAACGAAAGCGAAACAGAGAAAATGATGGCCGCACTCATAAGAATGCACGAAGAAGATCCTACATGGGTGGTGGAACAAAGCAAGGAATTGCGCCAGACACTTGTTCACGGGCAAGGGGAATTCCATCTTCGCACACTGAAGTGGCGACTTGAGAACAACGATAAGATACAAATAGAATACGGAGAACCGAGAATACCTTATCGTGAAACCATAACAAAATCCTCACGTGCGGATTACCGCCATAAAAAACAGAGCGGTGGCGCAGGACAATTCGGTGAAGTTCATTTGATAGTAGAGCCGCTCGTAGCAGGAGAGCCTGTGAAACAAACATACAAGTTTGGCGGGCAGGAATATCGCATTACTCCGCGTTCTACAGACGTTATCGATTTGGAATGGGGCGGTAAGCTCGAATTCATAAACTCTGTTGTCGGCGGCGCAATTGATGCTCGTTTCATGCCGGCAATTCTCAAAGGTGTGATGAGCCGTATGGAACGCGGACCTCTCACTGGATCTTATGCAAGAGACGTTAGAGTTATTGTTTATGACGGAAAGATGCACCCCGTTGACTCGAATGAAATTTCTTTCACCCTTGCCGGGCGAAATGCTTTCAGTGCAGCGTTCAAAGATGCGGGACCTAAGATTCTTGAGCCTATATATGATGTGGAAGTTCTCATACCTGCCGATTACATGGGTGATACTATGAGTGATCTTCAGGGACGCCGTGCGATTATCATGGGTATGGATGCTGAAAAGGGTTATCAAAAACTCACAGCCCGCGTACCTTTGGCAGAAATGTCGAATTATTCCACTACTTTGAGCAGTATAACGGGCGGCCGTGGCGCGTTCAGCATGAAATTTGCAAGCTACGAACTTGTTCCAACCGACGTACAACAGAAACTTATTGCGGCATTCGAGAAAGAAAACGCCGAAACCGAGGCATAATCACGGCCCTTAGTGTGGCTGAGTAGCCAATAATTCAAACGCTTTCAAGACTTGTTGGGTTTTGAAAGCGTTTTTTTTGCTCCCCACCTTTGTTTTTTATGTCTATGTAGCTTAAAGGGCTTAACTTTGCCAATGTTTTTAAGATTTATGGTTATATGATTATGCTTTTCCGCCTTTTTGCGATGTGTCTTACCTTCTTTTGTGCTATCCAATGCTTTTCGCAGCAGACGATATCCGTTATTCCCCAACCGCAGCAGGTTGATTTTTTAGACGGAAGTAGTAACTTTCAAAACAATTTGAGAATCTGTTGTCCTTCAAGGTTCAGAAACGAGGCAAAATACTTGACCGAAGCATTGAAACGGGATTTCAATATTTTGTCGAGCATTATAAAATCGGCAAAGGGGGCTGAAATAATTTTCGAAATCGACAAAGAAATGAATAGTAAGGCGAAAGGGGGATACCATCTTAGGGTTTCGAACAACCAAATACATATATCGGCGGCAGAGAGTGCGGGTATGTTCTATGGCATACAGAGTTTGCTGCAAATGATATCGGCTGATGGCGAAAGGCTATCGGTCAAGAATTGCGCTATTACCGATTTCCCCGCTTATGATTGGCGCGAAATGATGCTCGACGATGCACGTTATTTTCAAGGGAAAGCGGCTGTAAAAAAACTTCTCGGCGAAATGGCGCGATTGAAGATGAATGTGTTTCACTGGCATTTGACAGACGATCAAGGGTGGCGCATAGAAATAAAGAAATACCCCAACCTTACGAAAATTGGCTCAAAGCGTTTGCGCACAGGAAAGGCTTATTATTGGAACAGTTCGGAGTTTGACGAAACGCCACACGAGGGTTTTTACACGCAAGACGACATTAAGGAAATAGTTGCCTATGCCGAAAAACTTCATATAACCATTGTGCCCGAAATAGAGGTTCTCACTCATGCCACGGCGGCTGTGGCGTCGTATCCGTGGCTTGGTACAACGGGGGATACCATTGGCGTGGAATGCAGAATGGGTACTTGCCACGAGGTAATGAATATTGCCAATCCCATGACGATGAAGTTCATTCACGACGTGCTCAACGAGGTGATGGCGCTCTTTCCTGGCAAATACATTCATGTTGGCGGCGATGAAATAATGGGAGACCATTGGAAACAGTCGGTTGAAATTCAAAAGTTGAAGCAAAATCTCGGAATTACCGAGGACATAGAATTGCAAATCAACTTTCTCAACGAGTTGTCGGAGTATATTGCGCGCAAACATAGGCATATGATAGCATGGAGCGACGGCATTGGCAGCGCGGGAACCGACTACAAAATGCCGGTAAACCTTGCACCGGGCACAGTGTTGCAATATTGGACGGGAAACATCGATGATCTCAACCGCATTCTCGACATGGGATTACAGGTAATTCAATCGCATACCGACGGGTTGTATTTCAACGCTTTGCTGCCGCAAGCCTATCAGATAAACTGCATTCCCGAAGCTGTGGCACAGCAAAAACACAAACAATTCTTGGGTCTTGGAGTGGAGTTGTGGACTGAATTTGATGCCACTCCCGATAAGATGTTCGACCATGCCTTTCCGCGAATTGCTGCGTATGCAGAAACGGCGTGGAGCAACCCTTCTCACAAAAACTATGACAATTTCCGGCAACGTCTGCAACCTCTTTTCAAACAATGGCAAGCGCGGGGAATTAACGTGGGCGGTACAGAGGAAAACCCATAACGTTTGTTGTAAAAACAATGTCTGACATTGTGAAAACTCCAAGGCACATAATTTAAATTCCAGCGCATCTAATTTAACTTCGGTCTGACCTCGAAAAAACGATATTTGATGTCGCAAAAACAATGTCCGATATTATTTAAATAATGTCTGACATTTTTTAAAAAAGGTCCGACATTGTTTTTCGCATATGCCGTATTGTAAAAACCATGTGGGCAAAGCCCTTTTTCACCCTTTGACGGTATTGTTGAAAGAAGAAGTTTTGCATACCTTTGCACGCAGAAAAAGAACAACAAATAGTATTATGGCTAAAAAACATTACACAACCGTGGTTTTTGACCTTGACGGCACACTGCTCAATACGCTTACCGACCTTCATGCAAGCGTGAACATTGCCCTCTCACACTATAACATGCCTACGAGAACAATGGACGAAGTGCGCACATTCCTCGGCAATGGCTATTTATACCTCATTGCCCATTGCGCACCCGAGAATACTCCGGAAGAAAAGGTGGCTGAGGTGCTGAAATATTTTGAGGAATATTATTATTCCCATAGCATGGACACCACATGCCCTTACGAGGGAATTCCCGAGGTTGTAAACACGCTGGCAAGCAATGGCTACAAACTGGCAATAGTTTCAAACAAGGGAATGGCGGCTGTAAAGGAACTCGCAGCGCATTTCTTCAACGGCACAATACCTGTGGCAATAGGCGAGAGCCAGGAAGTTCGCCGCAAACCCGCACCCGATGCAGCAATCGAGGCAATGCGTTTGTTGCAAGCCTCAAAAGATTCTGCCCTTTACGTAGGCGATTCCGAAGTTGATATAGCTACGGCAAAAAATGCGGGGATTGACTGCCTTTCCGTGAGTTGGGGTTTTCGCACCAAGGAACATCTCGTAAAAAATGGGGCAAGCGTGATAATCGACAAGCCCGAAGAAATAGTTGATTTCTTGAAGAAAAACTAAAACCAACCCATTTTGCGGCGTTTTGATAGCATAAAAAATAAATCCCGGGGCATTAGCTCCGGGATTTTTAGTATATCAACGCTATGAAAGGCTTAGAATTTCAGCCCCATAGCCTTGGCAATTTTCTTGGGTATCTCGGTGTTGTCGATACGTCCGTGGTATTCTTTCGCACCTGCGCCAATGGCAAATACAGGCACGTAACCATTTGAATGGCCACCGCTCTGCCAACCCACAAGAGTGCACTCGTCCATAACTCTCTTGGCAGTAGTAGAAATACCATTGGTGCTGTCGTATTCATTCTTCTGTTTAGCAGCACCGGCTTTGGTAGCTTCAAACGAATCTTTGAGACGCTGCGTTTGATTGTCGTTCAACGAAATTTTAGACCAGAAGCCAAAACCATCGCTAAGCAAAGATTTCATATCTTCCCAAGTTGTGTTTTCAGCACCTTTTGCCTTGAACAAACTGTCGGCTCTGAGAGAGAAAGTAGCTGCGGTGTTGCGCTGATTTTTAAGGTTGTCGAGGTGTAATTCATAGGGACCGCGGCCAAGAGCAAGCCCACCCGTTTCATGATCAGCGGTTATCACGATGAGAGTCTCCTTTGGATGTTTTTTGTAAAAGTCAAACGCAACTTTTACAGCCTCGTCCATGTCGATAAGTTCGGTTATGAAAGCAGCGGCATCGTTTGAATGACAACCCCAATCCACTTTTCCGCCTTCGAGCATGAAGAAGAATCCTTTTTTGCTCTTTTGGGAAAGGAAATCAATACCACTTTGCGCTATTTGTTTCAGAGTTAAATCATCTGCTTTGCGGTCGAGGGCGTAAGGCAAACAGCTTGTGTTGATCTTAGCTGCGCTTTCGGTTTGAAAAAGAATGATTTTGTCGGCTTTCTTTTGCTTCGTCTGGAAATCCTGCAAGCCTCGTGCAATGGTGTAGCCGCCTTTTTGTGCGAGTTCGTAGAGGTTTTCGCCGTTTTCTACGGGTCTTAGGAATTCTGATCCGGCAAAGAAATCAAATTTTGAGTCGATTAGTTGCAAACCAATCTTGTGGTATTCGCCGCGATTCTTGACATGGGCATAAAAAGCTCCGGGAGTGGCGTGGTCAACTGAGACTGTTGTTGAAATACCTACCGCATAGCCTGCGTCGCGAGCCTCTTCGGCAATCGACTTTATGCTTGTTGTTCGATCTTTAAGCATTCCGAGTGTGCCGTTGTGGGTTTTGTTTCCCGAGGCAAGCGCTGTGCCGCCGGCAGCAGAGTCAGTTACGCCGTTTGTGCCTGATTGTGTGTTGACGAGACCGGCGTTGGGAAAACTTGGAAAGCATAGTGGCACGATGCCAATCTTTCCCTGCAAAGCGCCGAGGTATGTTTCGGCTGCATTAACTTGGTTTACGCCCATGCCGTCGCCTATGAAATAGAACACATACTTTGCTTTTGGTTGGGCGAATGACACTATGCCCACAAAAGCAAGCAGCAGTGCCGATAATAGTCTTTTCTTCATATATTAATAGTGTATTGGTTGCTTGTTTCCGCATGCAAAATTAGCAATGCCTTGTTACAGGGTTGTTAATCTGCCGTATTTGTATTTTTTATTTGGTGAACACTTGCTTCATTGGCCTTCCCGTCCACACTTGTGGCGTTTTGAGATTGAAGATATAGGCTGTGGTTGCGGCGATGTCGTATTGCATCATGCTTTCCTTGAATGCGCCGATGTTTTTAACGCCTTTGCCGCAGATGATATACGGTCCTTCGTATTCCAATAGCGAACGTCCGCCGTGTCCTTTGCCTACTCCGCCGTGATCAGTAGTCAATATAAAGATTGTTTCGTTGTAAATGCCTGCGTCTTTTGTGGCTTGAATCACTTTGCCTACGTTTTCGTCAATCACGCGTAGCGAGTCGTAGTAGGCAGGTGTGTCGTGTCCGATGTGATGTCCCACTTCGTCGGGCTCGTTAAGGGCTACAAATGTTATTGCGGGCTTGTATTTTTTTATCATCTCGCATGTCTTGTCCATAGCGCAGGGTATTGTGGCTTCTTTTCCCGTTACCATATATTTGTAGTTCACGCATGCTGTGTCGATAAGGTCGGGAATTACGTCCCACCAGCCTACAAATGCTGTAACTGCCTGCGGATATTGCTCGCGGAGCAGAGAGAAAACTGTTGGTATCATGCCTCGCTGATTTGCCACGCCTTCGGGTAGCGGTGTTGTGGGCTTACGTGTGTTCCATTCCGTGATGCTGTGGATTTCGGTGGGACAACCGTTCCACATTGATGCCCAGTTTATGGCGCTTGCCGTGGGAAAAACACTGCGTTTGTGCAATGTGTAGGCTCCATGTTCCATAAGGAATTTGATGTTAGGTATACCATCGGCCTTAGGTATGCTATAAGCTCCCCAACCATCAGCTCCTATAAACACTACATGCTTTGCACGCCATTTGCCTTGCGCGCTTTGTATGCCAAATACTCCGACGAGGAGTATTGCCAATGCCAAGATTTTTTTCATGGTTTTATTTGTTACTTTTGTTATTAGATGTTGCGTATCGCAAATTTACCATTAAATTTTGACTTAGGCTTACAAAGTTGGGAGGAATGCTACAAATTAGTGTTTTATACGCATTTGTTCTTGCTTGAAATGGCAGTGGATTTACGATATTCTATATCGTGAAAACAATGTCAGACATTTTTTAAAAAAGGTCCGACATTATTTAAATAATATCAGACATTATTTTTGCGACATCGGATATCGTTTTTTTGATATGAGAGTGGAGTGGGGGAATAGCGGGAAGCCTTTGTGGTTTAAGGCTCTGGAAATGTATGTGGTGGCATTACAAAAAACGTGCAGCAAATAGTTGCTACACGATATGCGGTGGGTGGCACTTTTGGGCGCATTATCCGCCTATTGCAAAGATTGCTGGAGTGTGGCTAAGGTCGGGAATTTGGGCTTTTCGCCATTCGGCAACGCTTTTGGTTCTTATGCTTTCGTCGCTACACGTTACTCCGGCTGCAATACACAAGCGTGTGGAAGCGGCAAGGGTTTTGAGCAGGAGATTAATGAACTTGTTGTTGCGGTAAGGCGTTTCGATGAACAACTGTGTCTGTTTTTCTTTTATCGCCCGTGCTTCAAAATGTTTCAGCGCACGCACCTTCTCGCCCTCATCTATGGGCAAATATCCGTTGAAAGCAAAACTCTGTCCGTTCATACCCGATGCCATAAGTGCAAGAAGTATTGACGACGGCCCCACGAGAGGTACAACTTTAAGATTTGCCTTTTGTGCAAGCCCAACAATCACTGCGCCCGGATCGGCAACCGCCGGACAACCGGCTTCGCTTATCATTCCCATAGCTTCGCCGTTTTTCAGTGGCTCGAGGTAGCGCGAATAATCCATGGTGTTGCTGTGCTTTCCCATGGGATAGAATGTCAGGGTGTCGATGTCGATTTCCTTGTCTATGAATTTCAAGAAACGGCGGGCGGTGCGCGTTTCCTCTACAATAAAATGCTTTATGCCAAGAATTATTTCGCGGTTTTGCGGCGGAAAAACGTATGCAGCCGGCGAATCTCCAAGCACCGTTGGAATGAGATAAAGAGCGGGATTCATTAGAGTTGGGAATATTTGTGTTTCATGCCTATGTAATACAATCGCAATATGCTGTCGTTAATCTGTTCGGGGATAACGTTGGTCTTTGTGCGTTCAAGATTTTCGCGACGCGAGGCTTCAAAATCCTTTTGCATGGCCTTGAAATCGCGGCGTGCTTTCCTTATGGCCCAAAACGACTTGACATCTCCACCAAACAGAAACTTGAGCGCGGCAATATTATCGAAAATCTTGCGAAAACGCATCACACTTTCAAGACGATTGGTCGGCGTGTTTTTGAAAAGCATAAGCAAATTATTTCGGAAGTTCAGATAAATCTTCTTGGGGTTCGTGGTCTTGAGAGTAGCCCCACCTATATGGAAAACATAGCTCTTGGGCACACAAACAAGCCGCCAACCACGGCTGCGAAGCCGCCAACAAAAATCAATCTCCTCCATGTGGGCGAAAAACCTTGAATCAAGTCCGCCGTTGTCGATATACAACTGGCGTCTTACCATTAGCGCTGCGCCGGTAGCCCAAAACACATCAACGACGTCATTATATTGTCCGTCGTCGGTCTCGACTGTTCCGAAAATTCTGCCGCGGCAATAAGGATATCCCCATTTATCGATAAAACCTCCTGCGGCACCGGCATATTCAAACTTCGACATGTTGTGGTAAGAAAGTATTTTGGGCTGACAAGCTGCTACATCTGCATTTGAATCCATGTATTCGAGCAACGGAGAAAGCCAATGAGGGGTAACTTTTACGTCGGAGTTCAAAAGCAATACGTACTCTTCTTTCACTTTGTTGATTGCACGATTGTAACCATCGGCAAAGCCGTAGTTTTGGTCAAACTTAATCAAAGGGACATCGGCAAACTGTTTGTGCATTATCCCGACTGAATTGTCGGTAGAACCATTGTCGGCCACATAAACCGTGGCTTCGGAAGAGTTTTCTATAACATTGGGAAGGAAACGCTGCAACATTTCCGCACCGTTATAGTTTAAAATAACAACCGCTATACGTTTCATAATAATATTGTGCCTGTGAGTGCGCTTTGGTCGGCATTGAAATCTCCAAGTTTTACGTTTACGAGCATATTATCAAGGCTCTCGGAATTTTCAGCCGGTATTTCCACGCGAATATAATTGTCGGTGAAGCCATGCATCTTGCCATTGTGCAAAGAATGCTCGAACAAAACGCTGCGTGTAGTCCCGATATATTTATTGTAAAAAGCTTTGCGCTTGATTTCTGAAAGTTCAATTAATCGTTGTGTGCGTTCGCGTTTGTCTTGCGGCTTTACTATATAAGGAATCTTTAATGCTTGTGTTCCCGGACGCTCGGAATAGGGAAACACATGAAGTTGTGCGTAATCGAGACGGGAAAGAAAATCGTAAGTTTCTTCGAAAAGTTCTGGAGTTTCCCCTCTCGTTCCCACTATAACGTCAATGCCGATAAAAGCATCGGGCATAGCCTCATGAACTTCGGATATTTTTTTTGCGAAAAAGGCTGTGTCGTAGCGACGATGCATCAGTTTCAACACGGTGTCGCTGCCACTTTGCAAAGGAATATGAAAATGCGGCATAAAACTGCGTGAGTTGGCGCAATAGTCAATTATTTCTTTTGTGATAAGGTTTGGCTCGATAGAAGAAATCCTATAACGCTCAATTCCGTCCACTTTGTCGAGAGACTTGACAAGCATTAGAAAATCTTCGTCGGTCTTGTTCCCGAAATCACCGATATTTACGCCTGTAATAACGATTTCTTTTCCACCTTGAGCCGCTACTTTTTCTGCTTGCTCTATCAACGATGCCACCGAAGGGCTTCTGCTCAATCCGCGAGCGTAAGGAATTGTACAATATGTGCAGAAATAGTTGCAACCGTCCTGTACTTTGAGAAAATAACGAGTCCTGTCGCCACGCGAACAAGAGGGTACAAAAGTTTTTATATCTCGCAAAGCTCCACTGAACTGCATGTGTAATGCATTTTGTTCTTCTCGTTTGCGCGCGATGCCCTCGGAGATATATTCTATGATATGTCCTTTGTTTTCCATGCCCACTACAATATCTACACCCGCAATTTCGGAAACACGTTGTGGCTGCAACTGCACATAACACCCCATTACGGCAATAAAAGCATTGGGATTTTCTTTTACAAGTTTGTGGATTACTTGACGGCATTTGTGGTCTGCCATTTCTGTTACCGAGCACGTGTTTACAATACAGATATCAGCACCGCCATTGTCGGTAATTTCTACTCCTTGTTCGCGTAGTTTATCCTCAATAGCCGAAGTTTCTGCATAATTTAGCTTGCACCCCAAAGTACGTAGGGTTGCTTTCATGCCTTTTATGTCTGTGTGATATGACATTATTGCTCCTTTATGACAAAATTGGTAGATATGTTTATGGTTACAAAGGTACGAATTTCCTTTTACATCAAAAAAATATCTATTAGGGTTAAGTGGTAAAATGGTTGTAATTCAGAGAGATATATAAAGCGAGAGAAAATAATTGAAAAAAAACGCCTAAAAAATGTACACCATATTATCAAAAGTCCTTAACTTTGCATCGGTTTTAAAAGCAATTGATTGTTTTACTAAAAAAAAGACAGAAATGAAAAAGTTAGTATTCATGTTCGTAGCAATCGCAGCAATGTCATTCGCAAGCTGCGGCAACAAGTCAAACGAAGCAGCTCCTGCAGCAGATAGCGATACTGTTGCTGTTGATAGCGCTGCTACTGATAGCGCAGCTACTGATAGTGCTGCTGCTCCTGCTGATAGCGCTGCTGTTGAAGCTGCTCCTGCTGAGTAATCTGCGGACAAAGAGAGAATTGAAACCTGTAAGGATTAAATCCTCGCAGGTTTTTTTGTGCCTTTTACTTAGTAGAGGGAGAATGAGATGCGTTGAAAAGGTGGGTTTAGACTATTGTTGAAGAGAATGGAGTTGTAGTTGAAAAGTTCCGGAATGTTGTTGGAGACTACCGAATTGTTATTAAAGAGAATTGTGTTGTTATAGAATGGAACAAATTTATTATAATGAGGGTGAGTGTGATTGAGAAAAACAAGATGGGTGATTGAACTGTTTCTTGCTCGTTTTATTTTGTAATCTTGAATTTCTTGGAAGTTATATAATAATTAAGCCGCCATTCTTTTGGAGTGGCGGCTTAATTTTATTGTGAAGTGTTTTCTTTATGCTTCGGTAGTTTCGGGTGTTGCTTCTTCGGTTGCAGGCGCTGCGGTTTCTACTGCGGGAGTTCCCTCTGCTTTTTCTGCAACTTTCACTGCTTCTTCGGTTACTTTGGCATCTTCGTCAACTACTTTGAAAGGTACTTCTACTGTAACTTCCTTGTGTAGGTGAATTGCTGCGGTGTATTCGCCGATTTCCTTTACACCTTTCACGTCGATGCGCTTGCGATCGATTTCGAAGCCTGCTTCTTTGAGTTTGTCGGCAATCTGAAGTGAGTTTACTGAACCATAGATAACTCCAGTGGGACTTACTTTGGTTGCTATTACGATTGTCGGAACTTTTGCGAGTTTGTCAGCGAGTGCCTGTGCTTCTTGTTTGATCTTCTCAAGCTTGTGAGCGCGTTGTTTGAGTTTTTCTGCGAGCACTTTGCGTGCGCTTTCAGATGCGATAACGGCGCGACGTGTGGGGATAAGGTAGTTGCGGCCGTAACCGTTTTTTACCTTTACTATATCGTCCTTATATCCTAATCCCTGGATATCTTCTAAAAGTATTATTTCCATTGTCTTTTCTTCTCTTTAATTATTTCATCAAATCCGTTACGAAGGGAAGCAAAGCCAAATGACGTGCGCGTTTAACGGCCTGTGCCACGCGACGTTGGTATTTGAGTGATGTTCCCGTAATGCGGCGGGGAAGAATTTTGCCCTGCTCGTTAAGGAATTTCTTGAGGAATTCAGGGTCTTTGTAGTCGATGTACTTGATACCGCTTTTCTTGAAACGGCAGTATTTCTTTTTCTTCAGTTCGATTGAAGGCGGGGTTAGATATCTGATTTCTGAATTTGCTTGTGCCATTGTTTATTCCTCCTCTTTTTTAGCGTTTTTGCTGCGGCGCTTGTCGGCATATTCTGCAGCGTACTTGTCTAATTTTACAGTGAGATAACGTATCACACGTTCTTCACGGCGATATTCTGTTTCAAGCTTGAGCATCAGTGTGGGCTCAGCCTTGAATTCTATCAGAACATAGAAGCCTGTGGATTTTTTCTCAATGGGGTAAGCCAATTTCTTAAGTCCCCAATTCTCCTCATTCAAGATTTCTGCACCATTGTCGGCGAGCAATTTCTTGAACTTTTCAACCGTTTCCTTCATCTGGTCGGCAGACAAAACGGGAGTCAAAATGAAAACGGTTTCATACTGGTTTGTCATTACTCTGTTGTTTAGTTAATAATGAATGTTTGAAAATCGGGTGCGAATTTACGATTTTTTTTTCATTCTGCCAACTTTGGGCATTATCTTTTAGCTACTTCCGTGGCATTAGAGCACAAAATATTATTTTTGCAAAGTAAATGGCTTGAATTATGGACCCTTTGTTTGACATAGATGTAAGGTTGATTTTTGCGATACTCAATGGTAAGGTTTCTGCAGCCGTGAGTCGTAAACTGGCTCTCGATTTCCAAAAGGCAGGATTGGATCTCAAACCGGAGCAATGGAATGTGTTGCAACGGTTGACTGTTCACGATGGTGTGTCGCAGCAGGAACTTTGCGAGGTGATGTTTAAGGACCGCCCAGGAATGGTTAGGTTGGTGAATTCAATGGTCGAGGCTGGGCTTGTAACGCGAACGCTCAATCGTTTTGACCGCCGAAAAAATATTATTCGTATCACCGAGCGGGGAAAGGCTGTGCAGGAGGCCTCGATACGCATTGCCTTGCAAACGTTGCGTAATGCATTGCGCGGACTTAGCCTTAGTGATATTCGTACTACGCAGGCGGTTTTGCGACAGGTATTTGAAAATATTACGCAGAGCCTTGGTACAAAAAATACTGCCGTTCATAGGGTGGCTTACGACTGAAAAGAAGTCTGCCGTTTTGCCTTGAACTTTGCCTTGCAAAACGTGGAAATTTTCGTTGCTCGGATGTCGTAAAAATTCCGCCGCATCTAATTTAAACAAGATGCCTTATAATTTAAATAAGGTGGCTTGTAATTTAAAAAATATCGGATATTGTTTAAACGAAATAAGACCTTGTTTTTGCAAGGTCTTATTTTATTGCTGATATTGTTAGTAATAGTTTGTTCCTAAGTGGATTATATTATTAGTTTGAGCAAGAAGTTCCTCACGTCGTTGGATATAGCGAAGAGCATGAGGAGTATTAGCAATGTCATACCCACAACTTGGGCGCGCATAAGGAACTTTTCGGAGGGTTTGCGGCGTGCTATGATTTCGTAGAGCAAGAAGAAAACGTGTCCGCCGTCAAGCGCTGGAATGGGAAGAATGTTCATGAATGCGAGAATGATGCTTATGAATGCGGTAAGCTCCCAAAAACGTTGCCAAACCCAATGGTCGGGGAACATGCTGCCTATTGCGCCGAAACTTCCCACACTTTTTGCACCATCTTTGGTGAACACGTATTTCATGTCGTCGACATAACCTTTCAATACGTTTAGTCCGTGGTTAACTCCGGCGGGAATAGATTCGAAGAAACCGAATTCTACTGTTTTTTGCTTGTAGTTTTTGAGCACCATGCCATAGGTTACGCCCAATTTATAGTCGGCTGTCATTTTTAGGCGCAAAGTGTCGGGCGCGGTGGCGTTTTTGTGCATCACGGCGAGCGTTATGTTGCGCAAAGCAATGCTATCGGCATGATTTGCAGTGGTAAGTGCATCGACTATGCGACTTTGTGAATCATTTATTTCGTTCCACGATGCCACGCTGCGGTTTCCGAATGCCACAATGCGGTCTCCTGCTTTAATTCCCGCCTTTGCTGCCGGCGAATTGGGCAACACACTGTCGACAATCGAGGGAATGAGCATTTGTACAAACGGAGGCACTGATTTTATCATCGACAACATATTCATTTCGCCAGGGAGCTTTATGATTTCCTGCTTTCCGTTGCGCAACACATAGGCTTCCTTGGAGTTTGAAAGCGCACGATAGGCATCTGATACGCTTTCACTGGAATCGAAACTTTGGAACTTTTTTGTGTCTGTGCCCAAAAGGATATCGCCGTCTTTGAATCCGAGTTGATGAGCCTGCTCGTTAAATGCCATTCCATAGGTCATGTTTTCAACAGGAGTGTATTTCTCGCCCCAAACAAACAGAATCATGGAGTAGATTACAAGCGCGAGCAGAAAGTTTACCACCACACCGGCAATCATGATTATCAAGCGTTGCCATGCGGGCTTTGTGCGAAATTCCCAAGGCTGTGGCGGTTGTTTCATTTGCTCTGTGTCCATGCTTTCGTCAATCATTCCTGCAATTTTTACGTATCCGCCGAGCGGAAGCCAACCAAGGCAATAACTTGTGTCGCTATGTTTTGGTTTGAATTTGAACAGCGTGAACCACGGATCGAAGAATAGACAGAATTTCTCTACTCTTACTTTGAATAGTTTGGCTGCAAGAAAATGTCCGCCCTCGTGTAGGAATATCAGTATCGAAAAGCAGAGTATTAACTGCAGGGCGCGGATTAAAAATGATTCCATCTGTGTTTTACGTTATTTCTTATTTATGATAGTCTGTTTGTTATTTCGATAGCCTTGGCGCGTGCTTCGCTATCAATGTTTAATATGTCGTCGAGTGTGGGCTTTGCCGTGAATGGCATTACGCTCATTGTTTGCTCAATAACTTTGCCAATACTTGTGAAACCAATCTTTTCTTGGCGGAAAGCAAGATTAGCCACTTCGTTTGCAGCATTCATTACGCACGGCAACGAGCCTCCTTTTTCTATGGCTTGGAATGCGAGTGAAAGGCAAGGGAATTTGTCGGTATCAGGTGCGGAAAACGTGAGTTGGGAAAGTGTAGCGAGAGAAATTCTGTTGCTTTCCAAATTCATTCGGTAGGGATAGCTGAACGCGTATTGAATAGGAATTTGCATGTCGGGCATACCAAGTTGCGCTTTAATGGCACCATCGGCAAATTGCACGGCTGAATGTACGATGCTCTGCGGGTGTACGAGAACTTCAATCTGTTTATGGCTCACCCCGAACAGCCATTTTGCTTCGATTACCTCGAATCCTTTGTTCATCATCGTAGCAGAATCGATAGTTATCTTGGCTCCCATGTTCCAATTGGGGTGATTGAGCGCCTGGGATAGAGTAACCTTTTCAAGTTCTGCCTTTGTATAGTTGCGAAACGGTCCGCCCGAAGCTGTAAGCAGTATTTTCTCGATTTGATTGCAATTCTCGCCGGCAAGACATTGGAATATGGCCGAATGTTCACTGTCGACAGGCAACAAAGGCACTTTGTATTCCGAAATCAAATCGTTTATAATTCCACCAGCTACCACAAGAGTTTCTTTGTTTGCGAGAGCGATGGGTTTGTTCGCCTTTATAGCGCTCACGGTTGGGA
>CAVIQL010000013.1:26153-48660 GCA_963644855.1 Clostridiaceae bacterium Marseille-Q4149 | reverse complement strand
CGGTTGGGAGAAGTCCTGAAAAACCAACCACCGAAACCAAAACCATATCGATGTTGCCCAATTGAACTACTTCACACATGGCTTGTTGTCCGGCGTAAACTTTCACGTCTTCGTCGGCGAGCAAATCGCATAACGCATCGTATTTACTCTCGTCGGCAACAACTACGCAATCAGGTTTGAATTTTCTCGCTTGTTGGGCAAGAAGTTCGATATTCGAGTTTGCGGTTAAAACTTCAGCCTCAAAAGCATCGGGGTGTGCCTCGATAACTTTCAGGGCTTGCGTGCCTATCGAACCGGTTGAGCCTAAAATGGCAATATGTTTTTTGTTCATCAATCTTTTTGAGTTGAGTTTTTTTCGTTGATGCTTACAAGTCCGTCGGGGAGGTGAAGACGGATAATTCTGCTTGACGTGTTGAAATCTTCAATGAATTCCTCTGTCAAAGGAATAAGTATTTCTTCTTTGCCTTGTACATATAGAATGATATTGGTGGTAGAAGTATCAACGGCTGTTACTTCGCCAAGATTTCCTAACGCGGAATCAATAATCCGGAAGCCTTTAAGTACGTTGGGGTTGAGACTTAGTGATTCTTCTGTTATATCTTCCAAATCTTCTTTCCTACAATAAACATCACAACCTATGATGTCGTCGTATTTCCCGTTGCTTTCTTCGAATTTTACGAGCATACAGTTTCCGCGTTCTTCTATCTCATCGATTTTGAACGGTACTTTCAAACCATCGACATTGAGTATCAGAAAATCGCCGTCAAACATGTCGGCACTGATATTGGTCAAGTTTATCTGTACATCGCCTTTTGCAGAACGCGACTTGATAATCTTTCCTATTAATATAGCATCATCGAAAAGCATGGTCAATCTATTCTTAGAATTTTTGCCCCGAGTTTGTTTAGACGTTCGCTTATTTCGGAATAACCACGGTCAATTTGTTCCACATTGTCTATGCGGCTTGTCCCATCAGCGCTCATGGCTGCAATAAGTAGAGCGATACCTGCACGAATATCGGGCGAAACCATTCTGCGGGCTTTGAGTTGGAATTTATGATTGTGTCCAACAACAACTGCTCGGTGAGGATCGCAAAGAATTATTTGCGCGCCCATAGATATTAGCTTGTCGACAAAAAAAAGCCTGCTTTCAAACATTTTTTGATGGAATAGAACCGTTCCGTTTGCCTGGGTGGCGGTAACAATAAGCACGCTTAACAAATCGGGAGTGAGTCCTGGCCACGGCGCGTCGCTTATTGTCATGATAGAACCATCAATAAATGTTTCTATTTGGTAGTGCGTTTGTTTAGGAACAATTATATCGTCGTTTTTTACGTGTAGATGTATTCCGAGTCGCTTGAATGTTTCGGGGATAATGCCGAGATTTTTAATGGAACTGTTTTTTATTGTAATACCTCCGCCCATGATTGCCGACATTCCAATGAAACTTCCCACTTCAATCATGTCGGGGAGAATTGTATGACTTGTGCCGTGGAGAAGTTTTGTGCCAGTTATTGTGAGAAGGTTTGAGCCTATGCCGCTAATGCTTGCTCCCATTTTGTTGAGCATCTTGCAAAGTTGTTGAAGGTATGGTTCGCAAGCGGCATTGTATATTGTGGTAACGCCTTCGGCCATTGTGGCTGCCATAACGATGTTTGCAGTTCCTGTAACAGATGCTTCGTCGAGCAGAATGTATTTTCCTTGGAGTTTATGGGCAGAGATGTGGCAAATGTTGCTTTCTTCGTTTATTTCGAATTGCGCTCCGAGTGCGGATAGTCCTCGCAAGTGAGTGTCGAGGCGTCGCGTGCCGATATTGTCGCCGCCTGGTTTTGCCAAAGCAGCTTTGTGGAAACGCGCCAACAGGGGACCGGTGAGCATTACACTGCCTCGTAGTTTTGCGCAGCGCGAAGCAAATTCTTCACTACCCACATAGTTTTCGTCAATACGGTCGGCGCAGAAAGTGTATTCGCCTTTGGCTGTTTTGTCAACCCTTACTCCCATTTGTCTAAGCAGGTCGATGAGGTTGGCAATGTCGAGAATTTCGGGAATGTTCGAAATCTTTACTTCTTCGCCTGTAAGCAGAGTGGCACAAACCACTTGCAGCGCTTCGTTTTTAGCGCCTTGTGGTGTGATTTCGCCTGTTAGCGGGTGTCCGCCCTCAACGAGGAATGATGCCATGGCTCAGTGGAGTGGTGATGTTGGGCGTGGATTAATAGTCGAAGTTATCTTCGGTATAACGCAGCAGGTCTTTATGAATTTTGTTGTCGTTGAGTGCGTCTTTGTTCCACATTTCAAGACTTCTGCGCATTTGACTTTCGGTGAGTTGCGCGAGTTCGTCGCGTTCTTCGCCTTGTGGCATTTTTGATATCTCTTGCAATAGTGTTTCAACGAGGTGTCCGTAGTGGCGGTAGCGTATCTTGTTGGTGGGGTAGGGCACTCGTTCGGGTTTGGCGTCCTTTTCCTTGCGGTTGATAGGGAAAGGATATTCGATATCGAGGTTGTAGTTGGAAATCATAGCCAGATGGTCCCAAAGTTTATGGCGAAAGCCGGGAATGTTGCGGTTTTGCGGGTTGCAGTTTGCCATTATGCGCACAATGTTTTCGGCAAAACGCTGACGTTCCTCGCGCTCAGGAATGGTGATTGCAAATTCCACCAAATTCTGAACGAGTCTGCCATATTCGGGCATCATTACTTTTTCTCTGGTAGTATTGTATTCCATAGGATTATAGTAGTTTCTTGGGTTTTGTAGCGATGAAATCTTTCAGATAAAAGGGCTCGAAGTATGCCACGTCTTCAAATTTTTCGTTGTATATGGCTTGTTCTGCGAGTGGGAGCATGTTTTTAGCAATAGGCTCGATGTTGTCGATAAAATGTGCATTTGGGCATTTTATTACGTCCTTGCATTTTGCAGCTCCGTTGCCAAAGAAGTAGATGGGACGGTTTTGTGCAATTTCGTCAAACGAGTTGCTTTCCACCACAAGGGCTTGGGTAGGAACGATATCGCGCAGTGCGCGGTCGTAAACGGCGCAATATACTTCCATGCGGCGTGCATCGATCATTGGGCAGAACAAGGCGTTGTCTTCAATGTCTTCACGATAAAGCAAAAGGGGAACCGTGAGAGCTTTGAGCGTTGGAACGGCAATGAGTTTGGCTTGGCGGCCATAGCATACGCCTTTTGCCATCGAACTTCCTATGCGCAAACCGGTATAAGAGCCCGGACCTTCGCTTATAGCTACGTGGGTGAGCGGAATAGCGTGGCTGTCGGCAAACGACAACGCCTCGTCGACCATGGGTGCAAGCACACGGGCTTGATTGGGGCCGTCGAAATCTTCTTTATGATAGATTATATGATTGTCCTCGCTTACTGCCACGGAACAAACTTTGGTGGAAGTTTCAATGAAGAGAATGCAAGACATGTTTTTTGTGATAAGCCTTTTTATTTACCTTGCAAAGGTAGTCAAAATAAGCGGGATAAATTATTGTAGGTGGCAAAAACTACCTTGTTTGCCTGTTTTGTCAAAAAAACGTGGCGGCTATATGATGCTTGAAAACAAGGGCAGAAAAACGATGTGG
This sequence comes from Clostridiaceae bacterium Marseille-Q4149, assembly GCA_963644855.1. Taxonomy (GTDB): domain Bacteria; phylum Bacteroidota; class Bacteroidia; order Bacteroidales; family Bacteroidaceae; genus UBA6398. The sequence continues at coordinate 45,088 of CAVIQL010000013.1, read as the reverse complement.
GATATTGAAAAAACAATATCAGACCTTTTTTAAATAATGTCGGATATTGTTTAAATAATATCCGACATTATTTTTACGAAATACCGAGATAGTTTTTCGGGCTGGTTTCCTGGGACGATAACTGACGTTGTGGTTAGAAAATCTCGGTGTGTGGTTTTGCTTCTGTTTGTATTGGTGTGGCGGGAATTTCGAAATAAAAGTTCGAACATTCGAGCTGTATGTATCCTTGGGTTTCAACATCGAATGTGAAACGTATCACATATCTTCCTTTTTCTTTGTGGTGGGAAAATTCCATGATACGCAATCCCGCAATCGTGTTGTAGGGATCGCTCGATGATACTTCGGCTTGATGGTTTGAGGGATCGAGGCAAACTATGTCAACCTCGGAAATTTCACCTTCGGTGCATTTTACTTCATAAACAACCTTGGTGCCACTGTCGTGGAATTTCATTCCCAATATAAGTCCGCCAAACAAGTTTATCTTGGCAGATTCTTCTACGTTATACCTTTTCTTGTAGCTGATGCTCATGTTCACACGTTTTAGGTTTGCGACAAATATAGAGAAATTCTGTTATTACAATTGTCCAAATACATTTGTGAAGCCGCAAAAATGCGCTTTTCCATGCAATATTGGCAAACGCATTTTTCGTATACGGCAGAATACTAAAATCGTTGCCTCCGGCGAAACATTTGTCCCCAAATATAATGCTGAAACGCTATTGCAACCCTTAGGAACATGCGATGATGATAACAAAAAACGGCATTAAAAAACGCATTTAGGAAAGTTTGTAAATGATTATCACGTAGAACAACCTATAAATCGTATCTTTGCACTCGGATATTTAAGGCAAGAAAATGATGAGAAGATTAACATACATATTTGCCATGCTCATGTTGGCAACATCGGCCTGCGCACAAAAGGAATACCGCACAATTCGCGACAACTTGAAAAATAAAAAAGAAGATGCCGTTGGAAATGTGGAGAATTGCCTTAAAAACGACAAACTTAAGGAAGATCCCGAACTTTTGCACTATGGCGTGGAAGCGTGGCTGCTTGTGAACAGCAACTTAAACCGCACTGCTTATCTTAAAAACAAGTACGATACCACAAGACTGTTTAATAGCATTTATTCGATATACAACTACGCTGTGAGATGCGACACCATGGAAACGTTTGTGGCAAAGAAAAAGGGCAAAAAAAAGGTGAGCTATAAATATCGTAGTTCTCACGGCAGTTTGTTGCGGGAACAATACGTTAATCTATACAATGGCGGACAATATATGTTGCTCAAAAAAGATTTTGCAAACGCCTACAACTTTTTCTCAATGTATTACGATATACGCACAACCCCTTTGTTTGGAAAAACAAAGGTATCAAAGAGCGACAGTTTAAACATGATTCGCGCAGCATACTGGGCTACGGTTTGCGCATACCAATTGAACGACAATACAAAGTTCTTTAAATACAATCACGCAGCACTCTTAGACACTACGTACCGACAAAAAGAACTCGAACTTACTGCCAGAATCTACAAGACAAGCAAGGATACTGCGGCAATGGTAGAGATTCTGAAAACAGGAGCAAAGGAATTTCCACAGTTAGACTACTTCTTTACAAACTTGATAGACTACTACAACAACAAAGGAAAGTTTGACGACGCAATGGCACTTGCCGACAATATATTGAAGCATGATCCGCGTTCGGTGATGGCACAATATGGCAGAAGTCTCGTATTGTTGAAAATGAAAAACTATGACGATTGCATAGCATTGGCAACAAGCATCATTCAAAGCGACTCTACATATTCGGGAGCCTATTACAATGTGGGCGCAGCCTATTTGGCAAAGGCAACATTGCTACACGACAAAGTGAAGTCGAATATGAGTCTTTCAGAAATTCGTAACATCAAGCGCGAAGAAGATAAACTTTTGCGCACAGCCCTTCCTTATCTCGAACATTACAGAGTGCTTAATCCTAATGCCGTAGATTGGTGGGGCAGACCTTTGTATAATATTTATTTGGCACTGAATATGGGAGATAAGTTTGAAGAAGTGGAGAAACTTATCGCCAATGCTGAAAAAGCAAAAGAAGAAGCTGCAAAGAAAAAATGATTATGCTTCGACGCTAAGCCGATAGAAATTTCAATACCTTTGACATCTCTTCGTTCATAAGCGGCACAGAAATCTTTGTGTAGCTTTCTTTGGTAGGGCAGATGTCTATCAAGAAAATCCTACGGACAACTATATGGTTTGTCTTCTCTAAAATAGCGCGGTAAAGGTTTAGTTGCAGCGCATAATGCCAAAACGGTGTATCGTCAATGGTTTCCATTCCGTTTTTCCCTTTAACGCCAAACCCATTCTTGGTTATGGGATTGCCGTTGACGTCTGTAATACCCTTTGCACGCTTCCAATCGTAAATTTCATAGCCGTCCTCATAAATTCCAACGAATGCTACTCTCCCGGCAAGTTTTAATCCACGATCGGCAATAAGATAGTTTGTGCGGTAGACACGTAATTTTTCCTTCTCAACGAATTTCATGAAAAGAGTTTCCTCTTTTTCAATACTTATATCCTTGTCTACGTTCAAATGTTTGCTTTTGAAATTGAAACGAAAGCGCCCTTTCATCGGCAATCCTATGAAGTAGCGTGAAATTTCGTCGTGTAGGAAAACTCCAGTCCTACGTGCCATTTCGCCTTTCAAATTCCATTCTTCTATGATAAGTTCAGATGGTTTTCCTGTCTGTTTTGATTTTTCTTCAGCCCAACGATTCTGATTGAATGTCTCGAAAAACAGCGAAACAGCAATACTTACGGGCAGCAATCTTTTACCTCGTACAATATATCTGTTCTCTTTTGGAGAAAACTTTATCTCTGCTGTAGAAAATATATCGTTAGGCTTTTCACGCTTATTGGGCTTGCGAAAAAAAGCAAGGCAAAATATTATGATGATAAACGTGCCAAAACCCAAAAGAAGCAATAGCTGTGGAATGGTGAACATAATGGCGTTTCAAAAAAAGATGCCCTGCCAAAACAATATGGCAGAGCATCTGAATTGTATTGCTATTTTTAATTCTTAGCAGAGTCTGCGTGAACCATCACCGATTACTACGTCGATAACAACTGGCTCGATGCCGAATTTCTCCTTGTATGCCTGCTTTGCAGTGCCTACGAAGTTTTCGTAAAGTTCGTTGCTGACGAGGTTGATAGTACAGCCACCGAAACCGCCGCCCATTATGCGCGAACCGGTAACTCCACAACTCTTGGCAACATCGTTTAGGAAATCAAGCTCGGGGCATGATACTTCGTATTCCTTTGAAAGTCCGTGGTGGGTCTCAAACATCTTGCGACCAACTTCTTCGTAATCGTCTTCTTCGAGAGCTACGCATACTTCCATTACGCGATATTTCTCTCCGATTACGTATCTTGCGCGCAAAGCATCTTCTTCGCTTACTTCATTTTTCACTGCGTCGAGCATATCATAATTTGCATCGCGTAGAGAATTAACCCCCTGGAAACGTTTCTTCAAAACTTCTGCTACGTTTTCACAACTCTTGCGACGCTGGTTGTAGGCAGAACTTGCAAGTTCGTGCTTAACCTGTGAGTTGAGAAGTACAAGACGATAATCTTTCGGGTGCCAAGGGAAATATTTGTACTGCAAAGAGCGGCAGTCAAGACGCATTAAGTTTTCGGATTTACCGAATACAGAAGCAAATTGATCCATAATACCACAATTTGTTCCGATATAGTTGTGTTCGGTAGCCTGACCAACTTTTGCAAGAGTGAATTTGTCGATTTTGTTACCGCCGAAAAGATCGTTGAGTGCGAAAGCAAATGTGCTTTCAAGTGCGGCAGATGAAGACATACCAGCACCGAGGGGAACATCGCCTGCGAAAGCAGTGTTGAAACCTTCTACAGGAACGCCGAGTTTCATCATTTCGCGACAAACACCATATACAAAACGGAAATGAGTTGCAGAAGGTCCTTGCTCATCGTCAAGACTAAATTCAACATAGTCTTTCAAATCGATAGAGTAGGCGCAAACTTTACGCGATTTGTTTGGCTTAATTTCTGCGATAATACCTTGTTCTACTGCTCCGGGGAATACAAATCCGTCGTTGTAATCAGTGTGCTCGCCAATAAGGTTGATACGTCCCGGCGAAGCGTAAACGTTTCCTGTGCTGCCGTCGAAATGCTTGATGAAACGGCTGCGAACGTCATCTATTTTTAATTTCATAATAATTATATTTTTAGGTTTGCCATTATAGGGCTATGCTTTTGGCACAGCCCTATAACGACTTGGGTTATTACTCTACTTCTTTAAGGTTTTCGTTTTCACTGCCTGCGGTTTTCTTTACGCGACTTCCTACCAATGCGTAGAACAAGATGTATGCTGCGCAAGCGAGTGGGATAATGTAGCTAATGAGATAGCTTCCGGTTTGTTCTGCAACAACTGCCTGCAAAGCTACCATTATTGCGCAACCAAATACCATTGTCATGAAGATACCAGAAGCGGCTGCCGTGTATTTGCCAAGGCCTTCAACAGCCATGTTAAAGATACCGCCCCACATTACAGAGGTGCAAAGACCTACGCAAATGAATGCTGCAACGCCAACGGGTACATTTACCCAAATCACAGAGAGATTTGCCCAGTCTACACCGGGTACTTGTACGGTCAGAGTGCTTGGTGCCAACATTCCGAAAGCCAACAAAGCAATTGCTGCGATAGCTACGGTAGAAACCATGGCACGGCTAGAAACTTTGCCACCGATTGAACCGCCGATTGTACGTCCGATGAACATTGCAAACCAATAAACGGCTGCTATCAAAGAAGCTACGCCTGCAGAAATTCCGACATCACTGATAAGATATTTGATCATGTAAGTAGGAGTACCAACTTCTACGCTCATGTATAGGAATATTGCCAATGCACCAAGGGCAAAGTGGCGGTGGCTAAGTGCTCCTTTTATAAGTTCTGCCTTAACGGGCTCTTGTTTGGGCTCTTCGATTTTGGTAAGAAGCAATACGATGAATGCAACTACGAATATTGCCAAAGCGATATACATTGCTGGTGCTGCGTCAACGATTGCTGTTTCTTTTGTTACCTCACCAATTAAGGCTCCGAGTATGATGTAAACTGCTACTGCTGCTGCGCTGTTGAATGCGCCGCCAATCTGAATGAGCTGATTACCGGTATTGCCGCCGCCGCCCAAGACGTTGAGCAAGGGGTTTACCACGGTGTTGAGCATACACATGCAGAAGCCTGCGATGAATGCGCCGAGCAAATAGATCCACATGCTTTCGAGTGTTCCCGAAAGGAGTTCCAATACCATACCGATAATTCCGACGATGAGTGCAAGGAGTGCTGTCTTCTTGTAGCCGAATTTCACGATAAGCATACCAGAAGGAATACCCATTACGAGGTAGGCTATGAAGTTTGCATAGTTACCGATTTGGGATTGGAACTCAGAAGCTCCGAATTGGTTCTGTACGATGACTGCCATAGGTGAGCATAGGTTTGTCACGAACGCAATCATTGCGAAGAGTGCGACCATCATTACAATCGCAGCCCATTGTTTTGTTTTTTGTGCCATTTTATTTTTTAGATTATTGTATTATTAATATTGTATTGCTTGTTTGTTTTTTAGTCTTCCACTCCGAATTTGTAGATAGTCTTTTGTGTATAGATTTCTCCGGGGCGCAATACCACTGGCGGGAAGTATGCGTGGTTAGGACTATCGGGGAAATGTTGTGCTTCAAAGCATAGTGCGCTGCGGCGTGGGAATGTTGCACCGTTTTGTCCTTTGTATCCGTCTGCCCAGTTGTCTGAGTAGAATTGTACGCCCGGTTCTGTGGTGTAAACCTCCATTGTGCGTCCGCTTTCGGGCTCTTTGATTTTTGCAGCAAAGGTTAATTCGCCCGGTTCATGCTTGTTTAGAATGAAGCAGTGGTCATAGCCTGCGCCGTTTTTGATTTGCACGTCATCGTCGTTGATTCTGTCGCCCACAGCATGGGGTTCGCGAAAATCAAATGGTGTGCCTTCTACTTTTAACACCTCGCCCGTGGGAATTGATGTTTCGTCGATTGGTAGATAGTAGTCGGCGTTTATCTGGCATATCACATTTTCTGCCGAAGGTGTGGGGTTGGCTATGCCTGCAAGCGAGAAAAATCCGTGATGTGTCATGTTTACGATGGTTTTCTTGTTGCAAGTGCCTTTGTAGTCGATTATCAACTCGTTGTTGTCGGTAAACGTAAACATTACGGTCATTTTGAGTTCGCCGGGGAAGCCTTCTTCGTAATATGGCGATATGTAGCGCAAAACTATTGCGCGCTCGTCTACGCGTTCTACGTCCCAAACTTTTGAATGAAATCCTGTGGGACCTCCGTGGAGATGGTTGGGGCCGTTGTTTATCGCCAGATAGTAGTCTTTGCCGTTGAGCACGAATTTCCCTTTTGCAATGCGGTTGGCATAGCGTCCCACCAGGGTGCTGAGGAATGGCTCGGGGCTTTGAATTACATCGTCGATGTTGTCATGACCCTGAATAATGTTTGCCAGATGTCCGTTTTTGTCGGGCACCATAATGGCTACCACTGCGCCTCCATAGTTGGTAAGCGACACTTCATTGCCGTCGCTATTGCGCAATGTGTATAAGTTAATCTCCTTTCCGTTTAATGTTTTACGGAAATTCTCTGGGTTGAGTCCACTTTTGTTTAGTTGTCCTTCTACCATGATTCTAATTTTTTTAAGGTTAGTAATATGGCTATTTTTTAATGTCAGTATTGCAAAGTAAACTATTATTTTTGACTTGGCAAAGAGTTTGGTGAAAAAAGCGCAGATTATTTTCAGACGTGTATTTATCGGATTTGCAACGTTGTTTGTTGCGTGTTTTTTGGGGTGTATTATTGCAAAATACGATGTCGCATTTCGTAAAAATAATATCCGACATTATTTAAACAATGTCCGACCTTTTTTAAATAATATCGGACATTGTTTTTGGGGCATAAAAAGGGGTGAAAATAATGTAGGAGGGCAATGCTGCGGAATGCCTACTCAAGGGTGAAAAATCCGTTTACTTTGCGACGGTCGAGCACATGAAACGGAACGTTTTTTGTCTGCAACGCTTGGGATATGGCAGCGTTTACAAGTTCGGGCGTATTGTTGTTTTCACTCAAATGGCAGAGGAAAACTTGTTTCAATTCTGCGAAATCATTCCCATTCAAAAAATCCGCAGTCTCGTTGTTCGACAAATGTCCTGTGGGGCAGGAAATGCGATTGCGTAAATTCATGGGATAAGGTCCGGTTTCGAGCATATGTGAATCGTAGTTGGATTCAATCACAAGGTAGTCTGCTTCGAGTGCACGGCGTTTCACTTCATCGGTAATCCTACCGCAATCGGTTATCAATACAAATCGTTTGTCGCCGTAGCATACAGTGTAGCCCGAACAATCGGCACTGTCGTGAGGAACATCGAATGCTTCGAGAGTAAATCCGCCAACGCCCACCGGTTTGTACTTCTCAATAATGTTTACACGCTCTTTGTCTAATTTTACGTGTATCCTATAATTTGTGCGAACTCTATGGTGCACGATTTCTGTGGCATAAACCGGTACTTTCAAGTACATCGACATCGAAGAAACTGCCGAAATATGGTCGGTATGGTCGTGGGTGAGAAATATGGCGGCAATCTTTTCCATGTTCACCCCATATTCCACAAAATATTTCTTCATCTTTCGATAGCCAACGCCAGCGTCTATCAAAATACTCGATTCTGATGACTCTAATAAATAACAGTTCCCACTGCTTCCGCTACCGAATGATAGAAATCTTAGCATCTGGCTTGAAAAATTACGCGAAGTTACGAAAAAAACGGTTATTGTTGCTAAATTTGTTCCGCCTTAATGGAAAAGATAACCATATAATAAATGAACCGTACCGCCAAAATCATAACATTAGCAATAGCGTTGCTCCCAACTTTGTGGGCCTGCTCAAATAATGACAAAGAGGAAGAATCCGTAGCCCGAAGCGCACATAAATTCGCTTACAATTTCTTTAATTTCCGCTATGTCGATGCAATGGAATACGTAAATGCCGATTCGAAGCGCGTGTTGGAGTTTTGTGCGTCAAACATGAGTCGTAGAATAATCGACAGCCTTAAAAACGTTACAGACACCCCTTCGATTGCAATAGAAAACGTGGAAATTAAAAACGACAGCGAAGCGGAATGCCACATTAAAGTTAGCAACGAAATAAACTTCGACACGATAGGAAGCTTTCCAATACAAACAAGAGGCGAGATAACCTATCGGTTCAGGCTCGTGAAAGAAGGCAAAGATTGGAAAATCAAAATGGCAAGCCCACCGCGAAATGAAAAGTAAAGTCGCGTGAAAAAACTGGGTGGATAATAGGAAAATGCTCGCGGGTAGTTGAATAATAAGGATTGACAGCTTTCATTCCACCATCGAAACGAAGCACAAAATAGTCGAGGTTGAGCCTCAAACCTATGCCATAGGCAGCAGCAAGTTGCTTGAAGAAATTATTAAACCTAAACATGCCGCCCGGCTGATCGGGATAGTTGCGCGTAGTCCAAATATTGCCGCAATCAGCAAACACCGCGCCGTGGAGTTTCCAAAACAAAAAAGTGCGATACTCCAGATTGACGTCCAACTTTATATTGCCGGTTTGATTAATAAAGTCGATTTTCCCATCACTGCTTTTGTATTTTCCCGGACCAAGTTCGCGCACACTCCAACCTCTCACAGAATTTGCACCGCCTGCGAAATAACGCTTTTCGTATGGCACAATAGAAGCATTTCCATAAGGCAGAGCCAATCCTAAACCGGCATGAAAAGCAACAGCATTGCGCTCGTCGATTACAAAATTCTTCACGAAATCCAAATCCAACTTGGCGTATTGTGCAAAAGCAATGTTGAAAAGCTTGTAATGCCCGTCGGTGTTTTTTTCGCTATGGAATATGCGCGAAAGCAAGTACAGAAAATTTCCCGCAGTCTCAATGCCAAAACGAACCCGATAGGAATTGTTTGTGTAATCCATCAAACGCGTAGAACGATTACCCTTGGAATTATACAGCATGTTGTAGGCCGTGCGCATTATAAACAAATCTTCATAAGAATATCGCAACACAGAATTTCGCGAAGTATTGTTCTCAAGATAATCGTGGCGGAATGTGTCGGATATCCACGGCATGAAAACATAGTTGAGACTAACTAAATCCAATCGGTGCTGTAACTTGTTTTGCCAGGAATTCCATAGATAACGAATGCCCGCGGTAAGCGTTCGTCTGTGAAACTCTGGACGATCTTGCGTGTTATACATCACAGAAATCTCAGAGTTAAGAATGGAACTCATGCGGCGGCGATGTGAAAGCGGACGAATAAGCAGAGGCATCTTAAGATTGGCTTCAACGCTGAACTCAATGTAATTTTCCTTGTTGTTGTAACCTTTAAGCCCATTCAAAGCCTCAAAAGCTCCGCGCAACTTCATATCAAAACTCTCTGCTCCATGAAAAACATTGCGATTCTCAAAAGATAAAGCACCGGCAACGCCCAAGTCTCCCGCCATATTGGTTCCTTCTACTTCGAAACCTATCGCATTAATGTCGCGGGTGTTCAAAAATATGTTTGCATCAAGCGTTCCGTGCCCCTCTGCCAATTGTAATGAATCAATTTCTCCCTCATTTAGCTTTACAGAAGCGAAATTGGTTAGCGAAAGCGCGCCAAGTTTCTGATAGGTGTTTTGAACTTTTGACTGGTTGTACAAATCGCCGCTACGGAAATACACATTACGCAGCATAGTTTTGTTACGTAGGAGTTTGTGCCCATATGTTAAAACAACTCCCCCCTCTCCATCGCTAACAGTGTCGCAGGAAATATTCTTGTCCGTGTTTATGGCTACGGAATCTTCCGAAGTATTGTAATAGAAATTTACGCGTCCTACATGATATTGGGCATACGCTTTGACCGAATCGCGTGCACCATTTACGTAGGAAACCATGACGTTCAACGCAACATTGCGAGAGTTAGCCGATGTGTCTGCTGTGAAATTAATGAAATCACGATTGACATTATAATACCCATGGTCTTGCAAAAGTCTCACAACTCTGTTGCGTTCTTCGCTTAATACGTTTACATCACACGGCATTCCTTTGTAAAGCAATGAAGATGCGGAATCGTTTTTTATAATCTGGCGAAACGAGGCATTTTCAACAGTCCATGTGATTTTGTCAATAGAATATAGAGCTCCTGGTTGCAGAATATATTCTACGTTTGTCTTGTGTCTTTTATGGTAGGTGGTATATTTCGCTCCAGCGTTTAGGTATCCTGCACTCATCATGGCGTTTCGTAATGTAGTCAAGGAGTTTCGCGACATTATAGAGTCGTATATTACAGGAGCTTCGCCGAGTTTGCGCAAAACTTTATGGCGCGAGGTGTCTTTGCCAGCCATGCAATAAATTCCAAGTGGTACTTTTACAAGTCCAAACCATTTAGAGTTGGGGTGTTGTCTTACATAACGGTCATAATTTTTGGCATTGATGCTTTTGTCTGCCGATGTCATTTTTACAGAAGTGAGTATGGTTTCTCCTTTATTCAGTAATTTCTCGGAAGAACAGCATGTCAGTAAAACCATACCCAATAGTATGGTTGCAAGAACATATAATATATTGTGGGTGTTGCGCAAAGTTGGGAAATAAACCACTTATTTTGTTTCTTCTGTTTGGGAAGTTTCCTGTTGTTCCATTAATTGGAAATTTTTCTTGCGCAGACGGAAACTATTTGTAAGATACTTGTCGCGTACAATTTGATTTGCAGCCAACTCTTCGGGATTTCCTTGAAAAAGAATCCTTCCTTCGAACAAAAGGTAGGCTCTGTCGGTGATTGACAAGGTTTCTTCTACGTTGTGGTCGGTAATGAGTATGCCTATGTTGCGATATTTAAGTTTCCAAACTATTTTCTGAATATCTTCTACGGCAATAGGATCGACTCCGGCGAAAGGTTCGTCGAGCATGATGAATTTAGGATCGATTGCCAAGCAGCGTGCGATTTCTGTACGTCTGCGTTCGCCTCCAGAAAGACGGTCGCCGAGATTCTTGCGTACTTTTTGAAGACTGAACTCATTGATAAGGCTTTCGAGTTTTTCCTTTTGGTAGGATTTTGGCTTGCCTGTCATTTCGAGCACAGAGGCTATGTTGTCTTCCACAGTCATTTTGCGAAACACGGAAGCTTCCTGTGCAAGATATCCAATGCCGTTTTGAGCGCGCTTATACACTGGATATTTTGTGATGTCGGTTTCGTTAAGATAGATATGTCCTCCGTTGGCTTTTACAAGCCCTGTGGTCATGTAGAAAGACGTAGTTTTTCCCGCACCGTTTGGCCCGAGAAGTCCTACGATTTCTCCTTGTTTTACATCGAAGGACACATTGTTTACCACGGTGCGTTTGCCGTAGATTTTAACGAGCCCTTCGGTACGAAGCACCATTTTGCTATCCGAATTTTCTTGTATGTTATGTTCCATCAATGGTGGAATTTATATGAGATATGGCTTTTTTGACGAAACAAAATTACAAAATTCGCTCTATATGAGAAAAGAAAAAAGCTACAAGCCTTATTCGCCGCAAAAGATTTCATAACTTTGCAAACATCATTAACTATCAAAACGGCATTTGATGCTTATACAAAAGAGTCTGACCACTTTCGGAAAATATCTCCGCCTTATGGGTCGCGTGTTTTCTCGTCCCGAGAGAATGCGTATGTTTTTCAGACAATATTTAAGGGAAATGCAGCAACTTGGCATTAACTCTACGGTGATTGTGTTGCTCATTTCGTTTTTCATTGGGGCGGTTATTTGCATACAGATAAAGTTGAACGTGCAAAGTGCTTGGATGCCGCATTGGACTTCTGGCTATGTAACGCGCGAGATTATGCTTTTGGAATTTTCTTCGAGTATTATGTGTTTGATTTTGTCGGGAAAGGTGGGGTCGAATATTGCTTCGGAACTTGGCACAATGAGAGTTACGCAGCAGATAGACGCTCTTGAAATAATGGGCGTGAATTCTGCTTCCTATCTGATACTTCCTAAAATTTTGGGACTTGTTACAATGATTCCGGTGCTTGTGATTTTTTCCACGGTGTCTGGCATAATCGGAGCGTATGCCACTGCTTATATTGGGCATATCATTACTCCGAGCGACCTTACCGCTGGAATGCAGCATGAGTTTTCGGAATGGTTTTTGTGGATGGGCGTAATAAAATCATTGTTCTTCGCATTCATCATCTCAAGTGTGTCGTCGTATTACGGATATACCGTAGAGGGGGGCTCTATAAACGTGGGTAAGGCGAGCACAAATGCTGTGGTATCGAGCTCGATGCTTATTTTGTTTTCAGATATGTTTCTCACCCAACTACTTTCCTAAGAAATGATTGAACTAAAAGATATTCACAAAACTTTTGACGACCGTGAAATTCTGAAAGGCATTTCCACGGTGTTTGAAGAGGGCAAGACCAATCTTATAATCGGTCAAAGTGGGTCGGGAAAGACTGTGCTGATAAAATGTATCGTTGGACTTTTTGAACCAACAAGTGGAGAAGTGCTTTACGACCACAGAGATTTTTTTAGCATGAGCAAAAAGGAGCGTACATTGCTCCGCCGCGAAATGGGAATGATTTTCCAAAACGCAGCATTGTTTGATTCCATGAATGTGTTGGACAACATAAGGTTTCCGCTTGACATGTTTTCCACAATGTCGTATCGCGACCGCCAACGTAAGGCTTATGATTGTCTTGAAAGGGTAAACCTTAAAGGAGCTGAGGAAAAAATGCCAGGGGAAATAAGTGGCGGTATGCAAAAGCGCGTTGCCATTGCAAGGGCTATTGCAATGAATCCGAAATATCTGTTTTGTGATGAGCCTAATTCTGGTCTCGATCCTAAGACTTCGCTCGTAATCGATGAATTGATACATGGTATTACGCAGGATTACGGTATGACTACAATTATAAACACCCACGACATGAACTCTGTGATGGGAATTGGAGAAAATATCGTTTTTCTTTACAACGGACATAAAGAGTGGCAGGGCAACAAGGACGAAGTGATGACTTCAAACAATGAACAGTTGAACAACTTTATATTTGCGTCCGATTTGTTCCGCAAGGTGAAAGAAGTAGAACTTGAAGAAGATAAGGGACATGCAGCACAATAAAAATACATCGGTTGTCGCAAAAATTCCAAGGCATCTAATTTAAACAAGATGCTTTGGAATTTAAATTATATCCGACCTCGTAAAAACGCTCTTGGAGTGTGTTTTTTGTACATAAGAAATCAATCCGAGACTTTCACGTAAAAAACTATATTTCACTATGGGAGCCATATCATTTCTTTATCTTATATTGCCTCTTCCCTTTATATTTATTTTGCACTACCTTGAAGAGGAAATAACAAGCCGTTTGTGGCTCACGAAAAATCGCGACAGACTAATTACGCACTTCCCGAAATTATCGGGAATAGTAAAACGTTTGGACAGATTGGATACGTTTGCGTTTTTGTTTGCAACATTCGAAGAATCGCTCGTCTTTCTGATAATTTTAGCCATGTTTGTTGATAGAATTCCATATACCGAAAACATATTATTCGCATTTGTATTGGCCTTTGGCATACGTCTGTTGGTTAAAGTAGCAGAAGCGGTTGCCTTTCGTGGATATGTGCCTGGATTTGCTACGGCAGTTTCGTTTCTTGTTCCGTTATGGTTTATCTTATACTACTTTTTCTTCTCTCATTTTATGTGGGAAATCATAGTCTTTGCCATTTGCGGCATCGTGTTTATAGTAGTAAATAAGATTTTTGCCTATTGGTTTGGCTGGAAAATCAGCCTTGGCACACATTATTTGTATAGAAGGCTAACAAAAAAGTCCGCAGCGTAAACCGCTTGTGGACTTGTATCTTTTACTTTCGTTATCCTTTGCTTATTTGAGCCTCCATTTGCCGTTGAACTTCACCACCTGAACGGCAATTTCTTCTTTCGTGCTATCGCCATAAGTTATGTCGGCCCTTACAACCGAATACGTGGCTTTTTCGTTGGTGTTCTCGACAATAGCTTTCACACTTACAATCCCATTGCGCTCTTTCTTTTCGTTCTCTGCCGCTTGTTTGAGCACATTAATCAGACTTTTGTGATACCGTTCAGGTATGCTGTCATAACTCTGTACGCACAAAAGATATTCATTATACTCTCCTTTGAGTAAATGATTGTATGCCGTTTCAACGATTTCCGATGGTGTGGCTTTTTCTACAATGCCATCTTTTTTTTCAGACGAGCATGCTGTTGCCAAAACCGTTAAAGCAGAAACGACAAGGAAACGAAACTTCATATTATTTGTGGCGAATGAAAATATTAATGGGCGTTCCGCAGAAATTCCAATTCTCGCGAATACGATTTTCAAGAAAACGACGGTAATGTTCTTTCACGTATTGCGGCAAATTGGCAAAGAATGCAAACGACGGCACTCTGGTGTTGGGAAGCTGCGTGCAATATTTTATCTTAATGTATTTCCCCTTGGTAGCAGGCGGTGGAGTTTCTTCAATAAGCGGCAACATAATGTCGTTAAGTTTTGGAGTTGAAACTTTTGTGGTGCGGCGAATGTACACATCCTTTGCCGTTTCGAGCACCTTGAATATGCGTTGCTTGGTAAGTGCCGATGCAAAAATTATAGGGAAGTCCACAAAAGGTGCCATGCGCGCGCGAATTGCGTCAATGTAGTCGAATTGTGCTTGTTGCGATTTGTCTTCAACCAAATCCCATTTGTTCACAACAACCACCAGTCCCGTTGCGTTTCGCTGAATTACCTGGAAAATATTCATGTCTTGCGTTCCGATTCCGCGCGTTGCATCAATCATTAAAATTGATACGTCGGCAGATTCAATGGCACGAATCGAACGGAGAACGCTATAATATTCCAAATCCTCGTTTACCTTGTTTTTCTTACGAATACCTGCTGTGTCTACAATATAGAAGTCGAAGCCGAACTTGGTGTATCGCGTGGAAATAGCGTCTCGTGTGGTTCCTGCTATGTCGGTAACGATATTTCTGTCCTCGCCGATGAAAGAATTAATCAAACTACTTTTGCCCACATTCGGGCGTCCCACCACAGCGAAGTGCGGAATTCCTTCATCTTCCTCGCTTCCGCTTTCTTTGGGCAGTTTGGAAATTATCAAATCAAGCAATTCGCCCGTTCCACTGCCTGTGGCAGCACTAATGGCAACGGGATCGCCAAGCCCCAAACGGTAAAATTCAGAACTAGAAAAGACATCAGCACTATTGTCTGCTTTGTTTGACACCAAGATTACCGGAAGTTTTGCACGGCGCAGTATATTCGCTACCTCATCATCAAGATCGGTAATACCATTCTTGACATCAACCATGAAAAGCACAACATCAGCCTCTTGGGTTGCCACCATTACTTGTTTGCGTATCTCTTCTTCAAAAATATCGTCGCTATTCACGACCCAACCTCCCGTATCAACAACCGAGAAAGTCCTGCCATTCCAAAGAACTTTGCCATATTGTCTGTCGCGAGTAGTACCAGCTTCATCGCTTACGATAGCGCGCCGCGTTTCTGTGAGACGGTTAAAAAGAGTAGACTTGCCCACATTCGGACGTCCAACGATAGCTACTAAATTTCCCATGTTGTTGTTCGGATTGTTTGTTTTTATGCTGTTTTGAATTGTTATTTCGGTTCGTAGCCGAAACTTTCGAGAGATTTTGTAGAGTTTCGCCAATTCGAATCTACCTTGACAAACAGATTAAGGTAGACTTTTTTATCAAAGAATTTTTGAATGTCTCTGCGAGCTTCCTCGCCAACTCGTTTTAAAGCCACACCACCATGACCGATAATGATACCCTTTTGACTATCACGCTCCACATAAATGGTAGCACGGATACGCAGCAAACTTTCAGTCTCTTTGAATTCCGTTACAAGCACCTCTACAGAATAAGGAATCTCCTTGTCGTAATAGAGCAGTATCTTTTCGCGAATAATTTCGGAGACAATGAATTTTGAAGGCTTATCGGTGAGTTGATCTTTGTCGAAATAATTCGGAGATTCGGGAAGTAATTCCACGATACGCCTCATAATATTGTCGACATTGAACTTAACCTTTGCAGAAAGCGGTACGATTTCTGCTTGTGGAATTTGTGTGTGCCAATATTCAACGAGTTTTGTAACGTCTTTCTCGTTGCTCAAATCAATCTTGTTTATCAATACGAGGATAGGAATTCTTAAGTTTTTTACCTTGGCAATGAAATCCTCGTTCTTAGATTGTTTTTCAACGGTGTCGGTTACATAAAGAAGAATGTCTGCGTCCTCGAGCGACGAAACTGAGAACGCAAGCATATCTTCCTGTAGTTTATAGTTGGGCTTGAGTACTCCCGGTGTATCAGAAAATACTATTTGATAGTCGTCAGTTGATACAATGCCGAGAATTCTATGCCGCGTGGTTTGAGCCTTAAACGTGGCAATGGAAATCCTTTCCCCGACGAACAAGTTCATCAGTGTTGATTTTCCAACGTTAGGATTTCCTACAATACTTACAAAGCCCGCCTTGTGCATCTATTATTTCGATGATTTATAGTCGTAAGCCCACTTAAGATAGGAAGCGCCCCAAACAAATCCTGCACCAAATGCACAGAATATGAGATTGTCTCCTCTCTTTAGCTGACTTTCATAATCCCAAAGAGCAAGCGGAAGGGTTGCTCCCGAGGTATTTCCATAACGTTGTATATCCATCATCACTTTTTCCATCGGAACTTCGAGACGTTTTGCAACGGCTTCGATAATTCTCACGTTAGCCTGATGAGGAACCACCCAAGTAATATTTTCTTTGGAGAGATTGTTACGCTCAGCAATTACGGTGCATGCATCACTCATGTTGGTAACCGCAAATTTGAACACAGTGCGTCCTTCTTGGTGAAGATAATGAAGGTGATGGTCTATCGTGAAATGCGTAGGAGGGCATACAGAACCGCCACCTTTCTGAACGAGGAAAGGAAGTCCTTTGCCATCGGTGCGCAAATAGGAATCAATCAAACCAAAGTCCTCTTCGGTTGGCTCAAGTAGCACTGCGCCTGCGCCATCTCCAAAAATAGGGCAAGTAGAACGGTCGGTGTAGTCAACAATAGAGGAAAGTTTGTCTGCACCACAAACAATAACTTTCTTGTAGCGTCCACTGCGAATAAGATTTGCGCCGAGATCCAAACCAAAAAGGAAACCGCAGCAAGCTGCTTCCATGTCAAACGTAAAAGCATTGGTCATGCCGAGACGTCCGAGCACGATAGAACCTGTAGACGGAAGATGGTAGTCGGGAGTTGAAGTTGCCATCACAAGGCAATCTATTTCTTTCGGATCAGTTCCGGTGCGTTCCAAAAGTTGTTTCACGGCTTTGCGTGCCATGTAGCTTGTGCCCAGACCTTCTTCGTTAAGAATACGACGTTCCTTGACTCCGATACGCGTCATTATCCATTCGTCGTTGGTGTCGACCATTCTCGAAAGTTCGTCATTGGTAAGGACGTATTCGGGAACGTATCCCCCCACGCCGGTAATGACTGCATTTATATTATTAGCCATTTTTGCTTATTTTATTACATACAACAACTTGAAGACTATGCGAAAGTCGCGCAGCCCCCAAGTCTTTATACTATTTTAGTGCGAAGCAAATTTATGCCTCTGCGCTCTTTTCGATTGCTACCTTGCCACGATAGTGTCCGCAATCGGGGCATACGGTGTGATATACGTGCAACGAGCCACAGTTAGGGCAAACTGCGAGTGTAGGAGCTACTGCCTTATCATGGGTTCTGCGCTTAAGCGTGCGGGTTTTTGATTGTCTTCTTTTAGGATGTGCCATTTTATTCCAATTATTTTATTTTGTTATTATATTATTATATTTCTGTTTGTTGCTCTTTGATATCCGAGGAATGTTCTTTGAGCCATTTGGTAATAGCAGGGTTACATTCTCCATCGGGGTGTACATGTATTGACGGTACATTGAGAGCTAAAGTTTCAAAGATGCGGTGTGATAAATCCAATGTGCCATCGGCGCGTGCCATAAGCAAATCTTCGTCATCGCATTCCTGTATTTCGTTGCAGCATATTACTTTCACACTGTCGTCAAGAGAAGTTTCGTAATCCATTTCTTCGAGACAACGGGTGCAAGGTATGCTTAAAACGCCTTCCACTTTGTAATTCGCTATATAATCGTATTTTGCGTCTTGCGATTTCTTTACATCAATAGAAACTTCTACGTTCCCGCCCGTAATGTCTTCGCTATTGAAATCCTTGAAAAAGACATCGTCAAGACGAAAACCTTTTTCCCCGCCTTTCAATGCTAATTCTTTGATATTTATAACACAACGCGCCATATTCGTATACGCATACTACTAAAAGCGACCGCAAATTTATGATTTTTTGCCCGAATAGCGAAGTGTATTAGGGGAAAATCGTCAAAATATTATATTTCATCTGCTTGTTTGCACTTTTCATTGTGTTTTCGAGGGGTGTTATAAATAATCTTTTTACTTTTGCCTGCAAAACAAAACAGTATATGAGCGCGATTATAATGTGGTGTCTCGCACACCTAAACTATTGGACAATTATTTTGTTTATGGCTGTGGAAAGTTCGTTTATTCCTTTTCCGTCCGAAGTGGTTGTCCCTCCTGCGGCATGGCTTGCCGCCAATGGCGAAAACGGTTTGAATATTATAGGAGTGGTTGTGGCGGCAACGATTGGCGCTGATTTGGGCGCGATAATCAATTATATGCTTGCCAAGATACTCGGTCGCCCCATTGTTTATGCTTTTGCGCGCTCCAAATTCGGTCATCTTTGCCTAATTAACGAGGAAAAGGTGAAACATGCCGAGGAGTTTTTTGCACATCATG
>CAVIQL010000013.1:0-26143 GCA_963644855.1 Clostridiaceae bacterium Marseille-Q4149 | reverse complement strand
TCATGGTTCTTCGTCTACATTTTTCGGGCGTCTTGTTCCGGCGGTAAGGCAATTGATTTCTATTCCTGCCGGTCTTGCAAAAATGAACTTCGGTAAATTCTTGTTGTTTACCACTCTTGGAGCTGGGGCATGGAACATTGTGCTTGCGGCAATAGGTTATTCGTTGTCGAAAGTGCCCGGAATGAAAACCACCGAGGATATTGCCAATCTTTCATCTAAATATAGCCATGCAATAGGCTATGGCATTCTTGTGATAGTGGCTGTGGTGCTGATTGTGATGATTGCAAAAAGAGTGATTGCCAAACAAAAAGAACAGAAATAAATTATGGACCATCTTCCAAGCGACCCTGCTATTTTGGTATCGAGTGTAAACATGTTGTTAAGAGACAACGAGTATGATACATTCGAAGAATTGTGTAATTGCTTCAATCGAAATCCCGAAGATGTGAAGGATTTTCTTGGCAAAAACGGTTATGTTTATTGCGAGGAGCAAAAACAGATACGTCCCATAGGGTTTGACGAGGCGTAGACCTATGATTACGAAAGATGCAATAGAAACCGCGTATAGTTTTTTTCATCAAAAACAACGTGTGTACGTGCATTCTTGCATATCGTCGCAGCGAGATGATATAGAATACGCCATTGCGTCGTATGTGGAGAAGATGAGCGCGGAACTTTACCGCGAGATTTCGTGCGGAAAGCGTGATTTTTTGATGAGCCACGATAGTTTTGCAACGGATATTGACAATGCCGTGGCAAGGCTTGAAAGCATGATGTAGCCAGGCGTCATGAGCAGAATGTCGAACGACTTGGCGCAAACTGCAAGGGATTCCAATTTTGAATTGCTGCGTATTGTGGCAATGATATTTATTGTTGCTCATCATTTCCTTATTGCCACGGGAAAGGTTGACTATTTCCATGCGGGGAGATGCGGCGGAGAATTTGCAAACTCGTTTCTTGTGTGTGGAGTGAACTGTTTTATTCTGATTTCGGGGTATTTCGGAATAAAACTTAGAGCTTCGAGGTTTTGCAAGTTTGTTTTCACAATACTTTTCGTTGCTTTGGTTGAAACAATGCTCGCTTCGATTGAGGGCATAAGCCATTTCTTCAACCTTCGCTACGCTATTCATCGCATAATTCCCGTTTTTGATGACAGCAATTGGTTTGTGCCGTCATACATAGGGCTTATGCTTGTGGCACCGATACTCAACAAAGCCACGGCAAACGCTTCGCAAAAAGAACTTGCGGTATGGACTGCAGTGGTTGCGGCACTCAATTTCTATGCCTACGCATTTAGTATTACTCCTGTGAATTCTACGGGCTACAATCTCTTTCAATTTATAAGCTTATATATCTTTGGGCAGTTTTTTCGCCGAATTTCGTTGCCGTGTAATGCCTTAACGGCATTCGGGGTATATGTTGTTGCAAGTCTGACAGCATATATCGTTTCGCTGCTTGTGGCTCCTGGTTTCACGGCATTCGCTTACAACAGCCCGCAAATACTCTTGGCATCGTGCGGATTGTTTATGTTTTTCTCGAAAATCAAAATTCGCAGCCGCATAGTCAATATAATAGCTTCGGGAACGTTTTGCGTTTTTCTGTTCCACTATTCTATTATCTACAATCTTAAAGACGGATACACCATAGCCGAAGTTTTGTGCGTGTTTCTCGTTGCATTTGCCGGTGGAACAATTATCGGTTTGGCGGCAAACCGTCTTTGGCGTGCGGTGTGGAATATTCTGCCCAGTAAAAGGCAATAATTCCTTTTTGTAGCCTTTGTTTTTCCCCCGAAAATCCCATGTTTTTTGACGCTTGCGAAAGGCGCTAAAAACTACATGGCTTATCGTTTTTCTGATAACCGATATTTTTTAAACAATGTCTGATATTTTTTAAATAATATCGGTTATTATTTTTGCGTTACGGCGTATCGTGAAAACGGCAATCAACATCGGTTTTATTTCCTCTCAAATAGTCCGAAACATAGTGGTAAATACGAAATTCGCGGCCCGTGGCATTTTTATTGCACAAATTACAGAAAAATGTATGCACAAAGGTTGTGTGGAAATAAATTATCGCTAAATTTGTAACATCTACAATACAGATAACAATTAAAATACAAATTAACCATGGACGAAATAACAAAACCCTATGTAATAGGTCTTGATTTGGGAGGAACTAACTCCGTATTCGGCATCGTTGATGCCCGTGGCAACATAGTTGCAACCACCGCAATCAAAACTCAGGCTTACCCCGACTTTGACGACTATGTGAAAGCATCGACCGAAGCCTTGATGCCAATTATCGACACCGTGGGCGGAATAGAGAAAATCAAAGCCCTCGGAATAGGTGCGCCCAACGGCAATTACTACAACGGTACAATAGAATATGCTGCCAACTTGAAATGGCAAGGCGTTGTGCCCATAGCAAAGAAGTTTGAAGAAGCACTCGGCGTTCCCGTTATCGTAACAAACGATGCCAACGCAGCAGCAGTGGGTGAATTTACCTACGGAGTGGCTCGCGGAATGAAAAACTTCGTGATGATTACTCTCGGAACAGGTGTGGGTAGCGGCATATATATCAACGGACAACTCGTATTGGGTTGCGACGGATTGGCAGGCGAGCTCGGACACCTCACAGTAATTCCCAACGGAAGAATTTGTGGTTGCGGACGTCGCGGTTGCCTTGAAACTTATTGCTCTGCAACTGGTGTGGCTCGCACAGCACGCGAATACCTCGACAAAAGAGACACCCCGTCAATGTTGCGCGATATGCCCGCCGAAGATATCACTTCGTTCGACGTTTACAAAGCAGCAGTAGCAGGCGATGAACTGGCAAAGGAAATATTCGAAGTAACAGGAAGCATGCTTGGCGAAGCTTGCGCTAATTTCGCACTGTTCTGCTCTCCCGAAGCATTCATCTTCATGGGCGGACTTACCAAGGCTGGCGATTTATTGATGAAGCCTCTGCAAAAAGCATACGACGAACATGTGCTGAGCGTGTATAAAGGAAAAGCAAAACTACTTTTCTCCGGTTTGAAAGACAGTGAAACTGCCGTTCTTGGGGCAAGTGCTTTGGGTTGGGACAATCCTCAGCAAAGCGTTTCGGTGGAAGCAGAATTGTAATATTTTAATATTGGTATGGAAAGGTGCGGCAGAAAAAAGTTTTTGCTGCACCTGTTTCCATATATACAATTGAGACAACGAATAAACCAACAAAAATTCTACATTCATGAAAAAAATAACAGCACTTATAGGCATGCTTTGCCTTTTGCTCACATCTTGCAGCCAAAAAGAAGAACAATGGACCCAACTCTTCAATGGCAAAAATCTTGATAACTGGGATAAATTTATCGGTCCGGCATTCGAGGGACACGAAGACCTTGCAAAAACAGCCACTCCCGACAATGTTTTCTCGGTGGTGGATATGGACGGACAAAAAGTAATCCGTATTTCGGGCGAAGTCTTTGGCTCGCTTGCCACAAAAGACACCTTCCAAAATTTCCACGCAAAATTGGTGATGAAGTGGGGCACAAAAATCACAAAAGAACTCAACTGCGGCTTTTTATATTACGGACACGGACCTTTTGGTGCGGGTTTCGGAACATGGAAGTCGTGTATAGAATGCCAATTGCAGCATGGAAATATGGGCGGACTCTATATGATTGGCGAAGACATCAATCTTAATGCAGACGTAGAGAAACAAGGAGAAAACTATGCATATAAGAATGGAGGAGAGAACCTTGAATTCGGAAAATCTGTTGAGCGTCGTATGATTGTGCACGGCTCTGATGCAGAAAACGAGGTAGGACAATGGAATACCATCGAGATATATTGCGTAGGACAACAAACAGTGCATGTAGTAAACGGGGTTGTAACTCTTCGCACAAGCAATATCACTACAACTGTTGCCGACAAGAAAAATCCGCTTACGGGTGGCTGCTTGCAATTGCAGTCTGAAGGTTCGGAACTGTTTGTTAAGTCGGTTGAAATACAGCCTATCGATAAAATACCTGCTGATTTGCTGAAATAATTCTCCCCTGTAAAAAGGAAAAATACCATAAAGTTGTGAGGCGCACCAAATACAATTGGTGCGCCTCGCTTGCTTTTGTCATCGCAACTATTTCATATCTTTGCAAAGTAGAACACCTTACTAATTTTACCGCTATTTATTAATATTACACGATATGTTTTGGGCTCTTCTCATACCTTTTCTCGGCACGATGCTTGGTTCTGCGTTTGTTTTTCTGATGAAAGACCAAATGTCAACAGGCATACAGAAATCATTGTTGGGCTTTGCTTCCGGAGTAATGGTTGCCGCCTCGGTGTGGTCGCTTCTCATTCCGAGTATGGAACTTGGCGGCGAAAGTAAGTTGCGTGTTGTTCCGGCAGTAGTAGGCTTTGTCTGTGGCATGGGCTTTTTGCTTCTCATTGATACGCTTACTCCGCATCTTCATATAGGTTCCGATAAGCCCGAAGGCGTCAAGGCTCATCTTTCAAAGTCTGCAATGCTTGCGCTCGCCGTTACAATCCACAATTTTCCCGAAGGTATGGCTGTAGGAGTGGTTGTGGCTGGCGCAATGCAGCATGGCGAATGGATTACTACGACAGGAGTTCTTGCCATGTCGCTCGGCATTGCTATACAAAACATTCCCGAAGGAGCGATAATCTCTATGCCGATGAAAGCTGCGGGTGGCAGTAAAATCAAATCGTTTGTTATGGGAACGCTAAGCGGTATCGTAGAACCGATAGGAGCTTTGCTGATAATCTTTCTCGCATCGGCGGTAAAACCAGTGCTACCTTATCTACTCGCTTTCGCAGCTGGTGCAATGCTTTACGTAGTGATTGAAGAACTTATACCCGAAGCGTCAGAAGGAAAGCATTCCAATCTCTCTACGGTGGGTTTTGCCATTGGTTTTGCTCTAATGATGACGCTTGATGTGCTTCTTGGTTGAAAAATTGCGGCATTAGAACTGTGGTAATCTTGAAATCATGTAAATTTGCATAAAGAAAAACGGAGCAAAGCGATGCTTCGTGATTTTGATGATTATATAATTAGCGTTTGCTATTTATTCGGTTAGCTCTGAAACCTAGGAAATTTCAAAAAGCTAGAACACGAATAAGTCAGTAAACGTCTGCGCTATAGCGTAGGCGTGACTTATCTGTTTTAGCGGGTTATTCCTAGGACCTCAGAGCGTAGATATGTTACTTCTGCGCTTTTTTGTGTCCATAGAATAGCCCGCAGCTCCCGATAAGTGGCTTCGCATACAAGCTATGCGTGTATATGTCTGTAGATTTAAGCAATTGGCGGCTGTCGGAAATCAATACCGACAGCCTATGGCTCATTGATAGCCGCGACAATTCGGGTAAGCATTCAAATGTTTACCATGGAAATTTTGTGCCTCAAATTCCTCGCCAACTTATAGGGCGTTATACAGATCCCAGCGACCTTGTTTTGGATTTGTTTATGGGTAGCGGCACTACACTTTTTGAATGCGAACGTCTTAATCGCGACTTTATCGGTTTTGATATCAACAGCGAGATTATAGATTATGTTCATGCTCAAATGCAAGGTGCTGAAAAAGTAAACTATTGCATTAGCAACTGCGATGTAACCGATGAAATGAATTTCGATACGGCTATGGAGCACAATCTGGTGCATTTGCAAAGAAACAATGTGGATTTTGTGATGGCTCATCCACCTTACATGGATATTGTGAAGTTTACCGACAATCCTTGCGACCTTTCAATGTTTTCGGATATTGATTTGTTTAAGGAGAAATTTGTATCTGCCATGCGTAATGTTCTTAAGTATTTGTCTGTTGACAGATATTTCGCAATCGTAGTCGGAGATGTTTATAAACATAGCGAGGTTGTTCCGCTCGGATTTGAGTTGATGGAGGCGGTGAAATCAGCTTTTAATGTAAAGCTAAAAGGTATAATCGTTAAGAATATCAATGGGAACCGTGGAAAAATAGGTGCACAAAATATTTGGCGCTATCGTGCTTTGCGTAGCGACTATTATATTTTTAAGCATGAGTATATCTTAGTTTTCAAAAAGGTTAAGCCATGAGCAAGTATGATTTGTTTTTAGAATTGGCTCAACCTGACGAAAACGGACATTCAAGATGGGTAGAAAAAAGAGAGTTTGTAGGGCGGTATGCGTGCCTTATGTTTCAGAATGGATGTGATTTCGCTCGACGCGGCTCTACACTTGCGCGCAGGTATATAGTATTGTTTGATAAAACACGCACTCAAGGAAATTGCATTGACGCAATTCGTTTGGACGGATATAATAAAGAGCCGGTATTTAATCAGACAATAAGAAAAGACATTCGAGACAGTTTAAAAACGCAGAACTGTGTAATGCTTGGGGTTAATGGTTCTTCTGAAAACACTCAGATAGAAATCGACCATAAAGATGGGCGTAAAGACGATTGGCGTGTTTCAAATCCACAAACGCAGCGAAAAGAAGATTTTCAACCCTTATGCAAAGCGGCGAACGACGTGAAGCGGCAAATCTGCAAGCGTTGTAAAGAGACCGATATGCGTTGGGACGCGAAGAATATCAAGGGAAATCCGTTTTCTTTCTATAAGGGTGAGAAAAAATATAGTTCTGAACTTGGGTGTGTGGGTTGTTATCAATACGATCCCGTGGAGTATCGCAAGGAGTGTGCACGGCGAATTAGCCAAGAGGCTTCAGAACATACTGTCTGTTATATTATGAAAAAATTATATCCGGAGGCAGGGGAATGAATTACATTGGTTCTAAGTTGAAATTGCTTCCGTTTTTGGAGGCGACAATTTGTGAAACAGTTGGTAGCAGTCTTTCGGATAAAATATTGTGTGATGGTTTTGCGGGAACGGGAATTGTGGGACGGGCATTCAAAAAAAGGGTGAAACAACTTATTGCCAACGATTGTGAGTTTTATAGTTTTGTTCTCAATCGCAACTATATCGGAAATTGCTTGGGTTTGCCAAACAAAGATGAGTATATTGCTCGTTTGAATGCCTTGCCTTTGGTTACTGACGGCTTTATATTCAAGAACTATTGCCAGGGTGAAAGTGGCGAAAGACTTTATTTTTCAGACAATAATGGGCAGAAGATTGATGCAGTAAGAATGTGTATTGAAAAGTGGAGACACGAGGGAGAAATATCCGAAGATTTGTATTATTTTCTGCTATGTAGTTTGCTCGAGAGTGCTGATAAAGTGGCAAACACGGCTTCGGTTTATGGTGCTTACCTTAAAAAGTTGAAGCATTCGGCACAGAAGCCGATGGTTGTTGAATCTGCTTGCTTTGAAACTACTTGTCAGCACAATGTGGTATGCCAAGAAGACATAAATTGTTTGATAAACAAAATCGAAGGTGATATATTGTATCTTGATCCTCCGTATAATCAACGTCAATATGGGGCGAATTATCATTTGCTTAATACTATAGCCGAATACAAGCCTTTTGTTCCGCGAGGAAAAACGGGTATGCGCAATTATTATCGCTCAAAATATTGCATGCAGCGCGAAGTGGGACGGGAACTTGAACGTTTGGTTGGCTGTGCAAAGTTCAAGTATATATTTCTATCTTACAACAACGAGGGATTGTTGGATTTTGATGACATTAAAAGCATTTTTGAAAAATATGGCAAGTATTCGCTTGTTACCAAAGTCTATAAACGTTTCAAGTCGGATGCTGATTGTAGGCGTAAACACAAAGCTTCCGAAACTCTTGAGTATATACACGTTTTGCGAAAATAATTTTGTGTCAATCTCTGTTGCTTGAAAAACGAGTTGTTATTGTTGCTTTTCAAGTGATTAATGCTACTGGTAAAATGGTACTTCGTATGGTAAAAATTCCAAGGCTTCTAATTTAAATTAGAAGCCTTGGAATTTAAATTAGGTAGGACCTAATTTTTACGACAAGCGTGTTTTTTTCCCCGAGGTGGTTTATGAAAAAGTTAATGGCTTGGTTTGGACGGAAAGTTGCTACAATTCAAACTTTATGCCGCCCATTATTGTTGCTCGGGGCATTGTGAAGCCTTTCATCGTTTCGTATTTTTGTGCCAATAGGTTTTCACCGCGCACATATACCTTAATGATTTTCGCAAGTTGGTAACTCGCCGTAAGGTTCCACAATGTAAAATACTCTTTGTCGGCATTCTTTCCTGTTGCAAGGTATAACCCTGCGATGTATTGTACACCTGTGCTTAACGCAATGCGTCCATGGGTATAATCTGCTCCGACATACAATTTGTGTTCCGGCGCTCCGGTTGTGGGATTGCTCATGTGGAGATAACTATAGTTGGCATTGAAAGCAAAATTCTTGGTCGCCCGAAATTTGGAATCAAACTCTATGCCGCTGTTTTCGGTTTTCCCCGTGTTCATGTTCCGTGGTTTTCCGTCAATCATCTGTGTGATTATCAGATTGTCGGCTTTCAAATAAAACAGATTGAGACCTATGTGGAGACGGTTTGATAAAAGATTGTCGCTAAATGCTATTTCGTAGTTCATCATGCGTTCGGGTTTCAAATCTTTGTTTGCCGGACGAAACATATATAGTTCGCGAATCGTAGGATTACGGAATCCTTTGCTCACCATGGCACGAATTTGCGAATCATAGCCGAGCCGGAAAGTTAATCCTCCTTGCGGAACAAATTCCATGCCGGTTTGTGAATGCCAGTCGGCACGCAGTCCGGTGTTTAAGGTAATGAATTTTGCGATGTCCTGGCGAAAATCCAAATATCCCGCTATTTCGTCTTGCGTTTTGTCTGCCAAATCTTTTTCTTCTTTGGTTTCGATTACACGATTCCAGGCTTTCCCTCCGAAATGTTGGTAGTCTACACCCACGGTAGTGCGATTGCCTTTGAAGAGTTGCGCACTTTCGTATGCCGTTATGCCGCTCATTAAATCGTTGTGCAGATATAGTTGCGTTTGCGGCGTACCTCCGGGGTGATATCCGTCGTTTATTTTGTGGTGTCCCCAATCATAAAACGCACGAAATGCTCCGGAATATTTGCCATAATCGTTGGTGAATTGCAGAGATGCGAGTCCGCGCGTGATTTTCGAGTCGTTGTCGATGTAGGGATTGGTTTCTTCGCCGGGATTTGAGGCGTTGAAATGAGTGAGACTGACATCGGCGCTCGCATTCCAGTATCTTGAAATGTCGTAACCCAATTTCGCGAATGCCGAATACTGTTCGAATTTGCTGTTTTTGCGGTGTCCGTCGGTGCGCGAGTAGTTTATTCCTGCCGAAGTAGAGAAGCGTTCGCTTTTTGTCTGGTTTGAAATTTGCCCTTGTAGTGTTCCATATGAACCGCCTTCGTATTGCATTTCGGTTTTGGAGCCATTTGTTTGCATTTTGTGGGTTACGATATTCACCACTCCGCCCATTGCGTTTGAACCATACATCATCGACGCCGGACCACGCAATACTTCTACTTTTTCAGCAAGCATTGTTTGATAGGCATCGGCTATGGGGTGTCCCATGAGCCCTGCATATTGTGGCTGTCCGTCAATCAAAACGAGGGTTTGCGCTCCGCTTCCTATGCCTCTCAATTTTATTCCGCCTGCAGCGCCTGTCGACACGCCGTATCCCAATATTCCGCGCGAAGTAATGAACATTCCGGGTACTTGTTCTGAGATGGTAGGCAAAACAGAAGTACGAAAGTTCTTGTTAAGTTCCTTTTGGTTTATCGTGCTTAGGGTCATGGGCAGATGGCGAACGTCTGTTGCGTTGCGTGTGCCTGTTACCACTGTGGCGCTAAGGGTTTGCTGGGGCAGGGTATCGCTTGGTGTTTGGGCGAAAGCCGTTATTCCCCAAACCGAAAGCGTGATCAGTAATATAAGTCTCATTTCTTGTCGATGTTGATGAGCTTGTATTTGCGGCTTCCCAAACCTATTTTCTCGGCGTGCTCTATGGTGTGGATTCCGTGGCGGCTTGTGATGCGCTCTTTCAAGGGAGCGTTGTCGTTGTCTGCCGTGGGAGTCATATTAAAAATGATGTCAACGCACGCTTGGTCGAGAGCAACGGGATCGGTTGAGGCAAGAATGCCGTAGTCTTTGAGTTTGCTGTCGGCGGGGTGGGAAACGCAGTCGCAATCTACCGACATGTTGTTCATTACGCTGATATAGATTATGTTTTTGCCGAAATAATCTGCCACTCCTTGGGCTGCGGCTGCCATAGATTCAAGAAAACCGTCTTGATTTCCCACGTTGCTCCAAAGATGTTCGGGAGTTTCCACTACACCTGCGCTATGAATATTGGCTTTGCCGTTTGCCGAAGCCACACCTATGCTTTGGTTTTTGAGTACACCGCCAAGTCCGCCCATGGGGTGCCCTTTGAAGTGGGCGAGGTTTATCATGAAATTATAGTTTGCCAAGTGTGAACCTACTATGTCGTATTTGATGTGTGTGGTGTCTTTTACCGGAATTTTTATTTCGCCTTCCGAGTCCATGATGTCTACTTTTGCGATTTTTGTAAACCCATGTTCTTCGGCAACTTTCAGATGCTCTTCGGTAGTACTGCGTTTCCCGCCGTAAGCAGTGTTGCATTCCACGATAGTACCTTTCACCTTTTTCACCAATGGAGCTATAAGCGCGGGATTAAGATAGTTGGGGTTTCCCGCTTCGCCGGTACTTACTTTTACTGCTACCTTTCCAGTGGCTTTTACTCCGAGAGCTTTGTAGATGCGAACGAGAGATTCGGGAGAAATGTCGCGAGTAACGTAAACTTTCGGCTCTTGTGCCAAGGCATGTGCCCCGAACATTGCGATGAATGAGGCAATAATCAAATTTTTCATATTCTCAATTCTTTATTGTTTGTTGCTACAGATAAAATAGGTATTGCAAATATAATGAATATGATTTTATGGAGAATGTCAATAGTAGAAACGGGTAATAATATCAGTAATCTTGGTAAGAAAAGGCTTTTTGTTTTCCGCATTTTTGGGGTGGTAAAAGTAATATAGGTTGTTGTTGAAACAATGTCAGACCTTTTTTAAAAAACATCGGACATTATTTAAAAAATATCGGTTATCAGAAAAACGATAAGCCATGTAGGTTTTGCGGGGCGTAGCGTGGGCTAAGAAAATGCCGCTTGTTGTGGAAACAAACGGCATTTGAATTGGACAAAACGGCTTTCAGAGAATTATTACTTTGATGTAGTCTTTAAGACGATAGAGCGAATTTCCCGCTCCTGCCTGAGAGTCGTTAATCAAAAGGAGGGTCTGCCGCCCGTCTGCAAGTTTGGGACCGAGACACATGCCTTCGTAGTTTGCAAGATTCATTTGCCCTAAATCGAGATGCGTTGTAAAGTCGGCAATGGCTGTTTTGTAGAGCGGCTTATGGCTCGCAATTTTCAGCGGAACGTTTGCCGGGGCAATGGGAGTGCCTTCTGAAAGATCTACGGCAAACAATCTTATGCGGCATTCGGCTCCCAAATAGTTGGCAGGCACGCTTATTTCTCTCTCCATCACTATTAAACGGCCGTCGGGCAGGGTGGTGATTTCCGAAATGCCGTGGGCGTAGTATTTTGCTTTGCTATTGAGCGACGCACTTTCGAGCATGTAGGCATATTGTGCCGAAAGATTTAGGTTTTGGTCGAATTCCAAAATTCTGATAATGGTAGAATCTTTGAGCACATCGCATTTCAACGGGCGCTCGGTGGCTGCAAAAAATCGCGATGAGGCACTGTCGTAGGCAAGAGATTCGAATCCGAAATTCGGATATATGCTGTCGGGGGAAAACATAGCGGGAATGTTGAGTTTCCTTCCCGTAGGCTTCCTGTCGAGTTCGTATTCCAGAATTTCCTGATCGTCTTCGGCGCAGATAAAAAGCGTGTTGTTGGGGGCGAAATAGCATATTCCCTCTGCGTCGCGCCCTTTTGTTGAAGAGTCTGACGTATATAGTGCGCTGCGCGACACGTTTAGAATTTTTCCGCTCCTATTGTCGATGTCAATATCAAAGATATAAAATCCGCTATTCGCCTCCTTGTCGCTCACTACTGCGTATGATGTACCCTCTATATGCGTTATTCCGCTATAATTGGCAGATGGAATTTTCCACTTCCGCAAGTTTGTTTGAGCGAGAGGCGTTGCGCTTTGCGCCATAACCGTATTGCCGCACAATATCGCAACAACGGCAAACAATATCGCGAACTTTTTGTGTACCAAGGCTTGTCTTTTCATTTTGTTTCGGTTACGTTTATGGTTAATCCGTTGGAATGTCTGGAGAATTCGGGCGAGTATAGACATTGCACGCTTGCCGGCGCTGCGAGATACGTTCCTTTTCGGTCGATACGGAAATCAATGCTGAAAATGTGGCTTCCCTTTTCAACTTTCTCAAAGAAATACCCCTGCGAAGCGTCTTTTACGGCAAGATAAAACCATTCTCCGTTGTTGCAAGTGTAACCTGAAATCTGTTTTGCGGGCTCCATGCACGCTGGACGCGGGTCAACGAGGCTCACATAATCGTAATCGCGCGAAGCATTTATGGTATAGCGCACTCTTATAAGGCTTCCTATGTTTACGATAGTCTTTGGCGTTACTTTTCTTTCCTTCCCGTTTTCAACAACGAAGTATTCGCGCTTAACCGTAAGCTCTTTGCCACCATTTTCCACCATAGTCGCCGGGGCAAGATAGCGTCCGTAAATTCCTCCCCACGATATTCCGTCGTCGCTCTTGGATATGTTCACAGAAACAGGCGATGATTTCAAATCGTTTAGCTTGAAGTCGGCGCGTATATAGCCCGTGGCGTCTGCGTCAACAGTTTTCGCCGACTGCATAACGTTTGTCTTTTCGCCGTTTTGCATGTTGAGTGTGAATGCGTCGGGAAGTTTTGTGTTGAAATGCAGCAACGTTGTGTCGGTCTTAGTTGTTGAAAGTAGCGCATAGGTTGCTTCTACGGTGTTTAGCGTTGTTAGCCACCCTTGTGTACGCTTTTCTTGCAAAATCCATTTGAGCATGCCGTTGCGGGTAGCCTTGTCGTTTGGCGCAAGTGCGCATATCGCTTCGAGCGCAGCAACTTGTACGGGGATTTTGTAGCTATACCAATACGACGGGGCGCGGAATGAATCGAAATATATGCCTTTGTCTTTGTCCGAAACAGTATGTTCGAGCACACTTTGTAAGGCTGTTTTTGCTTCTTTGTCGTATCCCGTTTCAGCAAGAACGAGTGCCGCCGTGCTCTTGTCCTCCATGTTTAATTCGGAATAGTGTTTCGCGAGAATTGCAAGCAGATATTTTCGGTTTGCAACGGCTTGCGAAGTGTTTTTGTCAGAGTTCAAGCGCAGGATATTGAGATATGCGAGATGACTATCCCATATGTTTGGTTTGAAACCGCGTTTCTCGTCTTTTTTCATCTCTTCTATTTGTTTTGCAACCCGTTTGTCGAGGAAATTCACGGCATTTTGTATCTGCTGTTTCATACATGGTTTTTCCTTGATGCTATTAAGGCGCAACAATATAGTAGTTATTTTTGTCGTGATATATTGGCTTGACGGCATTCCGGTAAACCAACCGAAACCTCCGTCGGTGTTTTGTTGCCGTGTGAGACGTTCTTCGAGATTTCTTGCTTTTATTTCAGATTCTACCTCATCATATACGTGTGCAAACTCCCGGTGGCGCAACGAAATATTGTCGGCGTCTACTGCCCAAGGCGTTTCGTCAAGAAGAATGTTCTTCAAATCTGGATTACGAAGCAGAGCGTTTTGCAGAAGAGTGTCTGTGGTTTGCTCATTTGCCCATCTTTTTGCCACTTTTTTGATTTCGGGCGAAAGATATGCTATTTCGTGTTCCAAAGATGCGGCATAAAGTGCTGCGGTAAGCGTCAGTGCATCGTCGTATTTGGGAGAATCGATTTTTGGCAAGGCTTGCAATGCGAGCCATGTGGGGTTTGAAGTGTATTCTATGGTTATTCGGCGATTTGTTGTGCCTGCTTTTTTACCCGTCAAACTTTCTGCGATGTTCACAGTGTGGTCTCCGCTATTTTCCAAGGTGAATGGCAGGGTTTCTATCACTTCTGTTTTGTCGGAGAATACGGGGAGATAATGCTGTTCTCCGTCGGAAAACTCACCACAATCGGCGGTGATTTTACAGATAAGCAGAGGAGATGAAATATTCTCGTCTACGTTGAACGGGAATGCAACAACGGTTTCGCCATTTGCGTTTACGCTGAATTTTGTAACCGATTGTTTTATCACAGCAAGGTTTTGTGCATCGCTGATAGTCATTATTGCTTTGCCCGCAAGCTGTTTGGTCGAAAGGTTCTTGATTGTTGCGGGAATTGTAGCCGCATCTCCGATGCGCAAGAAGCGTGGGAGATTGGATTGTAGCATGAAATCTTTTGAAACTGTTGCCGTGGTGTCAATTTCAACAAGGTTCATGGATTTTGTATGTGCGAGAAGTTTTACATTCCATCGCGTAAGGCTTTCCGGAGTTGTGAAAGAAATCGTGAGATTTCCGTTTTCGTCTGTGCGTAATGCGGGAGCGAAATATGCTGTCTCGGCAAAGTTTTCGCGTGGTTTGACGTTGTTTGAATTTTGCAGGTTGCCCGTGTCGGCGTTTGGGGATTTATAGGTTACGGCATCAGTTGTTGATTCTGTAATTTCGTGTAGGCTGGGAAGTGAAAGCGCAATAGTATTCTTTTCCTTGGCAACGGAATAATTCGCTACTCTTAATGAACTTTTCCCAATGCGTCCCAGTCCTGCAATACTCCCTAAGAGCATTCCTTCTTGTACAAATATTGGCACTATAGACAGTTCGTCGAAACTTAGCGACGGATTGTTTTCGTATTTGGCAGGATTGTAGTGGTAGTTGTAGCTGAAAGATTCGTTGTAGGTGCTCCACGATGCGAATGGAATGTATCTTCCGAAATACAAACTGGAGTTCCATATGTTTTTTGCGAATTTGTCGAGCGATGCATCGTATATTGCAGCCACGGCAGATGCTTTGGCTGGTGTGCTGTCGGGGTTGAGAATTTGCAGACTCCATTCTTCTTTTTGATTAGGACGCAGACGGTCGCGGAAAGATGTCCATTTGTAGCGCAGACGTTTGTCGGGAATGGGCTTCTTGATGCGAATGTTTTCGCTGTATAGCACTCCGTCTTTCACAAAAGCTAATGTAACGCAAATGCCATCGCCATATTCCTTTTTATAGGTGTATATCTCGCTAACGATAGAGTTTGACAAACTGATTTGCTTGCTTTCCACAACTTGTCCGTTGGCTATTACATCGTAGAAAGCAGTAACCCCTTCGAACGATGTGCCGAACTGTATTTCTGATAAGGCATCTTTTTCAAACGATGTCTGACCTTTTTTAAAAAATGTCTGACATTGTTCAAACAAAGTGCTTTGTGAGTAAAGTCGTATGTGTTCTGAGGAATCGGCAGGTTGTTTGTCGTTTATCGAGAATAGCAGAAAGGCCTTTTTAATATCGTATATAGAGTCGGTTTCTCCTTCGAAATTTGTGTGGATAATGTATTTGCCCGACGCAAGAGTCGACAGAGTAGGGATTTTTATGGGAGTATTTGCTACGAAATCCCCTTTGGCGCAAACCATACCGCCCGGCTTTTCTATTGAATACGTTCCTTTCCTGTTGATATTCTCGCCCATGAGGTTTTGTAGCGTGAATGTAACGGTAGAAAGCTTTTCCTTGTCCACTTTGTTGGGAATGTCGCAATCAACAATAGCTGCTCGTTTGCCCGCAAATACATATGTGCTCACATCTTGGCTTTCGCCCATCGCGGAAGTTACTGTTGCTTTTACAGAGAAGAAGTATGAGGCTTTGTTGATAGCTTTTGCGTCGGCGTTGTTCGCAACCAAGGGAACGCGCATCGCAAATTCGCCGTTTGAATCGGTGGTTGTGGTGTCGCGAAATACCACATTGTCTGGACCAAATCGGTAGAAACTCCAAATACTACGGCGTATTACTTCGTAGACAACCCGTGCGCCCTGCATGCCAACGCCTGTAAATGCGCGCGCATGCCCTTTTACGTTTACAGTATCCCCAATAGCGTATTTGTCTTGCGGATTGTCGGCTTCTACTTCAAATGTTGGGCGTTTGTATTCCTCTACCTGTATGTAGATTCTGCTTGTTGCGTTTGCTGTGATGTACAAATTGCCGGGCATAAGGGTTGAAGGCAACGTGAAGTCGGTGCTAAAAGTTCCGAACTCGTCGCTTGTGGTTTCTATGGTGGATATCTCGCGGTTTTGAGAGTCTTTTACCGAAATCTTTACCTTGTGGTCGTAAATTGTGTTGCACTCTTCGTCTTTTTTTTGATACACAATTCCCGCCAAGTGTACCTTTTGGGCTGGACGATATACGGCGCGGTCTGCAAACAAACGGTATTCTGTGGTTTGCATTGCTTTTCTTGGCGCAAAATTAGTGTAGCTGCGAGAACTGCATATGGGCGAAAATTTGTCGTTTCCGCTTTCGGCGTTGTAGAAATACGAACTTTTTCCGCGCGAAATAGTTATCTCGCCTTTGCTGTCGGTGGTGTAGGTGTTTTTAAGCGTTAGTTTTTCGATGTCTTGGTATTCGTTTACTTTTGCGCCCGATATTGGTTTGCCGCTGCGGGCTTCCACTACGGTAATTCGCATTCTGTTTCCTGGCAAAGGGAAGAAAAGCATGCGTATGTTGCTTACATAAACCACACGATTGTATGCCGACGATTTGCTGTTAGACAATTTCATTACGTAGATGCCCGGTTTTTGCGGGGCTTGGCATTCAAACGAGTCTTTCTTGTAAAAGAAATCTTCGTTGCCCGTTATGGAGCTTGAATACAGCGTTATTTTTGAATTGTCAACGGCTTTGAAATCTTTTACGTACTTAGAGTTTTCTCTTATCTGCCTTGCCGTGTATGTAGTGGGGTATATGTTTAGTTCGGGGTGCTTGATGTTGTAGAAGTCTACCGTTCCTTTTATCTTCTCGCCTGGGAAAAACAAGGAAGTTGGGGATTCTATGTTGAACTTTTGGGCTTTAAGTTCTTTCATCATGTTTCTCAACTCCGCCGCACGAGGATTTGAGGAGTATAGACTTGCTCCTTTTTTTGCGAGTTGGTATTTCAGCGCTTCGATTTCGGCATTTCCGTCATACATGTTACTACATATATATATATATGCCTCGATTGCGCAAGGACTTGACGCATATTGTTTGACCAATGTCTTTATGGCGGTGTATGCCGGCTGCAAAGTGTCGGCATATTCTTCGTAGGGAGAGTCTTGAGTTTCGTTTTTGATTGAATCGAGTGTGGCAAGAACTATGGCATTGTTGTTGTTTGTGGCACGATAATGGTCGATAAACCGATGTTCCAGGTTGCGGCGCATTTCGCCACGCTCGTCATCGGAATAAGAATCGTTGCTATAGTTTTTCAACCTGTCAATGGCATTTCGGCATACCACATTCACGAGATCGTTGTCGAAATATTTTGCGTCTTTTCCCTTTTTGATTACCGGAACATACTTTTCGGCTTTGTGTTTTTTGAAAACATCAAGATTATTCGTGGCTTCGAGCAAACGGGCTACGGCAGTGTCGCCGATAGTCTTGTTTTTATAACTCGAAAGTTCGTAATACATATTAGCAGAAACCAACAACCATAGCGCGTGTTCCGTTGGGCGTTTTTCGATATTGGTTATGCTGTCGATGCGTTGCAGTTCTGCGGTAGCGCTGTCGGGCGAAATGGTGTTTTGCATTGCGATTGCCGAGATTGTTGCTTTCAACATTTCGCCGGTATTGCCTTGTTGGGTTGCAAGATTGTAGATACCGCGAATTTCAGTCAATGCAGTCTTGGGCAAATCTTTTTTTATTGCATTTTCAACCTTTTCCCAACGCGAGGAAAAACTTTGTGCAAAAACAGGGTTCAATGCTATGAGCATCAAACAGGTAAGCATGAATTTTCCGAGTTTCATAATCTGTGCGGATTTGTAGGCAAAGGTAATGATTTTCTTTATTCTGCAAACAGAACCCTTTACACACCTCAACCTTGTTGTTATTATAAATACGCCAAACCGTGAAATCTTGCCTGGAACGCAAATATTTTTTCGCTTATGGGTTGCCGTTTTTGCAATGTTGGATATCGTTGAAACGAGATGCCTTGTAATTTAAATTAGACGCCTTGTAATTTTTGCAATATATCAAAGGGTTTTCTTGGGGCGCATTATTAGTTGAAAGATAATTGCTTAGAGAAAAACAAAACTCCGTTCGCGAAAAAACGAAAAGCGAACGGAGTTTACAATATTATTATGTAAGAAATGGGTCTTGGTTATTGTTGATTTTCTTTGGGCGCTTGCCAAAAATAATCTTCGTCAGTAGTTTTTATGCTGCTGTCGGGACATTCCGCACCTTGGGGCTGGAGCGTAATATAATCGCTCCCCTTGCTATCGCTCTCCACTTCGGGACGATTTTCGGCGTTGCAACTCAGATAAAACAGGTTTTTCGCCATATAACTTTCCAGATAGTCCTTTTTTGTCTGCTTTACGCGATTACACCAATTGGCATCTTCGTTCAGATTAAGCGGAAGCCCTTCGGCAAGACGCTTTCTCACCTCGCGATGATTAAGCAATGTGCCGTTTTCGTCGGTTATGTAAGCTGCGAAACTTGGGTCCATCCACACCCATTTGTTTAATGTTTTGCTCCAAACTATTGTTATTACGTGGCAATCGGGATCGTCTATTCGTTTTGAGGAACATGTAATGAAACGCGCGGGCATTCCGAGCGCCAAATAGCAATCTGTGAGCATCATGCTGATAAATCGGCAATTCAATCCGCGTTTTTCGCTTTTTGCAACGCGGTAAAGTTCCAACGCATTGAATTTACACTTAGGCCAAGAACTGCTTCCGTCGTGCTCAATGGTATTGTGCAGCCAATACATCACGTTTTTAATGCGGCTTATCTCGTCTCCGTTGCCCGCAATGCTGTCGAGATTAAACGCAGAGCGTATCTCTTTTAGAATAGGAGTGTTGAATTCGTAAGTAAATTCGGGCTTGGTTTGACCGCTATTGTTATAAGTGGAATATTTCTTGAGCAACCCCACAAAATCTTTGTTTTCTTTTGCCTGTTTCATGAGTTTCTGAAATTCAACATCGCTTTCCATCCATTTGTAAAATACATCGTCTTCGTCGTCTGCCAAACTTGGATCGCCTTTTTCCACTTCTTGTTTGAACGTGGTGAGTATCTTGGATTTTAGATCTTCGATATCGATATTCTCATCTTTGATTTGGGTTGCAAAATGTCCGATAAGGATAGGAACATAATTCTTTTCTTCGCTGAAATATTTGTTGTCGTCAACAATGCTTTCGAGAATTTTGCAATAATGTGCCCTTTTGCTCGCATCATTAAGGTTGCTTTTGGGCAGAACATTGGTGTTGTTGCTGTAGAATACCGCTCCGTTCACGGTGTATCCCTTGAAAAGCGGACAACCAGGCGTTTCGGCAAAAGATGTAACGAGAACGCCTTTTTCGAATACGATTTCTTTGAGCTTCGGACAATTTGTCAACCAACAATTCCCGCCTCCCGACGAAATAATGTTGCCTGCAAAAACCACGCGCTCAAGATTTGGGCACCCGGTAAACGTTTCCCAACCATCGATATGGTTTATGGCACCATCGATAACGATTTCTTTCAAACTCTCGCAGTTTCTCACTGTGCCGTTTGCCGCTATATACCCAACGTTGTGTATTCGTAAACTTTCCAACTTGGGACAATTTACAAAGCATTTCTGTAGATTGTTTACGCGTTGCGGAAATACTATTTCTTCGAGCTGAGAACAGTTGGCGAACGCTTCTTTTTTGAGCGAAGTGTTCTCAGCAAGAACCACGCGCTTTACCTTGGAATTCAAAAATGCTTGGGTTTCAACTTCGATCAAAGCCTTTGGCATTATCACTTCTCCCACTTGGCAATCGGCAAATGCCTCTTGGGGCACGGCATTCTCGTTTGTGATTTTCTTGCCGCTGTTGGAATAAGGCTCATCTCCCTTCTGCAACTTTATCTCGCTTATATCGAGGTGTGCAATCGGTGTTTTTATAGGGGTTTGTGAGGTTTCGGCTCCCATTAGTGTGCGCAGAAATTTAAGGTCGGCGCCATTGAGAGTGCCGTATACCTTAAGATTTTTGACTTTCCCGATTTGGTTTGCAGGAAAAGTTGTAGACAAACAGCCGGGGGTAGTTACGGTTACTGCAATCTGCTTTGCACTGAGTGGTAAAACCAACATCAGTCCTACAAGAAACGTTGCGATTTTTTGTGTGTTCATATCGTTTTTGATGAGATTGTTTATTCTCTATACTTAATTTGGTGTTATTTGTTACAAATATGTCGATTTTTTTTTACACCCAAAAGTTAGGGCATGAAAAACGCGTGGAGTAGCAGGGATATCTGTTATGCTCCGCGCTACATTGCTGTAAATAGCGATTTTATCGCTATAAATTAATGCCGCAGCAAACAATGATTCTAACAAGAAATATTATGCTTGAAAAAACATCGGACATTGTTTTTTTCATTACGCCGTTACCTTTTTACGAGGTGGTGCAGCCGAAAAAAGTCAAGCCTTATAAACCATATGGAGTGGGGGAGAGTAGGGACGATATCATTAAAAAAGCCCCGGCGAATCTCTCGTGGGGGCTATACATAAATAAATAAGAGTTGAAAATGTGAAAATCAGTCCAAATTATCCATTGGCTGTATTTTGGTTACGGTAGTGTGTCTCGGCATATCTTGCCATGTTTCCTACATTTCAAGTCTGCGTATAATTGAATACGCCATATTTCTCATTATATGAAACGCTGCAAAATTAAAAACGAGCAAAACACCAACCAAATTTTTATATAATCAAAAATAGTCAAAACATAAAATTCTTATTATTTTTGTACGTCAAAAAACGTCAAAACTACTCAAAACATTAATAAACAGACATGTTTGCGATATCAGATTCCGTTAAAAACAAAAATCCTTTCTCTCGATTTATAAACCGGGAGAAAGCCTATTTGAAAAGGCAACAATTGTTGTCGCTCATATATTATGTGTTGCAGATATCGATTGTTACCGTGATTTTCCTGCCAAAGGCTGTGGCAAACTCTCACTATTTTTTTGTAGGAGTGTTGGGAACAATGCAAATAGTGGCAATGTTTTCCCTAATAGGCTACGCAAAACACAAATTACGGCTCTCAGTCGCTTTACGAATAATAATGTATTCTGTGCAAACCATAGTGTCGGCACAATTGGTACATATTTCCATAAACAATGTGGAGCTGCTTTCGGGATTTCACAAGACATTGATAATGTCAAACATCACAATGATGATTTTAAACGTTGCCCTTTCGATTATAGCCTGCCTTAAAAACGATCCGCTTATCCTTTCTCTGATATCGTTGCTTGTTTACGGTTCTTGCGCAGTTATCACCGGCGATCATTGGTTTCGTGTTCTCGCCACGATAATTGTAGCCATGTTTTTGTTGCTTGGATTTTTGGGAACATCGCTTGTTTGGAGCACGCAAAGAATACACCGTGAAAACCAAACACTGAAAAAGGAAGACGATGCCATGTTTGCTCTTTTCAATCTAACTCGTGAGCAAGTTAAAGCCTATGTTAAACTCGCCGAGCAGGAAATGTCGGACGATAAGATATTGGCAGTTTTTGAAATCCTCGGCAAACGGGCACAACGTAATGTGTATTGCAACATGAGACGATACTATTACGCCAAACAATTCAGCGAGGAAGCTATCGGCAAAGCCTTTCCAACGCTCTCGCCATCGGAAAGGGAAATTTGCAGACTTGTTTTGCAGGGAAGAAAATTGGGCGATATTTGCCACGTACTCGATAAAAACGAATCAAATATCACCACCACGCGCTCTAATATCCGAAAGAAACTCGGTCTTAACCCTTCTGAAGACCTTAAGACTGCTTTGCAGCGCCAAATAGACGGCTTGTCATCTGTAAGAGAACCTTATTCGGAAAAAACAATGCCGCAAAAAACGAATGAAGCGGGATAGAAGTTTATCCCAAAACTTACGTTTTTCTCGGAAATTGGAAAACAAAAATCCGCGCAGCATTTTCGTGCCGCGCGGATTGCGTATGGTTTGTCTGCAGATTGAGTATTGTTTGTCTAATATGCGAAGTAGTGGGTTATTTCTGGCTTCTGCTGGCTGCAATATCCTCGTAAACTTCGGCGTATTTCTTTACCATTACCGAAATGTCAAACTCTTGTGCACGCATATAGCACGCCTTTGCCGTTTGGTCGTATAGATTTTTGTCGTCGTGCAAGCGTTTTATTATTTCTGCCAATTCTTTTTCGTTTTTATGCTCAAACAGAATGCCGTAGCCCTTTGTAACTTCACGCAAACCGTTTACATTCGAGGCAACGAAAGGCTTGCCTGCGCTCATACCCTCAATGTTTGAAAGCGAAAGCCCTTCCCAATGGCTTGACATCACTACAACGTCCGACGCTTTCAGGATATTCGGAACATCAGAACGTATTCCCCAAAATTTCACACGGCTTTCCAAATTCAATTTGTTGGTCAGTGTTTCAATTTCTGCCCTTCTGTCGCCGTCTCCTACAATCCAAAACACAAAATTGTCGGGGAGCAACGCCATGGCTCTTATTACAGTATCTTGATCTTTTGCTTCGCGAAATCCGGCAACCATTGTCGTAACAAAAGTATCGGGTTTGCGCGCTCCGTCAAGCGGTATGGCGTTTTGAATTCCCGTTACATCTACGCCGTTGTTTATTGTGGAAATTTTCGCATACCTTTCCGTCCCTTCGATGAGCCATTCTCCGCCCATATATTCGCGCAATTTTTCTTCGGCAATCTTACTGATGCAAACAATATGGTCGTATGCGTTGTACATGTGGCTCTCTATCGGCGCATACCACTTCCAACCGCGTTTGCGGTTGGAAGTGGTATGTTCGGTGGAGCATAGCCCCACCGAACATAACACTTTTGCAGCTGCAACAAAGAGTTGCGGCGAAGAATTGTGAGAATGTACTATATCGTAACGGCGCATTATCCCTGCCAGTTTCAATATGTAGAGCGGGTTGTAGTATCCGCTGTTGAATTTGTACACTCTTATTCCCGGGTTCTCCGCTACCAAACGTTTCATAAGCGGAGTATCATCGCCATTGAACACGCAAACGTCGACTTTGTGCCCCATCGAGCGCAGTTTTGGAGTCATGTTTACCACAAGAGTCTCTGCTCCGCCAATTTTCAACGATGTTATAACTTGAAGAATCTTCATGATATGCAGTTGTTCTTGCAATCTTTTTTGTGCATTAGCCACCCAATGGGTTTTGTCCAAAACCATCTTGCAGCAAGTCGCGGCATTTTGGCGTTTTTGTCGGTTGCGCAAAATCTGAAGCGCCAGTAATTTATTGCCGCGCGCATTTTCTGAATCAACGGAACGCTTGGGTATCGTGTCATTTCTGCGTATGTCATCATCGAAGCCATAGGACTTTTCATTCTAATCCTTACAATGTTTGCCGTTAGTCCGCCTTCTATATAATCCCTACAACAGATAGCTTTTGCAAAAACCCGAAGTTTGTACTTTTGTGCGATTCGATTCCAAATCAAGGCTTCTGGACAAAAATGTTCATTAGATATCTCTGGGAAAGGAAATTCTTTAAGTACTTTTGTTTTGAAAACTTCCATCATGTCTCCTTGTATTTGAAATTTTCCTCGCATTTCAGTA
This sequence comes from Clostridiaceae bacterium Marseille-Q4149, assembly GCA_963644855.1. GTDB lineage: Bacteria > Bacteroidota > Bacteroidia > Bacteroidales > Bacteroidaceae > UBA6398. The sequence goes on along the minus strand of CAVIQL010000013.1, from coordinate 2,482 downwards.
GAACTTGCGTCTATATTTAATAAAGGATTTCCTATAATGCAGTCATTAGAATGTTTCATATATCCACATACCCCTGCAAAGCTATTATTATATTGTATAGGAATGTAGTTTTTTATTACAATATCAATGGTTCGTGGAAAGAGTGTATCATCACTATCTACAATTAAAAACAACTCTCCATTGGCCTCTTTTACTCCTACGTTTATAGCGGTATGTTTACCGCTATTTTCTTTCTTGATGTATCGTATGGGGAAGTCCTTTTGAGTGGATTTAATGAAGTTTCCGACCACTTCTTCTGTGTTGTCGGTAGAACCGTCATCGACGACAAGCCATTCAAACTCCGTGCATGTTTGCGCACACAGACTTTCATAAAGCCTTGGTAGTAGTTGGGCTCGATTGTATGTGGGTGTGAAAACAGTGATAAGCATAGTGTTAAGAATAGTCGGTATATCGTTAAAACAATGTCAGATATTATTTAAACGATATCCGATGTTTTTTTAATAATATCCGACATTGTTTTTATGAAGACAAAATTAAAAATCACCCCTTATATATTTGATTGCCATCTAATGGCTTTTCTGTAAAATTTATCTTGATCATAATTATAATCGTATTCGTATTTATCTCGAATTTTATCGTTTTCGCGGTAGCCATTGGAGAAAAACGATTTGTAAGGATAAAGAGTTGGCGCCCAATTAATGTAAATGCGAACGTATAAACCTAGGCTAATTAAAATCATTAAGGTTGTTATCCCGATTTTCTTAGTTTTTCCAATGCATATAGTAGTTATGGTTGCAATTAGTCCTATTATATAATACCAAGAAATACGTCCGCCGTTTTCGGAACGAATGAAAAACAACAGAAGTGCGCAAAAAATCAAAGCCATATTGAGCAACACAATATGCTTGTTAGTTCTTGGAATGTAGCGGTAGTTGGTGATGATTATGAAAAGGAAGAATACGGCTTCCAACAGATATTCTATACGAAAAGCATCGGTGGCGTTGTAATCGTTTACTCGTTCGAAAGCCGAGGCTTGGTCGTATGTGCTGAACAAAGCATTGGGAAGCGATGTCATGCCGAGTATCAGCGCTGCAATCATAATGAAGACAACAAATGAAACGCTGAATTTCCGTCTCGGCACAAAATAAAGTGGTAAGAAGATTATTGCCGAATTATGTAAGGAGAATGCTATGAAACAGATAAGAAAAAACTTTATCGGCTTTCTTTCTATTACATATTTTACACCCAACCATGCCATAGTAGCTCCCAATACCTGGCGCAAATAAGTGAAGCTGAAGAAAAACCAAAGCCCCATGAAAAGTATCAACGCAAAAGGATAGTTTTCTGTGTAGCGTTTGAGGTCGATAAAAAGCAGTAGGTAAATGATTAGAGTAATCGACAAGATAAAAATATACCTGTTTGCTGTGTAGAAAGAGATTATTATATTGAGGATTGTGTATCCGAATTCACCGCTAAAGAACAAAAAACTCCCGCTATCAACATAACTCCCATGCTTAGTGGTTATGTCAGCAATAGAATCGAATACTTCACCGTAGATATAGCGGTCGTATCCGCCAAACATGTCTGAAAAACCTACGAAAAGCGAAAGAAATAACAGAAAAAAAGCAAGTGGAATGGTGGATTGGCTTCTATATGTTCTAACTGAAAGTAAATATATAATAGGTATTATAAAAAGAATTATATATAGTGTCATTTTTTATGTTTGTACCTAAGTAATATGATAAAAAACTTTTGTAGAGATGTAATTAGAAATGATCTATTTGCGATTATAGTAAATATATTTGCTTTGAAATTATTTGTATTGCCTATCGGATACAGATTCATGCTTCTATATTGTCGAATTCGTTTTTTTAATCTTGTTGGAGAATAGAAACGAAAAAGGCTAAACAAACTTCCTGCAATAGAAAAATTAAGTAGATGGAGTATTGTCTTTTCTTTATCTTTCTGTAATGTCGTAGATAAATCTTTTGCTATAAGTTTATGAATTCGTATTGTGTCTTGATCTCGTATTATTAAGTTCCTAAGACTACGATTTGTTGAGGTCGAATGTATATTGGTATTATTGTAGTAGTAGCCTATATTAGGAAGTAGTAAAATTTCTTGTAGATTAATAATGACTTTTATGTTGAAATAAAAATCTTCGATATTCTTTGTCCCATCAACAAAAAAAATGTTGTCTATAGCTGTTTTCTTATAAATTTTATTCCATACAAATCCTGAAAAGTTTTTGCGAAGAAAAACAATACCATTTACTGTTTTTCGTTTAGGGTAATCAATACTATCAGAAATATAATTACTATAAACTTTTTTATGGTTGAAACAAAATAATTCGCAATTAGGATAGGACTTGAACAAACAAAATAAGTGAGAAAAAAAATCAGAATCAATTTGGTCGTCTGCGTCTACAAACCAAATATAATCACCATTTGCGACTTTAAGCCCTATATTTCTTGCTGTAGAC